>BTQZ01000009.1:0-65734 GCA_036986135.1 Anaerolineae bacterium | reverse complement strand
AGACCTGTCGGGCACAGCCAGGAGGTCTTCGCCACCTTGAACCTGGCTTCCAGCTGATCCCCTCCGGGCCCAACCAGGAGGTCTTCGCGGCGCTGAACTCCGTCTCAAGCTGATCACCTCCGATCTCATCCAGCTCCTTCGCGTTCCCCCGTGTTAAAATGCCGATCCATGCGCCGTTAGCTCAATTGGCAGAGCAGGGGCCTTTTAAGCCCAAGGTTACAGGTTCGATTCCTGTACGGCGCACTTTCTCCAACGCCTGGGTCGCCCTCCCTCCGCAACCTAATCTGGATCCGTCCTGGGATATGGATGATCCCGCAGCTTCCCCTGCGGAACGGTATTCCGTATCTCAGCAATGGGGCGATGTCCCAAACCCATTTCCTTGAGGGCCCCCTTCTTCCATGTTAGCCTTTACGGAGCCGGAGATTATGGGGATTCGTATGGAGGAGTGGGAGTACTGTTTGCTGTGGGCTTCGCCCAGGAAGACCGTCGTTGTCAAGCCGGGTGGCCAGGTCGAGACATTTTCAATTCACAGCTGTAATCAAGGTGTCTTGGCCGGCCTGCAGGTCGATGGATGGCAGACGGTTGCCTTCAATACCGAGCCTACAGTCGATATGACTTATCTCTTCAAGCGCCCGATTCAACGCAAGACATCGATAGCGAGGGATAAACCGCTCATGGATGTGGCAGGTTATTCGCCGGCGCTCAAGCAAGCCGAAATTTCGCCCCACTAGCGCAAACGTTCTAACCACCCTCGGCCGCACAAACAACGCCCAGGGACTGCCAAGCAGAACCGGTAACTTTGCGCGCTGGGGCTGAGCCGAATTCCGCCACTCTAATTGCGCTTTCCGGCATCCTCCCCGGCGCACGCTGCGTGAATTCGGAGAAGGCTCTTCGGATTCCCCCCCCCTTTTTTTTTATTGGCCGCACCTTCGCCCCGTACCCATTCGTCCTATTCCACCTTACAGAACTGTAAGTCGTGGGCGCCCCATCCTCCTGTACATTCTATGCGGCAGACGTGACTCTCCCTTGCCAGAGAGTCTGGTTTCCATTCATGACAAAACGCATCCTCGTCGTCCAGCCTGAGCGCAAGCATCTCTTAGCATTGGCCAAACTCTTTGAGGACCGCGGCGACGTCGTCATCACCGCCGCCTCCTTAAAGGAGGCCGGCAACATCGTAAAACGATACAAGCCGGATTTGATCCTGCTTGACGTCCAGCTGCTTGGCGAGAATTGGCCTTCCGCGGTCCCCACGATGGAGCACGGCGCTCCGGATTCCCGCTTGCTGCTGACCGGCAACGGTACTGGCGCAGGGCTATTTCGGCGGAGCCGAGAGTACAAGGATTGGGGAGTCATCAGTCCGCCTTTCAATGGGTCAAAGATCGAGAAGGCGATTCAGCTTGAGAGGGACGGCGCCAAAGGTGCGGGTCCAACCGGACGGGGATTCCGCTTCCCAATCCGCTACAAAATCACATTGCCCTATATCGGCCTGGCGCTGGCTCTGGCCTTGGCTGCAGCATACGTCGTGACCAATATAGTCCTAGATACAATCGAGGAACGCTTCACCAACCAGCTCATAGAGACTGGCAGGCTGGGCGCGGAGTGGATGGTCAAGGAAGAAGACAATCAGCTCGAACTGCTCCGTTCGATTGCGCATACACAAGGAGTACCCGAGGCCATTTCGGCCGATGACGCCGAGACGCTTCGGCAAATCACGCTTCCCATCGCAGTCAATGGCGGAATCGAAGCCATGGAAATTCTGGATACAGAGGGAGTCAGCCTGCTCTCCTTACGTCGGCAGGCGGACGGCGACTTCGAAGACTACTACGCCTCGCGAGGCGAAGACCTTTTCCAGGACTGGGGCTTCGTGCAGCAGGTTCTGGAATCGAATGTAGACGATCTTGGTGATAAGTACGCAGGCATTGTGTCAGCACCGTGGGGCGACTTCTTCTATGTCTCCGGGCCGATCCAAAGTACAGAGAGTGAACTCGAAGGGGTTGTTCTGGTCGGAAAGTCGCTCGAGAGCATCACAGGCGATGTCCGCCGGGCCACGCTTGCCCAGTCGACGATCTATGACCTGGATGGGACTCCTTTTGCCACAACCTACCTGGAAGACGTCGACGGCCTCAGCCCCGACATTGTCTCAGGTGTGATGGAACGTCAGGCCGCTGAAAGCCTGGTCCGGAATCTCAATGTGGCGAACATCGACTACGTCGAGATCGTTGGACCTCTGGAGGCTCGCGGCGGCACCGATATGGCTTTGATCGGCACCTCGCTGCCGCAGGCCTTCCTGATCCAGCCCAGTCAGACCACACGTGTTCAGGTTTTCGGATTGGCGTTCGTTGCGGTCGTATTTGTGATCGGTGCAGGCATCTTTGTTGCGAATCGGATAACGCGTCCCCTGGAAGGCGTTGTCAAGGCCTCGGAGGCTGTTGCACAAGGAAACCTGACCGTGAAGCTCACTGCCTCGGGCAATGACGAGCTCACCACCGTGGCTAGTGCATTCAACGACATGGTCACCGCACTCGAGCAGTCCAACCGAGAGCTGATGGAGGCCTATGACACAACGCTTGAAGGCTGGTCGAAGGCGCTCGAATTGCGAGACGAGGAAACCGAGGGCCACACGCAGAGAGTGACCGACATGACGGTGCATCTCGCGCGACGCATGGGGCTGGATGGGGATGATCTGATTCAGATTAGGCGCGGCGCGCTCCTTCACGACATCGGCAAGGTGGGTATCCCAGACGGAATCTTGAATAAGCCGGGCCCGCTTACCGAAGAAGAGTGGGAAGTGATGCGCAAGCACGCCATCTACGCCTATCAGATGCTCTCCCCGATCGCATATCTCAAGCCTGCGCTGGCCATTCCTTGCTGCCATCACGAACGCTGGGATGGCAGTGGATATCCACTCGGTTGGCGCGGGCAGGACATCCCGCTACCGGCACGGATCTTTGCTGTCGTAGATGTCTGGGATGCTCTGAACTCCGATCGACCCTATCGGAAGGCCTGGCCGCAAGAGCGAGTTCTGGAACACCTGGAGTCTCACAAGAGCGTGCACTTTGACCGCACTGTTGTGGATGAATTTATTCGAATGATCAAGACCGAGGGCGCGAACGGGGCAATGGCCATGAGGACTCCCGCCATTCATGCCACGCTCCTTAGGAAGACGGTTCGCTTCGGATGACGGAAGAAGAACGCAACGAACGCCGGCGTAGACGAGCAGCACTTCTTCTCGTTCCCCTGCTTCTGCTGGGTGCAGCATTCTGCTTTTGGACGTTTTTTGCGAGCGTAACCTTGGGCGAAGCGGAATCGTTCATTCAGGCTCCTCTGGGCTCCAATGCTATGGCCAATTACGGGGAGGATGAGATCCCCAGCCGCCTGAGAAGTCTGAGCATCAGCATCGTCGAGGCCGTGATTCGCGATCGGGAGCCCGAGGAAGAGGATGCCGGCGCACGTGCAACCGACGTTAGCGAGAGCCTGAAAAGCCCCGTGCCGACAGTGACTCCGAAACCGGGCGATCCAACCGGCACCCCGGTCAGCCCACCGACTACGACCTCCACTCCACATAGGCTTGTGACGGGTACGACTACGGCGACATTGTCGCCGAGCCCCTCACCGTTCCCATCCCGCACGCCGACCGCAACCAATACCGACAAGCCGACCGCTGGTCCTACCTCGACTCTCGGGCCGTCAGCAACGCCGAGCAAGACGCCGAGTCCCTCCTTGACGCCTTGCTTTGCGACGCCCATTGTTGTCATTGAGCTTCCGGTTGATGGATGGATCTACAATCCCGGCGACGAAATCAGAGGCCGCGCGCGTGCCCAGGACCCTGACAACGTCTCCAGCGACTGCACACCCTCCATGCCCTACGAGGGAGAGGGTATTGTCGAGGTCGAATTAATCGTCAAGAAATTCGGAACTCCCGTGTACACCCACACCGATTTCAATTTCAAAGTCCCCGTGAATGACATGCTGTGGCCTGATGCTACACCCTTCGACTCGGGGGTCTATGAAATGTGGGCGCGGGTGAAAGACGATGAAGGCCAGTTCAGCTTTTGGGACTACACGACATTCACGATCAACGTACCGACACCCACCCCGACCCCTTCGCCAACACCGACCCCTTCGAACACTCCGACACCGACACTGCCTCCAGCCACGGCGACACCGACCCCTTCGAACACTCCGACACCGACACTGCCTCCAGCCACGGCGACACCGACCCCTTCGAACACTCCGACACCGACACTACCTCCAGCCACGGCGACATCGACACCAACGATAACCCCTACGGCGTCACCTTCGCCTACTGCAACTCGTACACCAACTCCAGTGTGTTCGCTCATCACCGTCGGCACGATCGATTACGGCGGCGGGAGCCGAGCGGTGCGGTGGGCGCTGACAAATGGCAGTTTCGCGACTGCGACCATTACCAATATCTCGATCACGTGGCCATCCGGCAATGGGACCCTCCAGGCGGTCAGGCTGGGCGGCAGCATATTATGGTCAGGCAACGCTGCGCCACCTTCCGCGAATCTGAGCGTAACCGGTGATGTTCTAGCTGGGGGGCCAAAATGGCTCCGATTCGAGTTTGCGAGTCCCTTCGTAGCATCCCCATACTCGGGAACGATCACTTTCGGAACTTGCAGCATTCCGATAAGCGGATAGAGCATCCACTTGGGACAGAAACACAAAAAGGCGGGCGACCCAATCGGATCGCCCGCTTTATTGATAGGCGCTTACTGATCCCGCTAGCTTTCTGGATTGCCGGAGTACAGCCCGATCCTGTTGCCGGTCGGATCGGAGAACACCGCAAAGTGGCCGAAGCCAGGGATCTCTGTCTTGGGCACAACGGTCGAGCCGCCGTTTGATCCGATCTTCTCCAGTGAGGCTTCAATGTCGTCGGTTGTGACGTACGGGACGAGTGTGCCGGCTGGATTGGTGTCGCTTACCTCGGTAAACGCGCCGCCGATGCCCCCCTCCTCGGCGGTGAACTGCACGTAGTTCATGGTCTCCTCGACCTCGATCTTCCAATCGAAGACCTTGCTGTAGAACTCGGCGGCCGCCTTGGGGTCGCTGGCCGAGATCTCGAGGTGATTTACCGGAAAAGTTGCCATTTTGTCCTCCTTTGACAAAAAGATGCCGAACTCGATACTAGCACATATGTTCTATGCCGTCAAGCATCGCCTGGCTGGGATTGTCAGTTGCGAACCCCACCGCTACAATTCCCTGCCATGTATCGAGCGCTCATTGTACCAACCTAGCCGCGTGGTCTTTGTGATAGTCATCGACACCATCCGATCGTGTCGACATCACTACAGGTTGCCTTTCAAGGAATGCGTTTACCGAGCGTGAACGAAATAAAGTTGATCGTTCTGGATATCGACGGGGTGGTTAGCGACGGCGAAGCGCAACCGCTGGACCTCGATCTTTTCGCACAGCTCGGCGAATTGAACTTGGCCGGCAGAAGCGATCCGAAGCGACCCTCCGTAACCTTTTGCACCGGCCGCCCTGCTCCCTACCTTGAAGCAATGCTTCAGGCGATCGACGGGCATCTGCCCGGCGTGTTTGAAAATGGGGCAGGCATCTATCGCCCAAAAGGCTATCAATTCATGACCCTGCCAAATATGCAGGAGCTCCTAAATGGCTTCGCGGAAGTCTGCTCCCGTATCGAGGAGACGCTGGTTCGAAACAAGATCGCTTACCTTCAGCCAGGCAAGCACTACAGCCTGACCCTCTTCGCCCATGACCCGGCGAAAACATCGGAGCTTGAGAACCTGACCGCCGAAGTGCTGGGTCCCTTATCGGAGCGAGCGGATCTCGTCTATTCGACCTCCTGCCTCAACGTCCTACCGCGCGGCGTCGATAAGGGAAAGGGCCTGGCATATCTATCGGAACAGGTCGAGATTCCGCTTGAAAACATGCTCGGCGTAGGAGACTCAAACGTCGACCTGCCGTTTCTGCGGCTCGTGGGGCACAGCGCCGCGCCTGCCAATGCCAACCTGCGCATAAAGGAGCTGGTCGAATACGTGTCCGGGGAAGAGACCGGGCAAGGCGTCCGCGATATTCTCTCTCACTTTAGGATGATCCAATGACAGATTGGAAAGTAGCTATCCAGGAGGACATGCTTCCCGGTCCCACGCTTGAAGACCGCTTCGTGCAGGCCGCCGATCTCGGTCTCCAGGGTATCGAATTCTGGAGCGAGCATCTTCCGGGGCAGGTCGCTGAAATCGAGCGACTGAGCGGGCAGCGGACAATCGTCGCCAGCTCGATCAACAACGGCCGGCGCTCCCGCTTCCTGGACCCGGACCCGGAGGAGCGTGATCGAGCCTTGGCCGAACTCTCAGAAGCAATTGAGCTCGCAGGCCGGATTGCTGCGGCGGGAGTGATTTTCGTGCCTCACTTCTTCGGGCCACTGCTTCCCGATTTGTCGCCCTACAAAACCGAAGTTGAGCTGGAAATCGCGCTCCTGCGGGCACAACTCATGGCGTTGGTCGAAGCGGCAGACAGGGCTGAGGTCCAGCTCTTTGTCGAGCCGGTCTATCGGGAGGAGACACACCTCCTGAACCGTCTGGAACAAGCCAGCTCGTTAATCGATCCGCTGGGGCACGATCGGCTAGGAATTGTGGCCGACCTCTTTCACATGGCGCAGGAGGAGCTGGACATCCCGGCTGCCATCCTGGAAAACCGGACCAAGATCGGCCACGTCCACCTGGCGGATAGCAACCGCAAGCTACCCGGACAGGGAACGACCGAATTCAAGCCCGCGCTGGAAGCTCTGGAGGAAATTGAATATGAGGGGTGGTTAGCCCTTGAGTGTGGAAGCCCTGGGCAGAATCAGGGTCAGGCCGAAAGATATTTGGCGGAGCTGCCAGCAAGCCTAATGAGCACGTTCGGCTGAGTGCGTGACCACTAAGACAGGCCTAGCGGACCTGCTCCTGCTCAAGCTCTTCCAGCACGTTTAGCAATTCTATTGGCATGCGGATCGTAAAGTCCGGAACCTCCGACTCATCCTGCGGCGTAGCGGTATGCCTCCCTGACCAATCGATCCACACACTGATCATTCCCAATTCGTTTGCTCCTCTGACGTCGCGATCCAACCGGTTGCCGACCATCACGGTTCGATCGTAATCCTCGAGCTCGATTCCAAGCGCCTCGAGCGCGGTCAGGAACATTCGAGCATCCGGCTTCTCAACTCCGACTTCCTCGGATATAGCAAAGACATCAAACAGCGCGTGCACCGAGTGCTGGCGCAACACATTGGAATAGGTACCCGGACGACCGTCGGCAACCAGCGCCAGCTTGTAGCCGCGCCGCTTTAGCTCATGAAGAAGCTCGCCCGCGCCAGGAATCAATTCTGCTTGGAGCGTTGTGAGCGTGTCGTCCTTGACCTCGCTGGCCTCGTCAGCCAGCGTGTCTCCGAAATCGAGGCAAACTGCGAGGATGCGGTTCGCCACTTTATCAGCTGAGCAGCGCAGGAACTTCCTTCGGTAGGTCGACCCGAACGTCAGTGCCCTCTTCGTAGAACTCGTCCGCTCTCGGATTGGAAAGATCCACCATAAGTACGGTTCCATCCCCCTCGACGGCTACCGTATAGCGTAGGAGGGGTCCGACATATGCCAGAGTGCGCACTCGAGCCGGGATTCCCCCTTTGCCCCCAATTGTGATCCCGATCGCTTCAGGACGCAGGACAACAGAGATGGAGGCTGAGGGATCTGCGGGTGGCTGCTGGCTGTGGATCTCCTGGCCAAGCACACGGATAACGGCACCCTCAGCATTCGACTGCACGAGCTCAGCCGGCACGACGTTTGACAGGCCGACAAACTCTGCAACGAACCGATCGGCCGGCCGCCGGTATAGATCGATAGGTGACCCAAGCTGGGTCAATTTGCCCTTGTTCATGATTGCCACTAGATCCGCGATACTGAAGGCCTCTTCCTGGTCGTGAGTTACATACACACTCGTGATCCCCAAGCGATGTTGGATATCACGCAGCTCGCCGCGCATGCGCACTCTGAGCTGGGCATCCAGATTCGATAGCGGTTCGTCGAAGAGCAGAACCTTTGGCCGGATCACCAGGGCCCGCGCCAGGGCAACTCTCTGCTGTTGGCCACCAGAAAGCTGAGCCGGCGACTTCTCCTCCTGCCCTTCGAGTTCCATTAGGGCCATAACTTCCTGCACCATTCCCGGGATTTCCTTCTTCGGGGTCCGCCTCGCTTTCAATCCGTATGCGATATTCTCGTAGATGCTCATGTGCGGGAAGAGCGCGTAGCTTTGAAATACCATCGCGGTAGGCCGCGCATATGGCGGCAACTCGGTAACATCCTCATCCCCGATAAGGACCTGTCCAGAGGTCGGATCTTCGAATCCGGCAATCATCCGAAGGGTCGTGGTTTTTCCACATCCGCTGGGCCCCAACAGGCACACCAAGGTACCGGGTTCGACATCCAGAGTTACGTCATCGACCGCCAGAACCTCCTTGAACTGCTTGGACAGGTTCTGTAACCGGATGGAGGCTGTCGCAAACGTCACTTCACTCGCCATTATGAAATCCTAAACAAATCCACGAAACTCTTGCCGGTAAGTTTTCCTAAAAGGCCAAGCGCGAGCAAGATGATGACGATAAGCAGTGCGGCAAAGGCCGCCGCTTCGCTAGGGGTACCCCGCACCATGACGTTGAACATGCGGACCGTGAAAAGCTGAGTGCGTGCGGCGCTCAGAAAAATTGCTGCGCTGAGATCGGTCATCGAGCGAATAAAGATGTAGATCACTCCGGCCAGAAATGCCGTCCTAAGCAAAGGGAAGGTAATCTTGGCGAACGTGCGCGGGCGCGAGGCGCCCAAATCCAACGAAGCCTCCTCCAGAGAGGGATCGATTTGCTTCTCCGCCGCGACTCCGGATCGCAGGCCGACAGGCAGGCGGCGAAAGGCATAGGCCACAATGATGATGAAAAATGTTCCAGTAAGCAGATAAGGCGCGGCATTGAAAGCGATGATGTAGCCGATCCCGACGACGGTACCGGGGATGGCGTACATGAGCGTCCCCGAGAAATCTAAGGCCCCTCGCCCCGCGAATCTTCGGCGTGTCACCAAGGAGGCCAAAATGATTCCGATTACCCCCCCAAGAAGGCCAGCAACAATGGCCACAAACAATGAGTTCCTAAGTTCGTCGATTGCGATGACCAGGCCCGAGACGTTTCTGAGCGTCAGGGAGTAGTCGAATCCCCACGCTTTGACTGCCGCTCCCACAAAGATCGAACCGTAGAGCAGCAAATTAAACAACCCCAAAAACAAGACGATACTAAACAGTGGCCACTTGAACCATCCTGGCAACTTCCGGACGTGGCCCGTGCGTGCCCCCCCAGTCACGGTTACGTAGGATTTGCGATTGCTGATCCAGTGCTGCAGCCCGAAGGCGAAGAGCGCCGGGACCACGAGCAACATAGCGAGCGCGGCGCTGAGCTGCGGGTCAAACAACTCTACGCGCTGGATGTATGCTTGCGGTGCCAATAGCTGAAAATCGCCCCCGATCAACATCGGATTGCCGAAGTCGGAGATAGACGAGATGAAGTTTAGCAGCCAAGCGGTCAGCAGGGCGGGCGTTACCAATGGGAAGGTGATCGTTCTCAGCACTCTGAAGGTCTTTGCGCCCAAGTCCTCTGCTGCGTCTTCGAGATCGCGATTCATCGATGCGAAGACCGTCATCAGGATCAGGACGGCGAGTGGGATGTTGCTGATTAACTGGACTAATATGATTCCATCCGGCCCATAGATGCTCCACTGGCGTATTCCCAATAGGTCAAACGTGATCACGCCGCGCCGACCAAACAGCATGATGAAGGCGAAGCTCACTGCGAACGGCGGCGATACCAACGTCAGGACCACCAAAAACCTAAGCATTCGCTTCCAGGGAATATCCGTCAACGTCAGAGTGTAGGCCACGATGGCTCCGATCAGTGTCGAGAGCGTGGCCGAGGTCACGCCCAGCCAGATCGTGTTTCGGGAGGCGCGGACCACCATCGGCCTTGAGAACAGGCGCTGAAATTGCTCAAACGAAAAACCCCCTTCCCCTCCGGTGGCCTCAAAGCCCTCCACGAAAACCTGAGCCACTGGCCAAAGGACAAAGATCAGCAGCGCGACGATCGAGAGCTGGATCGCAAGCAACATCACCGGCTCGCGGCGGAGTCTTTTCGACATCAATGGCAGACTCATGCCGATAGCCGCGAGCACGAAAAGCAGAGGATCGCCTATCAACTCACGTCGAAATGCTATCGTCTCGACCCCGTCGACGACCTCACGCGAATCTTCGACGATCACGATATCCATGACCCACGTTGCAATAAAGGTCAGCAGTACGATCTGGATAACCGCGATGATGAGCATAGGCCGGCGATTCCGGATCCGGTCGGAGAATGTAGGGACCTTAGTCATCTCGATTGGGCTGCAGAGCGGGCAAAGGGGAATTGCCCGCGAAAGAAAGGGGGCAGGCTATGCCTGCCCCCTTGTGGAGCCAAGTAAATCTATCGCTTCGAGCCAATCTCCTCCTGCCACCTGGCGACTAGCGTATCACGTACCGCTGCCCATTCGGTTGGGTCGTACCCGTCGATGAGTTTGACGTCATCCAAGCCAAATGTGCCTTCCGCCAACGCTACTCCCTCAATCACTGGAATGCGGTTGGCGACGTCGTTGTGATATCGCTGGAAGGCCGGGGTAAAGACATAATCCACCCAGGCCTGCGCAGCGGCTTCGTTCTGGGCACCCTTTATGATCGAGATGCCACCGATCTCAAATGGCGTGCCTTCCGAGGGGAAGTTCAACTCCACTGGCAGGCCTTTCTGCTGCTGTACCTGGATGTCATGAGCGAATGAAATACCTACTGCGAACTCGCCCGCCGCGGCCAGCTTGCCTGGAGCACTGCCCGAGGAGGTGTACTGGGCTACGTTCTTATCGAACTCCTGGTACCACTCGAAAGCGCCATCTTCGCCCATCATATGGGCCAGGCCGCTCAGCACCGTATACGAGGTGCCCGATGCTGCTGGGCTGGCGATGACAATTTCGCCCTCATAAACCGGATCGAGCAGGTCAGCCCAGGATGAAGGGCAGGGCGCGCCAATCTCCTCCAGCCGCTCCGGGCTGCAGGCGAATCCCATCACGCCGTAGTAAAAGCCGGTCCAGTAGCCATCCGGATCCTTGATCGGGCCATCGGGCAGCTGATTCCAACCATCTCCCTTATAGGGCTCCGTCAGACCGTCGGCGGCCAGGTTTACGTGCGAGAGGTTGGTCGTGCCAAACAATACATCTCCCTGCGGGTTCTCACTCTCCGCCCGGATCCGCTCCAGCGCCTCACCACTGCTCATGTCAAGGCACGTAACGTCCACGCCATACTGCGCCCTGAAAGTCTCAAAGATCACCGCCAGTTTGTCGGGGTCGAAGAGGCAGGCATAGAGCGTGAGATTCCCCCCGATCGGGGTGGGTTCGACCACCACTTCTCGCTCAACCTCAACTTCGCGAGTGACCTCGACCTCGACCTGGACCTCACTCTCAACTACAACCGTCTGAACGATCGGCGTTGGCGTCGCGCAGGCAGCTGCAACTAAGCCCCCTGCGAGCAACAAGCCAACTGATATCCATACTGACTTCATCGAGTTCTCCTCCTTGGAAGAATAAAGGGTCTATGTACTGAGTTTCAAAGATAAACGCTTGGGTGAGATCCACCTCCCTTCGCTGCTCTCAGATTCTTGCTTTTAAGCGGTCTGAGATCGGACCGTTGTAGAACTTGGAGACCCTCGAGCGATCAGGGGCTAGTACGCGGTGTCAAGCCTTGCAGGAACGCGATGCTTTTCTCAATGCCCTCCCGCGAGCTCATCATCAGGTCCTCATGTTCGATGCTGAGTACGCCATCATAATCCATAACACGCAAGGTGCTAAGAAGGTTCCGCCAGAATATCTCGTCGTGGCCATATCCGAGCGTCACGTACTCCCAGGTCCGTACCCCGGCCTTTGTCATGGGTCGTGTGTCGAGCGTTCCGTTAAGCGCCTTTTCATGGGGATTGATCCGGGTGTCTTTGGCGTGCACATGAAACACCGCTCCATGACCGAGCGTGCGTACGACAAGATTCGGATCCATTCCTTGGTAGAAGAGGTGGCTCGGATCCAGGTTGGCGCCGACCACATCCACACCGCCAATCTCGCGCAACCTTTGAAGCGACCGCGTGTTATAGGCCGCCTGACCCGGATGCATCTCGATAGCAATCCGAACGCCAAGTCCGCGCGCCTTTTCCGCGGCTTCCATCCAGAACGGCGCGATCACCTCTTCCCACTGCCGCTCCACGAGTTCGACGTATTCAGGCTGCCAGGTGCAGGTCACCCAATTTGGGTAGCTTCCGCCATCGAGGTCCCCCGGGCAGCCGCTCATCGTAACTATGGTGTCCAACTCGAGCCGATTAGCGGCTTCCAGAGTCTTCTCGAACACTTCCTTCGATGTCGCCCCCCGTTCACGATCCGGATCCAGCAAGTTCCCATTGCAGTTCAGTGCACTAAGGATGAGCCCGCGCGCGTGGATTGCACCTAGAAACTTCTCCCGAGCCTGCTTGTCGCTCACGAGCGCATCGAGATCGCAGTGGGGCGAGGAGGAAAAGTTTCCCGTCCCAATCTCCACCGCTTCGATCCCCTGCGACACGCACCAATCCAGCGCGTCTTCGAAACCAAGGTCGGCGAGCGAATCCGTGAATAATCCGATCTTCATGATGTTGTGTCTCCAACTGGCTGCATCCCGAAAAGCGGCTTCCCTCTAAGAGGGTCAAATTCATGAGGCGGGATTTGGCGCAACCCGACCACGCCTTCCTGATAGACCGGATCGTCTACCCTCAACGGAAGCGGTACGCGGCATCCTAGCATCGCTGAATAGTAGGTAGCCAGCGCAGCTTGCAGGGTGCGGGCTCCGTCTTCCGCGGTGGCCACCGGATCTCGATCGTCTCTAACCGCCTCGAAGAAATCCAGATGTAATGCATCGAATGTATCGTCTATGACTTCTTGGCCACGCCTCGGTCGGTAGACCTCTTTTCCGGATTCGTTTACCAGCGTCAGCTCTTCAAAAGTTGAAAAGGGTCCGGTCTTGTAGTCCTCGTAAAAGCCTAGGATCCTGCCGCGTGAGCCGGTAACTTCCAACCCCCCCGGCCCCTGGCTCCAGCTCAAACTTACCGACGCGTAGCTTTCCGGGAAGTATAAGTGCGCCAGCACGAAATCTTCAACTTGCTCTTCTGGCAGCCCCAGGTTATCGACGACCGCACTTACACCGGCGATCTGATCCTCCATCAGGTACTCCGCCAGGTAGAAGACATGGATCATGTCCATGAGCACTCCGCCGCCGGCCGCTTCAACATCGTGCCGCCAGCGCGGGCGGTATTCATCATTGCCCGGAGCGTCAGGGATCCCCAAGAAGTTCAGGGCAACATGCTGCAGGACGCCAATTTTCCCTTGGTCAACAAGCTCCCGGACAAGCTGGTACTCCGGAAAGAACAGGTAGTTGTGCACCATGCCAAATTTGCGTCCGAGGCTTCGCGCCCGCTCGATCATTTGGGCAGCCTCTGAGGGACAAGTTGCTAATGGCTTCTCGGAGAGAACATCGAGGCTACGCTCAAATGCATCTTCAACGATAGGCCGGCGTACCGATGGGGGGACGGCAACCAGCACGTAATCCAGCTCACAGGCATCCGCCATCGCCGAAAACGAGCTGAAAGTTTGGGATTCGGGCAGCTCCGCGACCGCACGCCCCGCGGCGACTCGCGTATCAACCGGATCGGCCAGGGCCACGACTCGTGCGCCTTCCAGTCGGTTGACGGCAGGAATATGTCGCTCGACCGTCACATTGCCGCAGCCGACGACTCCCAGCCTCAGTGCCCTCTCACTCACGGCGTTATTTCTTGGATGGCGACCGGCCGGTTCTCCTCATAAGACTTCCGGGCGGCCAGGCCTATCGCAACCGGTGCGCGGCCATCCGCGCCGGTCACTTCAGGGGGAGTGCCGTTTTGAACGCTGTCCACAAAGGACCGCATCTCCCGCAAGTACGATTCGGTGTAGCGCTCGAGGAAGAAATAGAGCGGCAGCGGCTTTTGAACTCCATCCGCATTGCTGTAGGAGTGTCGGTCTGGAGTTTCATTATCTGTGGAAATCATTCCCTCCGAGCCAAAGAGCTCAACGCGCTGGTCGTACCCATAGACCGCTTTGCGGCTGTTGTCGATCGTGCCAATCACGCCGCTCTCGAAGCGCAGCGTGATGATCACGGTATCCAGATCTCCGGCTTCCCCAATCTTGGGATCGATCATGACTGCGCCGATCACGTAGACCTCTTCTACTTCGCTTCCCGTGATGTAGCGCGCCATGTCAAAGTCGTGAATGGTCATATCCAGGAAGATGCCACCTGATGCCTTGACGTACTCTAGTGGTGGAGGTTCGGGATCCCGACTCGTGATCCGAAGAATCTGAGGCTCACCGATCTTGCCCTCGGCGGCCATCTCACGCACTTTTCGGAAGTTCGGGTCGAAGCGGCGGTTAAAGCCCACCTGGAGCTTGACTCCCGCGGCCTCGACGGCTTCAAGCGCATCATCGATGCGACTCAGCTCAAAATCCAGCGGTTTCTCGCAGAAGATGTGTTTCCCCGCCGAGGCCGCCTCCTTGATGATCTGCGCATGTGTATCGGTCGCAGAGGAAATCACGACCGCCTGAAGATCCTTTTGATCGAGCAGTTGGGTGTAATCTGAGACGGCCGTCTCGATGTTTAAATGCGCGGCCAGAGACTGTGCTGCTTCTAGATCGATGTCGGCGACGGCCGCTAGCCGAGCGTTTGGGATTCGATTTGCCAGATTCTCGGCGTGGATACGACCGATCCTGCCCGCTCCGACGAGACCAACATTGAGTATCAAGTTATTCCTCCATTATGTGCGCTTGTGGACTGGCCACGTTTTAGGAACTAGATTCCGAGCCGGCGGAGATAGTCTCGATTTCTCATAGCAGATTCTTTCGGCGTGCCCGTGCCCGGGAAGAGATCTTGCTCCACCACGATCCAGCGATCGTAGCCCACCGCTCGCAAGGCACTCAACACAGCTGGAAAGTCGACCGCACCCATTCCCAACTCGCTGAAAATTCCCTTCCGGACCGTCTCTAGGTAATCCCAGCCTTCTTGTTTGGAGCGGGATGCGACGGCTGGATCGAAGTCCTTGAAGTGGATGTGCCAGATTCGGTCGCCGTAGCTTCGGATGGCCTCGGCCGGGTCCCCACCACCGAACATGAAGTGTCCGGTATCCAGGCATAGACCCAGCAGGTCTGGATCGGAACGGCTAAGCAGCTCTTCGACTTCTGACGGCGTCTCCACATAGCCGCCGCCATGGTGGTGGAATGTAGTCCGCAGACCTGTTTCATCCAGCACGGTCCGCGCAATGAGGTTGGCCCCTTCGATGAGGTTCTCCCACTGGTGTTGTTGCAGGCCGTGTTCGGGACGGATCCGTCCCGCGTTCCGGGTTCGGACTGCGACCGTGGCGTTGTCATCAGAAAGGATGATGAACGGCTGGTCCCCTCCGACAGCAGCCAGCAAATGCGCTGCTCTCAGTGCCCTTGCGAGGCCGTCATCGTGGGAGGCCGGGTCCCGCAGCGGGGCCTGAATGAAAGCCCCGACTAGCGAGAGCTCACGGGCCGCAAGTTGGTCTGCGAGGATTTCGGGCTCGGTCGGCAGAAATCCCCAGTCTCCTAGCTCGGTGCCGTCGTATCCGGTCTCTCGGATCTCGTCTAGGACCTGAGCATACTCTAGCCCGCCGCGATCATTCGCAAACTCTATCGCTCCCCAGGAAACCGGCGCATTCGCGATTCGCATCGGGAAGGTTAGATTAGAACTTGCGACTCCAATCCTTGGGCCAGCGCTCGATGACCACCTTTTCTTGGGTATAGAACTCGACTGCGTCACGGCCCTGACCGTGTAGGGTACCGAAGAAGCTGTCGCGCCATCCGCTAAACGGGAAGAACGCCATGGGAGCCGCCACGCCGATGTTGATCCCGATGTTGCCTGCTTCCGCTTCGTACCGAAACTTGCGCGCGGCCGCGCCGCTGCTGGTGAATAAACTAGCCATGTTGCCGTAGTCTCCAGTATTCACCAATTCGATGGCGTCTTCGATCGTATCGACGTGCATCAATCCAAGCACCGGACCGAAGATCTCGGTCTTGAAGATCTCGCCGCCCCCGGGCACACCTTCCAGAACGGTGGGTCCGATGAAATTACCGTTCTCGTAGCCATCGATCTTCGGATCCCGGCCGTCCACCAGAACCTTGGCACCCTCGGCTTCGCCTTCCTGGATCAGGCCCTGGATGCGCGCCTTGCTCTCTGGCGTGATCACCGGGCCCATGTCGACCCCCTCGTCCAGGCCATAGCCGACCACCCGCTGGCTGGCCGCCTCGGCGATGGCTTCGGTGAAGCTGTTGCTGGCCTGGCCCACGGTGACAGCCAGAGATGCAGCGAGGCAGCGCTGGCCAGCATTGCCGAAGGCGCTGTCGGCCACGATTCGAGTCGACATCTCCATGTCGGCGTCGGCCAGCACAATGATAGGATTCTTGGCCCCACCTTGGACTTGAGCTCGCTTCCCGTTCGCAGCCGCCTGCGCGTATACATGCCTGGCAACCGGCGTGGAACCCACAAAACTGATGGCCCGGATTGTTGGATGCTCTAATATCGCGTCCACCGTTTCTTTGGACCCGTTGACCATGTTCACAACCCCCTTGGGAAAGCCCACTTCCTCAAGGAGTTCAAAGACCTTGACCATCGTCAGCGGGACCTTCTCAGAAGGCTTCACGACATAGGTGTTTCCACAGGCCAGGGCGTAGGGCATGAACCAGAACGGGATCATTCCTGGGAAATTGAAAGGGCAAATCGCGGCGGCCACGCCAATGGGTTGACGGATCATGATCTCATCGATGCCGCGCGCAATGTCCTCCGAGTTGTAGCCTTGCATCAAGATTGGAATTCCGCAGGCCACCTCCACGTTTTCGATCGCCCTGCGCATCTCGCCCCTGGATTCGCCAAGCGTCTTGCCATTCTCCAGGGTGATCGTGCGTGACAGCTCCTCGAATTCTTCGTCTAGCAGATTCTTGAGCTTGAATAGATATTGAACTCGGTCCGCGGCTGGCGTGCGACGCCACTCCGGAAAGGCCTCTGCCGCGGCCTGTGCGGCCTGGTCGACCTCAGCGGGCGTAGAAAGCGGAACCCGGCCGAGTGTTTCCCCTGTGGCCGGGTTTGTGACGTCCAGGTGCTCCTTCGCAGAGGAAGTCTGCCAAACTCCGTCGATGTAATTCCTTATCTGATCCATCAAACTACCTCCGGGAACCACCGCTCGAGGGGGCCCTCTTTATTATCACCTACCTAGGTGAATGTCAGGCATCCGAAACCGAGATGAGACACAGAGACATAAGATTGTCTCAATCGTCGGTTCGGACTCGGTTGAGGCGTTTCTTCGCGCGCCGAATCTGATAGGTCACGTAATCGAGATCCTGGCCTGACCCGCGGCCGTAGTACTGCCATTGAGGAAAGTTAAAGTCGGAGGTGACCGAGCGGGGTAGCAACAATACCGCCTGAAGGAAGGCTTCCAAGTCGGGAACGTTGTAAATGTTCACTTCGTAGCCCCACTGATCCATCTGATCGAAGAGCTCGCGAAGGTCGGGTTCCTTCCAACTAATAGAAAACCGGTTGATGCCCCAGCCAACCAGCATCTCCAGAGTCTCGTGGGCTCGCTCCGGCGTGGCCAGCATGAGCGGTCGCAAGAAATCAATCGGCGCTTGAAGAATCGATTCTGTGTGCTCGTCCCGGACGCGTCGGAAGCCCGCTTCCTTTAGCTGTTCAATATTGGCGTTGAACCATAAGTCCTCATCGTGAAACCTAAGCTCCTTGACCAGCTCGAGGACCGAATCCAAGACGAGGTCACCCGCCTTCAGATCTAACTTGACGGCCCGATCGTGTCTCTTGATCTTCTTGAGGGCCGATTTAAGCGTGAGCCATCGTTCATCCGTAAGCATCGGGGCATTGGCAAAGGAATCGTGACGCAGGATGACCTCGACCCCCTCCGGATCCAGCTGCACATCCACCTCCGCCCAACGCACATCCGATACGAGGAACTGCCGCATGTTAGGGTCGTCGTTCACGCCGTGCCAGGCAAGCTGCACATGCGACGGAAGCGCGTTCTCGTGTTGGATCAGCTCTGCCAGGCGGTAGTGCTTGCCGCGCACCGTCCCTCGAGGGACACGCCTTGACTGGTAGATCGTATTCGCGTGCAGTAGCAGCATCCCGCTGTCCGGATCGGCCTTGGCCAAGGCCTTGAGGTTGTCTGGCTCGTTGTCAATGAATGCAAAAACATGGTAGCCCTGGTCTTGGAAGTGTCGGAGGCCAGCCACCTTGACTTGCGGAACACCGTCCTCCCATTCGCCCTTGTTCATAAAGAGCAGATCGTCGTCGAAATGCACACGATAGGGCTTCCCAATCTGATTGAGTGATTGCAGCGTGTCTTCACGCAGCGCCTCTGGTCGCCCGGTCACCAGGCCAACGTAGGTGTTGGGTTGGAGTTGGAACCAGCGCACCATTTCGAACACGCCCTCGAACGGTCTCTGCATTTCGTGAATGGCTTCGGGACTCCAGCGCTTCTCAAGGTACCAGGCCAGGATCTTCTTCCGCGCCCGCTTCGAAAGCTTCTGCTCCTCTAATAGCTGCTCCACATCGTTCTCATGCACATCAATGTCTTCGAGCCTGAGCCTTTCAAAGTAGCTGGTTGAATGCTCACGGTCATAGGCCCATAGCAGCTCGAGAACTAGATGCCGCATATCGATGATGGCCCCATCGATGTCCGCGAGCAGGAGCAGTTTCTCACCGGGGAATTCGGTTTGAGTTTTCTCGTAACAAGTCGAGAGGGACTGCATCCAGGATGTTGCCATCAGGGCACCTTCTCACATTCGAGCGGCTCAAACGGAGCTGGGTCTGGTCTAGCCAACTCTTCTAGCCCCTCCGCCAGATAAGATACGCGCTCCGGGATCCACCGAAAAAGCATTGGCCACGGGACCAGTCGCTCAGAGGAGATCCGTAGCGAGCGAATATCCCAATCCCACCAAATGGCGTATTCCACCACCTGCTCACCGGGCCCAGCTTCTATCATTCTAGGGAAGGAAGGGGAAAGTCCGCTTTGACGGAAAACAGAATAGCCGGCTATTAGCGGGAGGAAGGGTTCACGTTGGTCGAATTTGATGAAGGGTGCGTAATGGAGCGCTAGCTCATGTTCGAGGCTTGCAGCTTCAGCGACCAGGAGAGAAGTTAGATGCGAATCGTCGCCAGTGAGCATGAGCTCAGGCTCTCGGAAGAGTCCCCTACAGGCACCATAGAGACGGTCCCTTCCATCTCCAAACCGTCAGGGCTCCAGAGAGCACTCGCTTTCAACTGCGGGAGGATATCGCAGGCCATTCGCTGGGTCAAGCCCCTGGACGTCACCGGACCTGAGTTCAACATAGCAGGCGCGACGACGTCACGATCCATAGGCTGCTGTTCCCATTCCGACAGCAATCTGGCTTGCGCCGGTACTTTCTTCACAGTCATCAAGAACGTCCCAACAAGCCGTTCCTTGCGTGGATTCTTTCCGATTGGCGCGGCCAGCCGAGCCGCGGCCTACGGGTCTCTACGGGCTGTTAACGTGCAAGGCGATTTCGTCAGGGCCGCCATTCTGCGAAAGAAAGACACGCCCGTCACGATGCCGCGACACGCCCACCGACCCACCCAGATAGGAATGCGCCAAAGCCGGATGAGGAGATGAGAATCAACGCGAGGGTGTAAACGGGACGCGGAGGGACTATCACAGGGGCTCGGTTAGTTCCAGAGCAACGAACGCTCGGTCTCCGGGTCGAAGAACTGCACCTTTTCGGTGTCAAATTTCAACGGGGCACGTTCACCCATTCTCGTGCGGTGTGCTGGGTCGGCCAGCGCACGGATTGCCAAGTCTCCGATGCGGGCATCTACCAGATCATCCCGGCCCAAGGGCTCGACCGTGAAAACTTCACCATGGATGCCGCCATCGCCGATGCTCACATTCTCGGGGCGGATGCCCATAATGACCTTGCCGTTGATTGCAGCCTTCTCGCCGCGTTCGGTCGGCACGACAAGGTCCAGCCCTTCGGCCCGAGCATGATAGTCGCCATCTTCGCGAGTGACCTCCACCTCCAGGAAGTTCATGGGGGGGTTGCCTACAAAACCGGCGACAAATCGCGTGCGCGGCTGGTCGTATATTTCATTGGGTACGGCATAGGCTTGAAGCTTGCCGTCCTTCATGACCGCAATTCGGTCGGCCATCGTCATCGCCTCGACCTGGTCGTGGGTAACGTAAATGGAGGTGATCCCCAGATCCATTTGCAGACGTTTGATTTCGCCGCGCATTGACAGGCGCAGGCGGGCATCCAGGTTGGAAAGCGGCTCGTCAAACAATAGCAAATCTGGTTCCTTAATCAGGGAACGCCCTAATGCTACCCGCTGCTGCTGGCCGCCGGAGAGATTGGCCGGCTTACGCTCCATGAGGTCGCCGATGCCCATCATATCCGCCACCTTCTGCGCGCGTTCCCTCATCTCAGCCTTCGGCCTCTTCTGCAGCCTCAGCGGGTAGCTGATATTCTGATAGACGTTCATGTGCGGGTAAAGCGCGTAGCTCTGGAAAACCATCCCGATGTTGCGATCTTTGGGCGGTAGGAGGTTGACAACCTGGTCGTCAAAACGGATCGTGCCCTCGGTCGGCTTGTATATGCCGGCCACCATCAGCAGCGTCGTCGTCTTCCCACATCCTGACGGCCCAAGGAAGGCCACGAACTCACCGTCGCCGATTTCTAGACTGATGCTATCGGCGCCCACGACTTTCCCCCAATGTTTGGTAAGGTTTACAAGTTCAACTTTCATTGTCCGGTTACTAGATGCACAATATTTCGCATTGCCCAAAGTCTACAATACACGCAATGCGGAAATAGGAATCACGTCCCCCCTTTCGCCCCTCCGGCGTAGATGGTCAGCAGGAGATCCTGGGTGAAGACGAAGAATATTGCCACCGGGATGAGCTGGAATAACCCCACCGCCGTGACCGCCCCCCACTGGACCATTACCGTGTCGCCCTGAAAATTCTGCAAATAGACCGATAGTGTAGCCTGTTGCCCGGCGCCGATAGTAAAGGTCTTGGGAATGAGCCAGGCATTCCAGCCGGAGATGAAAGCAAAAATGGCAAGCGCCGCGATGCCGGGCTTAATGGTGGGCAGGATGATCTGCCACCAGACCCGCAGGCGGGAGGCACCATCAATCAGGGCTGCCCGTTCCATGTCCCAGGAGACATTATCGAAGAAGCCTTTCATGAGCCAGATACCGAACGGCAACTCGAAGCCAATCATGACCAGACCCACGCCTAGAAGATTGTTGTAGAGACTGAGAGCGCGCAACACGAAGAAGATCCCAATCAGCAGGGTTACGCCGGGGAAGGCGTGGAGAATCAGTGTCAGCGAGAGAAACGGCTTGCGTCCGGCAAAACTCAAGCGTGAAAGCGCGTAACCAGCCAGCGACGATACCAGGACCACAAATAAGGTCATGAACATGGCGATAAGAAACGTATTGAAGGTCACCCTCCAGATACTCGGATACCCGCGCCCGAAGGGAGGCTCCCGGAGAAAGCTCCAGTTCTCCAGAGTTAGACCTCCTACCGGCAACAGCCCCTCCGTGCGGACCGCGAACGAGTTGATCACCAGCCAGAGAAAACCCACAAAGATGGGCACGACCGAAATGACCAAGAGCACGTAGGGCGCAAGCACACCTAATTTCTGCCTAAGGGTCATCTCTCCATCGCTCTCGGTCGATCAAAGCACATCGATCCTGGGTTCCTGCACAAGCTCATTGAACCGAAATACTCGCATGTAGATCACGGCTGCAGCCACGCCGATGATGACCAGAATCACGGCCCAGGCGGATCCGTAGCCCCACAGATTATTGCCGGAGACGCTGGAAAAGGCCCGATGATAGGCCTGCAGCGACCACACCTCGGTGGTGAACAGCCCCGGTCCGCCGTCGGTGAGGAGCAGGATCTGTTCGAACGAGGTGAGCAGCGAGAGGGTCTGGTATGTGATTACGAACAATATCGGCCACCGGATCATGGGCAAGGTGACGTAGCGGATGGTTTGCAGAGTCGAGGCGCCGTCTACCTTGGAGGCTCTCAGGTAGTCCTTTGGGATGGATTCAATAGCTGAGCTAAAGATCACCATGCCAAAGGAGGCGCCGATCATCCCATTGGCCAGGATGACAAAGGCCCATGGCGAAGCTTGGATCAGATCGCCCCCTCCCGGCCCCAGCCCCAGAGGCACAAGTAGTTGATTGAGTATGCCGTGGGGAGCCCGCGAGCCGATTCGGGTCCACATCAAGATATAGACGACCGCAGGGGTGAGGCGGGGCAACAACCAGAGCAAGCGGAAAACGAAAGCGGCGCGGCGCTCGATGAGACTGGTGAGTAGGGCAATTATGAGGGCGCTGCCGAAGTTGAACAGGAGCAGCGTGGTTACCACATAGAAGGCTGTATTCCCCAGGATTTTAGTGAAGAACCTGTTGCCAAAGATCCTGGCATAGTTTTCCAGGCTCCAATTCGCCGGGAGCCACCACTCGAGCGAAGTGATATTCGCTGAACTTAGGTCGGATAGGCTGAGGATAAGGAGAATAATGACGGGAATGATGAAGAATAGCAGGACCAACCCGGCGGCCGGAGCCAGGAACCCGTAGGCCTCCAGCCGGTTGCGCAGCCGTCGGATGGAGACAGATATATCCCTCGCTGGAGCGAGAGGCGAGAGGGGGTCTGTCCCCCCTCTCGCCAAGCGATCATCATCCACCCCGGATGATGATCTCGTCGCCTAGCTCGTTCTGAAGTTGCTCCACAGCCAGGTCGACCGCCTCCTGAGCGGTCAGGTCGCCAGACTGCACCGCGGCCAGAGACTCGTAAGTGATAGTCGACCACGTGCCCCAATTGGGGTTATTGGGCAGGAAAGTCGTGTAATCCAGCATGTAGAGCACGTCGGCGAGAAAGACATCACTCGCATACGGCTCGTAGTTGGCTTGCGACTTGAGGATACCCAGGTGCGTGCTGTTGATGGCGTGCCTGGTGTTGGCCTCGTCCGTGGTGGCCTTGGCGATGAGAGCCAGAGCCAGGTCGGGATTCTCAGTCTGGGAACTAATCAAGTAGGTCAAGGGGTGGGACAGCGTGTTGGGGGAACCTCCACGAGTGGCAGCCGGATACAGTCCATAGCCCCAATTTTCAAACTGGTAGGCCTGGCCGCCCTTGTCCGCGGTCCACTGGCTGGCCCACTCGGCCCACTGCCATGAACCCCCGGCCCAGAACACGACCTTGCTGCCCGAGACGCTGGGGTGGTAGCTGCCGCCCCAGTCTCCGGTCAGGAAACTGTGTGCGCCGTTGCCGGTCAGCCCGCGTTCGAAGAACTCGTAGTACTTCAGACCAGCCTCGGTGTCGAAGACCAGCTTGCCGGTGTCGGCGTCAATCGTCTCTCCACCATAAGCATAGTACAGGGTGACGAAGTCAGTACCGTTTTTGGGTCGCATCCAGAAACCCATGCCCGGCTCCACGACGCCGGCTGCAACGGCCGCTTCGGCCGTATCCAACATGTCGTCCAGGGTGAAGTTGCCGGCCAGGATCTCGTCGGCCAGCCCCTCAACGCGGGCCTCGTCCCATCCCGGCACCTGCACCAGCAGCGTCTTGTCCCAATAGATCGGTCGGGCCTCGGTGTCCTGGGGAACGCCCCATCGCTGGCCCTTGAAGGTAACCGAGTCCCACAGACCGTCAATCACATTATCAAACTCTGGGTAGTCTCCGAGCATGTCGCTCAGCGGGATGATGCGGCCAGCGGTCGCCTCCGTGCCGATGAACTCATGTCCCGTCAGCAGGATGTCGGGCGCCTGATCGTCCTCGTAGGCCAGCGCAAACTCCTGCATGATGTCACCAAAATCTGTGTTGTCTTGTATGGTCTTGAGCACAACTCGGCGGCTGTCACCGGCGGCTTCTAGGTCGGCGTTGACTTCTGCTACCCCGAACAGCAGGTTATTGCAGCGCCAATCCTCTGTGGGCGGTTTCGCCCGGCAGCGCGCGACGAGCGTGACCAACTCCCCGCCGACGGGCACTTCCACCTCAACCTCACGGGTGACCTCGACATCAGTCTTGACCTCCCTGGTGACCTCAACCTCAACCTCGACCGGTTCTGCCTGGCAAGCCACGGCGACAAGGCCTGCAAACATGAAAAGCCCGGCGAGGGCCAAACCTTTTCTCTTGGACCACATAGTCTTTTCTCCTCCTAGATTAAACTGGTGGTATTTCAGTCGGTACGCGACTTTGTTAATTT
The DNA here is from genome assembly GCA_036986135.1 of Anaerolineae bacterium. Classification (GTDB taxonomy): domain Bacteria; phylum Chloroflexota; class Anaerolineae; order Anaerolineales; family E44-bin32; genus JADFRG01. The sequence continues at coordinate 41,312 of BTQZ01000009.1, read as the reverse complement.
TGGCTTAAGGGTCGGTACACCACCTCCTTTCAAGACTGGCTGAATCGGGGTTCCTCTCGCGATGGGTCACAGAGAGCGATCGCGTGGGATCATTGCGGTCCGGATCGGCGAACTGAACATCAGATTCGCTTCATCTATGTGGATCCTGGGGAGGAGCGAAACCCCGTCTTGCATCCATGAGACCTGCTCCAGCGTCTCGGGAGTATGCAAGACAATCTGGAAGCTTCCCACCTGGTTGCGAACTTGGTCTCTCGGGTCCGTGCCTGATGAATGCTTTCACCGGTTTGACCGGCATGGCACCTTGAGGGGAGCTGAAACCTGTAATCGTTAAATAATTATAACAAGTATTCGGCGGCCTCTTGTGAAGCCCCGAACTTTGGCCTAGTCCCCCATGAATGAGCAGCCAAGGCGAATGGCTTCTCCCTTCCTCGTCTCCATAGATTGCACATGCGCTTGGCCGGGAAGGAGGCGCTGGTGTAGGGTGCAGCGCACCGGCTCCCAACAAGGCGGATCAGAGGTAGTTGCGCTCCTTGTCCACCGCCGAACGGTATTCTTCAAACGCATCCTGCACTTCTTCCGTCTCCGACACCTCCGCCACCGGTACGTCCCACCAGGACTCGTAGCCACGAACCCGCTTTTCGGGATCGGTCTCGATCACGATGACGGCCGTGATGTCTTGCTCCTTGGCATGCTCAAGCGCCTCCACCAGTGCCGGGAGATCCTCTGCTTCAAAGACGGCTGCGCCGAGACTACGGGCGTGGGCCGCGAAATCCACGGGAAGCTTCTCTCCATCCAGCTGGCCGGTTGCTGGATTCCGGTATCGGTATCGCGTTCCAAATCCCGCGCTGCCGACCGACTCCGAAAGACCTCCGATGCTGGAATAACCATGATTGTTGATCAAGACAATTGTGAGTTTGAAATGCTCCTGGATGGAGGTCACGATCTCAGAATTCATCATCAAGTAGGACCCGTCCCCCACCATCACGTAGACCTCGCGCTCCGGCGCGGCCATTTTGATTCCCAGCCCGCCGGCGATCTCATAACCCATACAGGAGTACCCGTACTCGAGGTGGTATCCCTTGGGATCGCGCGTTCGCCACAGCTTGTGCAGGTCGCCCGGCAGGCTTCCGGCCGCACACATCACCACATCGGTCGGTTCGGAGGCCGCATTGACCGCACCGATCACCTCCCCTTGGCTGATCGGCGGTCCGTGCTGCAAGCCATAGATCCGGGCCACCTCCGCCTCCCAATCCACGTTGTATTTCTGAATGCGGTCTCTATAGCCCGAATCGGTGGCATGGCCTTCCAGCGCATGACCGAGCTCCTCAAGAGCCGCGCGCGCATCTGCCACAAGCGCCAGGCCGGAATGTTTGTGGGCGTCGAAATCGGCGATGTTGATGTTGATGAACCGCACATCGGGATTCTGGAAGGCCGTTTTCGAGGCGGTCGTGAAATCGCTGTAGCGAGTTCCGATGCCGATCACCAGATCGGCCTCACGCGCGATGATATTGGCTCCCGGTGTACCGGTGACGCCGATGGCCCCCAACGCAAATGGATGATCGTAGGGCAGAGAGCCCTTGCCGGCCTGGGTCTCGCCTACCGGGATGCCGGCGCTCTCCGCAAAACTGGCGAGCGCTTCTGTCGCTTCGCTATAGATGACGCCCCCTCCGGAAACGATCAGAGGCGATGCGGCCCCCTGGATCATCTCCGCCGCGCGGGAAACAAGTTCACGCGCCGGCGCAGGACGTGCGATGGTCCAGACCCGTTTTTCAAAGAGGGCCTCCGGATAGTCATAGGCCTCCGCCTGCACGTCCTGTGGCAGTGAGAGCGTCACGGCCCCCGTTTCGGCCTGAGACGTCAGCACCCGCATGGCTTCCGGCAACGCGGTGATGATTTGTTCTGGGCGATTGATCCGATCCCAATACCGAGAAATCGGCTTGAAGCAATCGTTGACGGAGACGTCCTGGGATCCGCCCCATTCCAGCTGCTGCAGCACGGGCGCTACATTTCTGCGGGCAAAGATGTCTCCTGGCAGCAGCAGGACCGGCAAACGATTGACAGTCGCGCCCGCCGCGGCGGTGACCATGTTGGTTGCCCCGGGTCCGATGGAGCTCGTGCACGCGAAGGCTCGCAACCGGTTGCTCATCTTGGCGAAGCCGGCCGCAGCGTGCACCATAGCTTGTTCGTTTCGCGCCTGGTAATACCGGAAATCGGGTTGTTCCTGCAGGGCCTGCCCGATGCCCGCCACATTTCCGTGACCGAAGATCCCGAAGCAACCAGCAAAGAACTGCCGCTCAAGCTCGTCCCGCTCTACATACTGCTGCTTGAGGAATCGAATGATCGCTTGCGCCATCGTTAGGCGGACGGTATTCATCTGCATTCTCCTCCTGGGTCGCCTACTAAAAGGGCGGGATTGGTTTTCAAAATCCCCCCCGTTCCTCGATGAAATCCAAGGCTTCCTTCTCATAGGGCATGAAATTGGCGCACCCGTGGCGGGTCACGACGATGGCGCCGCAGGCGTTGCCCATCCTCGCCGCCTGGTACCAGTCCCAACCCTTGAGCCGCCCATAGATCAATCCGCTGGCAAACGCATCACCCGCGCCCAGCACATTGTAGACCTCGACCGCGAAGCCTGGCGCGAAAACCACCTCGCCGCCGGAAAGGTGTACCGAGGAGCCTTTGCTCCCCTGCTTGACAACCAGGGCTTCGAGGCCCCGCCCGAGCAGCGAATGCAGGGCGGCATCCAGGTCCCCACTTATCTCGGGAGCGGTGACTTGTGAATGGGTGATCGTGAGTTGCTCGGCGCTCTCCAGCACGGCGGCCTTGATTTCCTCCTCCGTTCCGATAGCAACGTCAACCTGGGGCAGGACCGAACGGACCATCAGCCCGAAAGCTCGCACGTCCCACCATTGATCGGCCCGGAGGTCTAGATCCATGATGACGCGTACGCCGGCAGAGTTAGCCAGCTCCACCGCGAACAGCGTGGCGCTGCGGCTGGGTTCCTGGCTCAGGTTGGTGCCTGCGAATTCAAACGCCCTGCACTCTGCGATGGGAGCGGCCTTCACGTCATCGATCGTGAGCTGAATATCCGCCGCGTTGTCGCGATAATAAACCAGTGGGATCTTATCCGGCCTTTCAATCCCCAGCAGAGCGGCGCTGGTCCGGGCCATGGGTTTGCGAGTGATGAACGCAGTATCGATGTGCTCTTCGTTCAAGAAGGCCAGGACGAAATCACCGACCGGATCCGCACCAACCGCACTGATCAGAGCCACGTTCAGCCCCAGGCGTCGCGCGCCGACCGCGATGTTGGTCGGTGATCCCCCCACATAGGCCGCGAAGCTTTTAATTTTCTCGAAAGGTACCCCGATATCCTGCGCGTAGAGATCAATGGAGGCGCGACCCATTGTGATGAGATCGTACTCATTTGGCATGAACGGTCAGGATCCAGGCGTCAGATGCGGGGAGGCGTACCTCCCGGGCGTGAATGCTTGTCGAGGGAGGCCTCAAGCGCCGTTCCGCAGGATATCCGGATTGGGCAGCATGAAGTCACGCACCAACGCCACCAGATCGTGATAGGAGCTGATAAACCCGCGCAGCGTACGAACCGTCGGACCGAAGGTGTCAAACTCATCGATCGTCAGTCCGTCCTCATCATAGGCGCGGCGGAAATCCGGAAAATGCTCGTACAGGTCGTCGATGGTGCCCTCATCGACCTGCTTAGCCATGCGCTCCTTGACTTCCACGTCCGAAGAATTGAACCACTTCTGCCATTGGTAAGGGATGGTCAGAATGATGTCCCCCCCGATGAGCTCCGACCAATGCAGATGGTGCCGGTATGCGGCTCCTAGCAGGCGAGCCCGATATCCACGCTGCTGAAAGATACCGTAGGCCTTCTTGATGGCGGCGACCCCCGCCCAATGCATGGAGGCGGGGTTCACAATTATTCCATCGCGCTTGGCCAGCACATGCATCCAATCGTCAAGCCGACCGATCATGATGGTGCATACTGGCGACATATCTTCAATGGACTTCCCATCGGCCGCGCGCCGGTCTAAGCCTCTCTCCACCGCCTCCGCAACCGCAAGCGATTGCGGCACGCTGAAGCACACGGTGGCATTGATATTCACTCCATTGCGTGTGGCCTGCTCGATGGCGGCGATTCCTGCCTTGGTTGCAGGGATCTTGACCTGCATATTGGGAGCCAGGGAGTCGAAGTGGATCGCCTGCTTCGTGATGGCCTCGGCGTTGCGATAAAACGCGGGATGGGTCTGAATCGATATGCGGCCCTTCTTCCCATTCTCCCGGTCATAGACCGGCTTCAACAGCTCGGCGCCTCTGACTGCCACTTCCTCTATGAGCTTCCAGGCCAACTGGTCTTCAGACCATTCCGGATTCTCGGCAATCATCTCTTGAATCCGATCCCGCCACAGGTCTATCTCCTTGTCGAGAACCTGCATAACGATCGTGGGGTTCGTCGTGGCGCCCACCGCGCCGTGCTCGATCGCGTAGGTCAGCTCCTCGAAAGATGCGGAGTCGTTCCAGAAATCGGTCGGGGTTGTGGAGATCGTCTTATGGAGTGGGCTCTTGTATCCATCATTCATGTTTGTTTTCCTCAGCGGTGCAGATTCCCATCTCAGTGCTCGCAAGCCTGGGCGGGACACGGAAACCCGGCGGGCAGGCTAGTGCGACCTACATGTCCAGCGTCACCATCGGCAGTCGCGGGTCTTTTTCCACCCAACTCTGCTTAATCCATGCGTGCTCCGGATCATCGGCGCTCGCCAGGGATTGCGCGCTGCCGGCCAGGAAATTAAGGTAGTAGGTGTTATAGCCATGCGCGGAGACCACCGGATGGTACCCCTCCGGTACGAGCACGATATCGTCTTGCTGCGCAAGTACGAGTTCATTCAGGCTCAGATCCGCGGTGTACACGCGCTGTAGAGCATAGCCCTCCGGCCGGTTCAGTTTGTAGAAGTAAGTCTCCTCCAGATCGGCCTCGATCAGCTCTCCCGTTTCAGATTCGCGGTGCACGTCGTGCTTATGCGGTGGATATGAACTCCAGTTGCCGGAGGGTGTATAGACTTCCACCGCCACCAGTCGATGGCAGTCGAATCCGGGCGGAATCATGTCGTTGATCTGTCGAGTGGCGTTGCCGCCTCCACGAATCTCCACGTGCACCTCTTCGGGAGATACAAGCTTGGCCGGGTGATCCTGGTCGGTCTCGCACCACCCGTATCCGAGGTCAAGCCCCTCGCCGATGGCCTCGATTCGCACCTCGGTACGGCGGGGAAGGTAGAGCGTATACGGCATTCCAGCAAAAACATTGGGGCGTCGACCGATCGGCCCCCAGGCTCCGCGCGAGGTATCCGCGGAGCAGGTCCCACCCAGCACCACAACGCCGAATTCGTTCTCCCCAGTTTTGAACTCCCATATCTCGCCAGACGCCATCTTGCGAGCTCCGAAATTGAGGAGCTCCCAGCCGGCCTGCTCAGGCGTGACTTTCGTGTACTCTCCTGAACCGGCCGACGGCCGAATCAGGAGCTTTGATTTAGCGTTCATTGCTTAATTGAATTGAGAGCCCCGGCGTTGTCAGAAGCCATTCGCATCTCTCCTGCTTATTCTGGGGGTCGCGCTAAGGGTTCAGACCGCACCAGGCGTGTCGTAAAACCTCGATCCGCCAACTCTTTGAAGAATGGATCCGGATCAATGACTTGCTCCGGAGGCCAGACGCCAGGGAGGCTCAAGCGTCCACTTGCCAGCCACTTGGCCACAATTGCCGCCGGGCCAGAAACCAGCCGCTTGCCAGCACCGTCCGCAGCGCCCTCGATGGGCCCGCCGACGGTCTCGGCCTTGAGTTCAACAACCTGAGCGCCGATTCTACCCTTGATTTCGGTGACCACTGCCTTATGGCCCCGAGCGGAATGATCGCCTTCGCCCTCGGGAAGTTGATGAAGCGCGGCGATCAGCATGTCCCGCGGCCGAACTCTCGCTGCACCGACCTCAATTGGGTCATTGCTCGCTAGCCCGAGCTCAGCCAGGAACCTGAGTTTGCCGATTGCCGCATCGGAGTAGCCAAAAGCCGTGATCTTGAAAGTGCACTCTCGGATCCCCTTGTCAGCGAAACTGAGCGGGATGGTCGCAACCTCCGAATGCAAGCTCAGGTGGGCCTTGCTCCATCCGATCGGTTCCGGGAACAGATAATGCTGCTCTTCACCCAGCGGCGGGCGTTCCTCGAATCCCCCATCCCGGAAGACCATGGCCGGCATGCTGATCTCATCCAAAATGGTCTCAATCGCATAGGGCGCAGCAAGGGAATCGCCGCGATCGATGGTAGATCCATTGAAGATTCTCACCGACTCAACGATGTCCAGCATGCCCGCCAGCCAGCCAGCCTGAACATTCGCCACTCCCGGACACGAACCCATACCCAACACCGCGGTAAGGCCCAATTTCTGGAAATCGTTGCTGAGCTTCAATTGTTCGCGTGTCTTGTGGAACAGGCCTCCGAGATCTAGGTAGGGCACTCTTGCCGCCAGGCAGGCGCTCATGACATCCAGATTGAAGTAATAGTTCACGCTGTTGATGCACGCGTCGGAGCCTGCCAGCAGCAGCTCTAGGTTTTCGCTATCCGTTACATCAACTGGCTGAGGGTCTGCCGCAGGCCCGAGTTCATGGGCGGTACGTTTGGCAGCTTCTGCGTCCATGTCTGCCACGATCACCCGATCTGCGTCTTGCACCAGGTCCGCCGCAATCGCCCGTCCGATGATTCCCGCTCCCCCAAGGACGACGATTCTCAATGGTTGCTCCTCACTCACTTGCGGATCCATCCCACGGATACCACCAGGGCTTCTGCCGCGCTTCGATCTCCCAGTGGTTGTGCTTGGCCTCAGTGAAGACCCCGAATCCTTCTAATCTTAGCTCACGGCCACACCCCGACCGCCTAAAACCGCCAAATGGCGAGGCCAGGTTGTCAACCGGGGGATCGTTGATCCAAAGCTTGCGCGTGTCCGACACTAGGCTATCGATCCAGGGGAGGAGACGAGGATCGGGGAGGGGTCAAGGGCGAGGACTAGAGCTGCAATTCATCCGCCAACCAGCCCAGATCTAGCTCCTCCAGCTTCTCCCGGGTCGGCGTGCCGGTTTGAACGTCCCAGCCGGACATCTCGTAGTACCAATCCTTGGCTTGCTCAACTTCCTCTTCGGTCACAAAATAGCCGTCGCTCTTCCCGCCTTCGAGGGCTCTGTAAAGCTTCTTGGGCAGCACATCGGAAGCGCGCCCGATCCCTTCCCGCGCGTTGTAGGCGCGCAGCATGTTCAGTCGACGCTCGCCGACCCGCTGCAGTTCATCGACATTGACCTCCCAGCCCGTAATCACTCGGACCGCTTGCGCAAGTTGTCCCATGCTGTAGAGGTGCCATGCGGGACCAAAGACGAACTGGCAGATGTTTACTGTGTCGAGACAGGAGTATGCGTGCTGGGTCTTGAGCGCGAATCGCACTTTCTCTTCGTTCAGCACACGGGGGTGCTGCGGTTCGTCCGTGACGCCGATCTCCGCCATCCGATCGACGTAATGCCTCCAACTCGGATCGTGCTCGGAGGATTGATGATCGGCGCCGAATGGATTGACGGCGTAGATCAAAGCCAGGCTGCGCTTTGTCTGGGGCATGTGGGCCGGAACCTCTTGCTTCTTCACGGCGACGACCAGGCCTTCCGTCCCGTTTCCGATCTGCTGCGCGGCACGCGCCGAACCCTCTGCCAGCAGATCTCCGAATCCCTCGCGCGTGGCAATCATTTCTGTCAGCTTCACCATGGCCGGAACGTTTCCGTAGCGCAGCTCCAGCCCGCCGGTCACATTCTCATCGATGAGCCCGTCTTCAAAGCAATTGTAGGCCCAGGCGATCGTGGCGCCGCATGAGACGGTGTCCATGCCGTACATGTTGCAGAGCTGATTGGTATGCGCGACCGCCTTGAGATCGTCATTCCCGATATAGGTCCCAAAGGTCGATAGCGTCTCGTACTCCGGCCCCCCATATTGTGGGTCGGCTGTGTATGGGCCCTCCTTAACCTCGACCACTCGCTTGCAGCGAACGGTGCAAGCGTAGCAGGTGTCGCGGTCTTTCAAGATCGTTTTCGACATAGTCGTGCCATCCAGCTCGATCGCAGTCTCAAAGTAGCCGCTATCCCAGTTATGGGTGACCTGGCCGCCTGATTTATTCTGGCCATTCATCACCTCCGCGGTGCCGAACAGCCCCAATCCATAAACATCGGAGTCTTCGAAATTGGCTGCCCCCCACTTTGCCAGCTCGATCAATCCCTTGCGATCCTGCAATTCTGGCCGATCCTTGCCGCGCACCGCCACCGCCTTCAGGTTCTTGCTGCCCATAACCGCGCCCATGCCGGTCCGGCCATTGGCCCGGCTGGACATGTTCATGATGGCCGCGTAGCGCACAAGTTTTTCGCCTGCCGGCCCGATCTGGGCAATCTCGATCTTGTCATCCCCCAACTCCTCTCGGATGGCTGCCTCCGCCTCCCCGGTCACGCGGCCCCACAGGTGCTCGGCGGGTCGGAGTTCGGTCTCGCCGTTGCTCAGCCAGAGGTAGACGGGCGCCTCCGACCTTCCCTTGATCACGACCGCGTCGTAACCGGCAAATTTCATTTCGGCGGGGAAGAAACCACCGGTCTGGGAGTCGCCCACCGCATCGGTGAGCGGGGACTTGGCCACCGCAGTCATGCGGCTCTGCCCAGAGATCGGCGCTCCGGTCAGCGCGCTCAATGCCAATACGAGAACGTTTTCCGGGCCGAGTGGATCGATGCCTGGCTCGGTCAGCTTCAGCAGATAGTAGGCGCCCAGCGCGCTGCCGCCCATGTAAGTGCGCCAGAACCGCTCGCCGGGGTTCTCCTCTGAAAGCTCGCCGGTGGTCAAATCAACGTGCAGGATCCGGTCGTGATATCCAAACGGCATCAGTGCTTGACCTCTTTGATCGCAGTCTCGAGCGCGCTCAGCGTCTCGGTCACATCGGCCTCGCTGTGGCTATAGCTCAGGAACCACGGCTCGCGCCCATCGGCGTCAGGCTGCACGCCCAACTCCGAGAGCTTCATGCCGATCCGCTCGTAGAGCTGCTCATCCGATTTGTTGTAGGATCGCAGATCCGTTGGCGCCCGGTCTAGGCCCAGCGAGATGCCGAACATCGCCGGGACGCCGCTCAACGCATGGGGAATGCCGGCGTCGGAGAACACCTCTCCGATCCCGCTCATGAGCAAGTGCCCGCGCTGTCGGATAGTTTCGATGATCGGCTCGTTCTCCAGAAGCTCCAATGTGGCCGAGGCCGCGGCCACTCCCACCGAGTTGCCAGAATACGTTCCGCCATGGGCGGTCTCACCTGGCCCGATGTTCATCATGATCTCGTCCTTGCCGGCCACCGCAGCAATGGGAAAACCGTTGCCCAGTGCCTTGGCGTAGGTAACAAGATCGGCCCGCACTCCAAACAGCTCCTGCGCCCCGCCGTTGGCGACTCGAAATCCGGTCTTGACCTCATCGAACACCAGCACGACCCCGTGCTCGTCACACAGCGCTCGCAATCCCTCCAACCATCCCTCCGCCGGCATGATCGAGGCCACATTGCCCATGATCGGTTCCACGAAGATCGCTGCGATCTGGTGGCCGTTGCTCTCCAACTCGCGCGCAACCCGCTCCAGGTCGTTGAACGGCAGATTGACCACATAATCACGAATGGCGTCCGGAATTCCTTTTGACTTGCGTACGTTGGCCGGTTCGCCAGCTTGCTCAAGGTCTGCTGTGCTCGTGCCAGCGGTGCTGAACATGAAATAGTCCACCATACCGTGGTATTGGCCTTCGAACTTGATGAACTTCTCGCGTCCGGTGTGGGCTCGAGCGATCCGCAGCGCGTGCATAGTGGCCTCGGTGCCGCTGTTGGCCAGCCGCACCTTGTCTACCCCACACATGCGGCAAATGCGCTCGGCCACCTCGATCTCCAGCGGCGTGGTCCATGCGGGCGTCGTGCCGCGGCGGATCGCCTCACTGACCTTCTCTACCACCTGAGGATATGAATGTCCCAGGATGATCGGGCCAAACCCGAGCCGGTAGTCGATGTAGCGCTTGCCGTCCGCATCCCATAAGTAAGCACCCTCCGCGCGCGTCACCACGAGCGTGTCCTTGGGTCCCCAATCTCGGAAGTTTGAGTTCACGCCATGCGGGATGACCTTGGCTGCGCGTTCGAAGAGTTTCTTGGTCTCTGCTCCCTGCAACGACATCGGGTTAGCTAGCCTCCTGGGTCCTGCGCACTTTCGATATCCTAACTCACTTTCTCCACAGTCCATTCGACCGTGATGCCGCGCTCGGCGAGCGCCGAAAAGAACGGCTCGACCGGCAGCACCTGCTCGGGCGGCATCACGCCGGAAGTCTCCAGTTCACCACCGGCGATCATCTGCGCACCGATCGAGAGCGGCACTCCGACGTTCTTGAAGTTTGCGGACTCGCCGCCCCACTCGTCCTGCGGAGGGTGTCCGTCCTTAGATAAACCACCTCTCCAGAGTTCCAGGAACTCGCTCCTTGCCGTCGCCCCGCAACTCATCCTGATTGGCGAGGTGGAGCTAAATCTTCTCGGGTCGGATGGAAGCCACTGCCCGGTCACATACACGAAGGCCGTCCTCGATCCACCCACCGTCCACCGTCAGCCCAGCGGAAGGGCTCACGTGGATCGTGGGATCGAGGTCTTCGACTTCGCCGGGCAGCAGATTCGTTTCCCCGATGAAGTCCGCTACGAACCCGTTGGTTGGGTACTCGCAGATCTCCTCCGGTGCCCCCACCTACTGGATCTCTCCCTCGTTCATTACAGCGATGCGGTCGGACATCGTGATCGCCTCTTCTTGATCGTGCGTGACGTAGATGAACGTGATTCCGATTCGATGCTGCAGCTCCTTGAGCTCCAGCTGCATCGCCTTGCGGAGTTTCAGGTCCCGCGCGCCCAGCGGCTCGTCGAGCAGCAGAACTTTGGGCCGGTTAATGAGCGCGCGGGCCAGTGCCATCCGCTGCTGTTGGCCACCGGACAGCTGGTTGGGCCGGCGATCTTCGAAACTGGGGAGCTGCACCATGGCCAAGGCGTTTGCCACCGCCTTCGGGATCTCCTCCTCCGGACGTCCCTGCATTTGCAGCCCGAAGGCTACATTATCATAAACGTTCATATGCGGGAACAACGCGTGGCTCTGGAACACGGTGTTGACCGGCCGCTCGTAGGCCGGCGTTGTAGCTGACATGACCTGCTGTGAAGCTATTCAATGAATGTGGCTGGGTCAAGCACTGGGTCGGGCGGTCGCTTCCCCCCGGCGGGCCGTGTCTTAAAGTACCCCTGCGACCAAGTTTAAGGTTGAAATCGTTGACTCGGCCGAGCGCACCGTGCTACATTACAAATAGCGCGATCCAACTGAAGCCTCAAACCAAGACGAGAGTGGAAACGAGGGGACGAGCCTTAGGGCAAGTTGGAGGGCGGAAAGACGAAACCGGTGCAGGGCCGGTTTTGTTCGTTAAATGGAAGGCTCGCTAGGCAGATAAAACGAAGTTGAACTCGTCCCCCACCTCGACCTGGGATAGGAAGTCAGGCGAAGTCTCCAAAACAAATTGGGCCGGCCTGGGCGAGGCATAGTAGGGTCGCCACGGCTTGGCGAGTTGCGCACTGGTCACGCGACCCATGCTATCGATCCAAATAGCGGCGATGGGAAAGATCACAAAGAACATGTGGATCGAGCTCTGGAGTACGCTATCATCGGGATTAACCAGGACCAGAGCCTCGCCCGGTTTGAGCTTGCGGCGGAATTGAAGGCCCCAGAACCGGCACCAACGGCTGCTGCACCAGCGCGCCCGCTGGAACACGATTTCGCCCGTATTGCGCCGTACGATGTCCATGTGCTTCATTGTTGGCGTTCGCGGACTGGATTATAGACATTTTTGCACTGCCCCTGCATCTCATCCCAGGTCATCCTCCAGATACATGTATGGAATCATTTGTGAGTGGACTAGCTTTGCGGCTTAGAGCCAAAGCAACCGAAGGATTCTAGCGTGCCTTTTACCTACGCCTCGCGGCGATCCGCCGTGTTCGCACGACGTGGGCTCGTGGCTGCCTCTCAGCCGCTAGCGGCTCAAGCGGGCATTGACATCCTGGCACTGGGGGGGAACGCAGCCGACGCGGCGGTAGCGACCGCGGCCGCCCTGAATGTCACCGAACCCAGCTCCACTGGCATCGGGGGAGACTGTTTCGCCCTCTATTACGATGCGGAATCGCGTGAGATCACCGCCCTCAATGGCTCCGGCCGCGCTCCTTCCGCCCTCACGCTCGACCTCCTGAAGGCAAAGGGCCTTGGGGAGTCCCTCCCTCCGTACCACGCCCTCACGGTGACGGTCCCCGGCGCGTGCGCAGGGTGGAGCGACCTGCTGGAGCGCCATGGCCGATTGGACCTCCAAATCACTCTGGCGCCGGCGATCAACCTGGCAGAAGAGGGATTCCCGGTTTCTCCTTTAACCGCCCATTTCTGGCAGCTAGGTGCGGAGCGGCAGCTCAAGAACGCCCACGGCGGAGAGGAGCTGACCATCAACGGACGCGGGCCCAAGCCGGGCGAGATTTTCCGCAATCCAGGTTTGGCTCGAACGTTCCGCGCCGTGGGAGGAGCAGGCGCACAGGCCTTCTACCAGGGCGAGATTGCCATGGCCATTGCCCGCGCCGTGCGCGACGCGGGCGGAGTCTTGTCCGAGCGCGACCTGGAGGACCATCACAGCACATGGGATGAGGCGATTTCCGTGACTTACCGGGGTCTGCGCGTTTGGGAGGCACCGCCCAATGGACAAGGACTCGTGGCCCTCCTGGCATTGAAGATATTGGAAGGTTTCGATCTAGAATCGCTGGAAGCGCTCAGCCCCTCCAGACTGCATCTGGTGCTGGAGGCGCTTCGCATCGCGTTTGCGGACGGGAATTGGTTTATTGCCGACCCTGCCTTCGTCCCGATTCCCCTGGAAGTGCTTCTCTCGGAGGGCTACGCCGAGAGGCGACGCACACTGATCGATCGGAAACGCGCGACGCTATCGCAGCCGGTGGGAATCCCATCGCCCGCCTCCGACACGGTCTATCTAAGCGTCATCGATGGGGAGGGAAACGCCTGCTCGTTCATCAACAGCAATTACATGGGATTCGGCACGGGAATCGTGCCAAAGGGATGGGGGTTTTCTCTGCAGAATCGAGGGCACGGCTTCAGCCTGGATCGGGAACATCCAAACGCGCTCTCGCCCGGCAAGCGTCCTTACCACACCATCATTCCGGGTATGGTGACCCGTGAAGACGGCTCACTGTATGCAAGTTTTGGGGTGATGGGTGGCTTTATGCAGCCGCAGGGACACGTTCAAGTGCTTACCGGATTGATCGATGACGGCCTCGATCCCCAGGCCGCGCTGGATCGTCCGCGGATCAATCTCACCGAGGCCCGTCCGGGCAGTCCAGTGGCAGTGGAAGAAGGCATTCCGGATAAGACTGTACGGCGATTGGCGCAGATGGGTCACGAGGTCGAGCTGGTAACGGGTCAAATGCGGGCGATCTTCGGCCGCGGCCAAGTCATCTTGCGAGACATGGATACGGGCGTACTTTGCGGAGGGAGCGATCCCCGAGCCGATGGCTGCGCCGTCCCCCTGGCCTAGTCGATCCTCTCTACCCGCGGCGGCCGACGTGGTATTATCAGCGTTAATTATGGCCAAGAATCAAAAGAAGAAGAAGAAAAAGAAGAACACGGCCCCGAGCTCGGGAGGCCAGGACCGCAGCATGCGCACTCAGCGCATCGTCTTCACGGTGTTTGCGTTGCTGATTGTCATCTCAACCATCGTTACTCTCTTCGCCCAGGGGTTTTAAACCCCGGATTCAGGATACAGCGTCTGGATTTACATCACAATAGGGGCTGCCGCCCGTGTTGTGGTTGCCGCGCGTGTTCCGGCTGAAACCTCTACACCTTCGCGAAGCGGGGGACCACTTTGATTCAAGCGAGAAGGCTGGCCCAGGGACCTTCATCGCTGCATTGAACGGGTACCAGACCCGTTTTCTTGCGTACCGCTGGCCCAAGAACCCTCCACACAGTGATGCTCCTGAGATTATGTCAAGTCCTGCCGATCAAAGGGCGAAATCCCTCGCTGCGGCCTGCAGCTTGCAACCACCGTAAGGTATCCGTAAGGTCGCTCCATATGCACCACGTGCTAATCTGGAGCTGATCCTTATTTAGCCCCTATGAGAGCGATCTCATGGGAAGCCCCCAGGGAAAGGTGGTGAATACGCATGTTGTACGCACCGAAAGAGAAAGGTCAGGGATTGGTTGAATACGCCTTGATCCTAGTGTTGGTCGCTGTTGTGGTGATCGTTATCCTGGCCCTGCTCGGACCCGCGATTGGTAACGTATTCAGCAACATCGTAGTCAACATCTAAGCCAAATCTGTATTGGCACAACCAATAAGCAAGCCCGGTCTCTGAGACCGGGCTTGCCCCTTCTTGCCACAGGCTAGAAACGAGGAAATCTCCGCAGGACCTCGGCGGGAGTGCCGGAGCCCTTCGCCTTGGAGTGATCGGAGGCGGTACCCTGAAATATGGAAATGGGGGTCCCCACCTTCGTATGATCCAGCGATATGTGGGCTTGTCCGGTGAGGTATCGATCGCTGTCGATGGCGCAGGAAGTCACGATGCCAATTTGCTCGCCATTTTCGTTAGCGACCAAGTCGCCGTAATGCGCCATCCGGACCCGTTGTTCTTCAAAGCGGAAGCGCACAACCTCCTGGGTCCGCACCTTCTCTTGCCGAAGGAAGGCGGATCTTCCGATGAACCAAGGCTTATAGATCTTGACATACGCCGCGAATCCCGCGTCCCCCACTCCGAGATTCATCTCACCGGCTAGCTCCTGACCATATAATGGCAGACCGGCCTCCGTGCGCAGCGAATCGCGCGCGCCCAATCCGGCGGGCTTGAGACCCATCGGCTCGCCTACCTCGGACAGTCGGTTCCAGAGTTCGATGCTTTTCTCTGGATGCACAAAGAGCTCATAGGCCACCCGTTCCCCAGTGTACCCGGTGCGACTGACCACCAGATCGAAGCCTCCAAATTCGCCCTCCATGAGGCCCGCCCAGGGAAGCGCCTCGAGCTTGGCTTGGTCCTCAAGTGAACATCCCAGCGCGATCAAGATGGCTCGGCTCGAGGGACCCTGCAGGGCAAGATCCACTCGCATCGCGTCGCCTTCCGCCGGATCGCGCAAATTCCTAAGGAGACAACCGCGACCGTAGACCTCCGCCCAGGGCCGATCGGAATCGATCCGGAAATCCCCGTTAAGCACGCCGAGCAGCCAGGCCCAAAGCTTATCGTCGTTTGCGGCGTTGACGACCACCAGGTAGGCCGCTTCTCTCCGGCGGTACACCATGGCGTCGTCGAGCACGTTCCCCTCCGTATCGAGAAACTGAGTGTAGAGCGATTGGCCAATGCCCAGCGAGGCTGCATCGTTGGCCACCACGCTATCCAGAAAGGCAACCGCCTGCTCGCCCTCGACCTGATAGACGCCCATATGGCTCACATCAAACAGCCCCGCTGCTGCGCGAGTGGCGGTGTGCTCCTCTAGGACGGAACCGTACCAAACAGGCATTTCCCAACCTGCGAAGGGAATCAGTTTCGCTCCTTGGGATCGATGGGTCTCGAAGAGTGCCGTTCGCCTGAGCGGCTCACCTTCGACTGGACCAAACTCAAAAACAGGCCGCGGGGCGGCCTCAGTATCTTCAGCTCCGAGGTACCAGGGCTTGTCACTCCCGTCTGCCTCGGCTTGGGCTGCAGGGAGGCTTAAGCTGCCGGCCTCCAGGAGCACAACCATAGGTCCCGGTGGCTTTCGGTGAAGATCCTCTGTATCGAACTCCACATACCCGTCCGAGAGGGCCCGAAGCCAGGCCAGCGCCTTTGGAGCCTGTGCCGAATCCAGGCTCAGCTGCCAGCTGCCCGCACCACGACTCACCACAACCTCCAGATCGCCGTCTGCACCCTTTAGGTGGGCGCGAATGGATTGCCCCGTGGCGAGTTCTGAGGGCCGCATGTCGGTGAGATAGCGGATGAGCTCATCAGCGGCCGAACCCTCCAAAGTGATCGTGCTGAAGGGTTCCGGCGGGGCCGGATCATCAGAGTAGTAAAAGTGTGGATAGCCATGGCTCGCCGGTTCGAAATCGATGCCCAGTCCCGCGGCCAGATCTCTGACTTCGGCCTGCACTTGCGAGAGCACCTCAAAGTCGACCTTCGCCCGCTGGTGCGGGCGCCGCCGACCTGCCATTTGATAAGGTCGACAAGCATTCAGAACCCGTGCGATGAGCTTGCCCAGACGCTCGCTTTCGTCTTCCCCAAAACCCCGCTGCGTCACCCAGACTGAGCCCAGTCGGATGCCAGAGGTCCGCACGGCGCTTTTGTCGCCAGGAATCGTGTTGCGATTGACAACGATACCTGCCAGATCCAGGATGCGGGCCGCCATGTCGCCGGAAAGGGTGGTCCCATCCGGTCCGATGATGGGGGAGCAGTCTACGTTGGTGAGGTGCGTGTTGGTGCCGCCAAAGGGGATTCTTAGGCCCGCTTGCTCGAGCGAACGGTTGAGCGCGAGGCAATTGGCGAGAACCGCCTCCTGCAACTGTCGAAACTGATCAGATGCCGCCAGCTTGAAGCCTACCGCCTGAGCGGCGATGGTGTTCATGTGCGGCCCGCCCTGCTCTCCCGGGAACACGGCTCGATCCAGTCGTCTCGAGAGTTGCTTCGAGTGAGTAAGGATCACGCCTCCTCGCGGTCCGCAGAGTGACTTGTGCGTGGTGAAGGTCACAACATCGGCGATGCCTACCGGTGAGGGCAGAACGCCTGCCGCGATGGGGCCGGCAATATGAGCGATATCGGCCAGCAGGTAAGCACCCACGGCGTCTGCGATTTCCCTGAATTTGTGCCACTCGGGAGCCCACGAGTAGGAGGAATAGCCTGCGATGATGATCTTCGGTGCATGCTCTCGCGCCAGAGCCGCCACCGCGTCGTAATCGATCTGTTCCGTCTCCGGGTCCACGCTGTAATTTGTGGGGCGATAGAGCTTGCCAGATCGATTGGCAGCCGCTCCATGCGTAAGGTGCCCCCCCTGCATGAGATCCATGCCCATGATTGTGTCCCCGGGTTCAATCAGAGCGTGGTAAACGGCGTTGTTGGCTGGGGCGCCAGAGAGCGGCTGGACGTTGACATATAGGTCGGTGGGATCTAGCTCGTTGGCCGCGAACAGCTCTGCGCAGCGGCGCCGCGCGAGCGCTTCCACCGTGTCGGCGTATTCCACTCCCTTGTAATAGCGGGGATCCGAATAGCGTCGGTAGTGGGCCAAACGAGCGCCATAGTCCAGGATCTCATGTTCCGGCAGACTTCGAGTGCTCTCGTGAGGATACCCTTCGGCATAGATGTTGTTGAACGCGCTCGCCAGAGTCTCCCGCACCGCGATGGGGGCAGTACTCTCAGAGGGTATAAGGATCAATCGCCGGTACTGGCGCTCGGCTTCGATTTGCGTTAGTTCATGAACTTCTGGATCGAGGTCGTCCAAGCTCCCGCGTAAGAGGAAGTCGTTCATTTACCCCTCAAAATGGATGAGGCGATTGTAACCCGCGATGCTGGGGATCGTGTTAGAGGCCTGGCGTCTCCCCGCCCTCGAAGACCCAGAGGTCGAAAAGGGAGTCCAAGTCGCAGCCACAGGTGTCTTCTGCGGTGGCCTGGAAGTCTTCCGCACTGGCGATCTCGTAGCGGCTTCGCTCCAGAATCGTCTGCAGAAACTCGAAGAATAGGTCGTCGCCGAGCTCGGCGCGCAATGCGTCGAAGAACAGCGCGCCTTTGCGGTAGACAAAGAGTGCATAGTCGACCGTCGAGTCGTAGTCGTCGACCGCAAGGCCAATTGGCAGCTCAGGGTTTGGATGGTCGCGCACCTGATCACGGAAGAAGGCCAGCATCCCAGTGGCATAACCCCGCCTGCTGGCTTCCTCATGGTAAAGGACCTGTGTGTATGTTGCGGCAGCCTCATCGAGCCAGGGTTCCTCGAGCTGATCTCCACCAATCAGACCGTAAAACCATTGATGTCCCACTTCATGCACGGTGGGATCGATCACATTCGGGCCACCCAGGGTCCCGACCGTCACCAGTCCTGGATATTCGATCCCGCCGAACGCCCCGGGCACGTCCACCAGGTCGAGCTCCGTATATGGATAAGGACCGATCAAGTCGGCCAGTAACTCGAGCTGCGTGGCGGCCGCCCCTACCATGACCCCTAGATCCTCTTCATGCTCTGCCAGGGCCCAGCCCGCAACTGTCACACCATCGACTTCCACCTCCTGGGTGATGAAGGGACCCAGTGCAAAGGCAAAATCTCGGGCGGGGCCGCTTACGTAGGTGAGAGCCAGCGTGCCGTCCTCGAGCGGGACACGATCGACCTCCACCCCGGTAGCCACGACCGTCAGATCGGAAGGCGCTGTGATTCGGATCTGGTAGAACGATACATCAGAGACGGTCGTATCTCCTCCGATGGGAGCTGTGCGAGCATCCCATTCGCCCTCTATTAAACGCGGAACCAATGGGTAAAACGTGGGGGCAAAAAGCACCCCATCCGTGATCCCAAATCGGCTCATGTTTCCGCTCCCGATCGGCCCGGAGGTCGTGATGTGGAAGGGTACGCTCAGATCCAGCGTCTCTCCGGCTCCGAGCGGTTCCGGTAGTTCGTAACGGAGCGCCAATCCCCCCAACTCCACGTTTGCAGGCACAAGCTTGCCATCGATCAGGGCGGGCCCGGCCCGGACCTCCGCTCGATACTGTGGGTCGTTGGGCCAAAGCATGAGGACAATATCGGATAGCGGCTCATCATGGGGATTCGTGAATTGAATACGCGACAGCCCGTCGATCGTGCCGCGCGCTTGCCCGGGGTCGAACTCCACTCGGACGTCTATCCAATAGCGTGTGGCCTCAGGGAACAGGCGTGCGTCGTCCGCAAAATCGGGCAGCATGGCCTCCACCTGCAGGTCGCGCAGCGATGTTGGAGGTGTGGCTTCGAGCGTGGGAAGCGGTGTCGGGGTGAATCCGCGTGTGACAATGAGCGCGGGTGTGGCCGTGGGCTCGGGTGTGGCCGTGGGAGTCGGCGTGCTCTCCCGTTCCTGCGCTCGGCAGGCGGTCAGGAACATGAAGGCAAGCAGGTACCAGGGGCGCACCATGGCGGAAAAATAACCGGGCGCCCTTCTGGACGCCGGAGGTGGGCGGAACAGGACTCGAACCTGCGACCTCTTCTGTGTAAGAGAAGCGCTCTAACCAGCTGAGCTATCCGCCCAGGGGCGTCATTATACTTCTTACCAATTCGCCCTTATTTCTGCAATATTTGTTGCGTGAAGGCACTCCTCATGCTAGAGTCCTGACCCTGCTCATTGGGTATGGAATTAGCACTCAAAGTCCTCGAATGCCCACCTATGAAGAGCGGATTCGGGAAATCCGCTCAGATCTGTCGCCAAGTTTCCAGGTCCTCGCCGACTTTCTGCTCGATTCCTACACCAGCGCCTCCTTTCTCACCGCCACCGAACTCGCCCACTCCCTTGACCTAGATCCCGCCACGGTCGTGCGTTTCGCCCAGCGGCTAGGCTATGCGGGTTATCCGGAGCTCCAGCGCGAGATCCGGCAACGGGTCAAGGAGGAACTGCTGACCGGCCGGCCGGCCGAGGTAAACTCGCCTGAGCAGGCTGCCGATGCGGCCCTGGAGGAAGTCGAGCGGTACTTGCAGCTCACCCGACGCTCCTTCCCTATTGAGGCTGCCGAGACTTTGGTCAACGCTCTCGATGAGGCCGAACGGGTTGTGCTGATCGCCGAGGGGCTGGGAGTAGGGCCTGCGCGCAGCCTGGGTGCTTGGCTCGAAGGCGCCGGATATACCGTTCAGCTAGGTGTGGGCGGTCTGGGTGAGATCGCTCGCGCACTAGTTGGCGGGCACCGTAAAGACATCGCAATCGCGGTTGAAATTGAGGACCAGGCGCCGATCGTGGCTCGCGCGCTCGCCGAAGCGCGACGCGCAGGACTGCGAACGGCCGCGCTCGTTGCGGCACCCTCTGCGCTCTCGACCAATCACGCCGATTACGTGCTCGCGGGCCATGCCAGTCCCGATCCAGGTGTAGGGCAGGTCGTCGTAGAGGCCATGGTGTACGCCCTCGTGAAACTGTTGCGACGCAACCGCCCGGGCCGCTTTTCCACCATACAAGATCAGGTTGGCGAGATGAGGCAGCGCATTGCCGGCGACTCGCGCTAAGGCAGCCCTAGGCCACCGATCCGAGGTCTAGCTTCTCGGGATGCTCCTGCTTCTCCCAATCGTTGCGCTTATTCTCCTACTTGTTTGGGAACTGTGGATCTGTGAGGGCGCACATCTAGGCCGCCGAGTCGTAGTTTGGCTCTACGATCTTGCAGCCAAGCGATACGACGGAATCAAGCAGTTTGATGCCGACTGGGAGCGACAGTTCCTGGGAGAACCACTTAACAAAATCTTGTCCGAGTTGCCTAAAGCACGTCTCCTAGACGTTGGTGCGGGTACGGCCCGCACTTTCCGCGCGCTGAACGGAAATGGTCTTGGCCAAGATTCAGACGGTAACGACGAGTCCCCACCTGCTGGTTTGCTTGTAGGTGTGGAACCCTCCGGCCACATGATGGAGCTGGGGCGCGAGATGGCCGGTCCTGATCACGCATGGGTCCAGGGCTGGGCCGTTCCGCTGCCCATCGCCCGCGAATCGTTCGACGTGGCGGTCTGCCTGGAGGTGCTTGAATTCACACCTCACCCTCGGCAGACTATCGGCGAAATCCTGCGCATACTGCGCCCCGGAGGCTGGGCATTGCTGACAAATCGGATCGGGTGGCAGGCGCCTTTGATTTTCGGCCGTACGGTGTCTCGGCCGCGATTTCCTGATTTATTGCGGGAGCTGGGGTTCGAGACGGTGGAGGTCTTCCCTTGGCAGGTCGATTATGATATCGCCTGGGCCCGCAAACCGTGGACGTAGACCGTGCGTATCGTTCGGATTCAGCGGGAGCCCAACTCGATCCCGCTGTGGGGCTGGATCACAGGCGATCGCATCGGGTTGCTTGAGGGCTCCCCGTTCGAGAAATACAAGCGCCAGAAAGCAGACTTGTCGTTGGAGGGAGTGAATCTTATCGCCCCCGTACGACCCGGCAAGATTGTTTGCGTGGGGAGGAACTACGCTGCTCACGCCGCAGAGCACGGGGCGGAAATCCCAGAGCTTCCCCTGCTCTTCTTCAAGCCACCTACCTCCGTAATCGGACCCGGAGCGACCATCCGCCTCCCGCCTCAATCCAGCTCTATAGAGCATGAAGCGGAGCTGGCGATAGTCATAGGTAGGCGCGGCCGCTGGATAACCATTGAAGATGCCCCGGATCACATCCTGGGATATACCGCCGCCCTGGACGTGACCGCACGTGACTTACAACAGATGGATGATCAGTGGACCCGTGCGAAGGGTTTTGACACTTTTTGCCCGCTTGGCCCGTGGATCGACACCGATCTGGATCCGGCGGATGCATTGATCACCTGTTCGGTCAACGGCCAGCTGCGTCAGATGGGGTCGACCCGCGATCTTGTATTCCCGGTGTATGAACTGGTTGCGTACATCTCGTCCATCATGACTTTGGAGCCAGGCGATGTAGTTCTGACCGGCACGCCCTCCGGCGTGGGTCCGCTGCTTGAGGGGGATGAGGTGAGCGTCGAAATCGACGGAATCGGAACGCTGACCAATCAGGTCCGTACCGAAATCATTCCCGAATAGCGATGGGATCAAAGGAGGCGTTTTATGGGGCTTAAGCCCGACCATTGGATCGCGCGTATGGCGCGTGAGCAGCAGATGATCGACCCGTTCGTCGATTCCCAGGTGAGTGAGGGCGCGATTTCCTACGGTGTGTCGTCGTATGGCTATGACATCCGCGTGGCGGATGAGTTCATGATCTTTACCAATGTGCACTCGGCCATTGTGGATCCCAAGGACTTCGATCCGGATTCGATGGTCGACTTCAAGGGGGAGGTGTGCATCATTCCTCCCAATTCCTTCGCCCTGGCGCGCACGGTTGAGTACTTCCGTATTCCCCGTTCTGTGCTAACGGTATGCCTGGGAAAGTCGACTTACGCACGCTGTGGGATCATCGTCAACGTTACTCCCTTCGAACCGGAGTGGGAGGGGTATGTCACATTGGAGATATCCAACACCACCCCCCTGCCAGCCAAGATCTATGCGAATGAGGGGATCGCGCAGGTCCTGTTCTTTGAGGCAGATGAGGAATGTGAGATTTCTTATGCGGACAAGAAGGGGAAGTACCAGAGTCAGCAGCGGATCGAGCTGCCGAAGATGTGAGGAGTGCTAGGGAGAGTAAAACTCCGAGTTCGGATAGAAATCCCGCCAGGCCCAATCCCACGAGCTCGTACCGGGGACCCCTTGCAGGGCCTCTCCGCGCAGCGGGCCATCGACGGCCAGGCCACGCGCCAGATTCCAGCGCGAGCCGGTTTCCTGGTCCAGGATCTGATCGCCCTGAATCTCAAACGTTAGCACCTGGTCGCCGACCTGGCGAACGTAGGCATTGAGGCTGGTTTCGCCGGCCCACACAATGATCGGGAGCCCCGCGAGCTCATCGTTCACCAACCCTTCGGCGGCAACGTCCTCATAGTAGAAAGCCATCGCCTCCCCTGAGAGCAGCAGGCCCAACACAAAATCAGGATTGAAACTTTGGCGCCGGCCGAACGAAAGTCGATCGACATCATTGATCATCGCCAGCGTGTTTGGATTTGCCTCCCTCCAACTGGCCCAGGTCGTGACCCTGGAAGGGAGAACGAAGAGCTCGACCCCTCGGTACTCGCCATCAATGGCTCTGCCCCACGGCTGAGACCAGACAGAGTTCGTCTCGTGGTCAAACCATGTCATGGCGCTCATAAACAACGCGCCATAGTTCCCGAACGTGTGGGGGACCCCGTCGATTCTCCGGTCGTGCACGAGACCGGTGTAGCAGATCGGTCACCAGGTGACGAGTATGGGAAGGCCTCCCAACTCGTCGTTCACCATCTCCCGGAAGCGCAGCACGGTGATCGGGTAGGCCTTAGCCTCCCCCTCGATTGAGATGCCGATGACGAGCTCGTCGTCCTCCAGCGGGGCGTCGGCGGCAGCCACAAATCGTGGCTCGTAGATGGGGCGGATTCCATCCGGCCCGATCAAGCGCGAGGGCAAATATGCATCGAAATCATCCACTCGGGGATTTATCAAATCAGGATCAGTCGCGGCCGTCTCAGGCAGATTTGCCTGTGCATCTGGCTCCGCAGTCGGCTGAGCAGGTTTCAGGATCGAAGGCTGCGCCGGAGTGCCCGGATCAACTGGAACCACAGGATCCGCAGTTGCGCCACAAGCCGCCAGCGCCAGGCCGACTATAAGGGTAAATCCAGCGTAACGCATGCGGCAAGAATAATCTGATCCCGTTCTGTAATCTGTACTGACACGTACATATCTGGAACAAGCACGCTGGTGACGCTCTGCGGACGCGCCGGCGACATTCTGAAGACGCCCCCATGGGCGAAATCAAAGAGCCCCAGCTTCGCTGGGGCTCTTGTTCAGAGGAGGAGGAGAGAGGAAGTTGCCTTCCTGCGTCTCAGACGCCCTGATGTCTCTCTTCCTTACCTTCGGCTCTGGACCAAACCTAGCCAGAGGTTGCTCGATTGTAGAAGCCGATCAGCAGCTCGGCCTGGTTGCGCAGCGTTCCGATGATCACGGTCAGCGCGATCGTGATAGCGGTGAACAGGAAAGCCATGCCGGTTACGCGCAGAGGGTTCAGCCACTTGGCAAAGGAACTCACCGTTTCCAGCTGCTGAAGCAGGGCCGATCCGGGTTGTGCAGGATTGAGCTCATTAGCGATGGAGTGACTCCAGTAGTCGGGAACCACCGTCACCGCGAGCACGATCCCAATGATCAGCGCGGCTATCAGGATCATCAAGCCCATCAACGTACTGAGCTGGAAGTAGCGCACGCGGCGTGGGATAGACGGCATCTTGGGGCGCAGATCCTCGCGGATGTGCCCGGTGATGACCCAGCCCATGCCTCGCAGCCGCTTGGCGATGACTCCAAGCGCCATGATGATCGCCAGGAGCCCCAGGCCAAGACCTAAGAACTTGAACTGTGGGACCCAGCTTTCGAGGACATGTGCAGTTACGTTGGCATTCACGATGGCACTGCCAGCCGCGGCAGCTTCGCGAACTGCCTTGGCATCAGAGAAGAAAGTCGTTACGGCCGGGGACAGACCAAAAATACCGATCAAGAGTGAAACCAGCACGAATCCCCAGCCCATGACGGCAATCAGCGGGTACAGCGGCATCATTCCTTCGATCATGCTGAAGGGAAACGATGCCTTCTCGTCAGGGATTTGAACTTTAGCCATTGAATTTTCTCCTTATCACTCCGCTGGGTTCTGAACGATCTGCGGGAAGCAGATGCTCAATACCTGGCCTCGATTCTTGAGCATGTTGGGAATTGCGGAGAACTCTAGTGCGATTCCCATCATGAAAGAGGCCACACCCAGGAAGGTGAGCGGTTCAAGCCAGCGCGGAGTCGCGGCCAGGGTGCTCAGCTGACCGAGAAGTGCCGAACCTACTTCAGCCGCGTCTCGAGCGGCCTTCGCGTTGCCAGCCCAGTAGCTGATCGCTGTGGGGGTCAGCACGAAGATGCCGATGATTAACGATAGTCCGATCAGGACCCAGCCGAGCACGGTGAAGATCGGGTAGACCTTCAGCTGCCAGCTTTTCGAAGGACCTTGTAAGGTTGCCATGTGATATCTCCTAGTTAGTTGTCCGCGTATGCGGGTGCGCGCTCGTCCTCACGGCGCGCGGCTTTGGCGCGCGTGCGTCCGATGTCGATACCCTGGGCGATCATCTCGGTCTGCTGAGAGAGGATCCAGATGATGGTCGAGAGCCCCATGGCAATCGCCAGAAATTCGGTCGCAGTGCCGAAGAACTTAAGGGGAACGAGCCAGGCCGAGGTGGCCTTGATCCCACTGAGCGTCGCCAGTAGTGCCGTTCCAGCTCCTGCCGCATCGATAGCCGGGATTGGATTGGCGAAGAGCGCGCGTGCGTCGGCCGCTGAGCCGAGAGCGACGATCAGCGCCACGATGTAGATCAGCAAGCCCAGCACCATGATCATCGGCATCATTGGGGCATACCAGGGTGGACTCGGCAGCGCAGGGCGGATTTTTGCGGGCAGGTTCTCAAGAACTTCTTCCCCTGCACCCCGTAATCTGTCAATGATGACCCTGAGAGCCATCACGATTCCGCCTAGGATCAGTCCGATGCCCAGGAACTTGAAGTATGGCAGCCAAAGATCGATGCTCTCGATCGCGGCGCGCTCGGCCAACAGTGTGGTCTCACGCAGAACCTTGGGCTGACTGAAGTAACTGGCGGCAGCCTGGGAGTTGAAGTAGCCGACCACGAATGCAATGGCTACCATCATGAAACCCATGACGATGAGTAGCGGATACATACGTGACATCTTGCCTATGAATTGCTGCATTTGTGCCTCCTATTTCGGGAATTCTGTTCGTTAAATGTGGAAAGTCTTTTCAATGATCCTCCTTTTGTCACGCGGCTAATCGGCAAGTCGACGGATTTCAACGCGCTGCGCTTGCCGACCCTTCTCAAACCGCACTGGGATACGTACTGCGGTCTGATCGCTTTTCTGGTAGTAGCTTCGAATGGCAGATAGCGACATCAGACCGATCAGTGCAACAACCAAGAGTGGGCGAATTTCTGCGAGTGTCATTGGGCCTCCGATAGTAAGCTTGCCAACCTTTCTACCTAGACTGACGATTCACGAACTCCAGCTCTTACTTCTAGCCAAATACAAAAAAGGCCCTGCGAGCGATCGCAGGGCCCAGAAAGCGAAACTTGAATTCAGCTCACGTTAGTGCTTCGTCTGCAACACGCTCAGCAGCGACTCGTATTCCTCCAGGCAGTCGGGGCAAAGATCAAGATGCTGGATGACCAAATCGAACTGCTCCCCTAGCTCCTCCCCCGCGACGATCGCGTCGGCGTATTGATCGAGAACCGCGAAAACTTCGCCGCAATCCAGCTCGCGCTGCTGAGTGCGCGCGATCTGTTCCACGAGTTTCCGCAAGATGTCTTCTGATTGACCCATCGAGATCCAATCTCCTGCCACTGGGACGTGGGGTTGGCGCTAGTTCTTACCCTGATTCAAAGGTCGCCAAAAGGTCTTCGGGCGACAGACCCTCCTCTTCCAGACGGCTCTTCAACCGCTGCCGTGCGTCATGCAGCAGCTTGTACAGTGCATTGCGATTCGTACCCATCCGGCGCGCTACCTCTTCCATCGGCATCCCATGGATGCGGGTGGCTATCAACGCTTCGCGCTGCTTCACGGTGAGCTCCTCCGAGATCACGCGCTGCAAATGCGCAATCATGTCGCTCTGTTCAGCAACAACATCCGGGCCGGCCTCCTGAGCCGCCAGAAACCCCTCGCCAGGAACGTTTTCGGTAAGCTCGTCGAGCGATACGTCCCTCCAGCGCTTTCTGCGCAGCTCAGTGAGCGCGATGCGCACGGCGATCTTGTGCACCCAGGTGGTGAACTTGCTTCGGCCTTCGAAGGTGTGCAAGCTGTCCAGTACTCGTAGCAAAGTGTCTTGCGCCACCTCCTCGGATAGGGATTCGAACTGGGGATCCGAAGGGCTCAGCCAGTTTGAGAGCGCATAGGGAAGTCCCCGCAGAATGACGGCCCGTAGATCAGATAGAGCATCTTCCTGCGCCTCGCCCGGCGCACTCAGTTCGGCTACCCATTGCTCGTTGGCTCTCTCAGACAAAGTAATCCCTCGCAGATGAGTATACCGCTGGAAATCCTGCCTCTCTCTAGAAGTACATCCAGGCGTCCCACTTCTTCCCCTCTCCTGATCAGGTTCTCGGTGTATCTTGACGGTAAGGTATCCTACCTTGGGGCCGTCTAGGTTCTTGAGATTATCTGAGAAGGAGGCTGACCTTATGGAGACCGTTTTTGGAATTCTCACCGTTGAACAATGGCTGGCGTTCTTGCGCATTGCCGTTGGACTTTGGTGGCTGGAGAGCGTCCGGCATAAGCCGCTGCGCAAGTTCGTAGGCGGTCAGATGGTGAATTGGGTTTCTGATCTCGCCGACAATCACCCCGTTCCCGGATACGGCGCGTTGATTAAGCGCACGGTCGTACCCAATGCATCATGGTTTCCCTATCTAAACTTAGCCGGGGAACTGGCTGTGGGAATCGGCCTGGTATTCGGGATCTTCACTCCGCTCGCTGCCCTAGTCGCCGTATTCCTGAATCTCAATTATCTGGCGCTGGCAGGAGTGCGACCGACGAAGGACATCAACGTCAATCGCTGCTATCAATGCGAGCAAGGACAGAACCTGATGATGATAGCCTCCGAAGTCGTGATCTTTGCCACGGGCGCGTGGGCGGTCTGGAGCCTGGACAATCTTCTGGGACTATTCTAGGCAGGGAACCCTCCAGCCTCACCAAGGCATCATTCCCTATCATTGGAGGGGGAGGCCGAACGCGGTCGTCCCCTCCAGCCACTCAAATTGAGGCCTCATGACTAAGGGCGCATTCCCTCCCCTCTCGAATTGGGCACCTACCGTGATACGTTAAGTCCTTGTGTGGCAGCGGTCGGCCCAGCCGGCACGCGGGTTGGGGTCTATCGGAGAGGTACTAGTATTCGGTCTGGAGCAAGCATTGGGTTGCGCCCAGTTCAAACAGCAGTTCAAGAGCGTAGCGTCCATCATCGAGCGGGCCAAAGAGATGCTTGATGTTCAAGCTGCGAATCGTGTCATCCGGTATCGTGGCTCTTGGATCATCCGATATTTCCGGATTGGTGGCATCGATCAAACCGCCGATCTCACTCTCGTCCAACCAAACTCCGCCTCCAAGTCCCACCTCTTGGGGAACGTTGTCTCCCAGCCACGTGAAGCCAACATTCGTAATTCGCGCCTGCGATCCGGTTGAGTTCTCAATACTCCAGCTTACCTGGTTTCCTTGTCTTGAGAAGCCGATCATGCGCAATCCGGGGCATGCGGAAACTTCAACCGGCGTGGGAATCAGCGTGGGCTCCGGAGTGGCCGTGGGAGGCGCTTCGGTAGGCGCGACGAATGGCGTCTTCGTCAGACTAAAGCCTTCCACCGGCACTACACCATTTCCATTATTCTCATCCCCCTGATCGGCTGCCGAGGATCGGAAAGCCAAAATCGCCAGCAGCGCCACAATTGGAACAGCACTGGCCGGAATTATCCAGGTTGGGAACGGTCTCCGTTGAGGCATGTCCTCAAGAGCACGCCCGGGGATAACCTCGGTCGGTGCCTCGACCCATGGGATCGGGTCCCCGCCTAACGCCGCCTGGTAGGCGCGCTTAAGTTCTGCGACGTCCTTAAACCGTTCATCTCTGGATTTGGCCAGAGACTTGAGTATCACCCGCTCCAGCGCCGGCTTGAGACTCGGGTTCAGTCGGCTAGGTCTCGGCACCGGATCCTGAATATGCATCAAAACGAGCGCCATTGGGGATTCGGAATCGAACGGAAGATGCCCGGTAGCGATCAGATAAAGTACGACGCCGAGCGAGTATTGATCGGAGCGTGCATCGAGCTTTTTGCCTTGGGCCTGCTCGGGGGATACAAAAGCCGGCGTACCCATCAGCATGGACCCAGTGAGCTTTCCAGACCCTTCCACGTGCCGGGCCAGGCCGAAGTCCATAAGCACCGCTTCCCCCGAATCTTTGATCATGATGTTGGCGGGCTTAATATCGCGATGGATGATTTTCTTCTTGTGGGCGAAGTGCAGTGCATCGCAGATCTGACCCACGTATTCATTGGCCTCCAGTTCCGTCAAACCTTTTCGCACCAGGCGTTCGGAAAGCGTCTCGCCCTGGATGAAAGGCATGACGATATACACGTAGCCATCCGTCTCACCATATGCAATTACGGGGGCAATATTGGGGTGCCTGAGGCGTTGTTTGACAATCTCGGCCTCGCGGCGGAAACGCTTGACGAAGCGCCGTTCCCCGGTGATGGTAGGGGAAAGCACTTTGATGGCTACGTCTTCTCCACTGCGCGTGTCATGCGCCTTGTAGACCGTTGCCATCCCGCCCTGGCCGATTTGTTCGTCCAGGCGATAGTGGTCTAGCGTGTGACCGAGGAGTCCAGCCATGCATTATTCCTGCGGCTTGATGCCCGTTAAAATTACCACCGATAAGGGTGCTTGTAAGGGGGAAAGTAGTTAGGGGTGTTGAGTAGGCTGTCGTTTCTGTATTAATGACCATCACCTCCAAATACGCAATCTTGACGATACAGTTCCATGTACTTTACGATATGGTTGTCCCTTCGGGATACCATTTCAGGGGATCCGAGCTGGCTGGATGCTTGCCAGCAATACCTTCGACTGCGCTACCGCCAAAGGAGGT
This sequence comes from Anaerolineae bacterium, assembly GCA_036986135.1. GTDB lineage: Bacteria > Chloroflexota > Anaerolineae > Anaerolineales > E44-bin32 > JADFRG01. The sequence continues at coordinate 11,778 of BTQZ01000009.1, read as the reverse complement.
GCTGCAAGATTATTTCGCTTGGCTTATCCGTGCAACTTTCTACCTGAGGAGGAGATAATCTAATGACTCGTAAGACTACCCTAATGCTCGCCGGGCTGCTCGCGCTTGCTCTGACGCTTGGTGCCTGCGCCTCATCTGGCGAACAAGTCGAAGTTACGCGTATCGTCGAGGTCACGGTCGAGGTCGAGGGCGAAGGCGAGACTATGATCGAGCAGGTCCAGGCCCCCGGCTACGGAGAAATCCTGGCCAGGGTTCAGGATCGTGGTCGACTCGTCTGCGGCGGCCGAACCGATTTGCTAGGTTTTGGATACCTTGACGAGAACGGCCGGAACGTAGGCATCGACGTCGACCTGTGCCGCGCCATCGCGGCCGCAGTGCTCGGTGACGCCGAGGCAATCGAGATTGTCCCCCTAACCGCTGCAGAGCGTGGGCCCGCAGTCCAGAGTGGCGAGATCGATGTGCTCACCCGGAATGTTACCTGGACCACCTCGCGCGACGCCCAATGGGGCAACTTCACCGTTGTGATGTTCTACGACGGTCAGGGCTTCATGGTGCCAAGCGACAGCGGAGTGACCGAGCTCGAGCAGCTGGATGGCGCGACCGTGTGTGTGACCACAGGAACGACGACGGAGCTAAACCTGGCATCCGCCTTCCGACAGCTCGGCATGGCCTTGGAAGTGGTCTCGTTCGAAGATACTGCCTCGGTCTACAATGCCTATGAAGAGGGTCGCTGCGACGCCACCACCAGCGACAAGTCCCAGCTGCTGGGTGTACGGGAAGGGTTTGCTGACCCGAGCGCCCACGATATCCTGGACATAACGATCTCCAAGGAACCGCTGACCCCCGTCGTTCCCCATGGCGATGACCAGTGGCTCGATCTGGTGAAGACCGTGATGTGGGGGTTGATCAACGCGGAATGGCTGGATGTGACGCAGGCCAATGTCGGCGATATGGCCAGCTCCGACAACCTGAATGTGCTCCGGATGCTGGGGGTGGAAGGCGAATTCGGCCAGGCTGAACTCGGCCTGTCTGCCACCTTCATGCAGGATGTTCTTGCTGCGGTCGGTAACTACGGCGAGATCTACGATCGATATCTCGGACCCAACGGGCTTGCTTTCACGTTGCCGAGAGGGCCAAACGCGCACTGGACCGATGGCGGGCTGATTTACGCGCCGCCGATGAAGTAGCACTTTGACCCGTCACGAAGCAGGGTGCAGCCAGTTCTCTTATGGCTGCACCCTGCTGGCATATCCCAAATGACCCTAAGAGAAGGCTCCCGGCTGAGCATCTCCAGCGACGTGCCGATCTGGAGAGACGAGCGCGTGCTGCGGGGGGCCGCGCAGCTAATTTCGGCGATGCTCATGATCGGCGCCCTAATTTGGCTCGTTACCAACTTCATACAGGCTGCCGAACAGCGCGGCTTGCCCTTGAGCTACGACTTTCTATCGCAGGAGTCTGGCTTCCCGATTGGCGAGTCGGTCATCGAGTATGACCCTTCCCGCCCCTTTCTTTACGCGTTTCTGGTAGGCCTGCTCAATACCCTCAAGGTTTCGCTTCTCGGAATTATTCTAGCTACCGTCCTGGGAACGGGCATCGCGCTGGCGCGGATGTCATCAAACTGGTTGCTGAGCCGCCTGGCTCTGGCTTATATCGAGTTTTTCCGTAATACCCCACTTTTAGTGCTCCTGTTCATATGGTACTTTGCGGTCTTCAATCGGTTTCCGCGGGTGCGCGATAGTATCGCTCTTCCCGGCCCGATCTACCTCAACCAGCGCGGCCTCTTTATTCCCTGGCCAAAGTACACAACCGAAGGACTAGTTTTCCTGGCCGCTATTCTGCTGGGAATCATAACGGCCACCGTTGCCTGGATCGTACTCCGGCGGATTCGTGAGCGGACCGGGCGGCAGACCTATTTCCCGCTTGTTTCGCTGTTCCTTCTGCTCTTATTCCCGGCGCTTGCCTGGAATTCTCAGGGCGGCCAAACCATCACGTGGGACATACCGCTACTGGAGGGCTTCAACTTCAAGGGCGGAACAACACTCACACCTGAATTCGCAGCCCTTCTTGTCGGCCTAGTCACCTATACGGCCGCATTTATCGCGGAAGTCGTTCGATCCGGAATTCAAGCGGTGGATCGCGGGCAGAGAGAGGCGGCCAGCGCCATAGGTCTGAGCAATGCACAAGTACTGAGCCTAGTAGTCATTCCACAGGCGATGCGCGTCATGATCCCGCCCATGATCAGCCAGTTTCTAAACTTGACCAAGAATTCGAGCCTGGCGCTCGCCATCGGCTACCCGGATTTATTTGCGGTCGGCCGCATCATGATCAACCAGGCCGGGCGGGCGGTGCCGGTCTTTTCCATGGTCATGCTCACCTATCTCGCTATTAGTCTTTTTACTTCACTCGTCTTAAACCTATACAACCGAAAGATCCAGTACGAAACCTAATGGGCGCCACAACTATCGAACAGCCGATCGCACCGCCACAGCGGCCCGGAGCCGTCGAGTGGCTGCACAAGAATCTGTTTAACCGCTGGTACAACACGATTCTGACGATCGTCACAGTCGTCGCCCTCTTCTTGATTCTGCGCGCGGCTCTGGAGTGGATATTCGTCTCGGCCGATTGGCGGCCGATTACACGCTCGCCGCTGCTCTACCTGGTCGGTCAATACCCCCGATCCGAGCTATGGCGAGTCGGCGTTAGTTTGTGGATGGTGTCGCTCCTGTTCGGGTTGAGTTGGGGCGTGTGGCGGGGGTTATTCCGGGCATTTGCGCTTGCGCTGGCGGTAGTCCTCAGTGCCGGAGTCTTCCTTCCACCTCCTGAAGGATCACCAGCGCTGCTCTTTCGGCTATCCTGGCTCCTGAATCCCCTCTTGGTTTTTGTTGGCTTCTTTGTCGCAAACCGGCTTCGGCTTACGGGCCGGCACATCCTGATCGGCTGGGTCACTTCTTCCCTCCTCATACCAATACTGTTGCGAGGTATCGACGGAAGTTCGTTCCTGCCTGGTGTTACTACATCGCTTTGGGGCGGCCTGCTCGTAACGCTGATCCTGGCCATTGGTGGGCTGTTGCTGGCGTTTCCAATCGGGATCCTGCTCGCATTGGGGCGCAGGTCGTCTCTTTCTGTCGTGCACTATACGTCCACGATCACCATCGAGGTCGTGCGCGGCGTTCCGCTCATTACGATTCTTTTCTTGACTTCCATCATCGTCGCGCTGTTCCTTCCGCCCGAGCTTAGAATTGACCGCTTGATACGCGCGATGGCCGGCATGACCATATTTGCCGCGGCCTACATGGCCGAGAATATTCGCGGCGGATTGCAGGCCATACCTCCGGGTCAGGTTGAAGCCGCGAAGTCCATCGGGCTGAACCGGTTTCAAACCACTTTCTTGATCGAGTTGCCCCAGGCCCTGCGGGCGGTCATCCCGTCCATGGTGGGCCAGTTCATCAGCCTGTTCAAGGACACGACTCTGGCCGTGATCGTCGGGATCACAGAACTGCTGGCCATCGGAAGAGCTATCATCCAATCCGATTCCGAGTTCATTCAGCTTCAAGCAGAAGTATTTGTATTTATCGCCGTAGTATTTTGGGTTTTAAGTTCCGTGATGTCCTATTCCAGCCGCAGGCTGGAAGAGCGCTTGGGAGTGGGAGAGACGTGAGATAATGGGAGCGATGTCAGACGAAAGCAATGCCATCATCCAGTGCACGGACGTGCACAAATGGTTTGACGGATTTCATGCGCTGCGTGGAATAAGTATGGAGGTCGAGGTGGGCGAGGTGATCGTTATCTTCGGTCCTTCCGGATCCGGAAAATCGACCTTTATCCGCACCATCAACCGCCTGGAGGAACACCAGCAGGGCACCATTATCGTGGATGGGATCGAGCTCACGCACGATGTTCGGAACATCTCCGCCGTGCGCAGCGAGATCGGGATGGTCTTTCAGTCCTTTAACCTGTTTCCCCATCTCACGGTGCTTCAAAATGTCACGCTATCTCCGATCTGGGTAAGAAAGATGCCCAAAGAAGAGGCCAACACCCTCGGGCGGGAGCTCCTGGAACGGGTGGGCATTCCCGAGCAAGCTGACAAATTCCCCGCAAATCTCTCCGGCGGGCAACAGCAGCGCACGGCCATCGCGCGGGCACTTGCGATGCAGCCCAACATCATGCTATTCGATGAGCCCACCTCTGCGCTCGATCCCGAAATGATCAAAGAGGTGTTGGACGTGATGGTCGAACTGGCCACATCGGGCATGACCATGCTCGTAGTCACCCATGAGATGGGGTTCGCGAGAGCGGTGGCGGATCGGATGTTCTTCTTCGATGAGGGATTAGTCGTAGAGAGCGGGACTCCGGAGGATATTTTCGACCGCCCTCAAGAAGATCGAACGAAGCTGTTCCTATCGCAGATCCTGACGCATTAGGCGTCAATCGTCGAAAGCGGGCAGAGCCCCCCTATTGCCTAAGCCTGTCAGATCCGGCTCCATCGATCGGTCAGACGTCGAACTCACCTACCAATTCGCCATTGAGCCAGACGCTGTAGGAACCTTCACGGTAGGAGCCGAGCGAAAGGCGCTCCTCCATCTCCTGAAGGACCTGAATGCAGTCCACGGCCGGATCCTGAAGCGAGAAGGCCTCAATCATGATTCGACCCAGCTCGTCCGGCGTCTCGGCACGCCACTCAAGCGACGCACACGGTGTGGGCAGTGCCCCGCGTATGACGAGCTCAACCTGCACTGGAAAACTCTCGAGGATGATCAATTCGGTCTCGTCGACATAGACCGGTCCGCGCACGAGCCCCCCATCATCCGCCCCCCCTTGTGCACCCCAACCGAGCCGGAACTCGCCGACTGGCTCGCCATTGAGCAGCACTTGGAAGTCGCCTTCCGTGTAGCTTCCGAGGCCGATGCCCTGCCGGAAGGGCTGCTCACCCTGCGTGCATTCAGCCCCCTCTTCGAGCCTGGCCTGGGCCTCCACCTCGATGACCCGATCGGAATCGGGCAAAATCACCGCGTAGTCCAGGCTGTGGCATGCCGATGGCAGTATCCCGGCAAGCTCCAGACGAACCTGCACCGGCCAGCTTTCGGCCTGAAGAAGTTCGGCCGACTGGATCAGAAGAGCCCCCATTTCATTTGGTTCTTGCGGCAAGAGGGTGGGATCGGCCCGACCACAGCCGCTTAGCCAAAGGAGCCCAACTAGCGCAACTGCTAAAAGCTCGAACCTGGATCTCATCGGGAATCCTCCATGGATCTATTCCAAGGACGCTATGCTCTGCTGATTGGTTCCCAGATTACAGTTGGACAGCGCATAAAGCTCCCATCGGAGCTCAGGGAGGCATGGGAGAGACCAAAGCTCACCAGCATTGAGTAATCTGCGCTCTAGTAAGATACTCCGGAAAACATCCCGATTAGAAGGCGTAATCCGCACATGGAGCTGAATGATTTCCCGAGGTACTTCCAATGAGCTCGAAAAACAATCCGAATTCAGCGAACATTAGATCGGAGTTCCTGACGGGAGCGCGGGATCAGCTCCCGATCCTGCTCGGCGTCATGCCATTCGGTTTGATCTTCGGCGCGCTTGCCATTTCGGTGGGCATTCCCCCACTGGCGACGCAGGGATTCTCGCTGCTAGTGTTCGCGGGGAGCGCCCAGTTCATCGCGGTGGGGCTGATCGGAGAGATGGCGCCGGTCACCGTCATCGTGGTCACGATATTCGTCGTAAACCTGCGCCATGCACTCTATAGCGCCAGCATGTCCCCGCATTTTGCGCCCCTGTCAATGCGGTGGAAGCTTTCGCTTTCATGGTTACTGACGGATGAGGCCTTCGCCACGGCGACCATCCGCTATCCGCGCGGAAACACATGTGTAGCGCATTGGTATACCCTGGGAACCGGCCTGGCTCTGTGGTCGGCCTGGCAGATCAGCACGGCACTGGGAATTCTGCTCGGCGGTGAGATCCCCACCAGCTTCCCGCTGGCATTTGCCCTTCCCTTGACTTTCATAGCGCTTTTGATCCCCGCTCTGGTAGACCGGCCTACGGCAGCCGCGGCCGCGAGTGCCGGGGTGATCGCTGTGCTGCTAAGCGGATTGCCTCTACGGCTCGGCCTGCTCATAGGCGCCGTGGCCGGAATTGGTATCGGTCTATGGGCAGATCGGATTTCGGCCAATGTCCAGTCTTGAGATTTGGCTCGTCATTCTGGGGGGCATGGCCGTCACCTATCTCACGCGCCTATCGTTCACTGTGCTCATCCCGCCGGATCGGCTATCGCCAACCTTCAGCCGAGGACTAGTCTACATTCCTCCCGCGGTCTTGGCCGCGATCGTCCTGCCTGAACTGCTGCTTGTGGATGGAGAGGTCGCGATATCGTCAACGAATTTCCAGCTGCTGGCGGGTGCCTTGGCCGCTTTGGTAGCATGGCGCTTCAAGAACACCTGGTTGACGATCGCCTCTGGATTGCTGGCGCTGTGGATGCTTACGAGCTTCTGAGCACCCAATAAGGAGACCTGTCATGAAGAAGATCGATCTCAAGAAGGAAAGGAAAGAGGCTGTCTCAAGCTGCTTCTGAGACGGCCCCTGTGCTCATTCTCTAATTGCGTCTACGCGGGTTTGGGCTCCAACATGTTGGTTCCATCAAGCTCCAGCAGCGGCCCGGATAGGTCGTCCCAGGCCCGCTGGACCTCGATGTTGCCCCCCGCCACTTGGTCTGCGAGCATTAAGATTTCCGCCACCGTTTCACGCGAGATCTTGACGTCCGCGCCCTCAAAAAGCCCATCCAAGTTTTCCAGCAGATGACGGAGAGTCGCCACGGCGAGCAGCAATGGAACCAGGATCGCCTTTCGAATGTCGAACTCTTCCTCCGGCACGGCCCGCACGTATTCCCTTCCCAGACATAGATTGCGGTAGGCGTGGGCTACGATAGGCATGAGTCCTTCATGGGCGCCGCCGTTCTCAAACGGCAGGTACTCCTGCGGAATATAGTAGCGCCCTTGCTGATGGTCACGAAACACGTCTTTGATAATGTTGGTCAATTGCAGACCTGCCCCGCAGGCCGTCTCAAGCGATCTCATGACGAGCAGTTGGGTCCCCTTCAATGTGGGCCGGTAGAGGCCGATCAGGCTGGTGCTCAGTTCCCCCACGATTCCCGCCACGGCGTAACAGTAGTCATCGAGCTGCTTGAGCCTTAGTAGCTTCAGGCGGTTTTGATCATCGTGCATGCCCACCCATTTCTGCATCCACTCAATCACGCGTACGACATGCTCCGTGATGGCCTCGACGTATGGCTTGGGCAGTAGATCGACCTGCTCCAGCAGGTAGGGCGTCGATTGCAGCAGCTCCAGGTGATCCGGGTCCTCCAGGTCCTCACCGTCATCAAACATCCCGGCAAAATCCCGCGCGGCCTGAGGCTCTGGACACTGCAGCAGTCGCTTGTAAGCTTCGAGCAGCTCGATCCTGCGGGCTTTGGGCCAGCGGTAGGCATCCTCGATCGTGTCTGCGTTTCGGAGAAGCAGATAGCCAAGTCCGAGCGCATCTCGAAGCATGCTAGGCATCATGGGGATGCACAGCGCAAAGGTCCTGGAAGTCGCGAATAGCAGTTCCTGGTTGCGTTGCCGGTCGATGGTTTGCGAACTATCGGACATCAATATCTCCCTAGTCACATACCTTAACCCCAGTTGAGCGGCGAGGCAACGGGAAAGTTGCGATCTCAGCAATGATTTCCCCGACAGCTGCGAAGTTTGAGCCCGCAAAGGCATCAAAGTTTCGGAGATTCACTAAGGGGTCGGCGTGCAGTAAAGGGGATGGCCGGGTGGCTTATCGAATTTGCACTTGCCTGGGTCGGTTGTGGGTGGGGGCGGTATGGGCGTATCTGCTGGAGGCGCCGGTGTACTGGTCGGTGGCACAGACGTATCTGTCGGGGCCACTGAGGTTGATGTCGGGGCCACTGAGGTTGATGTCGGGGCCACAAAGGTTGATGTCGGGGCCACAGAGGTTGATGTCGGGGCAGAGATGGCGCTAGGCGCAGGATCCGGTGTATTTGTAGAGCCAGAAAAAGTGGATGTCGGCGGCGGCCCCGGCGGTGGCGGGGGCGTAGAACCATCGTCATCCCCACTCGAGCCAGCCCCGCGAGTGATCACGGATGTAGGCGAAGGCGTCGATGTTGTGGTGACCACCGATGGTTCAGTCGGTGATTTAGTTGCCTGTGGCTCATCGAACAACCCCATTGCCTCCAAGGTGGCCGCCACTGCTGTCTCGACCGCGCCCGGCTCTTCAGAACCGCCAAGCGCCTTGGCATTCGCGGTTGACAGGGCATCGATCGTCGCTTGGAGGTGTTCGGAGGGAGTGGGAGTCTCGCTGCCGGCGGCACTTGCGCCATTCAGACCTGGTAGGCCGCCGTTTAGCGCGAAGGCAGTGAGAGGAAGAACAAGCAGCGCAAGCAACACCACGGCTGCTACCACGCGATTGCGAGTTAGAAGGCCGGCGATCCCGCGGCGATTATGCTCGATCACCTGGGTGGCTGGAGCGGGCCCTATTGCTTCCGGCTTGGCCAGCCCGGTCTGAGAATCCACTGATTCTTCCAAGCCTGCGGCAAAGGCCAAGTTCATCTCGCCCATATCTTGGTAGCGGTCTCCAGGACCCTTGGCCATGGCCTTCAGCACGACCGCCTCGAGTACATCTGGAAGGTTCGGGTTCAAGTATCTAGGACGGGGTAAAGGCTCATTGATATGTTTGATGACCACCGACATCGGTGTATCGCCGTCATAGGGCAACCGGCCGGTAGTGAGCTGGTAGAGCACTGCCCCGAGCGAGTACTGATCGGAGCGCGCGTCTACGCCTTCTCCGCGGCACTGCTCCGGCGACATAAAGGCCGGAGTACCGATCAAGACCGAGCCCGTAAGACTGTGCGAGGTCTCGCTCACATAGGCAAATCCGAAGTCGGAGAGCAGCGCGCTGCCGTCCTTATCCAGAAGGATGTTCGAAGGCTTGATATCGCGATGAACGATGCCTTTCTCGTGGGCATACTCGAGCGCGCCTGTCACATCCGCCATGAAGCGCCCAATCTCGGCGAGGCTCAAACCGTCCTCATCCATCCGGTCCTGCAGCGTTCCGCCGGAGTAAAAAGGCATGACGATGTAGGTGATGCCCTCTTCCTCGCCATAGTTGAGGACCGGCACGACATTCGGGTGCTCAAGATTCCTCAACAGCTTGATCTCGCGATCAAAGCGCGCCCTGAATTTCGGCTCTTGCGCCACGTACGGAGTGAGCACCTTGACCGCCACCTCTTTCTTATTGTCGAGGTCGCGGGCCTTGTACACCGTGGACATTCCGCCCTGGCCAATGTCTTCCAGGAGCTTGTACCGCCCTAGCGTCTTTCCGTTCAAATCATCCATATAGATTTTTTCGCCTTCGATTGCGATTGCCGCCCGTCATCGATCGCGACCGCGAATGCGAACTCAACATATATATAGGAAAACTCCCAGCATTTACAGAAGGTAATTCGTCCAATTTCCCTTGGCCGAATATTGGCCCCAGCCCGGGCTATGCAAGGATGATTGCACCTCTTTTGCAGCGCGGTTGCCGGACCCATGACGGCAGCAAAATCGCTGTGCTCGCATATGTCACATCAGATAGACGGGACTAGATCGGCTTGAACTGTTCGAAGGGCTGCGTGCAGTAGGTTACGAGGTGCCCCCTACGGTAAAGTCTCTCAAGATCGACCCCCCCATGAACTCTCGCAGGATCGAATTATCGGGGATCGGTGAATCATCAATCGGAGCAAACCACTCCAGGAGAGACAGCAAGCGCTTGGCTTCTACGTGCTCTGGTGTACCGAAAGTGACCTGGCGCAGCAGCGGTTCAGCCAGTGGAGCCAGTGCAGCACCCTCATAGACGAGAGCGGAATTGAACATCACATCGGCATTTTCCTGAAAGGGGAAGATATACAACCGCTCGCCGCGCCTCACCGATTCCCAGCGAGAGATAGTGTTGGCCGCCGACTTTCCACGGTGCCGCGCGTCTCGGACCAGCCTGCGGACCAGCCGGGTGTCGGTCGTTGAGACCCGATTGTAGCGGTCAAGGTTCAGTTGAGTGAGCGCGGAGGCATAGATCCGGAAACCTAGTCCTTCTGGCAGCTCAGGAAGCAGCTCCGGATTCAGACCGTGAATTCCCTCAAGAATGACGATGTATCCTTCGCTGATCTGAGCGATCTCTCCATCTTTCTGCACGCCCTCGATGAAGTCATACGCGGGCAGCTGGACCTGTTCTCCTTCCGCCAGTTTACGCATGTCATGGTTCAAGCGATCGAGGTCGAGCGAGTCCAGCCGCTCATAGTCGTAATCGCCGTGCTCGTCCTTCGGGGTCTTCTCTCGATCAACAAAGAAATTGTCCAGGCCGATCGGCATCGGCGAGATGCCCAGGGCAAGGAGCTGCAATGAGAGCCGCTTCGCAAAGGTCGTTTTCCCTGAGGCGGAGGGCCCCGCCACCAGGACCAACCGAACCGCATCTCGCTTCTCTTGTATTTGAGCCGCGATCTCCGCGATACGCTGCTCATGCAGGGCCTCAGAGACAAGGATGACTTCTCGCATGCGACCCGCCTGGCCCGCATCGTTCAACGCTCCAACGCTAGCCACACCAAGGGTCTGGATCCAGTCCCCATACTGTCCAAAAGCGAGTAGCAGCTTCGGGTAATGTGGCGGGGGCAGCAGTTCGGTCGGTGCTGCGCGCTTTGGAAACCGCAGCGTAAATCCGTCCTCGGTGGCCGTTAGCGCGAACCACTGCAGGTGTCCCGTGGTGGGAAGCATGTATCCGTGGTGGTAGTCTCGAAGGCCGCCCATTTCGTAAATGATCATGTGGGGCTTACGGCGATGGGAAAGCAATCGCACCTTGTCAATAAATCCTTTCGATTCGAAGTACTCGATCGCATCCGACAGCTGCACTTGGGTCTTCGCGAAAGGTAGATCTTGATCCACCAACTCCCGCATTCGATTTTCCAAGGTGGCCAGTTCGTCTGGTTTGAGCTGGGGTCGTCTGCTTACATGACAATGGTAGCCGCCGTGAGCCACGGAGTGCTCCACATCCAGACGCGCCTCAGGGAATAGCGCTTCGAAGGCCGCAGCCAGCAAAAAGGTCAGCGAGCGGCGGTAGATCCGCATTCCATCTTCTTCGGCCATTGTGACCGGGCGGACCTCTGACTCAAGTTCGATGGGGTAGGTAAGCTCCCTCAGCTGGCCATTGACGATGGCGCCCACGATGGGAGCGAAATCTTGGTCTTCGCCCTTGAGAAATGCCGCGAGCTGCAGGCCGCGTTCGCCCTCCAGCACGCGCCCACCCGGAAGGTGAATCTGAACGCTGGGACGCGCCTGCGTTTCTTGAATCAGGGGATCAGCTGTCGGGGTCATTGGCTGTAAACAGGGAAATGATTCTACCGCACGCGTTAAGAATCCATTGAGCCGGCTGTTCTAGACTCGCGGTGATGCCCTAGCCATCGTGGCCTTGGTCCGAGGGGGCCCAGGGCGAGTCAACGCCAGAGAGCAGAGCGCCAGAACTAGAGCCTGGCGCCCTGCTCTTGCATGATGAAACGTCATTGCGAGGCGCACAGCGCCGAAGCAATCCCCAATGCGCTATGGGAGATTGCGTCGCTTCGCTCGCAATGACAACTACGCTCGAACGTCATTGCGAGGCGTGCAGCTTGAAGGTCAGTTTTCCAGCGTGGCCAGCTCTGCTGGCCGGCAGCACAGTACGAGTTCTTTGGCCGCTTGGACTTCGTCCAAACGCCCGAATGCCGTC
>BTQZ01000008.1:0-77334 GCA_036986135.1 Anaerolineae bacterium | reverse complement strand
GTCATGCGCGACGAGTAGGGAAATTTCGCATTGCGCCGCACGAGTAGGGGGATATCCTGGCGGGCTCCCTAAGCTCAATGAGGAATTGCGGCGCCTATCCTCTCCCAGGAGCACTCTGCGACCACACTCATACGAGGACAGACAAGCGGTCTGGGCATGGAGCATAAATCCCTGCGGTTCATCGCCAAGCGGGTAGAGGTGCAGTTTGACGAGCCGCCTCGCCTTGAGAAGAAGCCTGGCTGCCCTGATCGATTTGTCTGGAAGGAAGAGACCTACCTGGTGACCGAGAAGATTGCGGAATGGCAAGACTACAGCCGTCGCGGTCGAATGGCCCATAATATGCGCGCCGAACATGCTGCGGTGGCGGCGGGCCGTGGGTCATGGGGTGTGGGGCGGTTCTACTTCCGAGTGCGCACGTTCAAGGGGCAAGTGTTCGACTTGTACTATGACCGAGCGCCGAAGTCCGCAGAGTAGCGCAAAGGAGCCTGGTTTCTCTATCGGGAGATGTGCGAAATCGAGGATTAGGGATTCCTGCTGAGTGCTCTCAGAAGACAAGCACAGGCAAGCAAGCAGCCGTTAGGCCCCCACGGAGGCGCTCAGTATGCGATGCGCGTGGGCAATCCGACCACGGAAAGCTTTCAAGGTGGCATTTCGACCTCGAAGATTGAGCGGCCGGTTTGCGGGTGATGATCCATGATCGAAGACAATGAGAACCTCATTCCGACTACGGCATGCGGCAGCGAAATCAAAGATTCGCAGGAGTATCCAAGCGCGTTGTATCGTAGCGGGCATCGGTCTCATCGCACTCGGTCTACTGGGCCTTGGCGGCGTGGCTGGAGTTGTCGTAGCGGTCGTCGGTCTGGTCCCGCTGATCGCTGGAGTAGTCGACATCTGCGTGTTCGCACCGCTCTTCAGCTGTCCGATCAGTGGATTGAAGATCCGCGCCGGAAGCTAGCGTCCTGTCCCAGACAGAAAGGCACCGCTCCCAGACAGGAGTGGGCCTTTCTTGTTCTGGCCGCCGCCGAGCAAAGACCGAAGCTGCAGAGAAAATCGGTTCTCACTGGCAGCGGCGGGTTATGATTATCCGAACCTTCGCAAAGACATCCGGGAGCATCGTTTCTAATGGCTACTGAAGGCAACAGGGTTCTCTCCTACATTTTCGTGATTGTTCAATTCGCCTGCATCGGAGCGATCGTGATTACCGGGCCAGTTCTGGCTTCAAGTCCGTTCCTTCTTCTAATTGAGATATTAGGCATCAGCATAGGGCTTTGGGCCGTCTGGACGATGCGGATCGGGAACTTCAATATCACGCCCGACGCAAAGCCGGGCGCGCGTCTTGTGACCCATGGTCCTTATCGATATATCCGGCACCCGATGTACCTGTCGGTGCTCCTGACAATGCTCGCATTGGTGCTCGATCAATTCTCAATTCTAGGGATGACCATTTGGCTCGTGTTACTTGCCGATCTTCTGCTGAAGCTGCGCTATGAGGAAAGGCTGCTCTCACTCCAAGAGGGCGACTATTCGAGTTTTGCAGAGCGAACCAGGAGGCTTGTCCCTTATATATTCTGAGGATCTGAACTGCGCAGCATAGCCAGGCCTTCTCGCCCCCAGTCTCCCAACACTGCAGTACACTCAATCATTAAACGCCGCCGCATAACGACTCGCTGCCCCGAGTGGATCGCTGCGGGAGAGCGCGCTGCCGAGTACAAGCACTCTGGCGAGTACAAGCACTCGGCCGTTAGTTAGCTGATCGCAATGCTGCACAGCTACTGAAATGGAACTTCTCCGATGATTGAAGCGTCTCTAGCTGGTGCCTACTCTTCAATTCGGAGGACCAACATGCAAACGCAAGCACTAGCCGCTCGAGCAGCATTTGTAGCGATGGCCATCATCGCAACATCGTGCGCCGTAAAACAAGATGCCGGTGACACTGTCGGCGAACCGGTCGATAGCTATGACGACTTGCTAGCCGCGCTGCGTGGAAACGGGTCTACAGTAGATTCCCTGGGCGCCATTTCTCAGCCGTTCTTTATTCCCGAAGGCCAGGTGATCAATGTTGATGGATATGAAATCCAGGTTTTCGAGTTCTCTAGCGAAGGAGATGCGATGTCCGCGGCTGAAACCATCTCTCCGGATGGCAGCTCCATTGGCACAACGATGATTTCATGGGTCGAACCCCCTCACTTTTACAAGTCTGGAAAACTCATCGTTCTGTATGTCGGTGAAGAGGATGCTGTCGTTGAGGTACTGGAAGACGTCCTCGGGCCGCAGATTGCAGGAAGGTAGATTGGGTCCGCGAAAGCGCTGACCGGCAGTATCAATCGAAAAGGAAGGGCTGGCCAAACACTAGCTGCCCCGATGGGATCCCTTCTGGGTGATCCCGCTCCGCCTAGCTCCTAGGATAAGCAGGCATTTGGCTCGGCCGCCACCCGGGCCTGCCATGGCGAATGTAGCCAGGGTGCCACCCTGGCCTGAGCGCCAGAACAGGCAGGTCCAGGGCGAGCGGCCTCACGACCGCCATTTGGCGATCGCGCGCAGATGAGCACGGCAAGCAGGCAGCCTGCCCTGGCGTAGGCCGGGGCTCGCTCCTGCTTCGTAGGGACACTCTGCCGAATACGCTCTGAAAACGTGCACGGACACTCTTCGAGCACAAGCAAGCAGCTGGTAAGAAACACCGTAGCGGGAACATTGATTGGAGAACAAGTGGCAGAACCATACCTGGAGCGCCTCTCACAGATCGTGGCCCGGCTTGGGCCGGTCTCGTCCAGGAGTGTGACGCTCGAGACCAAACATTTCTTTAGTGGAGCAGCTCTATACGCAAACGGAAGGATCTGCGCCTCGCTCAGTCCTGCGGGCTTCGCTGCAAAGCTCCCGGCAGACGTAAGGTCGGGCCTGATCAATGAGTGTAAAGGCAAAGAGTTTCGATTCTTTGCCAAGGGACCGATCAAGCGTGAGTATGTTGCACTCTCAGACTCGGTCATTCAGGATGAGGATATGCTTCAGAAGCTTATTGACATGAGCGTCAGCTATGTCGTTGGCGCGCTGGGTTCGAGTTCCATAGTTGAGGAATAATAATTGTTATGCTCAACCACCTGCTGCCCGAAGAGATCCCCGCGGGAGAGCACTCTCCGATTCGCTCCTAAGACAGGCGGAGAAGGCCTACGCGAGAGCCAATTATTGCCTCGAGAGCTCGCGGCTTTGGCCGCGAGCTTCTTTGTTGTAAGATGATTGCGGGCGTCCAGCCAGGAAGTTCATCAACTCAAGCAGTTATCAGTTGTTAGTCAGTCAGCTGCGCGACTCAGAGGAGGTTGCCCAATGAGTTCACTTGCAGATCTAATCATTGCAACATCCAGCGAGGTTGAGGCCATTGTGGCATCCGAATACCCATTGGGTACGTTTGAGGGCGTCAACGTCGACGGTCTCGACCCTCTCCAGATCGCGGCACTCCACTCAGCGCTTGTCGACAAGGAATTTGGCGAGCTGCTTGGAGGATATCAGCCGGTCGCCGAGGGTTCTCCCAGCGGACCATGGCTGATCAGAATTCCTGCCGATCTGATCGCGGCCCTAGCGATTATTTCCCCAGACAACCAGGCTTCAATCGCAGGCAATTGGACAACTGCAGATCAGCTACAGGAGTCAGGGTGGTCCGCCCAAGAAGCTGAGAAGTTCCTGGCGCGGCTGGTGCGCCTTGCCCAGGTCGCTTCATTTGAGGAGAGGGAAGTATTTCTCTGTGTCTACGATTGATCTGGAACCCACGCGGGGCCGCTCGCCTTCATCGATTCTCCAGATAGCCAATATCCGACTTGGTGAATGGCCCTTGGCACTTACGCCAGACCTGGTTCGCAGAGACGCTATTCGCGACCTAGCCTATTGAAAGCTTGCCGCCAATCTGGCGGATCTCATCCTAGAGAATGCTCCCACAGATCCTGCTGGTATCCGGCGTCCTGCCATTCGCCATTTAGATCGTGCCGGTTGTAATTGCGTTCCTGGTGGTTGAAATCAGGTTCATCATCCATGGATACTTGGGGCGTTCCACCGACAAATTGCCAAACAGCATGCTGCTGTACGTACTGGCCGGGTTGTATATTGGTTATCCGACTTAGGCCTTTGCGGTAGGGGGCAGGTTGCGTTCTTTCGAAGGCGACGAGCCGGAGCCGTGAATCTTCGGAGAGTCTCCGATGCGAACCTTCCCATATTCCTCCGGCAACAACTGGACCCCACTGGGAGATCGTAGATAGAATTGCGGCATGCAATCGATAGGTCCGGGCCTCGGGATCGCCGGCAGCGCAATGGCCATCAATCTCGTGTTGGCCCTGGTCAAGATTTCGACCGGGGTGATTGGCAATTCCTACGCGCTGATTGCGGATGGCATTGAATCAACCTCCGATATCTTCAGTTCGCTCATCGTGCTGAGCGGGCTCCAGTTTTCGTCGAAGCCCGCAGATCAAAGTCACCCCTACGGTCACGGAAAAGCCGAATCGCTGGCCGGAATGGCAGTCGCCTTATTCCTTATTGGCGCCGGCGTCCTCATTGCGGTTCAGGCGATTCGGGAGATCCTGACTCCCCAGCAATCGCCGGCCTGGTTTACTCTTCCCATTCTGGCGATCATTATCGTCGTCAAGGAAGCGTTGTATCGGAGGATGTACAGCGTCGGCTCCGATCTGGATAGCAATTCGCTCAGGAGCGACGCTTGGCATCACCGCTCCGACGCCATAACATCCCTGGCGGCATTCGTAGGAATCAGCATCGCGCTCATCGGGGGCACGGGCTATGAATCCGCGGATGATTGGGCCGCGCTTTTGGCAGTCGCAATCATCTTCGCTAACGGCGTTCGTTTGCTCCGACCCGCGTTGGATGAGGTGATGGATGCTTCCGTTTCTGACGATATCGAGCAGCAAGTTGTATCGATCGCTTCTTCTGTGGAAGGAGTGGTCACCATAGAGAAGTTCCGCATTCGAAAGAGCGGCCTGGGCTACCTCATGGACCTGCACGTTCAGGTGGACAGCGCCATATCGGTCAAGAACGGGCATGCCATTGGCCACATGGTCAATGATCGCCTGATGGAATCGTCCATTCCGATCACAGATGTGGTGATTCATATCGAGCCTGCAAGAGATGGGCATTAAGATCGGAACCCAGGACTCCATCATCTGGGCTCTCCTACTGGTAAATGCCGGCATGTTTGTGATTGAGATGTCGCTGAGTGGTGTCCCTCGCCGTACTCAGGGGCGGCCTGCTCATCGTCCGAGATGCAGCGGGCGAGAGGCGGAAGGCACTGACCGGTGGTCAATAATCTGATGCACCTGTATCCAAATGAGCGCCTGCTTGAGGTGATGGATGCCTAAGACTGTTCCCCAAACCCCCGGAGGCTTCAACCCATTCGGAGAACTGATTGGCCTGCGGTTCTCTAAAATCGAAGACGGTTCCAGTCAATGTCAGCTCGAGGTGACCGAGAGCCTTCTGAATCCTTATGGCGTTGTGCATGGAGGTGTCATCTACTCCTTGGCCGATACCGCTATGGGGGGCGCGCTCTATTCGGTGATGAGCGAGGAGGAGCGCTGTGTGACAGTCGAGATGAAGATGGCCTATATCCGGCCGGCCACCGACGGCACGCTGAATTGCACGGCCGCGGTCGTTCATAGAAGCAAAAGGCTTGGCTATTTGGAATCGGAAGTTAAGAGTGGCGATCGACTGGTGGCCAAAGCCTCAGCAACTTTCTCGATATTTGCCCATTGAGGGCGGGACTTAGTGGTTCGGATGGATACCGCTACTCCACATGAGCGACGGGCGTATATTCTTACGCTGGACACTTAAGATCCGCGAATGACTTGGCAAGGATTGGGCATGAACAAGCCGTCAGAAGAGATTCCCCGGGGCAAGTTGGAAGCCTAAGACTGACTCATCGCGTCCAATCCAGGAATCGAAAGAAAGGGCAAAACCATGCCCCACATCTCGCTGAATGGACATATGTTCACACGCATCGATAGATCCGGGTCTGGAGGCATTCGTCTTCCAACGGAGGAGCAGGTGAATTGGAGATAGAACTCCTGGTACGGGCCGTCATCGAGGACGATGGCCGCTTCCTCATCGCGCACACCAAAGGAGCGGGCAATGTGTACCTGCCGGGGGGGCACGTCGAGTCCGGTGAGGGAATGAAATATGCCCTTGCCCGCGAACTGAGTGAGGAGCTCGGGGCTACTTTTGAGGTGGGCGAATACCTTGGGGCCGTGGAGCATGCATGGGAGGTCGCCGGTGTGCACAGCCATGAGGTCAACCACTTCTTCGTGGCCACATCGCCTGAGCTGCGTGCCATCCAATACCCCCATTCTCAAGAAGATCACATCGAGTTTGCCTGGCTCTTGCCGTCCGAATTCGAAGAGCGCAACCTTCAGCCCGCGCCTCTGCGCCGACTATTATCGGATTGGAAAGCGCGGTCCCGCTTACTCTGGTGGGCATCGACGTTGGAGCCACATGACACATAGAAGCTTACAATTCGTGAACTCGTAACAGCAGGGAGGTAGGGTGTCCACTCCAGCCCGAACGATCAATCTCCGCGAACGCATTCTCGGAATCGACGAGCAAGTGCCGCTGCTGGATGGCCGGCGAGTTCCTTACGTCAATCTGGACAACGCCGCCAGTACGCCTCCGCTGCAAGAGGTCATGGATGAGATCGCGCGCTTTATGCCCTACTACTCGAGCGTGCATCGAGGCAGCGGATTTAAGTCACGGCTGAGCACCGAGGTGTACGAGCGCGCGCACCATGTAATTGCTGAGTTCGTAGGCGCCGACCTGAGCACCAACTGCGTGATCTTTGGAAAGAACACGACCGAGGCCATCAACAAGCTCTCGTATCGCATTCCGCTGAACGACGATGCAGTAGTGATCACAACCCTTATGGAGCACCACTCCAACGATTTGCCGTGGCGCGGACGATCGGAAGTGGTTCACGTAGCAGTCACGCCGGAGGGGCGGCTAGACGAGGATGACTTCGACCGGAAGCTCGATCAATACAGCGGTCGGATCGCGCTGGCTGCAATCGCTGGAGCATCCAACGTGACAGGCTTCATTCAGCCCATTCACAGGCTGGCCCGCAAAGCCCACGAGCATGGGGCAATGATCCTTATAGATGCGGCACAGCTTGCCCCTCATCGCAAAGTAGACATGAGACCTGACGATGACCCTGAACACCTCGACTTCGTGGCGATTTCCGCGCATAAGATGTACGCGCCATTTGGAACGGGTGCCCTGGTTGGGCCCAATGAAATCTTCCTCCGCGGCGAACCTGAGTACCGAGGTGGCGGGACCGTGGATGTCGTGACGGCGGACGAGGTCGAGTGGGCGGGAATGCCAGATCGCGATGAGGCGGGAAGTCCGAATGTTGTCGGGGCTCTGGCTATGGCGGTTGCGGCGCGGGTGCTCATAGATGTGGGTATGGATGATGTGGCCGCACATGAGCAAGAATTAGTGGAATACAGCCTGAAACATCTCGGCGCGATGGAAGGGATCACGATCTATGGGGAAACAGATCCCGCGCGCGCAAGCGAAAAGGTGGGCGCGATTCCCTTCAATTTGGACGGCGTTTCTCACTTTCTGGTGGCAGCCATTCTCGGATACGAAGCGGGCGTGGGTGTACGCAGTGGTTGTTTCTGTTCCCATCCTTATGTTGTCCACTTGCTGAAGCTAGGCGAGAAGGAAGCCGCGACATGGCGTGAGCAGCTGCTTGGGGGAGACAAGTCTAGCATGCCGGGCATGGTCCGGATGAGTTTCGGCTGCTACAACAATACCGAGGACATCGATCGGCTACTGGCTATGCTTGAGCGAATTGCTGCAAAAGACTATCAGGGTGAATATCAACTGGATATCGCCAGCGGAGAGTACTACCCAGTCGATTACGAAGAACCCATCCCTGATTTCCTGCCTCTGGGTATGCATTCGATCTGACCCATGCCCCACGGTTCGGCCGCAATCAACCAGCCGTCTGGAAAGAATGACCAGATAGGGGGGATCCTGAATGTCGGATTCTGATGCTCTATTATTCGATTTAATGGGGGTGCCCCAGGGAGCTCAAATGGAAGACGAGCGATTCATGCAGCGCGCCATCGCGCTTGCGCTTCTAGCTGAGCGCGAGGGCAATCTGCCCATCGGCGCAGTAATTGCGCTTGATGGCGAGGTCGTGGCCGAAGGCAGAAACGCGATCTGGATCCCCGAATTCGACGCGACCCGTCACGCTGAGATGGAAGCGCTGCATGCCGTTCCGGCCGATCAATGGGATTCCTCGCAGAAGATGGAGCTCTACACGACCCTTGAACCTTGCCTCATGTGCCTGGGATCGATCCTCCTACATGGAATCGGCAAGGTGATTTACGGATCCAGCGACGGCTATGGGGGCGCCGGTTCGGCTCTTCCGAACCTCCCTCCATACTTTCAGCAGCGCTTTGAGAATACGCAGTGGCTGGGGCCAGCCATGCCCGCAAAGTGCGATCCACTATACGGTCGTGTCATGGTCTTGGTTGAGACGCGAAGGTGAGATGCGTGATTGGCTCGTTATGGTCCTCGTGCTGATCACCATCGTGCTGCAGACCATCGGGTTCACATGAATCCGCACCGCATACCTGATCACCGTGAGATCTACGCCAATCACGCCGATCAGTATGAGCTGTTGATCTCGCGCGAGGATTTTGAGTCAAATATCTCACGCAAACTCAAAGAGCTCGAAACCTTCGACGAAAGGGACGTGATCGAGCTCGGAGCGGGTACCGGAAGGCTGGCGCGCCTGCTTGCCCCGGCCGTGAGATCCATTCATGCTTTTGACGCCTCTCCTAATATGCTCGAAGTCGCGGCCGCCAAGTTGAGCGATGCCGGGCTGCGAAACTGGGGAGTCGCGGCCGCAGACCATCGAAACCTCCCAATCGCCGATCGCGCGGCTGACATTGTGATTTCCGGGTGGAGCATGGTCTACCTGGTGGTATGGAACGAAAGCACCTGGGAAAGTGAATTGGCCAAGGGCCTGGCCGAAATAAGGCGCATACTCCGGCCTGGAGGCAGCATCATCATCCTCGAGACGCTCGGTACCGGACATGAATCTCCGCAGCCGCCAGAGAATCTCGTGGACTATTACTCATTTCTCGAGCGGCAGCGCTTCTCGTCGTCCTGGATCCGAACCGACTATCGGTTTGAGTCACTGGAAGAGGCAGAAGAAATCGTCGGATTCTTTTTTGGGGAAGCTATGGTGGAGGGAATAGTCCATGATGGGTCTATTACGCTGCCCGAGTGCACGGGCATTTGGTGGAGAAAGATTGACGAGTAATCGAATGGAGATTTTCGATCTCTATCGATTCGCTGCAACTTACCATCTTGGCAACGCCCGCTCGTGGTTCGAGAATGGCCAACCTCTCGCCCCGCCACTGGCCGGATTTGCTGCCGAGCCGATGCTTATGGTCTCGTTGATCGCACCGGCTCTCTGGATCATTGTGCCGGTGGGCCTATCGATCATCTTATTCAACGGGCAAGACATCACATCTTGATCGAGTTGATCCTAACGGTGATGTCTATGACGAGCAGCGGAAGTTCATCTAATGAGTGATCGCTCCTCCCCCAAGTGAGTTAGGATTGATTGCTGATCGGGGCTACCGCCCGACGCCTAATCGTGATAATGAAGTTGCAGCAGGAGACCAGGAGGACATCGCTTGGCCAGTAAACGCGCATCCCATGAGCTATTGACGGTCTCGGATAGGCCATACAACGCGGAGACACCCCTGCCCGCGCTGCTCGAAGAAGTAACACCCTCAGAATTGGTCTACGTTCGGAACCACTTCGACGTTCCCGAGCTCGAGGCTTCCGAATGGTCCCTGAAAGTGACCGGCTCTGTCCGTGAACCCCGATCCATTTCGCAATCAGACGTCAGGACACTTCCTTCCAAAACACTCAGGATGACGCTCGAGTGCGCGGGGAACGGAAGAAAAGGCATGGATCCGGCCCCTGCGGGAACGCCCTGGGGGTACGGAGCGGTCAGCGTTGTTGAGTTCACAGGAACGCCAGTGTCGAACGTGCTGGAGCTGGCCGGGATTTCGGGTGAGGCGGTGGAGGCAGTTTTCCATGGTGCAGATCAGGGAGAGGTGGTGCCTGGCCGCATGGAACCATACGTTCGCAGCTTGCCACTGGAGGTCGCGCTCAGCCCCGACACGATCCTGGCCTGGGAAATGAACGGTGAGCCATTGACTGCAAATCACGGGTTCCCTCTTCGCCTGGTCTTGCCGGGCTGGTACGGGATGGCCTCCGTTAAGTGGCTCGAACAGATCATAGTGACCAAGGAGAGATTCGGCGGCTTCTTCCAGGACGAGCATTATGTGTATTTTGAGGAGCAGGGCACGCCAGAGGGCGAGCCGGTTCGCCACATTCGCGTGCGATCCTTGATCCTCGATGCTGCTCAGAGCGAAGAGGGCAATTTAGAGATTGAAGGCATTGCCTGGACAGGAGAGGGAACGGTGTCTAAGGTCGAGGTCAGTTGGGATGGAGGAACCGAGTGGGTGAGGGCGGAGCTGGACCCATCCAGTTCGCCTTTCGGTCTCCAGCGGTGGCGCTTCCTGTGGGCGGCCGAAGAAGGCGCAGAATATGAGTTTGTCTCAAGGGCTACCGATTCTTATGGCAATATTCAGCCCAAATCTGATCGCTGGAATCGCGGTGGCTATGGAAACAATGGCCTGCATGCACTTCAGGTCTCTACATCCAGCCCAGACGATTCCCTGTCGGAATAGAGAGGGTCTTGGGATCCTCCGTGGAGATCGAAGAGGGCGTGTGCTGTGTCGGTGGAAAGGCGGGTGACCCGCTGGAGATTGAGACCACGCTGCAGACTACGAATCCGCTTGGAGAGGTAACTCAAATGCGGGTGCGATTCGGCAGCCGACCGTTCGATGAAGAGCAGCTGACAGCGGCTGAGCGGGAGCCATTTGTGCCTCTGAAGGCGTTCCCCACTAAAATCGTAATCAATTGGGTTGGTTATTATGTTAGCGTTCAGTACATGGATGAGAATGACAATCTATCTGCCATTTATCAGGACGATATATCTGTAGAGGGACCCCCCTGAAATGAGCTTCCCCAATCCGTTCTATCGCTGGCGACCCCATCCCTGGCATGGGCTCGACGTAGGCCCGGATCCGCCGGGGCTCGTCCACGTGTATATTGAGACCGGGCCCTTCGACCTGGTCAAGTATGAGGTGGATAAGGAAACCGGGTACCTCAGGGTCGACAGGCCGCACCGATCTTCGTCTCACCATCCGACATTGTATGGTTTCATCCCGCGCACCTACTGTGGGGAGAGAGTGTGCGAGCTCATGGAAGGCGCACAGCGGGGAGACCACGACCCACTCGATATCTCCGTTGTAAGCGAACGCTCTATCGAACGGGCGGAAGTCATTGTGAATGCTCGGGTGGTCGGCGGCCTACCGATGCTCGATGGTGGCGAAGCGGACGACAAGATCATCGCGGTTCTCGAGAATGACCCAATCTGGTCACAGGTCGAGGCCCTGGAGGACCTTCCTACTGCCTTGATCGATCGCTTGAGGCACTACTTCGAGACCTATAAGGTGCTGCCCGATCAGCCGGTGGATGTCTCGATTGGAGAGACCTATGGGAGAGAGCATGCCGAAAAGGTGATCCGGGCGGCGATGAAGGATTATGAGACGGAGTTTGGAGGAGAGTAGGGGGAGACCAGCACATCGGGGTTTTAGCTGTCACATAGGGTCGGAGCAAATGAAAATACTGGTCGATTTTGATGACGTGCTGTCAGATACCTTTGCTGAATTGGAGCGGCGGGAAGGGCCAGCAACAGACTTTTCTGTTGAAGATCTTCAGGTGATGTTCCCGGGGATCGACCTGCACCAGTATTTTGGAAACTTCGGTTTTCACCGCGAGATCCCGCCCGTGCCTGGAGCCGCAGAGGGAGTAAGCTGGATTGTCGCTGGCGGGCACGAGGTTCGGTACGCATCGGCGAGATCGCCAGATGTCCAAGAAGTTTCACTCGAGTGGCTGAGAGAGTGGAATTTTCCGCTTGTCCCCCTGCAGTGCCTGGGACGAGATGGAAAGAAGGAACTGCTTAGAACCGATCCGTACGACCTGCTAATAGACGATCAGATGAGATACCTCAACATTGCGCGAGAGCATGGCAAGCGGGCCATCGCGCTGGATAGGCGGTGGAACGGCAGTTGGGACGGCGATCGGATCGCAAGGTGGGAGGATATCGAGAGCGCATTTTGACGCCTGCATACCTATTCCCTGATCAGTTCGATCTCAAAAAGCTCGGGCCAGTTTTTTCCGGTGACAAATAGCCGCCGACCCTCCGAATCGTAGGCGATCCCGTTGAGAACGCCGGCCGGCGGTTCGTCCCTTCGTAGTCCCGCCAAGTCAATCCATCCAAGCACTTCCCCCGTATCGGGCGATATTCGGACGATCAAGTCGGTCTGCCACACGTTAGCGTAGATCTCGCCTTCCACGTATTCGAGTTCGTTGAGCCACCGCACAGGCAGGTTACCATCGGCAACGGTGAGGCGTGCGGTCTCCTGGAACGAATCCGGATCCAGAAAGCGCAATTCTGCCGTGCCATCGCTCATGATCAACTGCCGACCGTCGTGCGTTAGGCCCCAGCCCTCCGGCGTGTAGCTGAACTCATCGACCCTGGAGAAACTCTGCTGATCGTAGACAAAGCCGAGCCCGGAGGTAAACGTCAGCTGAATGATACGATCTCCGAACAGAGTAATCCCTTCGCCGAAGAGTTCGGGATCCAGCGCCAGAGATTGAGCCACCTCACCCGAACTCAGATCTACCCTACGCAATGTGGATTGGCCACGTAATCCGGTGCCCTCGTAAAGGAAACCGTCTTCATAGACCAGGCCCTGTGTGAAAGCGCCTGGGTCGTGCGGATAAGTGTTGACGATCCGGAACGTATATCGGGGAGGCGAGGTCGGGGTCGCAGTCGAGGCCTCAGTCGAAGCCGGAGTCGGGAATTGCTGAGGTGTGCAGGCGACGATCGCAAGCAGTCCGAGCAGCGGGAGGAGCCCGACTCGTATGCCGCCCGGACTCGGACTTCTGATCGCTTGGTGATGGTTCACGTGCCGACCACGCAGCGGGGAGTCCAGATGCGATCCTTGCTGGATCTTCCGTTTTGTCATCAAAGCATGATATACGAATTCTTGGGCTCGCGGCCGACTGCTTAACCTAGAATAGAGGCGCTACTAAACACTCAGGGAGTTCGCCAATGAAGAAGATCATCATGTTGGCTGGTTTCATGCTGGCTGCAAACCTCTTTGTGCTAGCGTTGACTCTCGGTGACTTCCTGGCTCTGCATGGCATGCAGCACGAGCTTGTGAGCGAAGACATTCTAGGCTCGCTGGGGATCCGCCTCTCGTGAGCATAGTTTCGGATCTTGTTGATACTCTCATCGCGAGCTCTCCAGCGCTGGGCCTGGTCAGCTGGGTGCGCCACAATCAGAGCGCCCTTCGGGCGAAAGCGTTCCTCGCCAGGATGCTGCCCCGCGACTTTCTCGCCAGGCTCGGGCTAAAGGACTTGAGAGAGTTTGGAGAGTGGAGGACGGTTGGCCGCGACAACGCCTGCGGGGGCTTTTCTATTCGTAGAGATGTACTGGGGCTCGCCCAGCAGAGATGACGAAACTGCGCGTGTTAGTGGTGGGGACCAGCTGCTCGGGGAAAACAACCTTCGCCCGGTCGGTTTCGGAGACCTGCGGGATTCACCATATTGAGCTGGATGCTCTCTTTTGGCGACCTAATTGGACGGAGACTCCGAAGGCGGAACTCCGTGAGCGGGTTAAGCATGAGGTCGCACGGGGGGAGTGGGTCCTGGACGGCAACTATAGTTACACGCAGGAAGTCACATGGCACAGGGCCACACATCTCGTCTGGCTCAATCTGCCTTTCCTGGTTGTTTTGTGGCGGTCCGTGAAGCGAACGTTCGGGCGAATGATTACCGGGGAGGAGATGTGGGCCGGAAATCGCGAATCATTCCGCATAGCTTTCAGTCGGAATTCCATCATATGGTGGGTCATCACGTCCTTCAGGCGACGGCGGAGGCGGTACCGAAAGGTCGTCGATGAGAATCTGTATCCCCATCTCAAGATCTATGAGATCAAATGGTCGTCTGAACTAGAATCAGTGGTCCTGGACCTGTCCGAACATGTCCGTTCACCAAACTAGGAGTGCAACCCATGATTGAACTGCGAGAAAAAGGTAGCCAGACTCCCCTGGGCGAGATCAACGAAGACCAGCTTCAATTCCTGATTGATCAGCTCGAAGAAGAAGACCTCGCAGATCGCGACTATGCGATCACGCCCATGCTGCTACAGTCGTTTGAGGCGGAAGGGGCGGACCCGGAACTGCTGGCATTGCTTGCCAAGGCGCTGGGAGACCGAGAGACGATCGAGATCGTCTGGACGCGTGAGACCTGATTCGCAGAGCGGAACGATCGGGAATCAGCCTAAGATCCTAGTTGCAGAGTCGCTCTCAGCCGCGTAGATTCGTGTCATGCCCCGCTGGCTCATAGCACTGTTGACGATCGGCCTGTTTCTCCTGGGAGGCGTGTTTGGTTTCCTGCTTGGGGGAGATGCGCTTGCGGCGCCGGAACCTACGCCAACCCATACTGCGATCCCGTCAGAGACCCCAACCGCATCGCTCACCGCTACCTTGACGAGCACACCCACTCCCACTCCGTCCGATACGCCGACTCGCACAGCAACCGCCACCCTCACGAACACGCCGACGCCACTTTACACGCCATCGATCACGCCAACGCCATCTCGCACGCCCACTCCCAGCCTGACGCCCACTTTCGCGCCAATCCCAGCGAAAGTTCTGGTCCAGTCCAACTGTCGCTATGGACCCGGCGCGGCCTACTTGTACGAATGGGGCTTGTATCCCGATGTGAGGGTCGATATCGTGGGCCGCAATGATCTGGGAACGTGGGCGTACGTGGAGCCGTGGACGTATTTCGACCGGTGTTGGGTGAAGTCCGAATTCCTTGATATCCGGGGCGATCTTCGAGATGCCCCTCCCTACTACTCGCGTTTGCCGTTTGGAGAGCTCTACAGACCACCCGCCAACGTTCGGGCCAGTCGAAACGGTGACGAAGTTTCCATCGCTTGGGATCCAGTGTGGATGACCACGGACGACGATCGAGGCTATCTGATCGAGGCCTGGCTATGCCGGGACGGGCAGTTGATCTTCACGCCACTGCGCACGACGCAACGGGAGCAGACCACGATCCGCGTTCAAGACGAGGCGGGTTGCCTGGAGCCCTCAGGCGGTCGTTTGTACACCGCCGAAAAGCACGGCTACACTCAGTGGGTTCTGATCCCCTGGCCAGCTCTCGACCCGACCCCCACTCCGTAATTCGTTACAATCCCAACATTACGACGAAATCGAATCCAGTCGGCGCTCCGACGGCGGCATTCTCGTGTCACAAGGCGCGCGGATCGTGCTCGGTGGCGAATAGATACGCTGACCAGAAGATATCTGCCATCGGCTCACATCTACCATGACTCGTCATTGATCTGCCTGCGAGCGTCAAGACTGGTATATCATGCAGGAGTTGGAGCGGAATCGGAACCGCCGATCGTGGAGGCGCTATGGAGTTCCATCCAGTCACTGAAGATCGCTTTGACGACTTCGAGAAGCTCTTCGGCCCAAGCGGCGCCTACAGCGGATGCTGGTGCATGTGGTGGCGAATCACGCGCTCTGAATTCGATCGCAATGGAAATAAGGGCAATCGCAAGTCGATGAAAGGGCTTGTCGAGTCCGGGGTCGTCCCGGGAATCCTTGGTTACGAAGGCGGCGAGCCGCTCGGATGGTGTTCGGTGGCGCCACGCGAGGATTTCGGCTCATTAAACCGGTCGCGTGTACTCAAGCCGGTGGATGACAAGCCCGTCTGGTCGATCGTCTGTTTCTTCATTCATAAAGATCATCGCGACGAGCGGATCGGCACGAAAATGCTCGAGGGCGCCGTTCAGTACGCCAGGGACCATGGCGCCGAGATCGTGGAGGCGTATCCCACCAAGCCGCGCGGCAAGCGGTTGGACCCTGTATCAAGTTTCATGGGTATTCCCAAGGTGTTTGAACGCGTCGGATTTGAGAAAGTAGCGGATCCTTCGGAGGCGAAGGTCATCATGCGCTACTATGTCCAGCGCTGACCCTGCGCATAGCCAAATAATCTGCATGGGGCCGGGCATGAATCGGAAAGGGCTCCTTGCACTCTTTTGTATCGAGTGCGGATTCAGGGCCGAGCTAGTTTCTGCTCCGGGGTCGCCCGTATAGAAACCAATATGGCTTATGGGGGAAGGCAGATTCGGGAACCTGCTCCCAAACGAAAGCGCCTGGCTGGAAGCCTTTTCTGAACCGGCTGTCTATTGCATCGAGCGAGGCTGCCAGGGTCTTGATCTCGGGCTGGTTTCCTGCAGCATCCAACAGGTCAAACGCCATGGCCCGGTTGCGAACTTCCTGAGGATATGAACTACCGAGCCCGGGTCGCCCCTCCAGGTCGTCAAGGTATCCCCTCCACAGATTCAGCCGGGAGCGCAGCTCGGCGGTCGCCTTCCGCTCCCACGCTACACGCCACCTGTCGCGCACGGCAGCCAGCTTGCTTTCTACGGCTCGCAGGCGTGCCTGGTCATGCGTCCCTAGTGTGGCCTCCAGCCACCTGATATTCAGTGAAATCAATCCAATCGAGAGGCTGGGGCGGCCGCTCCGAGCACGGATGACGTCTTTGGAAAGCAGGTAGCTCTCGATTTCCTCAACGGCATCTTCGAGGGATTTCAGGCTGGATTCGGCGTTCCACATTGAGAACGCTCAGCCGGTGTGTTTCTTGATCGTGTCTAGGAGAGAGCCGCGCGTAACCGGCTTGGCCAGGAAGTCGTCGGCGCCCAAGTCAAACCCTTCTTGGCGATCTTCGGGCATAGCCTTGGCAGTAAGAAACACAACCGGTGGATGGTTGTCCATCTCTTCCTTGAGCGTACGCAGTACATCAAAGCCAGACATGTCCGGCATCATGATGTCCAACAGGACGATATCGAAGCTGTCGTTACGGAGCATCTCCAGGGATTCAGCGCCACTTCCGGCGAGGTGGATCTCATAGCCTGCGGTCCGTAGAGTGAGATCGATGAGGTCCAGGGTGTCGCGCTCGTCATCGACGACCAGGACGCGTAGGGGATCACTCATGAGACGGGTTGGGACCGAGGATCATGCACGGATAGAGCATACAGATTCTCACTCGGGTAAATCTACCTACCTTAGTACCTGCGTTCCTCAGTGGCGCGGAATTTTACACTCGGGAAGGCCGAACCGCAAAGCCAGCCTCTTCTCAGCGGTAAATAGAAAAAAACGCCCTGGCTGGGCGCCATCACGCGTGATCCTGATCCCCGCTCGGCTAGACCAAGGTATGGACCGGGTTCTCGACGTACTGGCGGAAGACCTGCAGCCAGCGCGCGACCTCTGCACCGTCAGTCACTCGGTGGTCTGCGGACAGGGTGACCTGCAGCCGTTTGCCGGGAACGACCTGCCCGTTCACTACAACAGCCTCGTCCCGAACGCTCCCCACCGCCAGGATGGCGGCCTCCGGAGGGTTGATGATTGCGATGAAATGATCCACCTGGAACATGCCCAAGTTCGAAAGAGTGAAGGTCGATCCCTCAATATCCCCCGGGCGAACCTTTCCGTCCCGCGCACGAGCTACCAGATCACGGAGCTCAGAGGAGAGCTGGCGAATGGGCTTGCTGTCTACGTCCTTGGCAACCACCGTCATCAAACCGTCATCGAGGGCCACCGCCACGCCGACGTGGATGTGGCCATGCCTTACGATCTCGCCACCGTCAAGAGTAGCGTTGAGATTCGGAAATTCTCGGAGCGCCATCGCGGAGGCTTTGACTAAGAAATCATTCACCGAGAATTTACTGTCCTCCGGCATTCGAGAGTTCAGCTGCCTGCGCAGCTCCATCATTTGGGCCGCGTCTACGTCGGCAGTCACATAGAAGTGGGGCAGCTGCTGCTTGGCGGCCGTCATGCGCCGCCCGATCGTTTCCCGCAGCCTGGAGAGCGGAACACGGACCGTTTCGGCCGGCGCAGCCGCGGCCTGAGCGGGTGTGACCGCCGGAGCCGCAGCCGGAAGGGCGGCCTCCACGTCCCGCTTCACGATCCGGCCTTGAGGGCCGCTCCCAGAAAGGCTGCCAAGCTCGATCCCTCTCTCGTCCGCCAGGCGACGCGCGACAGGCGATGCTCTCACGCCCGCCGGGAGTCGACCATCACCATTCGAGGGGGTCTCAGCAACCGCGATCGGGCTGGGAGTCGCTGCTTCGGTTAGTGCAGTACCTTCGCCTTCCTTCTCCACCCCAACCGAATCAATATCAAACTCCTCACCCTCCTCGCCAATCACAGTGATCGGAGCACCGATAGGCACGCTGGTATTCTCGGTCACCAAGTGTTTCAGCACCACGCCGCCGGCCTCGGCCTCGACTTCCACGGTGGCTTTATCGGTCTCAATCTCAGCGAGAACTTCGCCCTTTTCGACCGCTTCGCCTTCGGCCTTGATCCAACGCACGAGCAGGCCCTCCGCCATGTCGAACCCTAGCTTGGGCATGCTGACTACCGTGGCCACTAGAGCACCTCCTGGACAGCCTTCACGATGTCTCCAACTTGAGGCAGCGCCATCTGCTCCAGCTCACGATTGTAAGGAAGGGGAACCTCGACCTGCGCCACGCGTTTTACCGGAGCATCGAAATAGTCGAAAGCCTGCTCATAGAGCCGGCTGGCGACTTCGGCTCCCACACCATAGGAGCGCCAGCCTTCTTCGACGACTACCGCGCGGTTCGTGCGCTTCAGAGATTCGATAGCAGGTCCCAAGTCCAATGGACGAAGAGAGCGAAGGTCGATGATCTGCGCCTCGATGCCGTCTGCAGCAAGCTGCTCAGCAGCCTGGAGCGAAAGCTGGAGACCCTTCGAGTAGGTAACGATGGTGACATCTGTACCTTCGCGCTGCACCTTGGAGACCCCGATCGGCTCCAGGTAGTCGCCTTCAGGTACCTCACCCTTGGTCTGGTACATCGTCGCGTGCTCAATAAACATCACGGGGTCTTCTGTCCGAATGGCGGCCTTGAGCAGTCCCTTTGCGTCGTAGGGGGTGGCGGGAGCGATGACTTTCATGCCCGGAAAGTGTGCAAACACGACATCCGGGGTCTGAGAGTGAGTGGAGCCGAGTTGGCGCCCTCCGCCCCCGACCGCGCGAATGACGATCGGGACGGTGAATTGCCCGCCGAACATGGCTCGCAATTTGGCCGAGCCGTTCACAATCTGGTCCATGGCCAGGAATGCGAAATTGATGGTCATCAGTTCCGCCACCGGCCTCAGCCCGGCCATGGCGGCCCCATTGGCCGCGCCAACGATCACGCCCTCGGCAATGGGTGTGTCCCGTACACGCTCGGCTCCGAAGTGGTCGTAGAAGCCGCGGGTGACGGCATAGGTGCCGCCCCACAATCCAACTTCCTCACCCATGATAAAGACGCGCTCATCGCGCTCCATCTCTTCCCACAGGGCTTGCGAGATCGCCTCCCGCATCGTAATTTCGGCCATTTACTCTTCTGCGTAGATATCCTCGAACAGGGCTTCGGGGGGCGGATCCGGGCTGGATTCGGCAAATTCGACCGCCTCTTCGACTTCGCGATCCACAAGCTCCTCTTCCTGCTTAAGTTCGTCGGCGGTGAAGTTGCCGGCATCCATAAGATGAGCGCGGAAAATGCCGATCGGATCGTCCTCGCGCCATTGATCGACCTCGTCGCGCTCACGGTAGCGCTCCGGATCCCCTATGGAGTGCCCTTGATAGCGGTAGGTGATTACTTCCAAGAAGTAGGGAGTGCCGTTCTCGCGGACGTATCCAAGCGTCTCTTCGGCTGCGCTGCGAACCTCGAGGACGTTCATTCCATTGACTCTTGAATTGGGCATCTGATAGCCTTCGGCCTTTTGGCGGATCTCCTCGACCGCCGAGGCACGTTCGACCGAGGTTCCCATACCGTACTGGTTGTTTTCGCAGACCCAGAGCACGGGCAGATCCCACACCATCGACAGATTCAGCGCTTCGTGGAAGTACCCGATGTTGGTGGCGCCGTCGCCAAACATGCAGA
The DNA here is from genome assembly GCA_036986135.1 of Anaerolineae bacterium. Taxonomy (GTDB): domain Bacteria; phylum Chloroflexota; class Anaerolineae; order Anaerolineales; family E44-bin32; genus JADFRG01. Next base: position 57,167 of record BTQZ01000008.1, on the reverse strand, counting down.
TCGTAACGCCTGAGTCTCCTCTGTATTTGTCTGCCATAGCCATGCCGGCCGCGAGCGGCAAATGCGCACCAACGATCGCATGCCCACCCCAGAAGTTGAGGTCCACATCTGCCAGGTGCATCGAGCCGCCCCTACCCTTGGCAGAGCCGGTGGCCTTGCCTAGCAACTCGGCCACCACATACTTGGCCTCGATCCCAGAGGCAATCGCTACGCCGTGGTCCCGATAGGCCGTAATGACACGATCTTCAGGCCGACGAACCGAGAGCAGGCCGCTGGCAACCGCCTCCTGGCCAATATAAAGGTGGAGGAAACCGCCGATCTTTCCTTGTTGATAGAGGCGGGCGGATTCTTCCTCCAGGCGCCGGATCAGAACCATTTCATGGTAGAGACGCAGCATTTCCTTCTCGTCCAACGCCTTTAGCGCTACATCTGCTTCAGCCATGATGACACTCCACGCTAGGGTGAACACCCGCAATCTCACCAGGTTGCGGGGGGTAACGATGTGCCCCGGGGGACCGGGGCCGGCGAGATTATATCAGAGGGCCTATGGCTGTATCTCTTGCCCGATGGCACGCAGGTCATACTCTGCGAGGGTTGCATCCATTCCCACAGGGATGGGGAGGTTCAGTACGAACACGGTGCTGCCATCTGGTTCCAGGGACTCGGCCGAAGACCAGCCCGCGGTGACCAGCTCGCCAAGCGAGGATCGAACCTCGGCGTAGACCCTGGCCGCCTCCACATCAACCTCCGTGGAATTGCGCATGGTACCGCGAATGAATATTGCGGATCCCACAGAATGAAATGCAGAGACATCGACTGCCAGGACGACCGGTGTCTTCGTTTGGCCGGCAAGCGACTCTTCTACCCGCGTATCTACGCGGATCGCGCTTGCATCGCGCGCATCAAACCGCAGATTGACACCGGGAAAGCCAAACGCCGTGAAGGCGAGCTGTTCTCCGGCCTGCAGTGGGCGTGGAATCTCGATCTCCCACAGCCCAATGAGCCGACTTCCATGCAGTAGGCTGACCAGCACGTAACCAGTGGAGGCTGTCGTACCTGAATTGGCCAGTGTGCCGACCACAAATGGCGCACCTTGCGCGGTGAGATGAAGCTGCGGATCCCCGCGGATTTCCAACGCTCCAGCACTTGGTGGCTCGGCGACCACTCCATCATGATATGGGGTCCACTGGACGGCTCCCGGGTTCTCTGGCGCCAGAGCCATGAACGGTGCCGTTTCCCCCGGGGCGAGCCGATTGGGTCCAAATTGCATCGCCGCCACTAGCTTCTCAATGCCGTCCGGGCCCCGCCCTAGAAAGCTGAGCGATTCCAACGAAACAGAGCTGCGCCCGGGATTGGTGACGAACCCCAATACGGCAAGCTCACCGCTCCCGGTGATGAAGAACTCCTCCAGCTCAGAGATCAATTCGGCCCGCTGATGGCCGCCAGGCGGACCATCAGCGGCCTCGAAGGCCAGCGGTTCGACACGCGCCTCAGCAGGAGCGGTCGCGGCCTCGAGGGTCAAGGAGAATGGACTGGCTTCGCCAGGAAGCAGGTTCGACATCAGCGCCCCCGTCGAGCTACCTGCGATCGTTTTTCCCGCGGTGTCTATTAGGCTTATGCCAAGTTCGACACGGCCGAAAGTGACTTGGCCTTGATTCTCGATAAGGCCGACGACGCGCCACTCGCCGGGAGCGGATCCCGGCGACAGATGGTACGAAATCACTCGAATAGGCGGGATCGGAGTGGGGGGTGGAGGTGTCGACGAGGGGCTGGGGCTCGCCGTGGGCGTGACGGCCACCGTCTGGCAGGCGGCCGATACGACGCCCAACACAATCAAGAGGCAAGTTCGGAAATGGTTCGGTTGGGTCACTGAGCTCTCGACGGGAGCGAGCTAATCGGAGAAGGCTTCTTCGAAGTCCAGATCGAACTCCAATTCGTCTGCCGCACCGAAGCCCTCGCCCTCGCCAACCTTGCACAGGCCATAGGCGCCCTGCACGAGGCAGCCTTCCAGTAAGTCGGAGCTCATGCTTTCCAGAAGTGAGACAAGCCGCTCCTCGTCTTCGGCCAGGAGGACGAGCGTCGTGCCCCCTTCGTCACGAACAACGCCCACGACTCCTATGCCAGCGGGGTTGAGCGCCCCGAATCCGGGTACGTGAAGCAGCCCATCCGGGTCGTCAGAGGGAAGCGTGATCTCGAGGGGGGCAAGGTAGTCTTCGAGATCGGGGTCCGGCTCAAACAGACCGAGAACGAGTCGATCTCCATCCGGCGCGGGCTCCTCAGGAAAGATCAGCATGATCCCCGCCGCGCGCAGGGTGCCTTTTACGGCTTGCAGCGCGGACAAGGTCTCTGCCTGCAAGGAAAAGTCTCCGCTTTGAACCAATGCCACCGGCCCGGTGAAGACGAATGGCAGGTCCTCAAGCGCCACCTCACGATCACCCGCAATCAGGTAATCAGCAAGGTTATCGATGAACTGACGGTTGTCCGTCACATTGTCGTACGGCGGCTGGAGGAAGGTCAAATCCCCGAGAGCCAGAGCACCCTCATTGGGGCTTAAGGCGGCGACCGAGAGCCCGCCTCCGGTATCGGTGGTCGAAGAAAACACAGTCTCACCGCCTAACACCAGCGGGGTACCGGCCTCCGTGTAAACCGAACGAGCAGCGTACATTGTCAGAGTGGCGAGGTCTTTGGTCAACGGGCTCTCGTTGAAGATCTCGAAAAATACGTTCCGGAAATTACCCTCGTTCTCCACCAGGTCGTAGAGGTAGTCGTTTGAGAAGGCGAGGTCTAGCGGCTCCAGCAATTGGTTCGCAGCCGCGACATCGCCTCCTTTGGCGTCATCATTGAAGCCGAATAGCTCCGCATCGGAGCTGGATCGCGTGGGATCCAGGATCACCAGCAGACGACCGTCCCGCTCGACGAAGCGTCTGACGGACTCAACCTCGGAGGCGGTGAAGGATTCGAAGGGCGCCACCACGACAAACGCGTTCACGAACTTCAGGCGTCCCTCCAGACCGAGCTCATCGAATTCGGCATTCGAATCCAAGACCTGGACCGCGGCTCCACGCGCTGAAAGCGCACGGGTCAACGTCTCAAGTTCTGAGATATCGAATCGATTGGAGTGAGCGGCGTCGACTAAGACCACGCTGGATATGGGCGCTGGCCGTTCATCTGGGAGGGAGCGCGCTTCCCCAACCGGTGGCTGTGGGATTGTGATCTCAGAAAAGGCCGGCAAGGCAATCTCGTCCGGCGGCTGATAGGAACCCCGGTAGAACCAGAGCGCACGGCCAACGATCGGGATCAGCAATAGGCCCATTCCGACCAGGATCAGGATGGCCCCGCGTTTCATGGAGCGGCCCCCTCGGAAGGCGGAACCCAAAGCAGGTACAGACCCGACTGCCGGGGATATGGGGTCAGCGCGCCCTCCTCGGTCTCCATGAAGAAGGGGAAGAATAACTCAGAGGACAAGCCTGCCGGCTCACGCAGATTCTCGACCTTGTAATTTGCGATTTGCGCCATCTCTGCCGCGTGTTGGATGGCTTGGCTGACCGAACCCAATTCGTCCACCAATCCCAACCGCATCGCCTCCCCGCCCAACCAGATCTCGCCGCGAAGCAGGGTTTCCGGACCGATCCGAAGCGCATCTCCCCTTCCGAGACTCACTGCCTGGTAAAACGCCTGCTTGATGGCCTCCATTCGGCGGAGCTGCGCGTCGCGCGCCGATCCAAACAGCTTGTACGGGCCGGTGGACACGGTATCTTCGAAGACGCCAGGTGCCGGCGGAAGCTGAGAGAGCACGCCCACATTACCGATGGGCGAGGAAGGGCCGGCGAATATGTAGTCTGTGCCAACCGAGAGGTAGTATGCTCCGCTGGCGGCCACACCCTGCGCCATCGTCACCACCGGCTTCTGCTCCCTCAGTTTAGCGAGCTCCAGGTAGACGGCCTCCGTGTCTATGACGGTGCCGCCCGGGCTGTCGATGACCAGCACTACGGCTCGGATCTCAGGCTGATCCCTGGCGTACTGAATCTGTGCGATCATCTCGGCCGATGAAAAGGCCTGAATGGCATCGCGCAGATAGATCAGACCCACCACGGGGCGGGGGATCATGGCCGCGATTGCAATTCCCAACATCAGTGGAATGAGCAGTAAAAGGAGAAAGGAACGTCTTCGGGGTCGCCCGTTCGCCTCAGAGGGAGTTTCGGGAAGTTCAGACATTAAGATTGAAGTGCGGCTGCGGCGCTCGGCTCATCCGTGAGGCGGGCAATCCTACATCGATTCGAATCCGCGTGCTATCGGATGCGAAACTTCACCATTAAAGGATGTCAGGGGGCCGGCCAAGGCACACTGCTAACAGGCCGAGCATAGTAGCGCAGACTTAAGGCAGCTCGATCTCAAGCCCCACCACCGCCGCGGTGTGCACTTTGGCGAGCATGGGTTCGGCCTTAGTTATACGGCTGAGAGGGTCGGCTGCGGGTGCGAGAGGTAGCTAGATCCGAGCAATACATTTCTCCGCCTCCTGGGATATGTCGCTTTCTCCTTCACACCAGACCTCTGAGTTCAGCCTGGTTAACTGAGGCCGGGTCTGGCGCGAATCCTGGCAAAAGCGGCGAATAATTATGATGATGATCGATTTCTTGATACCCTAGAAGTCTGGACGGAAATTCATAGTCAATTCAGGTTGGAACCGGAACGAGCAAGAGTTCGCCAAGTGCTCATGTCCGCTTTATGACTGTAATCTGAGCGAACATCGCCAGGTGGCCGAGCCTCGGCTTAAGCAAACCCTCCATGTACTTCCATGGTGCAAAAAGCCCCGGGGGCATCAGCGCAATTCGCGAAAAACCTCCAGACACGATGTACCGAAAGGGCATGGTCAAACCAACATCGAGAATATCCAAATGGGGGAATTCCAACTCGAAAATCTGCCTATCCCGCTCAAAGATAATCCAAGGGAGTGCCCCATTCGCTCCGCTCAGTGGGCCAGTTGATTCGAATTCCCACCGAGGTGAATCGGGGATGAAAGGCTCGTGATGTAGCCGTGTGTAGACGAACTGCGACCATTTTGTCACCCAAGGCTCGATCATTGCCAGTAGGCCGCCTGCTTTCAGACAGCGAGAAACCTCTTTAAAGAAGGTCCGCGGCCTGGGCATATGATGCAACACATTTGTCATGACGATTGCGCCCAGCGATTCATTTGCAAAACTCAGCTTGCCAGCGTTAAGGATCACGGCGATGCCAGGGATCCTGGCTATATCAGACGCTATCAGATGAGGTACGAAATCTCTCATAAACCCGGCGCCAGAGCCGACCTCAAGAACTGGAGTATTCTCATCGCTGAGCAATTCAGAGAGGGATAAATACCATTCCTCATAGATCATCCGAAGAAAGTCTTTCTCACCCAGGATTCGTCTTCGTTCGATAGTCGTCTGTGGATCGTCAAGGTCCATACAAGCTCTGATTTCGAACGCCGAGAGGAGTATATGGCTATCCCTAAACGAACTTAAGCCGCCTCATCGCAAAGATCACCATTCTCAGAAGGAGCCAGCCATGTCTCCATCGTTGGATATTAGTCTGCCCGTACCGTCGCCGACGGTAGCGAATAGGAAGATCGATGATCCTAAGATTGAGCTTGGCAGCGCCAAATAGCAGGTCAAAGTCACCGAATGGGTCAAAATCTCCAAAATAAGATCGGTTCTCGGCGATCCTATCGTAGTCTGACTTCCACAATGCCTTGGTTCCGCATAGAGTGTCGCGTACTTTCTGTCCAAGCAACCATGAGAACGCCCATCCAAATAGCTTGTTCCCGAGTAGGTTTGAGAATCGCATTGCCTCCCGCTCCATTGGATAGGTCAGTCTCACCCCATTCACAAATTCGCCTTCCCCTGAGATCAGAACATCGAAGAACCGAGGCAAATTCTCGGGAGCAACTGACAGGTCCGCGTCAAGGATTGCGAGCATATCTCCTCTTGCGTGGGCGAATCCAAGGCGCACTGCATCCGCCTTCCCGACACCTTCCTGCTTGAACAGTCGAGCGGGAACATCAGGGTGGAGGCGAATCTCCTCACCGATAGTTCGCCACGTTTGATCTTGGGAATGTCCCTCAACAAATATCAGCTCGATATCCCTCCCTTTGTAAGGTACTCGTTCGAAAACTCCGGCTATGTTCCCAGCTTCGTTCCTAGCCGGTACGATTACGCTCATGCTCGGCGATTCCTCCTTTTGAATCTGTTTTGGAGAGAGACGCGCAATGATGAAATTGGTCATAGCAAGATGCCGCAACGGCCAGAATCTAACCATGACCCTATTTGCCAGCGGAGATATGAGAGGGAGCCTCAGCGGGAACATGATTTCCTGCCAAACTCGAATGACCTCAAAGCCAGCTATTCTAAACAAGCCCTTGAGATCATCAACCGTGAACCAATTCTGCTGCAAAACGGGTTTTGCCAGGCGGAAACTCTGCGCGACGGAGAGCGGGAGCTCCCATAGCCTGCTGTAGGTGTTCAAGATGATTCTCGTCCGAGAATGAGCCACGATTTGCAGGTTCTCAAATACGGTTTGGACGTCCCAGAGGTCATTGACAAGGTCTGAAAGGATGACTGCGTCAAAGTCCTGGGTGAAGGGAATAAATTGCGCGTCGGCCTGGATGAACTCGAGATGAGGGTGTCGCAATTTGGCCATTCGTAACATTTCAATCGAGATATCAATTCCTACCCCAAGTTCTGGTTTGAGTGCAGACAATAGATCTCCCTGACCGCATCCGAGTTCAAGCACCATTAAGTCTGACGGCACTACGAATTGGTACGCTTTCGCAAGAAGTGACTGATAGTGTTTGCCCCACCATCGCAACTTGTCCAGGTTTAACGCTACGTTGTCCCATTGCTCTGCCCGAGCAGCTCGGAATGCGACGCGTGACTCGCTCGGCCTGCTCTGCTGGTGCTCTTCGTTATTCGCATGGGATTGTGGGATTGGATTACTCATGCTGGTCACCACATTCCGCTCGTCCATGACCCACTTCCCTATGCATTGGTGCCTTAGTTTGCAGCATCGCAAACGACCAAGCAATGGGCTTGATTTCGGAATATCTGTTGCCGGATAAGAGGGCCTAACACCTGGGAGGGCATTGAGTCCTTCGGTGACGTGCCCCCGGATTGTGTACCAACCTTCTTATTAGTCGCACCGGTTGAAACCGGGAAGGTTGAGCGATGAATGCAGACGGAGCTGGGGGTCGATACCTCAACGAACTGTGCGGTCTCACGGCGCTGCACCGTCCCGGCATGGGGTAATGCCTGCACCACATCTCAATCAATACTTCCACCTCCACCGCCTGGCGCCGTCCGTCCGGGCCGATTGCATTAGAGAGCACCTCCTTCTGGATGGCATTGTCCAGTGACAGATCGGCCACCAGCGGCTTCAGGCGAGTGTTCTCTTTTTCATAGGCTGCTCCAACTTCTTGAGTCAAATTGGCTTCATCGAGTACATGTCTTGGGTCAGGGGCATCATTGCAGAAATAATACGATTGTTGTGGGTTAATGGCTGTGAGCTGAGCGGCGCAGCAAACCCACACCATACTATTTTCACGCTGAGGCTGCGTCTGGATCCACTCGCAGCTTGCCAAAGCGAGATTGGAATGAGAAGGCCGGTTCCCCAGTATGCGTGCTTCATCCGGTAGGATGAGCACAATCTAGGCGCACTCTAGGGTGCATAAAGCAGGAACCGGCCATGTTAAACAATAGCACGACTTTCCTGGGATTTGATCTGGGAGACGCGGACTCTCACCTGGCAATCCTCGACCCAGATAGGGATCTGATCGAAAGGACCCGCCTGTCCAGATTTGGAAATTCTTCCAGATGTTATGGTTGAGGCCAGGGGGATTCCCGCTAGACCATTGGTTATTAGTATGTAGGGTACAGTCTCAACCCATCGGCTACACTCGGATCGCCAAGTCCACCTGCCTGCGGCCTAGCCCACCCTGGATACAGCGTCGTGGCTCTTGTACTTCCATAGATCATGGCGGCTGATCTGATAGAGGCGGTTGATCCACTTATCGCGATGCCGCGGAGTGGTATGGGATGTCTTGCGGGAAATAATGAAGCGCTCCTAGAACTCAGCGATCGAGTAGCAGCTCAGTCGGTAATCTTCAAGGAAACGCTGTCATTGTTCGCTCACGCTGACCCCATATCTTGACATATCATTGCCCAGCGTAGGTTAATCGGAGTCTTCCTTTACACAAGCTTGATGCGAACGGAGTGCTGCCGGACAATCCTACTTATGGATAGACAAGAAGAAGTTCATACGAACACCCATAACCCTCAAAAAATCAGAATGGCGATGTTGGCTCCTTTTCTGATTGCGATCGTAGCTTGGTGGTTGTACTCGCAGATAATCGAACCGCAGCCCTTCTACATGTCCGCCGATCCTGAGATTCCCTATTTGATGAACTCCTTGTCGGTTTTCAAAGGGGAGCCGTACACTTTCATCGACCACCCTGGAACCCCAATTGAGATCATCGGTTCCGCAATCCTCGGGATGACCTATCCGTTTGTAGGATATATCGCTGATTCATTTCCATTGGCACACATCCTCCATCCTGAATACTTTCTCTTCATCGTCCGCACATTGCTCGTGCTCATGAGCATGGGAACGATGGCCCTTCTTGTGAGGTATACAGTCCTAGGCAATCACTGGACGGATGGATTCGCCGCGGTTGCTGTCGCCGTCTTGTTCTTTACGATCCATCCCAAAGGGTTTGAATACATCATAAATTGGTCGCACAACTCTTTCAGCTTTCCAGTGGGGACCTTATTAGGTCTTGGGATTTTCTACCTGGTGGTCAACAAAAAGGGAGGGACTTCGGCGCAGGTAGTCCTGCTCGGATTCTTACTAGGAGTGCTTACAGCTGTCCAAATCTACTTCCTTACCTGGGTTGTTGCCGCCATCGTGGCAATGGCTACGTACAATATCCTGTCGGGTCAAGGATGGAAGAGGGCGGTGATTTCGAGCGTCCTGATATGTGTGTCTTCGCTGGGGGGATTCGTCGTTTCGACGCTGCCAATCAGCAACCGATATCCGGAATTTGTCTCCTGGATCATCAGAGTGGGCGCCCACCAAGGTCGGCATGGGAGCGGCCCGCCAGGATTCATCTCACTGGAGATTGCGGTGGCGAACTTCATTTTCTTGTGGGAGGAGCTGCGCTTGCTGTTCATTACGATTGGCCTTTTGATTGGAGTGGTCGTGGTGATAGCGATCCAGCAGCGCCGATCGATCAAAACCAACGCCGGCTTATGGGCCGTCGCCTTTGGTCTCATTGTTCAGGTTGGTCTGATGAGCGCACTGGTGATAAAGCATCCCGGCGTCATCTATATGCAGGCAGTCGCAGCGGCTCTCCCTCTGATGCTTGCGGTAGTCTTCTCATTGATGCACTTCTCACAACCGCAGATGAAATCCATGCCGCGCCTCATTAAATTTGGTCTAAGCAGCGTAGTATTTGCTATTTTCACAGTTGCCTGGATTCGATCCTTCATCCTCTACGATGCTGAAACCAAGAATGTGCAATCCGCGGTTGAAGAAATCGATGTTTTCTTAGACGACTTCAGTCTGGATCAAGCACTCGATCGATCATCCCTCACGATATTGCGGATATATGGCATGCCATCGAAGTGCCTGGCTCTCTGGTATGGAAATCAATATGCCGGATATACATTTTCTGACGAGATCAGCTCGATTTGCCCCCGAGATTTATATTACAACCTTTGGCAGAATCGAGTCATTCTAGCAGATGGCTCCTTGGTTCCATTGGATCAATCCAACTGGGATATTCTGGTTGCGTATGAGGCTGCCTTAAAGGACTTCCCTTACCTTGCTGAAGTCGGGGAAGTCGTGTATTCAGAAACTCAACTGGGTAACTTCGGAAGAATCGTGTATGTGCTTCCGGATCTAGAATCGTCAAGCGACTAGAACGCCGCAGAACAACTTGAAATCAAGAAACAAAAACCCCGCGCTCCCTGCGGGATTTTCTCGGTGCCGCTCTCAGCGGCGATGTGGGCGCGAATGTCGCCAGCGATGGGCCCTACCTTGCGTCGGGTTCGTAAGTCACCATCGGGATCGGCGCCACCGCCGAGCATCTGAGCCAGTGGAGCGAGAGCTCAGGCTCCGCCAATCTCCCATCGCGTGCCGGCAAGCGCCTGGCGTCGCTGGGCGGACGGTGCTCTTTGCTGAGTGGTTTGCGCGCGGGTCGCTAGTAGAGTGGAAGGCTCGGGTCTACTTCGCGTGCCCAAGCGTTGATCCCTCCGCGCAGGTTCTTTAGTTTGCGAAATCCCGCGCCGGCCAGGAGCTCTACCGCTCGAGCGGCTCGCGAGCCTGACTTGCAGAAGATCACCATCTCGTCCGCGCTGTCGAGCTCATGCAAGCGCGCCGCGAGCCCACCTAGCGGAAAGAGCTCAGCTCCTTCAATGCTCGAGATCTCGAGTTCATGTGGTTCACGTACGTCGATCAACCGTACGCGTTCGCCTTTCTCCAGGCGCTGCGCGAGCTCCGTAGGTTCAATCTCCCACTCGCTGGAAAGCAGGCCTTCCTCCCGGTCATGGCCTGGCACGCCGCAGAAAGCTTCGTAATCGATCAACTCGGTAACTTCCGGGTTCTCTGAGCAGACGCGACAGTTCGGGTTTTTTTTGAGCCGCAGTTCTTCGAAGCTCATTTCCAGGGCATCGAAAAGGAGCAGCTTACCGATCATGGGCTCCCCGATATCCAGCAGCAGCTTGAGGGTCTCGGTGGCCTGGAGAGCCCCGATGGTTCCGGGCAGCACGCCGAAGACGCCGCCTTCTGCGCACGAGGGCACAAGGCCCGGGGGTGGGGGTTCGGGAAACAAGCACCGGTAGCACGGGCCACGCTCGGCCCAGAAGACGCTGAGCTGTCCCTCGAAGCGAAAGATCGAGCCGTACACGTTGGGCTTGCCGGTGAGTACGGAGAGGTCGTTGACCAGGTAGCGGGTGGGGAAGTTGTCCGTCCCATCGACAATGACGTCATAAGGCTCGGCGATCCCGAAGGCATTTTCCGAGGTGAAAGGCTCATCGTAGATATCGACCTGCACTTCGGGATTGATATCGAGCATGCGAGCCCGGGCCGAATGCACCTTGCGTTCTCCTAAAGTGGAGGTTCCATGGATGATCTGGCGCTGCAAGTTGGTGAAATCGACCACGTCATAATCCACTAATCCGATCCTGCCGACCCCCGCCGCCGCCAGATACATTGCGACCGGAGATCCCAAGCCGCCCGTGCCAATGATCAATACCGAAGAGCCTTTGAGCTTCGATTGGCCCTCAAGCCCGACCTCCGGCATCAGAAGATGGCGGGAGTAGCGCAGGATTTCTTTGTGGCTGAGTTCAGTCCCGTTGGAAGATATAGACATTGGTTCCATCCTTCGATCTCGATCTACACACAAATTAGCTCAGGGAATCGATTGTACTGGGCTCACCCTGCAGGGGAGACGTCTCTCCGATCGCTCTGAGTTGATCTACGAGCCTCGGTGCACGCGCCACGCCGTGATTGACGCCCCTGGGACGTCCCCGTGCATCGATGATGAAAGTCGTGGGAAGGGAAAGTACACCCCAAGAATCGGTGAAATGCGGGTTCTCAAAGGCCTGCACCTTGATAATCTGAAGTCGCTCTCCGTATTGAGCGGCAACTTGTTCCAGCGCGGGATCCTGGACCGTTTGGCAGGGCGCGCATCCAGGATCGGTAAAGTACAAGATCGCTGGCTTGCCCAGCGCGTATCCATCTAGGTTCAAACCCGTGCGGACTAGCCTGCGCATGACGAACCAGCCGTATATCCGGTACGCGAGACACCCAAGCAAGATAAGGGCGAGCGCGACTAAGAGGCGTTCAAGCATCGTTCAATGAAAAGCATACCTCCCACTGCTTGCAATCACACGATCGCGGCTTACGAGCAGCCCGGAAACGGAGCGATACAAGGGATGCATCGGATTTCGAGACCTCAGTCCGGATGGCCCGGCCGCCGACCAGGGAATACGCCCGGAGGTGGGGCCTTTACAAAGCCAGGAAGACCGATGCGGTTGAACCAATAGTAAGCCGCGCACCCCACGCAGAACCCTCCGAAGAGATTGAGCGCACTTAGGCCGATCACGATCCAGGTCAGCGCCCAGCCGGCAACCGGGAGGCCTGCCAGAAAGGCCAAGGTGCCGCCGGCGAGGAAAACGCCGCCGATGCCAAGCGAGAAGCGATGCGGCTCTGGGTTGTCCGGGATCAGATCGGGCGAGATCCAGCCCGCACGCCGCAGCGCCCGGTAGACGAACACGAAATCCGGTCTTCCGCGTGCTGTTCCGATCAGCATCAGGAGGCTGGCGATCGCCACCAACCAGGGCGCATCCACAACGAACGCCGCCAGAAGCAGACCCAGGCGAACCGCCATGCTGGTCTGCATCGCGCTGTGATCGAGGGCCTTCAAGGATCCAGATAGCCCGCCAGCGATACTCGGCAGGATCATGAGCGTATCACCATCATGGATCTCGGTCTGCTCTCCATCCAGGGCTCGTACATCTTGATCGTTGACAAACAAATTCACGTAGGGTCTCAGGTCCCCTTCATCGTTATACAGATGCGGAGCAATGGAAGGGAATTGCGCAGTCAACTCCTGTAGGGCCTCCCCAACGGAGCTTGCCTCGACCTTGAGCTGCGATTGTCCTTCGGTGTATGCGCGCAGCGGAGTGGGAACCCGAATTTGGCTCATCCGTCACTGTCCTTAATCTCTAAGACTTCCTCGACCATGCGCGTATGGTCTTCCAGCATTCGCCAGGCGCGCGATTCCGATGCCTCACCTTGTTCGACGCGGGTGATCAAATAGACATACCAGGGCACTGCCCAGTCCAGGTCGTACTGGGAGGGGGCAGGCGGATGATCCGGATGGGAGTGAAAGATTCCGATCACCTCGAGTCCGAGCTGCTCGGCAAGCTCCTCCGCCTGAAGGATTTCCTGTGGATCGAGCAAATAACGCCGATTCCGTTTGCCGGAATTGAAGTGATTTGGCATTGGCAGCACCCGTCTTGCCGCGCGATGCTCGCCCTCAATCGAGCCTAAGATGAGGCCGGCGCCCTCCTCAGGATAGAGCTTTTCACCGTGGCCGCGGATTTCATCCATGACCGGGCCGGGGATCGTGAGCTTCATGGTTCGTTCCAGAATGGCAGGTCCAGGTATTTCAAACCTGAGTCGGCAAATATCGTCACGATCACACCTGTATCCATCCGTTCAGCGAGTGCCAAAGCGGTTACTGCCGCGGCCGCGCTGGACGGGCCAACCAACAAACCCTCCTCACGTGCCAGGCGCCGCGCCATGGCATATGCATCTTCCGTTCTGACCTCGAGGGTTTCGTCCGGCACGCGCGGATCGAAGATCTCTGGCACCTCGCTGGAAGATAGATTCTTCAATCCTTCTAACCCGTGCAGCGGACCCTCAGGCTGGAACGCAACGATCTGGACGCCGGGAGCCGCTTCCCTCAAATATCGGCCGGTCCCGACGACGGTTCCTGTCGTCCCCAGCCCCGCCACGAAGTGGGTTACGCGTCCATCCGTGTCTCTAAGTATTTCCGGGCCAGTCGTTTCGAAATGCGCGCGCCAGTTGGCCGGGTTGGAATATTGATCCGCGTAGTAGTACCGGTCCGGGTGCTCGGCGGCAACTGCAGCCGCAGCATGACGCGCCCCATCCGATCCTTCAAGCGGATCTGTCAGAGTGACCTGCGTTCCGAGCGCGTTCAGGATCCCCTTCCGCGCTTTGTTAGCGTTAGCTGGCAGAGTCAGATGCACCGTCACCCCAATGGAGGCCGCGAGCGTGGCATACGCGATTCCCATGTTTCCGGAGGTCGAGTCAAGCAGACTTCGCCCATTGCTAAGTTCACCGGACTGAAGCGCCTCGCGCAGGATAGCGGCCGCCGGACGGTCCTTGATCGATCCGCTGGGGTTATGCCACTCGGCCTTGGCATAGATCTCGACCGCCCCAGAGTGCAGCTGCCGTAGGGGAATGATGGGAGTGTTCCCCACAGTCCCCAGAAGCCCTTCCCGTTCGATGATTTGTTGTGTTGGACTTCTCATTTCATTAATAGCCCTGCAAAAGCAAACGGCTCGCTCCCCGTCTGGGCGATGGATGCTAGATCTCATCGCGGGGGCGAGCCGGCAAATCTCCGCTGAGGCAGCTCTTGGGCTAGCTGGCTCCTATTCGACCTCAGGCGGGACGCCTACTGCCCCCGCCTCCTACAAATGCAGTGAATCATCACGAATTTGTCAGAAGAATACGACAAATATTATATCCCTGCGATCAGAGTTGTCAACGCCAGATTCAGAAATCCAATGAATGACTCCAACAGGTCTCTTTCGCCCGCAGCAAATTCACGCTTAAGGTCGGATGGGACCCTGGTGCTACAAGGTGGCCCATTTCTCCTTGCTATAATGACTCCGTCGGGATAGCATCCTGCCTGCCATGTCGAAGCGCACGGCCGGTAGCTCCACGAAAGGATCCTCGAGTCAGTTTCCACGGCACGTAGCCGTCACTTTGGGGGTCGCAGCACTTGTCGCCACCGTTCTCACGGCTTGGAAGCCTGCCAGTCTCGATCCAGGTGAGTTGGTAGGTCAATTGATGGTCGCTCTAGAAAGCTCTTCCAAAGAGCAGCCTGCCCAGGCGGATATTCCCGAACAGACCGGTGCGCTGCCCATTGGGATTGTGGCCGGTCATGCCGGTCCTCGTCCGGACACTGGTCTAGATGATCCCGGCGCCACCTGTCCCGACGGTCTCACCGAGGCGGAGATCAATGCAGATATTGCCCGCCAGGTGGCGACGGGACTGGAAGGCGCAGGGTACGAGACAATGCTTCTGGACGAGTTCGACGCCCGCCTAGACGGGTTCCGGGGTTCGGCGCTGGTCTCAATACATGCCGACTCGTGTGCGGCGATCAACGAGCAGGCCACCGGATATAAGGTCTCCGCAGCCCTAGATACGGCTGTTCCCGACCGGTCGCAACGCCTGGTGGCATGTATGGCAGACCGCTATGGGAGGGCGACAGACCTACGCTTTCACCCAAATAGCGTCACGCTGGATATGACCGAGTATCATACCTTCTACGAGATCAACAGTCTGACCCCAGCGGCCATCGTTGAAGTTGGCTTTCTATTCCTGGACAGAGATTTCCTGACAAAGGAGCCTGACAGGGCGGCCCGGGGGATCGTGGATGGGTTGTTGTGTTTCGTGAACAACGAGCCCGCCACACTGCCGCTCAGCGACCTGCCCTGAGCGCTTGCAGGCGCGCCCCGCGTCATGGAGCGGGGTTAGCGGACCCTGAGAGCATGCCTTGACTTCCTTTCCCCCTCGCACTCCCTCCAGCGAAGCCACCGAAGCATTGCGTCTGGCGCATAATGCGCTTGCGCGCGGCGATAAAGCCGAAGCGCGTCGTCAGGCACGCTTGGCTGCCAAGCTCCTCCCTAATAAGGAAGAACCCTGGCTGTATCTGGCGGCCACGGCGGATACGAAGGCGGGTCTCGCATACCTGGCGCGCGCGCTGGAGATCAATCCGCGCAGCCAGCCGGCCAAGAAAGCCATCCGCTGGATGATTCGCCGCTTGCCGTCCAGCGAGCGCAAACAGGCTCTTCGAGCAGCGAATCTCCCGAGTATCCAGATGTTGCCACTCGAAGTACTGAGCCCCCGCCGATTATTTTCGCTGCGGATCGCACTTCCGGGCCTGGTGCTTGCAGCTGCCATCGGAGCGTGGCTTGGCGGCCAGCCAGCCAATGCACTCGAACCTCAAACGGCTTCGGGGCCTGTGGCGAAAGCCACGTATACCAATACACCCACACCGACGCCAACTCCCACAAACACGCCGACGCCTACCCCGACGCCGACGCAAACTCTTACGCCCTCCCCGACGTCGACACCAACCCGACGGCCAAACCTTTCATGGACCTATAGCACAGATCCGCGCGAACTTGCGAATGAAGGGCGTTGGGTCGATGTGGACCTGAGCGAGCAAAAGGTGACGGCCTACGAGGGCGCAACACAAGTGCGCAGTTTTATTGTTTCGACCGGAACCTCAGCTCATCCCACACTCACGGGCCAGTTCCGTGTCTACGTGAAGTTGGCGGCAACCGATATGGCTGGGCCCGGCTACTACCTGCCGGATGTCCCCTGGACCATGTACTACTATCGAGGGTATGCCCTCCACGGCACCTATTGGCACAACAATTTTGGCACGCCGATGAGCCATGGCTGCGTGAACATGACTATCCCTGAGGCTGAATGGCTATTTAATTTCGCCTCCGTCGGGACGCTGGTGAACGTTCACCCTTAGTGGTAAGCGGTCCGAATCTTGCAAATAATCCTCCGGAGTACAAGCACTCCTTTGGGGTACGAGCATTCCATTTGATGGGAAACTAAATGCCTGAAGGTATCGAACTCAGCGACGCGCTATCCCGGCGCGATTTTCTCCAACTTTCCAGCTCCGGCCTCCTGGCGCTGGGGATTCCGCTGCGTTGGACCAGCAAGGCCGTGGAAACAAGCCGTGGCTTGATGGGGCGCGTCGTCGATCCTACACTCGATATCTACACACGTCCTTCATGGGCGAGCGATAAGGTCAAGACGCTGTGGCGAGATGACGTCTTCGACATTGAGGCCGCCTGGGTGGGCGATCCGGCTCCGGAGCACAACCGCATTTGGTACGAGATCCCTGGCCAGGGTTATGGCCACTCTTCCAGCATTCAGCCTGTCCGCAACGAACTTAACGAGCCGCTGGTCGAGCTGCCTGGCTCGCGCTTGCTGACAGAATTGACGGTGCCCATTGTGGATGCCCGCTGGCGTCCACGTGAGGACAGCGAAATCGCCTACCGGTTCTATTACGGCACGACCTACTGGATCACAGGCGTCAGCCAAGATGTGAAACTGCAGAAGTGGTATCGAATCCTGGACGATAAGTACACGTACGTGTACTACGCGCCGGCCGCCGCGTTCCGTCCAATCCCCGTCGCAGAGATCTTACCGCTCTCCCCCGACGTGCCTCCTGAGGATAAGTTCATCAAGGTCGACCTGAGCAACCAGTGGGTAAGCCTCTTCGAAGGCGATACGATGGTCTTCTCTACGAAGGTTTCGACGGGGCGCAAGTTTGGCCTAGAGCCATCCCTGACTCCGAGAGGCGACTTCGAGACCTTCCGGAAGCGGCCTTCCCGTCACATGGCAAGCGGAAATCGCGCCACCGGCTATGACCTGCCGGGGGTGCCGTGGGTGGCATATATTGATAAAATAGGCGATGCCTTCCATGGGACGTATTGGCATAATGATTTTGGAATTCCACGCAGCGCAGGATGCATCAACATGACTCCGGACGCGGCAAAGTGGTTGTTCCGATGGACGCAGCCCGTCGTGCCGAAAGACCAATTGGAAGTCTGGGAGGCTCACGGCACGGCCGTGAACGTCTCCTTCTAATCCTTCTCTTCGATCAATGGCCAAGCAGGCGCTTTTTTCCGGATTGGTTGCGGATGAGGCCGGCAATCCAGTAGAAGTCGCATACGTTGGCGGAGAGTCCTTTTATGTCGTCGACGATGACGGCTTCAAACGGCACATTGAAACCGAAGTGGTGGACCGCCAGGTCCTGGAGCAGTTTGGCGAGTACATCAGGGGCAACGAGGACTTGATCAGCGAAAGCACGATGAAGGCTATCGGCCAGGAAGATATCTTCAGCAAAGCCATAATCGACAATTCGCTGAAAGACTTGGACAGGCAGTTCGACCAGCTACTTGAGAGCGGTCTTCCGGATGAGCTCCGGGCCTGGATGGGAATGCTGGGCTTCAGAGTCCGTATCGACGTGCAAGGAAATGTGGTTGAGATCCAGCAGCCCGGCGTCTCAGACGAGAGCCTGAACTAGGCACGCTGGGAACCTCGCTCTTCTTGGCAGCATTCGCCAGTTATCCAAATCTCCATCATGTGCGTCGAGAAGGCCCCCTCACAAGGATTCCCTGCCGAACCCCCGTGTAGTAGAATCGCAACGAATTATGGGCCTATCCGAATACATTCTGGATGTCGACGAAGCGACCTTTGAGAGCGAGGTCATCCTCAGGTCGCATGAGGTGCCAGTGGTCGTGGATTTCTGGGCTCCGTGGTGCGGCCCGTGCCGGATGCTGAGCCCGATCTTGGAACGCAAAGCGATCGAGGCGGGCGGGAGTTTCTTGCTGGCAAAGGTAAACGTTGACGACACTCCCGCGCTATCCATTCGTTTTGGAATCCAGGGTATCCCGGCGGTGAAGGCCTTTCGACATGGGGAGATCGCGGCAGAATTTGTGGGGGTGCAACCAGAGTCGATGGTGCAGCACTTTATCGAACAATTAGCTCCAAGCGAAACGCAGCAGGCAATCGAGGAGGCCATGAGCCTGCTGGGAACCCGCCATTATCAAGAGGCCGAGACCGCCTTCCGAGAGGTTCTGGATGAGGATGAGGCCAACGCGGATGCTGCGCTCGGGCTTGTCGAGAGCCTGCTGATGGGAGGCCAGGGTGCAGAGGCGTTGGAAATCTTAGATCATTTTCCCGCCGGCACGGCGTGGGCCAAAGCTGAGCGATACAAGCCGCTGGCCGAACTACTGGTAGAGTCCGATCGCCAGGTGTCCGGGTCCGATGAGGATCCATTGGAAGCCGGCCTCCATCAATCGGCCAGGCTGATCGAACGCGGCAATCTCGAGGCCGCCATGGATGGGCTCCTGGGCATCTTGCGAGAGGATAAGAACTATCGGGGAGGACTGGTCAAGCGTGTGATGCTTGCGCTGTTTCAACTGCTCGGAGACCAAGATCCGAGAACCAGGAGATACCGGGAGGAATTGGCTTCCGTTCTGTTCTGAACTCATGTGAAGAACAGCGGGGCCGGGCACACCGCTCGGCCCTTCTTTTTGTCTACCAATGAATACCCAATCAACGACAGATTCCGGCGAAGTTACGCTCAGCCGTGAGCTAAACCTCTTCACCGTGACCATGATCGGCGTCGGCGGAATGATCGGCGCCGGTATTTTCGTACTGACCGGAATCGCTGCTGGCGAGGCTGGACCGGCCGTAATTCTGGTGTTCGTTCTCAACGGTCTGGTCACCTCCCTGACTGCCATGTCGTATGCTGAGCTTGGTTCTATCTTGCCCGGAGCGGGCGGCGGTTACATCTTTATCAAAGAAGCCCTGGGCGGGACGGCCGGCTTCCTGGCCGGCTGGATGAGCTGGTTTGCACAAGCGGTCGCGGGCAGTCTTTATGGCCTGGCCTTCGGAAGATTCGCTGCCGAGCTGATTGAGATGGCGGAGCTTCCGACGCTGGGACTCACGGTGGATCAGCTCGCGATGGCTTTCATGACCCTCATTATCATCGCATTCATCTTCATCAACTTCCGGGGCGCATCCGAGACCGCCGCGGCCGGAAACATCCTGACCGTTACAAAAATCGCCATCCTGGGCGCCTTGGTCGCTTTTGGATTGGCGGTGATTTCGGGCGCAGACCAGTGGGAGGCGCAGTTCACGACCGACTTCTTTGAAAACGGAGTGGTCGGCGTGCTGGCCGCGATGGGTCTTACTTTTATCGCCTTTGAAGGGTATGAAATCATCGCCCAGTCCGGGGAAGAGATGATCAATCCCAGGCGAAACATGCCCATCGCTATCTTTGGCTCGATTGCCATTGCCGTAGTGATTTACATCCTGGTGGCATTTGTCGCCATCGGCGCCACGACCGCCCCTGCGGGTATCACGGTCTCGGCCTATCTTGGAGAACAAGGTGAACTGGCGATTATCGAGGTGGCGAGCCAGGTCTTTCCGTGGGGAATCGGCGCCCTGGTACTGCTGCTGAGCGGCTTGGCTTCAACGACCTCGGCGCTGAATGCCACGACCTATGCCTCCTCGCGCGTTTCCTTCGCCATGGGACGCGAAAACAACCTTCCAAGCCTGTTTGCGAAAGTACACCCCCAACGACATACGCCGTACTGGGCAGTAGTGTTCACTGGAGCCCTGATGATCGCAATGGCCTGGACCCTGCCCATCGAGGACGTTGCGGCTGCGGCAAGCATCATGTTCCTCCTGCTCTTCATGCAGGTCAATTTGGCGCTGCTGTACCTGAGGCGGAGTCGCCCGGAGTTGGACCGCGGCTTCAAGGTCCCCCTATTCCCTTTCCTTCCGCTTCTGGCGATCGCCACCAACGCGCTGTTGGCGGTCAGCCTGTTCCGCTTTAGCGCGGTGGCGTGGTACTTTGTGATCGGATGGACGGTGTTCGGCGCACTGGCCTATTTCGCCTATTTCTCCCGCATCGAGGAAATGGAGAAGCCAAAGGAGATCCTGCACGAGGAGGTCCTTGTCAGCCACGACTACTCGGTGTTGGTTCCGATCGGCACAGCCTCCCAGGCCGAAATCCTGGGGCAGATTGGGGCCATTATCGCTTCGGGTCAAGATGGAGAGGTGCTCGCTCTGCACGTGGTGCAGGTCCCTCCGCAGCTTTCCCTGGGTGATGGCCGCCTGTTTCTCAAAGAGTCCCGGCCGCTGCTGGATGAAGCGATTGCCCGTGCAAAAGAGCACGAGGTGCCTGTTCACACGATCATCCGGCTCGGCCGAAGCGTAGCGGAGGCCGTGAGATTGACCGCAGTCGAGAACGCCTCGGATCTGATGGTGCTGGGCTGGCCGGGATATACCAATTCCGCTGGGAAGTTGTTTGGCTCGGTTATCGACCCCATCGTGGACAATCCGCCTACGGATGTGGTCGTCGTTCGCCACCGGCGGTGGAGGCCGCTGAAGAGGATATTGGTGCCGGTCACTGGTGGACTGAATAGCAGAAAGGCCGTGATGCTGGCGGCCAACATGGCGCAAGCCGCGAGCCCACAGGACGTCACCCTGACCATCTTGCACGTGATGCCGCCGGGTGCAAATCACCGCGAACGGATCCTGGGTCAGCGTGCCATCGACGCCAGTCAGGAGGGTGTCGAGTACGAACCCATCGAGACCAGAATGGTGCAAAGCGGGGAGCGGGCTGTGGCCATTTTAGAGGCGAGCGAGGGCTGCGACTTGATCGTGATCGGCGCCTCGGATGAGCCGCTCTTCCGTAATTTTATGGTTGGCACGCTTGCCGAGCGCGTGGCGCGCGACGCGAAGGTCACGGTCATGATGGTGAAGCGCAGGAGCAGCCCGCTGCACTCCTTTGTCCGCCACACCATCCTCGAGCCCACGATCCCCAAACCCATCGACTGAAGTTTAAAATCCAAATACCGAGCTGGGCTCCATCGACCCTGGCTGAACTGGGCCTTGGCGCTCATCCATATCCAATTAACAAAGGAGTAGGCTGTCTAAGCGAGACAGCCTCTTTGTGATGTGAGCAGCGTAGCCCGGTCGGTCACTGCGAGGAGCGCAGCGACGAACCAGTCTCCTCCAACACTCAGGAGGAGATTGCTTCGCTACGCTCGCAATGACACCGTTACTGTGAACAGCTTGGTTCTGAGCGCGTTACTGCCCGAGGATCAGCGTTCCCCAGGTGGTAGGGTTGGTGAGCGTACGTGAACCGACGCTCGAGACCATCGATTGCTGGACCGGCGCACCCTTTAGGTCGTTATCTGATATTGAGAGCGCAAAACCGTATCGGGATCCAGCGCTCGGGGTCATTCCAAAGACGGACCACGGAATCTTGGCTTCCACGTCATAGCCATCCGGTCTCGAGCTGGCATGGAGGGTGATCGTCGACAGCGGGCCGTGAGTTCCTCGTGGATACCAGCGCCAGACTTCCTTCCCAAGATTGCTAAAGTTGCCGGGCGACAGGCCGATCTGATAGTCGTCGCTTGACAGGACATTGGAGAAGAAGTCACCCTTCAGGTTGGTATCCAGCTGCAGCTCTACTTCGTCGCCCTTGTAGATCCTGCTTCCGCTCGAAACCTGTACGAACGTGTCGTCCGTAACCTTGATGGCGAGGTACAGGGCCTCGTTTGTCCACCCAATGTAGTAGACGCCCGATGCGTCACTCGCTCCGGACCAATTGCTGGCGCCGAAGACAATCTGGTTCGCAGTGAAGGTCGGCGAGCTCCAATCGCTGAGATCGCCGTCCAGGGTCGGTGGAGAGTCCATGAAAGCGGCCTCCACCGGCGTGCCGTTCGGGCGCGTGTCTTGTGAAATGGGTGTCGTGGTTCCACTTGCAGCAGGCGTAAGCGGAGCGGGTGAGGCGCCGAGAATGACGGTGGGGGTAGCGCTAGCAGCGGGAGCTAAGGTTATCGGAGGCGGCTCCGTCGGTATGGGTGCTGCAGTCTCTGAGAACATTGCGGTCAACGTGACGTCGGCCGTCGGTATTACGAACGGGGTCGGAGACGACGTGCCGGGAAGGGTACAGGCGAACATCGCTCCGACCAGCACAAGGAACGCCAGGCGCTTGCGCGGCTTACCCGACACTGGATTGCCCGTATCGGGTCGGATGAGATTTCCCGCTAGAAGTCATTTAGCCCTGCCTGCATCCGAGTTCTCGCTTGAGTAATTGCGTTCGCCAGCGTACATGGACCGTATTTCTTTTGCGTATAGCCAAGAATGAAAATCAAGCCTCGATTGGACTGGCGGTGGATTTTACACTGAACGTCGTTCAGAGGAAATCACGTGAAGGGCGCAGGAATCACGCCAACTCGTCGACTATGACCGAATTTGTGGGGCGGGTGGGAGTCGAACCCACACGAGGTTTCCCTCAGAGGATTTTAAGTCCTCGGCGTCTACCAATTCCGCCACCGCCCCCAGTCGATTGTAGCTTCGCCTCAAATGGCGTCAAGAGCGTGTGCGTGGTGTAGTCTTCTGGATTCATACACAGCAAGGTCTGAACATGGTCGCACATACCGTGCCTGGAACGCCGCTATCAGGGCCCAAAAGGCCCCGTGCTATAATCCCGCAATTCCATGCTAAAGGGACTGACTAGGTTCTTCGCGGGCGATTCCCTCGGAAAAGAGCTGGATCGCTACGGCGAAATCATTGAGCGCATCAACGCGTTCGAGGCGGACCTTCGCGACTTGTCGGAAGAGGCCCTTCGGGCCAAGACGACCGAATTCAAGGAGCGCTTGGCCTCCGGGGAGACGCTGGACGATCTGCTCCCGGAGGCTTTCGCAGTGGTGCGCGAAACGGCCATCCGGACCGTCGGACTTCGCCACTTTGATGTGCAGCTGATCGGTGGAATCGCTCTGCATGAGGGACGAATCGCAGAGATGAAGACCGGTGAGGGCAAGACGCTCGTCGCCACCATGCCGATCTATCTGAATGCCCTATTGGGCAAGGGGATCCACCTCGTCACCGTCAATGACTACCTGGCGCGCCGTGATGCCCGCTGGATGGGCCCTATCTTTCGCTTCCATGGACTCGAAGTCGGGATATTACAGGAGGCCGCGCGAACAGAGCACGGTCGCAAGGCCTTCATCTATGATCCCACCCGAGAGGCTAGCCAGGAGGACGTGCATCATCTTCAGCTGGTAGATCGCAGTGTCGCATATGCGGCTGATGTGACCTACGGCACCAATAACGAGTTTGGCTTTGACTACCTCCGTGACAACATGGCTCAATCGTTGGAGGCGCGCTCTCAGCGCGGCCACTACTATGCCATCCTGGACGAGGTCGACAACATCCTCATCGATGAGGCCAGAACCCCGCTGATTATTTCAGGACCCGCGCAGGAAGACCCCGACCAGTATGTGCAGATGGCTCGGGTGGTGCAGCAACTATCTGCCGAGGACTTGGAGATCAGCGAACGTGATCGCACCGTATCGCTGACAGAGCTGGGTGAAGACCATGTGGAGAGATTGCTCGGGCGTCCGCTGCATGACCTGGATCGACCGGAGGACATCACCCCTGAACAGGCCCGTCTCTTGGGATACCTCGAGCAGAGCCTGCGCGCGCAGTTCCTCTTCAAGCGCAACAAGGATTACGTTGTGCAGGGTGGCCGCGTCATCATTGTGGACGAATTCACCGGGCGTATGATGGCGGGTCGGCGATGGTCCGACGGTCTCCATCAGGCGGTCGAGGCGAAGGAAGGCGTACGTATCCGTCAGGAGAACGTAACCTACGCAACGATTACGCTGCAGAATTACTTTCGCATGTATGAGAAGCTGGCCGGAATGACGGGCACCGCACTCACCGAAGCGGAAGAGTTCAACAAGATCTATAAGATCGATGTGCTGCCCCTTCCGACTAACCTGGAGTACGTCGCGTCGCAGGAAGGTTCCGAGCTGCTTGAGATCCAGTACCGCGAGAACGGAAACCGCTTCTTCTTCTACAAGCGTCGGGATGATCCGGAGGGCGAGCCGGTGTTCTGGAGGAGGAAGGACTATCAAGATACCGTGTTCCGAACCGAAGAGGCCAAGCTACGGGCAGTCACGATGGAAATCCTGCGTCGGCACGTCATTGGACAGCCGCTCCTGGTAGGAACCACCTCGGTCGAATTATCGGAACAGCTTTCGGGCCGATTGCGAGCCAAATTGCTCCAAAAGCTGGCGATGATCGAGATCCTGCGCGATGCCTATCTGGAGGCGAATGAAATTCCGGACGATGGCATGCGCGTGGAGGAGCTGCAGCAACTATACGGCTCATTGGATGATCTGAGCAACGCCTTGATGAAGCCGTTCGGACGCGATCTGGGAGTTACGATGAACCCAAGCAAGGAGGAGAATCTCGAGCGGCTCAGTCGCATCCTCTCGCTTGATCCAGGGTATCAGGAACGACTCGCGGAGGTACTCTCTGGCGGCATCAAACACAACGTTCTGAATGCGAAGAGGCATGCTGAGGAATCGCAGATCATCGCCAGCGCTGGATCATTTGGTGCGGTAACCATTGCCACCAATATGGCGGGACGAGGGGTCGACATCAAGCTCGGCGGGGAGATCGCGGAAGAAGTGCTTGCGTCGGTCAATCGTGTACTTCGGAGAATGGATATCCCGGACCCGGAAGCACTCAACCTGAAAGAGCGCCTGGCAGCGCTTGAGGAAGCGGATGAAACGGCGCTCGGCATCTATGAGTCTGAGGTAGAGCTCTTCCGCCGCTTCATGAAAGAGGAGGAGCTTGTTCGCGAAGCAGGCGGCCTCCATGTAATCGGCTCCGAACGCCATGACGCCCGGCGAATTGACAATCAGCTCCGGGGTCGTGCCGCTCGCCAGGGTGACCCGGGTTCTTCGCAGTTCTACCTCTCACTGGAAGATGAGTTGATGCGCTTATTCGGCGGCGATCAGGTTTCTGGGCTCATGCAGCGCCTCAATATTGACGACGCCACGCCTATCGCACACGGAATCGTGAATAAGACGATCGAACAGTCCCAAACACGCGTGGAAGGTACTAACTTCGATCGTCGTAAGAACCTGCTCGAATACGATGATGTCCTCAATCAGCAGCGCGAAATCTTCTACAGCCAGCGCAACCGAGTGTTTGCCAAAGACGACCTGAGTGAAGATATTCAGGAGCTGCTCAGGGCCGAAGTCGAGGCCCACGTTGTCGCCGGGATGGAGGATGAGCAGGGGCCCTGGCGGCTGCTGGGCTGGCTGGAAGAGGTGCAGCCAACGCTGGGACTGGATACGGAACGACCCTACCCGTCGTTCATGTTGTCTCTCTTGCTCGATGAGCTAGAGGACATCGATGGGCGAGAGGAACTTCGAACGGCTCTTCTGGAAATTGGAAGAAGTTCGCTTGAGGCGCAGGCCAGCCACACGCGTTTGGTCGCGGAAGGCCAAGTTGAGCGAGCGATATCCAGTCTCGACGAACAGATCAAGCAGCGCGCGGAGCTGGTCGACATGGCCATCGAAGGCACGCTGCTGGAAGCGGACGAGCTGGGCACGGAACCAGATCCCAACGAAATGCTGAGCGCAGTCGAGAACGCCGCGGGCCTCCGACTGCAGGTAGATGAAAATGCCCGGCAACAGATACGGGAAGATCCAGATCGGTTCCGAGATTCCGTTCCTGAGCTCATCGAAGCTGGTCTGGGCGCAAGGGTCTGGACCGGTCTCGTCCAAGTCTTGCAGCGGCGGGTTGGAGAGGAACTCGACGTGGCGACGGTTGAGACCCCCATCGATTGGGAGCAGGCCGAGGTCGAACTCTTCGCCGCCCTGGATCGTGTCGAAGAGCGGCGCGTGCAGCGGCTCGAAGCAGAGATTACCCGCGAGCTTGAGGCTGCGCTGGCGCAAGCGGATTCTGTCGACGAGACGTATAAGATACGCGCGCTGGTGCAGATGAGCTACTCGCGGCAAAAGACCTTTGACAGCCGCAGCCACCAGGCCCGAGAATTAATCGTGCCTCGTCTCTCCTATGCTTACTATGCAGCAAGTATGGTGGAGGGCGAGGAGCCAAGCGAGCTCACCGAGCGAGTCCTCGAGCACCTGGCCGGAGCGCAGGTCGTCGTTCGGCGCCTCATCGGCGAAGCAGAGCTTCGCAGATTGGGCATCGCGGGTCTCAGCGACAAACTCCGGGCAGAGCTTCGAGCCGGATTAGGCGAAGAAGCTTATCAAGAGGCCGAGGCTGCAGGCGATCTGGAGGAGGGCGTTCGCGAGCAGGTCCACCTAATATTGGGGGGCGCCCTTGTGGCGGAGGCGTACAGACGTTTGCTGTTGGGCGTAGGTGACCAGTTGTGGGTAGACTATTTAACTCAGATGGAAGCACTGCGTACCTCAATCGGACTCGAGGCGTATGGGCAGCGCGATCCTTTGGTTCAATACAAGAGCCGAGCGGTCGACATGTTCCGCGGTCTGCTGGCCAACATTCGAGCAGGGATGGTCTCCAGAATGTTCCGACTGCAGGTGAGCACGCCGCAGCCGACACGTGCGATACAGGCGAGGAGCAGACCTACCGCTCCATCCAAGACCGATGACCAACCACAAAAAGGTCGTAAGCGCCGCCGTCGAAGGCGTCGTTGAGTAGCTCTCCCTCGCAGTACGAGCTGCTGACCGATCTTCCAAAGGTCGATCTCCATCGACATCTCGAAGGTTCGCTCCGAATCCGGACCCTCATGGAAATTGCGGGTCAGGAAGGACTTGACCTGCCTCAGGAGGAATCGCAGCTTCGCGAGCAGGTTCAGATCGGAACCGCCGAACCGAAAACCCTGCCGAACTTCCTGTCCAAATTTCAGGTCTTGCGCCCAATTTATCGTTCTCCAGATATCATTCGGCGCGTAACTCACGAGGCAATTGAAGACGCTGCGATCGACAACATTGTGTACCTCGAGCTCCGATTTACACCGGCTGCGATTTCTCAGGCCAGAGATTATCCACTAAGCGAAGTCATAGAGTGGGTTATCGAGTTTGCAGGAGAAGCAGCCGGACAGTTTGGGATTCGGGTGGGGCTCATTGCTAGCGTCAATCGCCACGAATCGGTGGGACTGGCGGAAGCGGTGGCGCAAATCGCAGCCGATCATGCGGGCGACGGCATACTCGGACTTGACCTGGCGGGCAATGAAGTCGATTTCCCCGCCGATCCATTCACCTCCATCTTCAAATCCGCGGAGCAGACCGGCTTGGAAACCACCGTCCACGCTGGGGAGTGGACGGGTGCAAATTCCGTGAGTCAAGCCATCACGTTGATGAGTGCTTCACGAATTGGGCACGGAGTGCGCGTGATAGAAGACCCGGAGGTGGTTGCCATTGCGCGCGAGCGGAGAGCGGCCTTTGAAGTATGCCTGACCAGCAACCTGCATTCGGGTGTAATCGGGGGAATGGATGAGCACCCGCTCCCGGAGATGATCAATGCCGGCCTCGTAGTAACCCTAAACACAGACGATCCCGGCATCTCCAATGTACGGCTGAGTGATGAGTACTTCACCGCGGTGTCTGAGCTCGGGCTGTCCGAAGAGACGCTCAAGGGATTGATCCTTTCGGGAGCCCAGCATTCCTTTCTTCCCGAGTCAGAGAAGAGGGAGCTTGAAGACCGATTGCAGCAATCGCTTGGGCTGGGGATGAAATCGCGCAAGGACATGCCCCAGTAGGTCTGCTGCGAGGAGCGCAGCGACGAAGCAGTCTCCTACACCCAGGGGGAGATTGCTTCACTACGCTCGCAATGACATCGTCGTTGCGCAGGCAAGGAGAGCAGCTCATCGTCATAGGCGACCTGGAGATCCATCTGGTAAGCGACGGTCTCCTCTGGGTAGATCCAGGGGGGCCGTTTGGCTTGGTGCCTCGGGCGCTCTACCGCCGCATCGTGGAGCCGGACGAACGAAACCTCGTGCCCCAGAGTCTTACCTGTCTTTTTGTTCGATCTGAAGGCCAGAACATCCTGATCGATAACGGATTGGGCGATAAGCTGGATGAGAAGGGTGCCAGCAATTGGGGTTTGGAACGGCCTGCAGGGGGCCTGGCAGACGGCCTACAAACCTTAGGAGTGTCCCCCGATGACATTGATCTCGTTATCGATACGCATCTTCACTCTGACCACTGTGGGGGGAACACGACCCTCGTTGAGGGGGAGATCCGGCCCGCCTATCCTAATGCCAAGTATGTGGTGCAAAGAATGGAGTGGGCGGATGCCAGTCATCCGGACGCACGCACCCGCGGAACCTACTTTGTGGAAAACTTCGACCCATTGATTGAAGCGGGGAGGATGCGACTGTTACATGGAGACGAGCAGATCACGGAGCATGTTCGATGCGTGATGACTCCCGGTCACACGCGTGGACATCAGGCAGTGATCTTGCAGTCTGGCGACTGGACAGGAATGTTTGTCTCCGATATGGCCACGTATTCGGCGCATATGGCCCGAACGGGTTGGGTTACGGCTTTTGATGTTGAGCCACTTGAGAACATCAGAACGAAACAGCGTTGGCAGAAGTGGGCGCTTGAGCGAGAGGCCTGGCTGTTCTTTATCCACGATCCCCGACTGCCCGTTGCCCGGTTGAGCGAAGATTCTGGCCGCCTGGCGGCTGCGGCGGTTGAAGAGGCTCAGCCGCTTATTGACGCGCTTCCCATTCCGCAACAGCCTGCCGGATGAGGTCCTTGATCTCCTCGTCCGGTACCTCTTCGATCTCATACCTTTTTACGCCGATCAAGACCTTCACTCCGCTTACGGCGTCTGGGACGAGGCGAACTCCGCGATCGGGCGTACCGGCTAGCGATCGTTGCAGGATCTCATTGATCTCTTCGAGCATCCGGTCCGGCGAGGAAGCTGGCTGGGTGGAGATCGCCGCGGGTCGGCCTCCAAGCTCGAATTCCCCCTGGAACCAATCCGCGAGGTCTGAGGCGGCATAGGCCAGCCGCCTGCGCTCTGCCTCGTTCTCAATCTCTTTGGCATTTCTATATTCGTGATCGCCAGAGTGGACGACCAGCCTTCCCGTCACGTCCTCCCGATAGATTTCCGCGACCAACCGGCGTTCCCGCGGTGTCCCATCGGGTAGTCCTTCCAGCTTCTCGGCTTCCAAATGGGGATCTTCCTCATCACCCTCAGGGCTCGGCTGATCATCCGCATCTTCTTCAGGAGTGGGCTGCTCCCCCACTTCTGCCGCGTCTGAAGGCTCCTCATCCCCCTCGGCTTCGCTTTCCAGTTCCAACTCCGCTGCCATCCGGCCCTCCCGTCGATTGAGCACCAACGCCACGGCGATCAATCCCACGGCAATCCCCACGACGATGAGCAGGATCCCCAACATCAGTTGGTTATTCATCCCTATGCCTGCTCCTCACCTGACATGTCGGGCAAAAGTAGGTACCGCGCTGGCCCACGACCGTGCGTACGATCTCAGTTCCGCACGCGGGACATGGCTCGCCCGCACGACCATAGGCATGGAAGTAGTTTTGGAAATCCCCTCCCCGGTAAACCCAGTCGATGCTGGCGCCATTGTGATGCAGTCCACTCTGGAGAGCCTCTCGGATCCCCTCCCATAGGTCTCGCACCTCCGCAGGATTAAGGGAATCGCTCTGCCGCAGCGGATGCAGCTTAGCTCGATGCAGGGCCTCGTCGGTATAAATGTTCCCCAGGCCCGCTATCACGGTCTGATCCATCAGCAATGGCTTGAGCGCCCGCCGGTGTTCGGAAAGAATCTGGCCCAACACCGGCAAGTCGAAATCATCCGTGAGCGGCTCAGGACCGAGCTTCCCCAGCAACTCTTCTAGATTCTTCACTAGATACACTCTGCCGAATTTTCGAGAATCGCTGAAGCGGAGCTGCCACCCGGACTCAAACTTAAACACCGTATGATCGAATCGACCGCGTGGGCTGATGGAGTCGGCCATCCTTAGACCGCCACTCATCATGAGATGGATGGCAAGCGTTCTTTCGTCGAGGGGGATGAGGAGAAATTTACCGCGACGGCGCACGTCCTGAATCGCGCGCCCGCGGATCTGCCTGCGAAAGGTGGAAACGGCAGGTTCGACAATATGCCTTGGCCAGCGAAGGCTGACGCCCACAATCCGCTGACCCAAAAGGGAGGGAATTTCATCAGAGCCGCGGCGCAGCTGCAGCCGGATGGTCTCAACTTCGGGTAGTTCAGGCATGTTCGCGGATTATACAATCCGTAGGGTACGCGATCACGGGTAGAACGGTCCCAGTTCAGGGCACCTGTACATAGTCCTGCAGGCTTTCGAGCTTCGAGGGCCCAATCCCCTCCACCTCCAGCAGGTCTTCAAGACGCTGGTATGGGCCGTTCTGCTCTCGGTACTCGACGATTCGCTGCGCCAGAACCGGTCCAATTCCAGGCAGTCGTTCCAACTCTGGGGCGGAAGCGGTATTGATTGAAATCCGCTCACTGGAGCCAACTGGATTGGAACTCAGGGGCGCTGATTCGGAGACTTTAGGTACATACACCTGCTGTCCATCTTCCAGACTGGCGGCCAGGTTGATCCGGTCTTGGCTGGCCTCCCCGCTCAATCCTCCAGCGGCATCGATGGCATCCTGGACGATGGATCCGAAAGGAAGCTCATACACTCCCGGACGAAGCACCTCACCCGCCACGTGGATGCGCAAGTTTGCAGGTTCTGCCAGGAGGATGGGTTCGCCCGTGGGCGGGGAGGTGAGCAGCATCGCTACTCCCACTCCTGAGATGACGATGAGCGCGCCAACTACATGCGGGCCGAACCGCTGCGCTATCGAGCGAGATGCGTGGGGTTCCATGCGCTTGTACTTATAATACCTGCCATGCCAGACTACTTCGGAGGAACCGGCGACGATGGCTACACGGGACTGCTCGGAGACCGCCGCGTTCCGAAGAGTCACGCTCGACCGGAGGCCTATGGCGCGCTGGATGAGGCCTCGGCCGCGCTAGGTCTTGCTCGGGCGCTCGCCAGTTCGGAACGGGTCCAAGCGGTCCTGATCGAAGCGCAGCGAGATCTCTATCACATCATGTCCGAGGTGGCGGCAGAACCGGAGATCGCCGAACGATTCAGGGTCGTTGACCGCGAACGGGTTGACTGGCTGGAAGCGCAGATCGAGCGCTTCGGAGCCGAGGTGGTGATGCCCAAGGAATTCGTCCTCGGCGGCGACACAAGCTCTGCAGCGGCCCTAGACCTTGCCCGGACCGCGGTGCGCAGAGCGGAGCGAGCTGCGGTTCGTTTGGATCTCCAGGCACGGGAGGGTGGCCCGGCTGAATCGCGCACGGAATTCGAGAACCCGCACCTATTTGCTTATCTAAACCGGCTTTCATCCCTGTGCTTTGTGCTGGCGCTCTGGGAGGTTCAGCATCAAGGCGACGGCTCGCCCACCCTGGCAAAGGGCTAGGTCAGAGCTGGATCTCGAAGACCGGAAACTCCTTGCCCGTGGTCTGAAAACCCAGCTTTTCATAAAGCCTGCGGCTGGGGGTGTTATTTTCCTGCGTATTGACCGAAAGCTGGCCCAGTCCGGTCTCCTGGATGCTTTCAATCGCGTCGTTCACTAATGCGGTGCCAAGGCCCACTCGCTGGTGAGAGGGCTGTACCGCAAGTCGAGCGAGGTGCGCGCCAAAGGGTGAGCTGGTCGTGATCTGGTAGCCCAGGACCTTCCCCTGATCTTCGATCAAGCTTGCAGATGAGGCCTGGATCATAGCCACCGCAAGCGAATCACGGGATATCTGCCAAATGGGCTCAAAGGCACGATGGTCCAGCTCCAGGATCGCTTCCACGTCTGCGGAACGGATCGAACGAAGCCGGTGCGGAGTATCGTGGCTAGCTCCCGCGATTGGCTCGAGCCCCAGCTCATAGAAAATCACAGAATTAGTGCGCTCGAAGCCGGCCTTCAAGATGAGCCGCTCAAACCAATCTTCGAGCACGAGCGCACCGACACGACAGACGTTTAGCTTGAGCAGTCGAGAAACACTTGCGGTCCATAGAACCTCCCACATCTCTTGAACCTCAAATCCCTCAGCCGCGGCAAAGGTCCGCAGCCAGGCTACGCCAGGCAGATCAGGCGGGCAGCCTAAGGTGCCCGCCGGCGTCTCTTCCTCAGTTGCCAGGATGAATGGCTCCCTATCGGTGAGGCTTGTGGGATCGAGCCAGTCCAGATGTACATGGGACCAAGGTGCGCCTGCGACGAGATCTTCGATCACGACACGGTCCTCCGGTGAGGTCTGTCTGAGCTTCATGTCCGACTCGCTTAAGAGCGAAGTAGGCGGGACGGTATCCGTAGGAGGAATTGGATCAAACGCGCGCGAAATCCAGAAGCGCGGCCGCCTGGGACGCCTGCCTGCAGGCTGGCGGCCGCATCAAATGGCCTGCGCTGACGCAGCTGAAGTTGCGACAACGCGTTCAGTGTGAGCATTCGTTCTTCATCGTTTCCGGTACCTTCAAAAAGATCGGCCGCTTCACGGTATGCGACTTCAGCCGAGTCGAGTTCTCCGCATGCTTCGAGCGCTGCAGCCATGTTGCCGGTCGCGCGTGCCTGGCGGCTGAGATCTCCCGCTTCCTGGAACACCTGCGCCGTTCCGCGAACGACCTCCAAGGCTTCCGTATTTCGGCCTTGCTTGAGCAGAATCACGCTCAAGCTATTGGCCAATTCCGCGGATTTCAATGGCTCGTCTGTGGCCGCACGCGCAGATTCAAAGAGATCGATCGCTTCGTCGTATCGATCGGCCTCGTAGGCTGCCAGCGCACGCTGCCCAAGGTCAGCAGATTCTGAGTTTGATTCCGTCAACTGGCTATTGCGGCCAAGGATTCTGAAAGGGACTGCAGCTTTTCGGAGGGTAGCTCCCGCAACCTCATGGCGGCGCGTACGAAACCGCTATTCTCAGGTTCGGCCAGAAAATCGCGGAAGTCTGGCGGGAGCGAACGAAAGGTCTCATATGCCCGTCGTTCCCTATACCAGCCCGCGATTGGCCCTTGCCCTTCCATGTCGATGTATTCGTCCATGGATCGTCCCAGGGCATCGACCAGGACTTCCAGAAATGGGATTGCGATCGGCCTTGCGCCGCGCTCGTAGCCACTGATGCGGCTAACGGGAAATCCAACCACCTCGGCCAATTCGCGGATGGTCATTTCGGAAGCGATCCGATGTTTGCGAAGCAAAGCTCCGATCATCTTCTGCCGAAAGGAGACAACGACCGTCGGGTCGAAGTGCGCGGTTCGTTCGGGAGCGCTGGGCAAGCCGTCGAGTAGATTGGCGACCGGGATATCCAGCCAGTAAGCGAGCAGTTCGAGCTCAGGGAGCGAAATACCTTTGCGACCGTGCTCGTAGGAGGATAGGGTGGCGGAGCTAACACCAATGAGTTCCGCGGTGGACTTGATGCTCTTGCCGGAAGCTTCTCTGGCCGCGCGTATTTCGGCCCCCACTATCTTGGTCTTTAGCTTTAGGCGCGCGTCGACATCCATCTGATCGCTCCGAATGCGAATCAAACGTAGTTTACCAGTGGTTCGTCATACTCAGGCTAGTGGGGAAGGGAGAGCGGTACCCGGCCCGAGGACCGGGCACCGCTCAGGGTTCGCAGATGGGGGAGGCTCAGCCAGTGCCATTATCAGACGTGGGAGGGATCAAATACCCCAGGCCCTGTCGCGTGACGATATGGATGGGATTCTTGGGATCCGGCTCGATTTTCTGTCGCAATCGACTTAAGCAGACCCAAAGGATCTCCTTGTCGTCACGATACTCTGGCCCCCATACCGCGGTGAGCAGCTCCTCCGGAGTCATCACGCGCCCCTCAGATGCGGCGAGGCTTTGCAGCAGCCGGTACTCGGTGGCTGTGAGCGCGATTTCGTCACCGTTGGAGGTTACGAGCGCTCGGGCAAGATCGATCTGCAGCTCGTGATGCACATAGATCGGCTGGTGGAAATCGTGGTCCGTCTGTCGCTCCGCTCGCCTCAGTACTGCACGCACCCGCGCCAATAGTTCCTGTGCGGAGAACGGCTTCACGATGTAGTCGTCGGCTCCGGCATCGAGCCCTCGCACGCGGTCGCGCTCTTCCCCTTTGGCCGTAAGGATAATGATCGGAACAGTCGAAAATTCCCGAATGCGCTCAGTCGCGGTGAAGCCATCCATGATAGGCATCATCACATCCATAAGGATGAGGTCCGGCTGTTCGTTGGCAACGTGCTCGACCGCTTTCTGGCCATCGTGAGCAGTCTCCACATCGTAGCCTGCCGTTTCTAGATTGACCTGAACCAGTCGCACGTAGCGCGGCTCGTCGTCTACGACCAAAAGTGTGTTCTTATCGCTCATGTTCGCCCTCCGGTATGGGTTCCATCACATCGACGGGTAGGGTGAAGTAGATGCGTGTGCCTGCACCTTCCTCGCTCTCTACTCCAATCTCGCCGCTGTGGGCTTCAATAATCTTTCGGCAAATGTATAGGCCGAGGCCGGTTCCGCGTACATTCGAGGTCTGCTCGGGCACTCTGTAAAACCGCTCGAAAAGATGGGGTACGTGCTCGGGGGGAATGCCGGGCCCTCCATCTTCGACGCCAATCTCAATTACATTGTCGTACCGGACGGATCGCACCGCAATTGGGGAGCCCGGCGCATATTTGTTGGCGTTCGACAGCAGGTTGTCCATGACTTGTGCGATCCGAGTCGGGTCTACCTGTAGCCTTGGAAGATCTTCCGGCACATCGATCTCCACATCCATTTCTGCGTAGACCGACTTGGTGCGTGATACTGAATCTCGAATCAGGGCGGACAGCTTGATGGGCTCAAGGGTCATACCGAGCGTTCCTGTTTCGAGGCGAGACGAATCGAGCAGGTTGTCGATGAGCTCGCGCAATCGATCGGCTTCCTCGTCGACGATCTCAAGGAATTCAAGACGCGTCTCAGAATCCCAGTTGGCGTCCTCTCGCATCAGCGTGGTCACATAGCCCTTGATCATTCCGAGCGGGGTTCGCAGCTCATGCGAGATCGTGGAGATGAACTCGTCCTGCATGCGGGCCAACTCACGCTGTGCCTCCAGTGAAGCAATGCGCCGGGCCATACGTCGGTTTTCGAGCAGCTGCCCCACATGCCAGGCAACAAATTCCGCCAGCCGTATGTGCTCGGGAGGGTAGGAGGGCCCTCCGAATCGACCGAAGACCAGACCGCCCACGCAGCGCCCGTGCACCATCATGGGCAAGCCGAGAAAATCGCGGCGCCGCTCGCGGCCCTTCACGCTCGGACCGGCATCCTCCTGTCTCAGTATGGTCTGTCCGCTGCGGTAGGCCTCGGTAGCGGCAGGCTCACCCCATACGAGATCCGCCTCGCGCGAGCGGCCGCGGCCGAGCGCCAGCGCATAGGCCGGCTCGAATTCTCCTGTTTCCTCGTTGTGGAGGAATAGTGAGACGACGTCAAAGATGAATATGGTCCGCGACAGGCGAAATACGGCATCCAGGCCGGCCTCGGTATCGTAGGTTTCGGCTACGATGCGCGCGATGGCATAGACTGCGTTGAGTTCCGTGCCGTGAGTGAGTGGTCCGGGTCGAACCAGCGGGCCGGTCATCCGGCGTCCCCGTCACTTTCAACGACGCTGCCCGCGAGGTCGTCGTCGGTGGGGTTGCCATCCGAGATGGGCAGCTCGAACCGAAAGGTGGATCCCTTGTTCTCCATACTTTCCACGGTGATCTTTGAGCCGTGGGCATCGATGATCTGCTTCACCAGCGCCAGCCCCAGACCGGTCCCGCGGTAGCGACGAGTTGCCGAGCCGTCCAGTTGATGGAACGGTTGAAAGACCTCGTTGAGTTTGCCGGAGGGGATGCCGATTCCGGTGTCCGTGACCGCGATCGTCACGAAGCCGCTCACGTGCTCCGCCCAAAGCTTAACGCGGCCGCCTTCGGGTGTGAATTTGATCGCATTATCCAGGAGCTGGTAAATTACCCAACTTAGCTTCTCGGCATCGGCCTGCACGGGAGGAAGACCTTTGGCCACTGAGAGACGGAGCCTGATTCCCTCCTGGGTGGCCTTCGGCTTTGAACGATCCACGATGTCGCGGGCTAGGTCACGAATGGAGACCGGCTCGAGCTTCAGCTCCATCCCCTCCCTAGAGGCGGTCGAGAACGAAATTAAATCATCGATCAATTGACCAAGGCGCACGGTGGCTCGGCGGATGACGCTCATCGCCTTGCCCTGCTCCAGGGTCAGGTCACCCAGCTCCTCTTCCTCGAGCAACTCCACATAGCCCTTGATATGCGCCAGGGGGGTGCGCAATTCGTGGGAAACGTTCGAGATCAGGTTGGTCTTCAACTGATTGAGCTCAGTGAGCCGTGCGAGGGCGTGCTTGAGTTCAGCTGTCCGCTCCGAAACTCGAAGCTCCAATGTTCGATTTGCATCCTGGAGCGCGGCGTGCAGCTCGATGATCTGGTTGGTGATTGCCATATCGATGGTTTCGCGGGAGACCATCCCCAATTCCACCAGCGTCTGACCCAGGAGGCGACGCTCCCCCTCATCGGCGAGCTGCTTCTGACGCGCCAGCGCGGTCTTTAGCTCTTCCTCGGTTAACAGATCTTGTTCGATGAGGTAGTCGCCGATGCGTGGGATGAAGGCCGCTGGCGTTTCAGGCAGCGGAGCGGTTTCCGGTACCCCGGCGAGGTAGCTGCGCTCCGCAAGGAGCGCGAGCAAAGCCAGATCCACACCACAATTGGGGCAGGTCCGAGAATCCCCTGGAATCGGAAAGTTGCACTGCGGACAGGGGAGCATTCTAGTTTCTAATGCAG
Source organism: Anaerolineae bacterium (assembly GCA_036986135.1). Taxonomy (GTDB): domain Bacteria; phylum Chloroflexota; class Anaerolineae; order Anaerolineales; family E44-bin32; genus JADFRG01. The sequence continues at coordinate 20,148 of BTQZ01000008.1, read as the reverse complement.
GCGAAACAGCTTCTGCCATGATCAGTTTGTTTCCGCGGCTATCTTAGCTATTCCCCAAAGGTCGGGCAAGTGGAAGGTAGTACTGCAAGGTCTCTGTAAGCTAAAAGGGGGATTTCTTCGTAGATAATGTGATCGATTTCGTGGGAATTGAAGATGGCGATCGAAGTCCTGCTCATTGACGACGACCCCGATCTCTCGACGATGTTACGGACCCTGCTTCGGGGCCAGGACTTTCAGATAAAGTCGGCGCTGTCGAGCGAGGAAGGGATTCAAACGGTGGAGAATCCCGAAGGGGCGCCTGACGTGGTTATCCTGGATCTCCTGATGCCCGAAGTGGACGGATGGGAGGTCTGTGAGCGCATTCGATCCTTCTCCGATGTTCCTATCCTCATTCTCTCCGCACTGGGATCGCCAGGCAGCGTGGCGCGTGCCCTGGATGCCGGCGCAGACGACTACCTCATCAAGCCGGTCCACGCCAGCTTGTTGGCCTCAAGGCTCCGAACGCTGGTCCGCCGCAAGGCGCTAGACCCGAATATTCAGGCGGCCTGATTCTGGCTGTCTTGTTCGCATGTGGCCCCTTCGGGGGCTTTTCTATTTTTGCTACCAGCGTGATAGGTGATCGTCGACGAGCTGCAGATCTGGGAAGCGGCGCTCGACCCAGTCCGGGATGCCGGAAAGTACCTGATTTCCGTGCTTGTCGCTGTTGCTGACCACCACACAGGCAATCACGGCGGAGCGATGCGCATCCTGGTGCTCAATCTCGGCCGCAGAGACATTGAATTTCTGGTGGAGCGCGGCCAGGAGCGGCTTCAGCCGACTGCGCTTTTCCTTCAGGGAGGAGCAGCCGGGAAGGTGAAGTTCCAGAGTAATTACGTGGACGTGCATCGTGCGCTAGATGCGTTGGGTCCAATCCGCATGGGAGTAGCGCTCTTGCAGGATTTCATGAGAGCGGCGGATCTCGGGCTGGGTAGGTTCTTGCCTAGAGAAGCGAATCTGCAGATTATTCTCGAAGCCAGCAGTGAGATGTCGCGCCGTTTCCTCCCATGGAAGAGATTCTCCCAGAACACGCTCCACGGTTATTGCGTGCAGGCCGACTTCCCCCATGGCCCGCGCCCGATCGTGTTCGTTTGCATAGCGCAGCGCCAAACAAATTCGCCCCAGCTCTCCTCGCAGGGGTAGCGAGCCATGTTGCAGCACTCCTCCTGCTCGGCGCAGCTGCGCCGAGCCCACGAGCTTTTTCCCCTCGACCGTGATCTCGAAAGCACCTGGATTCTGGAAGCACACCGGGTTTGAGCCGGGGGCAGGTGGGTCAGCCGTGTGCAATTCCGGCTCAATGCCCATTTCTTCCAGACCGGCCATGAGGGCCATGCTGATTCGTTCATAGCTCGGAAGTACACCATTCGCGAAAAGCGGGTGATCGGCCGGCGCCGAAATCGAATAGGTGATCTCGTCCGTGTGTAGAATCGCCTTGCCCCCGGTTGGCCGTCGTACAAGCTCCCACCCTTCGCGCTCGATAGCCGCTCGGTCGGCATCCTTCACGGCCTGCGCATAGCCAAGCGATAGGCAAGGTGGATTCCAAGCGTAGAAGCGCAGCGTCGGGGGCACTCGAAGTTTAAGCACCGCCTCCAGGATGGCTTCATCCAAGGCCATATTTGCCGCCCCCGACGCGGGTTCAGAGAGAATCAAACGCCAATCGGCACGGGACATGCCGCGATTATACCGAGCAGCAGGCGGGCGGGAGCTTCATGGTAGACTTCCGCGCCGGTCCTTCCTGACGAAATGGTCAGGAATACCGATACGCGCGATGCATACTCCCCGCCTGCTTTGCCAAATGGTGCCCAGCCAAATTCAGGGGCTGCAGAAGGGAATCCCTCGACTACTGGTCTCAATCCTGATTGCTGCTTGGCTCTGGGGATGCGTGGAATCCGAGCCGACGCCAACCCCCGAACCCGTCATCGTCGATAGCGGGCCGACTCCGGCCCCGACGCCGGTTTTGCAGCCCACGAGCGAAATGACAGGCTCGGTCAGCCTGTGGTTGACCTGGAAACCCGAGGGTGTGCGGGCGCTCAACGAACGGATCGAAGGCTTCCAATCGCGCCATCCCGGATTCTCTTTCGCAATCTCTTTCGTCCCGGCCGATGAACTGCGAACCGCACTGGACGAGGCGCAGGCCATCGGGACCCTTCCCTCGCTTATCCTCGCACCTTCGACCTGGGCCAGGGAGCTTTTCGAATCCGGGCTGACCCAAGACCTCTCAGACCAGCCAACGGATGATTTCCGCATGCTGGTCCACCCATTGCCTTGGGCTCAAGCCAATTACCAGGGGCAAGTGCTGGGAATACCTGTTCGGATGCATGGAAACGTGCTGTACCGAAATCGCGAACTAGCCCCGATTCCGGCCGGTACGCTGGAGGGCCTGGTGGAGGCAGATCAGGCCCTGCGCGGCACGTTCAATGAGGGGGTTGCTCAGGACTACGGATTTAGAACCGCGGCTCCATTCGCAGCCGCCTGCGGTGGGCAGCTGATGCAGGACGAATCCGCACCGGACCTTGATAACCCGGTCGTGCGCTGCTGGCTCGAGCTGCTCAGGGACCTGGCCCCTGCTGGCCCGGTGGTATTCAATTCGGACGAGGACCGCGACCTCTTCGAGCGAGGTCAAGCCGGCTGGCTTATCGAGAGCACGGAGAACTTTAGTCAGTTGAGTGAGGCGCTTGGGGAGGGAGTGCTTACGATCGACCCCTGGCCGGTGTACCAGGAAACTGGCGAGTCGTTGGCCGGCTATGTATGGACCGAAAACGTTTACTTCGCATCCAATCTCAAACCGGAGGATTTCGAGGCGGCATGGGAATTTGTCGGTTTCTTGCTGTCAGAGGACTCCCAGCTTGCGCTGAGCAATCCTAATGGCGCCGGACACATCCCTGTGCACATCTCGGCACCGCCGCTGCCGGGTCATGTAGGTCAGATGCTCTCTGCGCTGTTGGAGGGGACGGCTCTTCCCACTCTTGATCCCAGGCCGGAATATGTGGAAGTACTCGAGCGAGCCGCTCGAGCCGTATCCGTTCTGGGAACTCCTGTGGAATTGGCGCTGCAGCGAGCTGTTGCCGAGCTCGCCGAGGTGCCAGATGCATAATCCTCGACCGAGATCGAACCGCAACGGAGGAGCGAGCGGTGGCGGAAGCGGCTGAGAGGATGCAGCGGTGAAGTTAGAAAATGCTCTGCCTGCCGAGCGGCTGGCGCTGCTGCGGCTCATCGCTAGCGAGTCAGAAGCCTCCGATGTCGCGTTGTATATCGTGGGTGGATTTGTGCGGGATTTGATCCTCGAAACTCCCAGCGCGGACTTCGACTTTGTTGTCGAGGGAGATGCCATCGCCCTGGGAGAGTCGCTGGCCTCTCAATTTGGGGGGCAAGTGAGCAGCCACCGGCGCTTTGGCACCGCAAAATGGCAGCTCGATCCGCAGAATGAGAATCTGAAGAGCGCCCTGCAGCTCGAGCCTTCTAAGCTGCCTGAGACGGTCGATTTCGTCTCGGCCAGAACCGAATCCTATTCCCACCCGACGGCGCTGCCGTCGGTCAAGGAGGGCAGCATCAAGCTAGACCTTCACCGTCGTGATTTCAGCATCAATACCCTCGCGCTGAGGCTGGACGGATACAACTACGGACAATTATTGGATCCCTGGGGCGGAGGAAAAGATATCCGTGACAAGCAGATTCGGGTCCTGCATCCATTGAGCTTTGTGGACGATCCTACCCGCATGCTGCGCGCCGTCCGCCTTGAACAACGACTGGGATTCACGATCGAATCACGTACCCTGGAGTTGCTAGGGCGGGCACTGCCCCTGCTCGATGACGTCAGCGGCGAAAGAATACGAAGCGAGATACTGGCCATCCTTAAAGAGCCTCGCTTCGGCTCGATCATGCTTCGGCTGAAGGAATTAGGTGTGCTTCAAGCGATTTATCCGGCGCTGGACTGGGATGACTGGATTGAAGCACGCACGTTCGCCGCGCGCGACTTTTCGCCTCCGGCTTCGTGGAAACTCGAGCGCATGCCGACATTGAGTGAACTATTCTACGCGCTGTGGCTTTATCGCCTTTCCGCCGGTGAGGCAGGGGAAGTTTGCGAGCGGCTGCATTTGAGTCAGAGCGAAGCTGTGGTGGTCATGAAGGCCGGCCGCCAGACGTGTGATCTCGCACAATACCGGCCTCCAAGTGAGTGGGCCGCGTGCCTGGATGCCGAACCGGAAGCCGCGCTGCTAGTTACTTGGTTGGCACTCAAGGATCAGGCTGCAGCTCGGCAGATTATTGAGAACTATCTTAAGCATTGGCGCTGGGTGCAGCCCACTGTGGATGGTGATCGGCTGCATGAATTGGGCTTGGCGCCTGGGCCAGCCTTTGGAAGAATCTTGAGAGCACTACGAGCCGCCTGGCTGGACGGTGAGATCAGTTCTGCGCAAGAAGAGCAGCATATGCTCGCGATTCTGTTGAGGGAAGAAGCCGAAGGTGGATAGACCCGCGCGCATCCTGGAGGATTCCTATGCCGAGACCCGCGGTTCGATAAAAATTCGGTTCGCCTCCGCCGCGGACCTCAAAGCGCTGGAGTGGGAGGGAGAGTATGCGCACTATCGTCGACTATTCAAACGTGCGATCGACGAGGCGCGGCACGGACGGCGCATTCTCCTGCTGGCTGAAATAAGGGAGCAGGTGGTCGGGCAGATATTCGTGCAACTCACGACGCGAGCTACTTTCTCGACCAAGGGTGCCTCATCCGGATATCTGTACGCATTCCGCGTAAAGGCGCCGTACCGCAATCGAGGAGTAGGAGGCCAGCTACTTCAAGAGGCGGAGGTGAGTCTTGCGGTTCGCGGATTTCGCCGATCCGTTATCTCCGTATCAAAGAGAAACTTTGCCGCCAGACGACTCTACGCGCGCGCGGGCTACACCGTCTTCACAGAAGATCCCGGCGAATGGTCCTACATTGATCACAAGGGGCGGCTGCGCGAGGTCCATGAGCCCGCCTTAGTGATGGAAAAATGGCTCTAAATTGCCGATTCAATAGGGCTTGAACTGAGCCTGCACCAACTTCCGAATAGGCCCCGCTCAGGCGATTCCCCACTTGCATTTCATCCAATCCGTGCCAGAGTCTGTCCTGGCACTGCCGAGGCCATTAGATTTCAAGTCGTCTGTCGACCCGGGCGAGAGCCCCGGAGCCAGATTAACCGGAGGGACCCCGCTGGCATGAAACTTGCGCGCTGCCAGGGTGGGAAGTCCACTCTTAGGACTCTTTAGATTTGAAGATCCAGTCTGAGCTAAGGCCATGGCTGCTGCTGCTTTTACTGATGATCGCCATTTTGGCCTGTTCGCGCGGTGATCAACCGCTGGAGGTTATTGGGCTCGAGCTGCGTGGCAGTCCGGGAGGCCCCGGCATTAAGGCGCCCGCTGAATCGGAAGGGCCCATAGAGCAGGTAGTAGAGCCGCCCCCGTTCCATACGCCCACACCCGATCCGGTGCGTGAACCGCCCGACCCGATGGAGATTCCCGAATGGTACACGGTTCAATACGGTGATTCCTTGAACGGCATCGCCGGCCGTATGGGGGTTGGGGCAAATCAGATCCTGGTAGAAAACGGGCTGCCAAATCCCAATTTCCTGGCAGTGGGCCAAATCCTCCACATGCCCACTCCGCTGCCTCAGGCACCCTCGCCCAGTTTCAAGATCATTCCGGATGCAGAACTTGTTAACGGAGAGAGCGCTCTGGGTTTCTCCGCCACTGAGCTTATTCGAACCTGGAATGGTGCGCTCAATCGTTACTCCGAGTTCGTGGAAGGGAAGGAGCTCTCCGGTGCGCAGATCGTAGAGCGCGTGGCCTCGAAGTACTCGGTAAATCCGCGACTCCTATTGGCTGTTCTCGAATACCAAGGTGGCTGGCTGACCATGCCGGAGCGCGCGCCCGACCGCTCCACCTACGAGCTTGGCTACGAGGGCCTCGGCTTCGAAGGCCTGCACAGTCAGCTCTCCTGGGCAGCCGACCAACTCAATCGCGGCTACTACCAATGGAGGGCCGGCTGGGCAGGGCCCTACATTCTCTCGGATGGCTCGGTCGTCCTACCTGGCCCGGGAATAAATGCGGGCACGGCGGCCATTCAGTGGCTGTTTGGCCAACTCTACCCGCCGGATTCCTGGCGAACGGTCATCGGAGAAGATGGATTCTTTCGAGTCTATGAAATCCTCTTTGGCAACCCATTTGCCGGACCTCAACTTACCGTCATTCCCGACGACCTGGAGCAGCCGAACCTGCAGCTTCCATTTGAAGAGGGCAAGGTCTGGTCATTCACCGGCGGGCCACACAGCGGATGGGGGAACTGGGCCGCCTGGTCCGCGCTGGACTTCGCCCCACCAGGAAATGCTCTGGGCTGTGTGCTCTCAAACGATTGGGTAGTGGCAATTGCCGATGGCGCCATCGTGCGCTCGTCGGATGGAGAAGTGATTCAGGATCTCGACGGGGACGGGTTAGAGGGGACCAACTGGGCTATCCAGTACATGCACATCGAGACCCGCGACCGGGTCCCGGCCGGCACCTACCTAGAGCGAGGAGATCGCATCGGACATCCATCTTGTGAGGGGGGGGTATCCAGCGGGACTCATTTCCACTTGTCGCGAAAGTTCAACGGAGAGTGGATTCCGGCTGATGGGGCTCTGCCCTTTGACCTGGGTGGCTGGGTCTCCGAAGGCGATGGAGTGCAATACAACGGAGCGCTGACGCGAGCCGACGCCAGGCTGGAGGCGTGTTCTTGTCGCTTCCCTTCAAACCAGATTTCACGATGACCTTACCGGACTCATACCGAGCGCCCGTCGCGGTGTTGGCCTTTTTGGCCTCCTTAGTGTTGGTTAGTCTGGCGTGCACACGCTCCGATGTACCCGCTCCCGGAGTCAGCGGGTTAGCCGCGGAAGCAGCGGCTCCGGATCCCTCAGAGATGCCGCCGGAACCCACACAGACCCCCGAGCCACTTCCTACGGTCGCAGAGCCAACGCAAATGCCGACAGAGGCTCCGCAGCCCGAGCCCCTCGTCTCGCCGACCTATCCTCCCACTCCCACGCTGGCTGTCGAGCAGTCGAATGAAACTATCCTCTACCGCGCACGAGCCGGGGATGTGCTGCGCAGCGTCGCCCTCCGGTTCGGAGTGCTCCCTTCGGATATTATCGTCTCAGACGGCCAGCGCCCCGCTGAAAGCGAGCTGCTCGCTCCAGGACAGATCCTGTTCGTACCGCGGCGTCTGGGTCCGACTGGGCCGGCGGACGAGCTGATCCCCGACAGTGAGCTGGTGTACTCGCCGCACGCGGCGGGATTCGATATCGAGGCTTTTGTCGAGGGCCAAGGCGGCTACTTGGGTCAGTATGAAGAGACCGTATCCAAGCGCTCCGTTACGGGAGCCGAGGTGGTGGCTCTCGCCGCACGCAACAATTCGATCAACCCGCGCCTGCTCCTGGCGCTGATCGAATATCACTCAGGCTGGGTCACGGACCCCACCAAACCCACCGCGAACGAACTGAGTTATCCGCTCGGCCATGAAGCGCCCAATGCCCGGGGGCTATACAGGCAGCTCACCTGGTTGGCGAATGAGCTCGGCACTGGTTATTTCGGCTGGCGGGCCGGAATGCTGACGGAGCTGGTGTTTCCGGATAGCTCCATCGTCCGCTTGGCCCCGGACCTAAATGCGGGGACGGTCGGCTTGCAATACTACTTCTCCTTGCGCGGCTCCGGCAGAAACTGGGCAGAAGCCCTCTCGCCCGGGGGCTTCGTTAAGACTTACCAGCACCTCTTCGGCGATCCATTCGACTACACTTATCCACTTTACGAAGCTGGCCTTGCGCAGCCCGAATTGATCCTGCCTTTCTTCAAGGGAAGGATATGGGCTTTGACCGGAGGGCCTCACGGAGCCTGGGAGAGAGAGTCTGCTTGGGCCGCCCTCGATTTTGCCCCCTCCTCGCTAGAACCCGGCTGTGCCGAGTCTGATGATTGGACGCTGGCGGCCGCGCCTGGAGTCGTGGCGCGCACGGGCGAGGGCCTCGTCGTTTTGGATCTGGATGGAGATGGTGAGGAGCAGACGGGATGGAATCTGCTTTATCTCCACGTGAGTAACCATCAGGTGCAAGTCGGCGATTTCGTAGAGACTGGCGATCTAATCGGGCGGCCGTCGTGCGAGGGCGGCATCGCATCCGGTACTCACCTGCACTTCGCGCGCAAGTACAATGGAGAATGGATTCTGGCCGACGGACCCCTGCCTTTCAATCTGAGCGGTTGGGTCGCTCAGGCGGGCTTGAAACCGTATCAAGGGGCCTTGATCAAGGGGGATGAGGTCGTTTTAGCTTGTTCCTGTGCCAGTCGAGAAACCAATATCTCTCGGTGACTCGCAGGGCGCTCCTGCTGGCCGGATTGCTGATGCTTGCGGCCTGCTCTTCTCCCAGGACAGTTCTCCCAACTTCGACGCCGGGCGTGACCGCCCAACCGGAAACGGAGGTCACCCCCCTGCCGACCCGAGGTCCCCATCCTCCAGGAGAACTGATTCCCTACCAGGCGCAGAATGGAGACACGCTGCCGGCTGTCGCGGCACATTTCAGTACGAGCGTAGATGCCATCCTGGAGGCGAACCCCGAACTTGCGCCTGACACCACGACTCTCGCTCCAGGACTGGCGCTTCAAGTGCCAGCCTACTATCTGCCGCTGACCGGCACCCCATTCCAGATCCTGCCCGACAGTGAGGTCATCTATGGGCCAACCGCCAAGGATTTTGACATCAGGCTCGAGCTGCTGGGCCGTCCAGGCTTTGTTTCTGACGCCGCCGATTACGCCTACCGGATCGATCGGCCGGCCTGGGAAGTGATTGAGATCGTCGCGCGCAATTACTCCCTAAACCCTCGCCTGCTCATGGCCCTGCTGGAGTATGGAAGCTCCGGCCTGACCGATCCATTTCCTGAGGAACAGGCAACGATGTACCCGATCGGCTACGCCAGTGATCGTTATCGGGGTCTATTTCGCCAGCTGCTTTGGGCTGCGGAACGCCTCAACGATGGGTACTACGGCTGGCGGACTGGGTCCCTGCGGGAGTTTGAAACCGCGGATGGAATGCTCTACAGACCGGATTCCTGGCAGAACGCAGGCACGGTGGCTGTGCAGATGCTTCTGGCCGGATTGCATAACTCCGAGGAGTTCGAACGCGCCGTTGGGCCTGAAGGATTCATAACCACCTACAAGAGACTGTGGGGTGACCCCTACGAGTTGGCTGCCGACCCCATTCCAGCCCAGCTCGTGCAGCCCTCGCTCGATCTCCCCTTTGTTCCGGATCGCATATGGGACTTCACCGGAGGCCCTCACTTTTCCTGGGGAACCAGCCTGCCGTGGGGCGCCCTAGATTTTGCCCCACCCTCCGAGCAGACCGGGTGTGTGCCTTCTTCCGAGTGGGTGACAGCGCCAGCGCCAGGCCTGATTATCCGTAGTCGGGAAGCGATCATCGAGCTTGACCTGGACGGCGATGGGTATGGTGGGACAGGCTGGGTTCTGGTCTACTTCCACATGGGAGAGAACGATCTGATTCCCGAGGGTACGCGCGTTCAGACAGGTGATCTGTTGGGTCATCCCTCCTGTGAGGGTGGACGATCCACCGGCACGCATTTTCAACTGGCGCGGCGCTACAATGGAGAATGGCTACCTGCGTGGGGACCCATACCGTTTGTCTTGGATGGGTGGGTGGCCGACCGCGGGGTAGAGCCTTACGAAGGCACGCTGACCAAAGGTTCGAAGGTGGTCCCCGCGTGCACTTGCTCCACCCGCGAAAACCGAATTCTTTATGAGCTCCCCGAGGGATAGGTCGACCCTCATCTGCGCATCTCCCTCAAATAGCAGTCGAATCCCGGATCGATTCGGGCCTAATCTGCTCAATGCTTGCAGTCGACTTGGCGCTGTGCTAGAATGCATTTGTTCATCGCGGAAGGTGGTCGGAGAAGTGGGCAGCCCCCACTTTTCTTCATAAATAGGCACCGTGCACATCCCGATGGATCGAAGATCAAAGAAGGGGCATGTAAAGAAATGAAGAGCGAGTTCACGCTTGCGTTTAATGAAATCACCGAGCGGTTTGGGCTCTCCGAGGCTACCGTCATGGATGCGCTCGAGGCCGCCATGGTGTCTGCCTACCGTCGCTCGGTAAACGCCTCAACTGCGCAGGAGATCGAGGCCCGCATCGGCTCGGAGACGGGCGAGGTTCGCATATTTGCCGAAAAAGAGATCGTCGACGAGGTCCAAAACCCGCTGACGGAAGTGACTTTGGCAGAGGCGATTCAATACGATGATGGGGCCGAGATGGGCGGGATGTCGCTGGTCGATTCTACGCCCGAGGATTTCGGTCGCGTGGCGGCCCAGACGGCCAAGCAAGTGATCCTGCAGCGCCTGCGCGAGGCGGAACGCGATGCGCAATACGATGAGTATATCGAGCGCGAAGGAGATATGGTGCACGGAACCGTGCACTCAATCACCCCACAGTCGGTTACCGTTGGCCTCGGTAGGGCGGAGGCCATTCTTCCCAGAAACCAGCAGATCCCTGGCGAGCGATTTCATGTCCGCGATCGCATTCGGGTCTATGTGCTCGAGGTCCGGAAATCCTCTCGAGGACCGGTCATCGTGGTCTCGCGGACGCATCCCAATATGCTGCGCCGGCTGCTCGAGATGGAAGTTCCCGAGATCAATCAAGGCTTGGTTGAAATCAAGGCCATTGCCCGCGAGGCGGGCAAGAGAGCCAAGGTCGCGGTCGCAGCCACTCGCGATGGGGTGGACCCGGTGGGCGCGTGTGTCGGCATGCGAGGTGTGCGTATCCAGTCCATTGTGCGCGATCTCAATGATGAAAAAATCGATGTGATTGAGTGGAATCCGGATGTAGCCACGTTCATCTCCAAAGCGCTGAGCCCGGCCCGCGTTTCTGGGGTCTTCCTTGACGAGGACATGGAGCGCGGCAAGACCGCCGCGGTGGTCGTCCCGGAGGATCAGCTCAGCCTGGCGATCGGACGCGCCGGTGTGAATGCACGCCTCTCTGCGCGCTTGACGAATTGGCGGATCGATATCAAGAGCCTGGTTGAGGCGGCAACCGAATCGCTGAACCGATTGGCCACCGACGAGTCATTTGCAGAAATGGCAGCGGCCGAGGCCGAAACGATGCCGCAGATCGAGATGATCCTGACGAAGAAGCAAGAGACGCGACCCGTAACTCCTGAGGAATACCATCTGCTCACGGACTTCGTGGTGCGGGTGGAGGAGGAGCTCATGTCGCGCCGGAATGCTGAGCGGCGGATTTATCTCGATAAGCTCGAAATAATTCGCGAGGGGATCCCGGAGGGCGCTTACCATGTGACGCTTGCTGAGGTCGGCATCAGCACGCGGGTCGCTAATTTGGTCACCGAAGCCGGATACGAGAGCGCGGGGCAGGCACTCGAGCAATTGGAAATTGATGAAGATAAGATCCTTGCATTGCAGGGCATCGGACCCAAAGCCATCTCCGAACTGAAGGAGATACTTCCGGGCTACGAATATCCTGAGCCGGTTCTCGAAGAAGAGCCGGTGGAAGCGGAAGAGGAGCCCCAGGCCGAAGCGGAGGCTGCGGCCGATGCGGAGGCTGTGGCCGATGCAGGAGCCGAGGTCGAAGGTGAACAGGCCGCGCCCGCGGTTGAGGGGGAAGGTGAGCCCGAAGCAAAGGGAGAAGGTGAAACCGAGGCGATACCCATCGAAGAGGTCTTCGAGCGCGCCATCCAGGAAGTCAGCCAGGCTGTGTTGGAGGTGGATGACGCCGAAGGGACCGAAGCGGAGCGGGAAGCGGAGAGAAAGAAGCGAAGGGAGCGCTCGCGAGTGGTCGAATTCGATCCAGATACGGGCGAGACGGTCGTGCGACACCGGAGAAAGGAAAGCCGGCGGACCGACTGGCAGGATGTAGGGGATTTCGAGGATTAGCGCAAGCGATGTCCGGGAAACACGTCCCACAGCGGACTTGCGTAGGCTGCAGGGAAGTGCTCCCGAAGAGGTCGCTGATCCGCATCGTTCGCGCTCCCGATGGTGTTAGGATTGATCCGAGCTCGAAAGCTCCCGGCAGAGGCGCCTATTTACACGACCGACGAACTTGCTGGGAAAGAGGTCTGAAAGGATCTCTGTCCAAAGCGCTGCGGGTAGAATTGACGATTGACGATCGCAATAAACTGATGCATTACATGGATCAGTTGCCAGAATCCAATGGTTGAGCCCGGCCACCGAGCCGCGGCAACAAGCAGGATCCCCTAGGCTGGTCGCTCGCTCAAACTCTGGCCAGGGGCTGGAGGTGTGATATGAGCGAGGATGTCCAAAAACTCATTGAGATCCCCGAATCCCTGTCGGTCCGTGACCTGGCGGATCGCATCGACGCGAGTCCCATCGATGTAATCAAGCACTTGATGGCCAACGGAGTGATGGCCAACATCAATCAGCAGATCGACTTCGATACGGCAGCGATCGTTATCGCCGAGTTCGGTTACGAAGCCCAGGCTCCTGAGCCGCTGGAGGCGGACGCATCCGAGCAAGCCACGGAGCTGCCGCGCTGGCGACAGATCCTTGACGAGGAGGATCCCGACAAGCTCGTAGATCGTGCCCCGGTTGTCACCATCCTGGGTCACGTCGATCACGGCAAGACGACCCTGCTCGATGCCATTCGAAAAGAGGATGTGGCCGCCGGAGAAGCGGGCGGGATTACGCAGCACATCGGCGCATATCAGATCACCCATAACGATCGGCCGATTACATTCTTGGATACGCCGGGCCACGCCGCGTTTACTGCCATGCGCGCTCGAGGCGCCCAAGGCGCGGATATCGCAGTGTTGGTGGTCGCTGCGGACGATGGCGTGATGCCTCAAACGCGCGAAGCGCTGGCACATGCCAACGCCGCCCGCGTGCCTATCGTCGTGGCGCTGAACAAGGTCGATCGACCTAACGCAAATCCGGATAAAGTGAAGCAAGAACTGGCGGACGTGGGATTGGTGCCCGACGAATGGGAAGGCGATACGATGGTCGTGCCGGTATCGGCCAAGCAAGGTTCAGGCATCGAGGACCTGTTGGAGGCCATCCTACTGGTTGCCGACTCTACGGAAATCCGAGCCAATCCCGAGGGAGAGGTCCTCGGCACGGTTATCGAAGGCGAGCTAGACAAGACAAAGGGTGTCTTGGCGACTCTGTTGGTGCAGAACGGGACGCTCCGCGCTGGCGATGTTGTAATTGCGGGAGACGCCCAAGGTCGGGTTCGTGCCATGTTCGACTTTCGAGGTAACGCCATTAAGGAGGCGCCCCCCTCGACGCCAGTTTCTGTGCTAGGGATTTCGGAAGTGCCACGGGCTGGCGAGCTGTTCACTTTGGTCGCATCCGAACGTGAGGCCAAGGCGATTATCAGGGCCCGCCAGGACGAAGTGGTTGCCGCGCCTGGCAGCGCGCCGGCCATGACCCTGGATCAAATCTTCGAGGCTTACCAAGCGGGTGAGGCCCAGGAATTGAGATTGGTTGTAAAAGCCGATGTGCAAGGTTCGCTGGAACCGATCGTCAATTCGCTTGAGGAATTGAACGTCGGGGATATCCGGATCAACGTGCTGCACTCGGCAACTGGCAATATCGGGGAGGACGATGTGATGCTCGCATCCGCCTCCGGAGCGATCGTGATCGGATTCAGTGTGGAGGCAGACCAGGCCACAAGGCGATCGGCAGAAACTGAGCGAGTCGACATCCGGCTGTACGATGTGATCTACCGCCTGACGGAGGACATCGAGAACGCGCTGAAGGGAATGTTGAAGCCCGAGAAGCGAGTGGTGGAATTGGGTCAGGCAGAGGTGCTGGAGATCTTCCGCATTCCGAAGGTAGGCAAGATAGCTGGCTGCCGAGTCCTCGAAGGTGAGATTCGGCGCAACGCGCGCATGCGCGTCATGCGCGATGAGGAGAATCTGCATGAAGGTCCTGTCGCCTCACTAAGGCATGAAAAGGAAGACGTGAATGAGATTCGCGAGGGTTTCGAGTGCGGAATTGCCCTCAAAGGCTTCGAGGCCTTCAAGAAGGGCGATAGGCTGGTCGCCTTTGTAGAGGAGATCGTAGCGGTGGAATAGAGTCGGAGACTCCCTTTTACCTGCGGACGATTCAGTCCGAGGGGGTAGCCGAAGGATATGCTTAGATTTCTAAGGTGAGAAATAGACGTGCCTAGCGAGACACGCGCACGCAGGGTCGCCGATCGCATCAACCGGGAATTGGCGATCCTGCTTCAGCGAAAGGTGGCCGACCCGCGGCTGGCGAGCCTAACGGTTACCGGAGTGGATGTCGATCGCGAGCTGGCCTACGCAACGATCTATGTGACGGCTCTGGATGAGGAGCGAGAAGTTCTGACCGCGCTTGAGAGCGCGCGTGGATTCCTACGCAAAGAGCTAGCCTCCAACATTCCCATGCGTGCGTTTCCTCAACTTCGATTTCGCTGGGATTATTCTCCGGATCGGGGCGCGCGTGTCGATGAACTGCTGGAACGATTGCAGGAGGAACGAGAAGAGCGGGAGGCGCGTGGTGAGGCCTCCCAGGATGACCCCCTCGAATCCACGCCCCACGAAGGCTAGCGGAAACTGAATACAGATGACAACTGAGGTCGAGCGAGCCGCAGGACTGATCGCAGGTTCGTCAGAAATTGTCGTCATTAGCCACGAGCGCCCAGACGGTGATGCGGTCGGCTCAATGCTCGCGCTAACCCTGGCCATGCAAGAGATAGGGAAACAGGTCTGGCCCGTGCTTGCTGGCGGCCTGCCACCGAAGTGGCAGTTCCTTCCCGGCGCTGACCGGGTTCGGCGAGAGCTCCCTGTAGGCGGGAAATTGATCGTCACGGTAGACGCAGCCGACATCCGGCGGCTTGGGCCACTTGATGTCAAACGTGTGGATCTGAATTTCGATCACCATCCAAGCAACACCCAATTCGGGAAGATCAATTTGGTCGACCCTGGAGCGGCGTCCACGACGGTGGTACTGTACCGGGTCTTCCCCCAGCTGAAGCTCCCTCTCGAAGTCGATATTGCCAGCAATCTGCTGCTGGGTCTCATCACCGATACGCTCGGGTTTCGCACGAGCAGCGTCAGTTCCGATTCATTGAGGATCGCGGCAGAATTGATCGAACTCGGAGCTGACATTTCGAAGCTATACCGAAAAGCGCTATTAGGACGCAGTTACGAGGCGGTGCGCTATTGGGCGCAGGGCCTATCGCGGATGGATATGCGCGATGACGTCGTGTGGACCGTCCTGCGAGTTTCGGACCGCGAGCTTGCCGGGTATCCCGGTTCAGATGACGCCGATTTGATCGACGTGCTAACCACGATTAAAGGGCCACGCGTCGCTATTCTGTTTGTGGAGCAGCCGGAGGGTCAGGTGAAGATCAGTTGGCGCGCTCTGCCTGGCGTAGATGTCAGCCGGCTGGCCGGCAACTTCGATGGAGGAGGCCACGAACTTGCAGCGGGCGCCATGATCGAGGGGGAGGTCCAGGAGGTCGTGGAGCGAGTACTTAAGGCGACCTTCGCGACCATCATTGAGGCGGATTCCTGAGCAGTTTCGGCGTCATCGTCGTTGATAAGCCGGAGGGGCCAACCTCGCACAAGGTGGTGAGCATCGTGCGCCGCGGCACGCGGGTGCGTAAGGTGGGCCATGCGGGAACGCTCGATCCGAGGGCCTCGGGCGTGCTGGTCCTTTGCCTGGGTCAGGCCACGCGCCTCTCAGAATACCTCTCCAGCTCAACCAAGAGCTACGAGGCCAGAATTCGGTTTGGAGAGTCGACGGAGACCTATGACGCCGAAGGCGAGACGACGAGTTCCGCAGGTGAGGTGCCCACTGAAGTACAGATTGAGGCCGCCCTCGAGATATTTCGGGGTGAGATTCAACAGGTCCCTCCGCCCTATAGCGCAATCAAGCTCCAGGGAAGAAAAGCCTACGAGTTGGCGCGGGAGGGGAAGCCAGTGAAGCTCGACCCTCGCAGCGTAACGGTATACGAACTCACGAAGCTGGAATACGAACCGCCGGAACTGAGCGTCCGAGTCGAATGCTCGGCAGGAACCTATATTCGATCCCTGGCCCACGATCTCGGGCAAGCGCTATCCACCGGTGCACACCTGTCCGCGCTGCGCCGCCTCAGGGCTGGACCCTTTGGCTTGGAGCATGCGGTGAGGCTGGAAGAGTTGCAGGAGGCCATGAGGCGGGGCGTGTGGCAAACACTGGTGCGCCCTGCGGCGGAAGCGCTTCCGGATCTCCCGATTGTTACGCTGGAGGAGACCGAGCTGGAAAGGATTCGAAACGGGCTGCGCATTCCATCAAAAGACGGAGCGACAGGAATGGCCAGGGCGTTGGGTCCGGGCGGGGAGCTAGTGGCGATCCTGGTTTCGGCCGAAAACGGCCAGGAATGGCAGCCTCGCAAAGTATTCCTCTCCTAGATGCAGCATCTTCACGATCTGAATGAGGCTCGACTAGAACGCAGCTCTCTTACCATTGGCTCCTTCGATGGCGTTCATCTAGGCCATCAAGACCTGCTGAGAAGGATGGTAAGGAGGGCGAAGCGAGCCGACTTGCCGGTGGTTGTCCTGACCTTCTATCCACATCCCTCCGTTGTGCTGCGGCAGCGTACTCCAGCTTTTTACATCACAGCTCCAGATGAGAAAGCCGAGTTGCTCGGGATAGTGGGCGCGGATTACGTCATCACGCAAACTTTCGACTTGGAACTCTCTCAAATCGAGGCCGGCGATTTTCTGGACCGGCTCATCGCCCAACTCGGATTTACGGACCTATGGGCTGGTGAGGATTTCGCACTGGGTCACCAGCGTCGCGGTAACCGACACTTCCTTGAAAGGGAAAGCCACGCCAGGAATTTCCGCTACCATCTCGTTCCCCCGATGGTGGTAGGGGGCGAGATTGTTAGCTCGACGCGTGTGCGAGAGGCGCTTCGTTCCGGTGATGTCGCGCGGGCAGCGACCTATCTGGGAAGGTCATTTGCGCTTCCCGGTGTCGTTCAAGAAGGTGCTGGGCGCGGAAAGGAGATCGGGATCCCTACCGCCAATCTAATGATCTGGGAGGAGCGCGGCTACCCCGCTGTCGGCGTATACGCGTGCATGGCGGAGGTCGAAGGGGTACGCAAACAAGCTGTTACAAACATTGGCTTTCGGCCTACATTTGAGGACGAGCTTAGGGCGCCTGTCGTAGAGGCCCACATCCTCGATTACGAAGGGGCGCTCTTCGGGAAGGAAGTCAAGCTCGAGTTTGTCGATCGACTGCGAGACGAGATGCGTTTCTCCGGCCCAGAGGCGCTCCTCGCACAGATTAAGCTGGATATTCGGCAGGCCCGCAGCTTGTTAGAGGAGCGAGGGCTGGGATAGGATCGGATTAGTGCTCCATAGAGTCCCGAACGTCTGCCAGCCGCGTCTCCGCCAGAGCCACGTACTCACCCTCGATTTCATAGCCAACATAGTCTCGCCCGTTCTTCAGGGCTGCCACACAAGTGGTTCCGGAGCCGGCGAAAGGATCCAGAACCACATCCCCCCGGAACGTGTACATTTTTATGAGGCGTTCGGGCAGCTCTTCCGGGAAGGGGGCGGGGTGGCCAATCTTTCGCGCCGAAACTGCAGGGATGTGCCAGACGCTCTTCGTCCATTCCAGGAACTCGTCCCGTTCGATCGTGCTTTGGTTGCCATCCACCTTGCGCGAAAAGGACTGCTTCGAAAACACCAGGATGTACTCGTGGACGTCGCGCAACACCGGATTGCTGGCCGATAGCCAGGATCCCCAGGCCGTTGACGCTGCGGCACTTGCACCCTTGTCCCAGATGATCTCCCCGCGCATATGGAAGCCGGCCTCAATCATGTCCTGAATTACAAAGGCGTGAAGCGGAAGGTAGGGCTTGCGACCCAAATTCGCGACATTTACACACGCGCGGCCGCCGGTAACCAGGACCCTGTGGGTCTCCCTGAACACCTTGCTGAGCAATTCCCTGTATTCCTCCAGGGACAGGTCTTGATCGTAATCTTTGCGAACGTTGTAGGGAGGGGAGGTAACCATCAGGTGAACCGAATGGTCCGGTAGCTCACTCATTTCCTCCGAGGTACTCTCAAATATGCGGTCACGGTGTTCGTCCGGCAGATCCTGCTCTACGTATTCACTGACCTGCTCGGGCTTGAGATTGTGATAGAGACGACCGGAGTAGAAGGGTGAGGAATCGTGGCTGAACCGACCCCCGGTGCCGAAGCTGCTGGTCGAGGTTCGCTTGCGATCTGATTTAGCCATAGCCCAGCTGCCTAAGCGCCTTAGCGTCATCGCGCCAACCCGGCCACACCTTGACCCGCAGATCCAGGTAGACCTTCCTGCCCGACATCTGTTCAATCGACTCTCTTCCCCGTTTTCCGATTTCGCGTAGCATCGAACCGCGCTTCCCAATCACGATCCCCTTCTGCGAATCGCGTTCCACATATATCGTTGCAGCGATGTACGCACCGCGTTCGCCCCGCTCAGCGTACTCATCGACCTGCACTGCAAGGCTATGGGGGACTTCGTCACGCAGGAGGGCCAGCGCGGCAGAGCGGATAAGATCGGCCGCGATATCGCGTTCGTAGGCATCCGTTATCTCGGAGTCCGAAAAATACCGAGGGCCCTCCGGAAGACGGTCAACAATCTCCTGGGTCAGCAAATCCAGGTTATCTCCGCGAGTGGCGGACACACCAACCGGGAGCGCGGCCGGCAGCAGAGCCAAGAAGGCATTCCAATTAGATTGCAGTCGCTCCGGCCGGACGAGATCCATCTTGTTCAGTGCTGCGATGGTCGCGGCCTTCGGGGCGTGCTGGAGAACGGCTTCTGCAACCAGCCGATCGCTTACTTTGGGTGCCTGATGCACATCGAATACGCACAGGATCACATCGGCGTCTTTTAACGCGTTTGACGCTACGCTATTCATATACTGCCCCAGCCGATTGCGAGGTCGGTGTATTCCTGGGGTGTCCACAAATATGGCCTGTGCGTTGGAAGTAGTGAGGATGGCCAGTTGGCGCACGCGTGTCGTCTGCGGCTTGGGAGAGACGGGCAGGATGTCTTGTGCCAGGATGGCGTTGAGCAGCGTTGATTTGCCAACGTTGGGCCGACCAGACACGGCCACAAAACCGGAGCGGTGCTCGCTGACCACCGTCCCATTGTCCGGTCAAGCCCGCGGGCTGTCAAGCGCATCTCCCCGTCCGACGTGATTCGTAATTCTGAGCGCAGGCTATAATACCGGGCCACAGAGCAGGCAGAGTGCACAATGTCCATTTTTCGACGATCTGGAAAGCCAAATCGCTTTATCGAGCTGCTAATAAAGCAGGCAGAATATACGTCTGAGGGCCTGAGGATTCTTCTGGAATACGTGAAAGAGCCCCAAGAGGCTTTGGCAAGCAGACTGACCGACCTTGAAAAGGAGGCGGATGAAGTCCGCCGGATCCTGATTGATGAGCTAAATCGAACCTTTGTAACCCCTATCGATCGAGAGGATATTTTTGCGCTTTCGCTCACGATCGACGACGTCCTGGACTATGCCAACACGACCATCGAAGAGATGGAGCTGCTGGATATTGACCCGACGCCTCACATGGAGCGGATGGTCTCCCTGCTGAGTGAGGCTGCGGCCGAAATTCACAGGGGGGTGATGCGGCTCGAAAAGAATCCGAATGTAGCGAACGATCATGCGGTGCGTGCCAAGGCACTTGAAAACCGAACTGAAACGGTTTACCGAGAGGCCATCGCCGACTTGTTTCACATGCCAACAGATGTCGACCACATAGTGGAGATGCTGAAGCTCCGGGAAGTGTATCGGCATCTGTCCAACGCGGCCGATCGCGGGGACGCCGCGGCAAACGTGATAGGTGACATCGTCGTCAAGAAGATGTAGGGTGAAACGAAGAAGGGGCGCTAAAGCCCCTTTTTGATTCCAAACGGCCGCTGGAGATCCTCGCCGGAGGTTCCGCCCTTACGCCGCAAGCCGATCCAGCTTCATTCCCACTTCCCTCCACTGGATCTTTGAGATTCCGAGCTTTTGACGGATCGAGTCTTTGTCCATGCCCGACTTGTAGTCGGTGAGGGCGCTGG
>BTQZ01000007.1:0-86478 GCA_036986135.1 Anaerolineae bacterium | reverse complement strand
CCTGGACGATGGAAAGGCCCAGACCCATCCCCTCGTGGCGGCGCGTCATGTGGTTTTCTACCTGATAGAACTGGTCAAAGATCTTGTTGACTTGATCTTCCGGGATCCCCATACCCGTATCGACCACTCTAAGCCAGCCCTCGGAACCATGCTTTTCGAGAATGAGTTGGATCTGCCCTTTTGCCGGTGTAAACCGCATAGCGTTGTTGAGCAGGTTGATCAGCGCCATGCTGACCTTTGGCGCATCGACGTTTGCAATCAGCGGTTCGGGCGGCAGATCGCTTGTCAGCACCTGGCCCTTGGCTCGAATCAGCTCTGAGATCTCCTCCTGGGCCGCACGCATTGGACTCTGCAGCGGCTGCTCATGCAGATCCAGTTCCTTGGACCCGACCTTCATCGTGTTGATGTTGGTCATGTCCTCGATCAGGCTCCGCATGCGCAACGCCTGATTCAGGACCGTCTCCGCATGTTCTGAGGACTCTCCTCCGGCCTCTTCCTTGAGCAGCGCCGCGTACCCCAGGATCACGCCCAGAGGCGTTCGCAGTTCGTGGGAGGCAATGGCGATGAAGTCGGTCTTCATCCGATCGAGCCGACCCAGTTCCTCGTAGGCGCGCTTGAGTGCGTCCAGCAGGCGGGCGTTGTTGATCGCCACTGCCGCTGTGGATGCGATGATCTCCAACGTACGAGTATCATCCTGCGTGAACTCGCCCCCGTGCTTATTGAGCGCCTCCAGCACACCGATGACCTCATTGCGGATGCGCATGGGGACTCCAATGAGCGAGCGGGTTTGGAGCTGAGTCCTGGCATCGACCTGTGAAAAGTGGCGCGGCTCTTTGGCCACCTCGTTGATGATCATCGGTTCGTTCTTCCGATAGATCGTGCCGGCGATAGAACCTTCCATGGGAATCGGGATAGTGCGCAGCTCCTTGGGATCTCCCCCTGTAGCAGCCGCGAAATAGAGATCGTGGGTGTTTTCATCTAGCAGAAGAATCGAGGCGCCCTCGCTGTGGAGCAGGTCCGTGGCCATCTTGATGATGAGCTGCGGCAGTCTGTCGGGTTCCAGCGTGGAATTCAGCGTCAGACTGATCTCAACCAGCTTGGAGCGTTGGTAGACAAGCTCCCGAAGCCAATCCAGTTCCTCCTGAGTGTCCTGAACGGCCATGCGCTAAGTGTATTCGAGAGCGCAGGCCTTGTCTACGAATCGCCCATGACTCCGGGGTATACTTCGCGATTGCGCGCGATTGCGCGTAAAATCATGAGAATTTCCGTCCTTCAAGAGAACCTGGCGCGCGGTCTTACGACGGTAGCGCGCGCCGTATCCCCACGTAGCACGCTCCCCGTATTAGGGAACGTCCTGGTCGCTACCGAAGAAGGCCGTCTCCGCCTCTCGGGTACCAACCTCGAGCTGGGTATCACATGCTGGATCGGCGCCAAGATTGAGGACGAAGGCGCCACCACCGTCCCGGCACGCACGTTCGTCGATCTGGTCAATACGCTCCCCTCCGAAACCGTCGAGATGGAGCTGACGACACGCACGCAGACTCTCAACGTTCGCTCCGGCACCTACATCAACAACATCAAGTGCATCGATGCACAAGAATTCCCCCCAATGCCGCCGGCAGAGCTGGAGCAGGGGATCGACCTGGATATGGCGGACCTTCGAGAAATGATCTCGCAAGTCACGTTTGCCGCGTCGTCCGACGACGCGCGACCGGTACTTACGGGAGTCCTGGTTGAAATCATGGGCGGCGGAATGACCCTGGCAGCCGCAGATGGCTTCCGGCTCTCCGTTCGCACGGCCGAGATTTCAAACGGATCGGACCGTTCGGTGAAGGCCATCATTCCGGCCAAGGCGCTATCCGAGCTCGCGCGCATCGCGACCGACGACGAAGGTACGATCCAGATGATCCTGCCCTCGGACCGCAGCCAGGCTATCTTCCGTGGACGGGAATTCGAGTTGGTCTCCCAACTGATCGACGGAGCCTTTCCCGACTATCAGGGCATCATCCCGACCAGTCACAGCAGCCGCACGGTTCTTCCGACTGCAGGCTTCTTGCATGCCTGCAAGGCAGCCGATATTTTCGCCCGCGAGTCGGCCCACTCGGCGCGGCTCAATATCACTCCTGGCGACGATCAGGGACCTGGTACGGTCGAAGTCACGGCTACGGCTGCCGAGACGGGCTCCAACGAGATCACGGTCGATGCCACGATCGAAGGCGAGCCGATCGAGATTGCCTTCAACGTGCGGTTCCTGGTAGAAGTGCTGAGCGTGGTTGAGTCATCCAGCGTGGCGCTCGAGACCAGCGGCCCGGCGTCCCCGGGTGTGATCAAGCCCGTCGGACGTGATGACTTTCTTCATGTCGTGATGCCCATGCACCTGGGCCGTTAGTCACTCTCCGGAACCCTCAGAACCCCTGCCATCCTCCTGCTCGTCCTATCCTTGACGAGTTGCACTTATGTCTACCCGCGGGCTCATTACGAGCGCACATCACCGCATTGCTTCGGGGGCTCCTCTTTTGATTCCTGCGTACGCTCGCTAGAATACACACGGAGTTAGCAAATGGCATTCGATCCCGACGGCTTTCCCAAAGTACTGACGCTGCTGCTCAAGCTCCATGAATACCCTATTCTGGCGCCTCAGATTCGGGAGCATATGCGGGAGGAGATATTCAAGCGCGGCGTGATTACCAAGAAAGCCTTCGAGGCCGAGGTTCGCCAAAAGTCGATCCAATCCCAGCATCGCGAAGGCCTGCGAGATCCGGACCGCGCGGAATCTCCGGACGTCTGGATGAATCGTCTTCGCATCACTCGCGACAACCTGACCGATTTCTACTTCGCCTACAACCTCCCGCACGCCCTTTTTGAATCGATCGTGCGGCAGACACTCGCGGACCGCGGGGAGGCCAGTGACGTCGTGCTCACGTTCCATCCGGAATTGGCGCCTTGGGACATGTTATTTGCGCAAGGAGAGGCCTACGAATCCTTGCCTCGGGAGGAGCGCGCGCTTGCAGAGCATCACCTTCAAGAGATCAAGGTGGTGCTCATCAAAGCCATGATCAGCGATCACCTGGAGTATGTAGGGATCGCCAAGGAATGGCTTTCGATCGCAGACTTGAAGGCCGTCCGAAACCACCGTATCGGGCGCGGGAAGATCGGCGGGAAGGCGGCCGGCATCGAGTTGGCACGCACGATCCTCACACAATCCGCGGACAAAGCAGTTCTGAGCCGGGTCCGCTTCCCGAGGTCCTGGTTCCTGGCGGCGGATGTGTTTTACCGTTTCAACCAGTTCAACGACTTATTCGACTTCGCCAACCAAAAGTACAAGAGCGAAGATGAAATTCGTGAGGAGTATCCCGCGATCAGACAAAGCTACGAGAAGGGCAGGTTTCCGGAGGAGTTCGTGGATCCACTGCGAGAGATCCTGGACGAATTGGGGCGGACCCCGCTGATCGTTCGTTCTTCCAGCTTGCTGGAGGACTCGTTCGGATTCTCCTTCGCCGGGAAATACGAAAGTATTTTCTGTGGAAACCAGGGCACCCCAAAGGAGAATCTGCGCGCCGCCCTGCAGGCCGTGGCGGACGTTTACTCTGGCGTCTATAACCCGGATGTGCTGCTATATCGCAAGAGCAAAGGGCTGCTCGACTATGACGAGCGCATGGCGGTCCTGATCCAGGAAGTTCGTGGACGGAAGATAAACGGGTACTTCCTACCGGACGCGGCGGGCGTGGCCTTCTCGCAGAATCAGTACCGCTGGAGTCCCATGATCGATCGCGAGGCAGGCTTCGTGCGGCTGGTTTGGGGCCTGGGGACTCGCGCCGTTGACCAGGTCGGCAATGACTATCCGCGATTGGTCGCCCTGAGCCATCCGGAGCTGCGGCCGGACCGGGACCCGGGCCGGATCCAACGATACTCGCAGCACTTCGTCGATTTAATTGATTTCGATTCCAATGCCATGCGTACGGTTCCCGTCAACGAAGTGCTGAATGGCAGAACCCCTCATCTGCGCTGGATCGGCCAGCGTTATCGGGGCGGCGTGCTGCAGGACTTCGTCACGGCGCCGTTGTCGTTGGATCCAGACGATACGGTGATCACTTTCAGCGGCTTGCTGCGTCGTTCGACCTTCGCCAAAGACATGGCGCATATTTTGGAGACGCTAGAAACTGCCTATCGGCGACCCGTTGACGTCGAGTTCTTGTCTTTGTTTGGCGACAATCCGCAGGAACAAGGCCTTTACTTGCTGCAATGTCGACCGCAGAGTCAAATGGATCTGGAGAGTGTTGAGCTACCGACCAGCGTTCCTAAGGATCGGCTGTTGTTTGCGAGCCGGCGGCTGGTCCCTGATGGCCGAGTCGCCAATGTTCGCTACATTATCTACATTTCCCCCTACAGATACAGAGCAGACATCCGCGATTCAGAGCGGTCGGAACTTGCGCGGCTGGTAGGCCGCATCAACGCTCGGTTGGCTGACGAATCCTTCATTCTGATGGGGCCGGGCCGCTGGGGAACTCAGAATCCCAGATTGGGCATCCCGGTTGGTTACGGGGATATCTACCACGCTAAGGCCCTGATCGAAGTCGTTCCCGACAAT
This sequence comes from Anaerolineae bacterium, assembly GCA_036986135.1. Taxonomy (GTDB): domain Bacteria; phylum Chloroflexota; class Anaerolineae; order Anaerolineales; family E44-bin32; genus JADFRG01. Next base: position 81,890 of record BTQZ01000007.1, on the reverse strand, counting down.
CAGGCGCCGGAGCCCTCCTATGGTACGCACTTTTTCCAGGACCTGGTGGAGGCGGGGATTTATCCGCTGGCGGTGGCGCTCGAGGACGAGGGCGATGAGTTCAACCAGGGATTCTTCGACACTTCAGAGAACGTACTCCCGCGGCTGCTTCCTGAGGATGCCAAATGGAAGGATCTGGTGTGCGTCATCGAGCTTCCGGACGACCTGCGCGCCGAGCTCGTCATGAACGGCGCGGCCAACAAAGCCATCGCCTACCTGACCCCGGTAGACTCCAAATGATTCGTCGGCTGGACCCTCCCGATACCCACACCCTGCATAATTGCAAGTCAACGGCACTTTGGGAAGGGAATGCGTCCCTCAAGAGCTAACGAGCGAGCCTTTGAAGCTGTTGGTTGGTCCATCTACCGCGCCCAGAACGGGCGATGATCGGTTTTCCAACCATGCTCACCCATGAGGGGTACAAAGGCGACCGGTGCAATCCGCTCCTGGCTCAACGCTCCGCCCTTCCCTTTGCGCCAGCGCTCCAGCATCTGTCCCTCCTGACTGCCGACGGGCACCACTAAGCGCCCATTAGGGGCGAGCTGCTCCTTGAGCGGCTCCGGTGGCTTAGGAGCGGCGGCGGTAACCACGATGGCCGGATACGGGGCATGTTCCGGCAAGCCGTTCGAACCGTCGCGCTCCAGGACCTCCACGTTGTCGTAGCCCAGCGCGCGTAGCTTTTCCGCCGCCAGGCGAGCCAGTTCCGGGATGCGCTCAAGGGAATAAACTTTGGCGGCCAGCATCGATAGCACGGCGGCTTGGTAACCCGATCCCGTGCCGATCTCCAACACGGTCTCCTCTCCTTCGAGCTCAAGCAGCTGCGTCATCAAGGCCACGATGTACGGTTGCGAGATGGTCTGGCCCTTTTCCAGTCGTACCGGGCCGTCGGCATAAGCCTGTCGCCGCATGTCCTCCGGGACGAAGCGATGGCGCGGAACGGTGCCCATAGCTTCCAGCACTCGCCGGTCGGTGATGTCCCGACCGCGCAGCTGCGCTTTCACCATGCGTTCTCGTGCCGCCCGTTCTGCTTCAGACATACACTTCGATTATAGGCTTATCGATGCGCTTCCCCAGGGAGGTTTGGTAGACTCTCGGTATGATTCCTGCGATTCGGGCCCCTTATAGACGGTGAGCGTATCCAGCTCCGAATCTGACAAAGCCCTCCCCCGGCCGAAAAATTCCTCGCTCCTCCGATCGGATGTCGCGCTGCGTGAGGCCGATCGGCCCTACGCCGAAGTCCTGGAGCAAACGAGAAGCAGACTGGGCCAGTTCTTCACCGCGAGGCGGAGACGCGTCTGGCGCGAATATCTCACCGCCTACGCCCTCATTGCCCCGGCCATGCTGCTCATCTTTGTCTTCGGACTGTTCCCGGTTGTCTTCGCGCTTTACGTAAGCCTGCACAAATGGCTGATTCTGCGTGGCGAATTCAGAGGCTTGACGAACTATGTAGGCAACATTGGCAACTTTGCCTATATTGCGTTGTTCGCGCTCTCCGTCGGGACACTGGTGGGTGCAGGTCTGCTCTTGCGAAGAGTGTACCGACAATCGCAAGAGGATCAGGTCAATCCATGGCCATTCGCCATTCCCGGCATTCTGTACGCAGCCACCATCCTGGCTTTCCTGCGTTGGTCTTTTTTCCAGCTGCCTGAATTCCTGGACATTGCCACGAAGATGCGCGGCCTGGAGCGAACGCAAGAGTTATTCCTTCGATTGTTGAATGAGGCGTTCCGGGCGGAGACCGTCTATCCTTCCTGGCTTATTTTCGCTCGGCTATTTGGGCTCGCGCTCGTCGTGGGAGTCATCTTCAGTCTCTGGCAGCGAATTCCAAACAGCGCTAAGTATCAGTCCAGGCTGACCTTCATATGGCTCGCGATCGCCACAGGAACTGGACTCCTGATATTTACCTACGACGCAGTCGGCAAGGCATACGATCTGGCGGTGGATACCGGTGTAGACCCTGGGATCTGGCCGCAGCTCATCGCGATCACATCTGGAGTGCTGCTGCTTGGCGTGGCCTGGATCATTTGGCGCAGCGCCGAGAGACAGCCTTCGACCCTTCAGTTCGCCATTCGAATCCTGGCAGCCATCATGCTGATGGTGGGCGCGGTGGTGCTGATTATTGAAATTCCCACTATTGTGGCTGCTGGCGATAAGGATCTGTGGCAGGGACTCAAAGTGACTGTGTTCTTCTCGATGGGCACGGTGCCGATACAGCTCACGATCGCCATATTCCTGGCGGTGATTTTGTTTCAAAAACTAAGAGGTTCTACCACCTTTCGGATTATCTTCTTCCTCCCCTATGTGACGCCATTTTTGGCAAGTGCAACTGTCTTTACGCTGATGTTCTCCGATCGCGCTCAAGCACCGATCAATAAGTTGCTCGCGTTGGTTGGGATCCAGGCCCAGCGGTGGCTGCGCGAGCCGGAAGGTATCTTGAGCATGGCCACCGACACGCTCGGCATTGCGGGCTATCCCGACGCGGTCCTTCCCACCTGGGTCCCGGAGGATCTCTCGACTCTGCTAGCCGATTGGATGGCGGGGCCGAGCCAGGCACTGCTGGTTGTCATCATGCTCTCCATCTGGACCTTTGTGGGTTACAACGTGGTGATCTACCTGGCCGGCCTGGGAAACATCCCCACCGAGATCACCGAAGCCGCGGAGATCGATGGCGCCAACCGCTGGGATGTTTTCCGCTACATCACGTTCCCACTACTCTCTCCCACAACCTATTTCCTCTCCCTGATCGCTGTGATGGGAACGTTCAAGGCGTTCAATAGTATCTGGCTCCTTCGGCAATCTGTGGGCACCGCGCTCGGTTCAATTGAGACCTTTAGCGTGGTGATCTTCGAGGAATTTTTCGTCAAGACTCGCTATGGATATGCTTCTGCCATGGCATTCGTTTTGTTCGCCGTCATTCTCAGTCTCACCTTTATCAACCACCGCATCCAGGGCAGGCAAGTGTTCTATGGCTAACGCGACGGTAGAGACGCAATCGATCTCCGAAGCACAGAGAGGAGTCAGATTCCCCAAGGTCAACACTTGGCAGCTGTTCAGCTACGCCGTGTTATTGGTTGGAGCGGCGATCTCGCTGATCCCGTTCTTGTGGATGATCAGCACGTCGCTGATGACGCTCGGCGAAGCGATTGCTGGGAGGCTCATCCCAGGCGCGCCACAATTTGGAAATTTCATCGAGGCCTGGACCGGCGCGGAGTTCTCGCGCTTTATGCTGAACAGCGTACTTATCACAGTGATCACACTGGCCGGCGAGCTAACCGTCAGCGTCATGGCGGCCTATGCCTTCGCGCGCCTGGAATTTCCGGGACGAAACATGATCTTTGGGATTCTGCTCGCCTCCCTGATGATCCCTGGCATGGTGCTGGTGATTCCCAATTTGCTGACCGTTACCTGGCTCGGCAGAGTGGGGCCTATAGCATGGATCGACAATTGGCCGGCGCTCACGATCCCCTTCATGGGCAGCATCTTTTCGATTTTCCTCCTGCGACAGTTTTTCGCTCAAATCCCGGATGAACTGTTCGACGCAGCAAAGATCGATGGGGCAGGCCATCTTAGGATCCTGACCCGAGTCGTACTTCCGCTATCGACCGCGCCTATCATGGTGATCATCGTCCTCTCGTTCATTGGATCATGGAACGCGCTCGCCTGGCCGCTGTTGGTGACGAATTCGAACAAGTGGCTGCCGATCTCTGTAGGTCTGTACAACTTTGTCTCCGACGCAGGGAGCGAGATGAACCTGGTCATGGCCGGTTCAGTGATTACTATCGTTCCTATCCTCGTGTTGTATTTCCTCACTCAGCGGCAATTTACTGAGAGCATCGCTCGCAGCGGATTGAAAGGCTAGTTCCGAACTACCCAGAAATTTGTTTACAATACAGCGCTATAAAGCCTGAGGAGGTGCTTAAGAGAGAACATCGCCACTCGAAGTACATCGTAGTGTTCAGACCGGGCTATAGAGAGCCCGAACCCCAAAACCTTGAGGAGGAGTAAATGACTGGCAAGAGATGGATGAGTATGATCGCGCTTGGCTTGCTCGTTTCACTGGTGGCGGCCGCGTGCGCCACCGCAACTCCGGAACCGGCGCCAGAGCCGACGGATGCGCCGGCTGTTCAGCCGACCGAGGAGCCAAAGGAAGAGGCGCCGACCGAGGAGCCTATGCCTGAGTCGATGCTCGAGGGCGACCCGACCGGGCAAAACGTAGTCTTCTGGACCCCATGGGGCACCGGCGCCCAGCAGGAAACCATGACCGCCCTGGTCGCCGACTTCAACGCCACCAATGAGTATGGCATAACCGTTGAGGAGATAGCGCAGGGCAGGCAGGGCGATCTGGAGCAGGCCGTTAACGCCGCCATTGCGACTGGCGAGCTGCCGAACATCACGGCTGGCTTCCCCAATGGGCTGTCGCGCTGGTACGGTCTGGGTGTGATCGCCGCTCTGAACGATTTCATTGCCGATCCGGTTTACGGCGCGGGCGCGGATGTTGTGAACGACATCTCCCCGGCTGCGTTTGCCGCTGGCACGCTTGCAGATGGAACGCAAATTGGGATCCCGGTGCATCAGTCTGCACAGGTAAACTTCTACAACTTTACTTGGGGACAGGAACTTGGATTTGCTGGCCCGCCGCAGACCTCGGCCGAGTTCAAAGAACAGGCCTGCGCCGCGCGGGCAGCCAACGACGCCGATGATAACCCGGACAATGATGGCACCGGCGGCTATGTCTACTTCCCTAGCGCGTCCACTGTGATGCCGTGGGTCTGGGCCTTCGGCGGTGAGGCGGTAACGGCAGACGGATCGGCCTACGAAATGAACAATCAGGCCTGGTTGGATACGGCCATGTTCTTGAAGGACCTAGTGGATAGCGGATGCACGATCTCTACTCCAAGCTTCCCAAATCCTGAGTTCGCCGGGCGCCTTACATTGTTCACGACCAGCTCCACCGCCGGCATTCCGTTCCAGCGTGGCGCGATGGAGGAAGCTGGCAACGAGGACGTCTGGGGTGCAATCCCGTTCCCGGGACCTGACGGCGATCAGTATGTGAATGCCTTCGGTCAGATGTTGGGAATTGTAAAGACCAATGCCGACCAGGATGTGGCCAGCTGGATTTTCCTGAAATGGTTGACCTCTCCCGAGACACAAAGCAATTGGGTTCAGGCGACCCGATACTTCCCTTCGATGGGGGCTACGGATGTCGGCGCACTGCCTGCTGACGATCCTATCTGGGCCGGCGCTCTGGAGCTGCTGGCACTGGGCAAGGCCGAGCCGAACCTTCCATCCTGGGGATCAGTTCGCGGCGCGATCCAGGATGCAGGCTTTGCATTTGTGGATGCTGCAGATGAGGCGGCAGTCCAAGCCGTCCTGGATGCTTTGAACGAAGAAGCAGCCGCTCTGCTTGCCGAATCGCAGTAGCAGAGAACGATTTGGTTCAAGACGAATCTCCCACTGAGACCCGTCTCAGTGGGAGATTGTTTTGTCAGATGTAGTCGTAAGATGGCCTACGCATGACTATGGGTTCACACATCAAGCTCTCCCTCCTTTTGATTATCTTGCCCCTGTCGGCTTGCGTATCGTCCACGCGGATTGCACCGTCTGCACCAACGGCCTCGCCAAGCGAGGTCCCGGAGCCTGTTCCCAGCCCAACCATAGTCGAGCAAGCGCCTCCCACAGCCACGCCCGCATCGGTGGCTGCTGCCGAACCTCGCAGTGATTACATCCAATTCATGCAGAGGCCGTCCTCGGAGAGCATTCGCGTGATGGGCTACAACGTGAATTGGGACTCGATCTTTCCGGACGGCGATCCGAAGAATCACGACTTTAGAGATTTCAATCGAGTCGACGCGTTCGTACGGGTGATGCAAGCGGTTCAGCCGGACATCGTCTGCCTGCAGGAGATCAACTATCTGCGGGGAGCGAGCGAGCTCGGTGAATTCCTCACTCAAGCGATGGGCTCAACTTCAGATCAGTCCTGGCAAGTGGCCAACGTTCGTGACAATGTGATCGCCACCCGCTTCGACTTGGCCGAACGAGGGTATGAACTCGAGAAGGGGAATGTTCGCATCAATCTTTCCCAGGCAGCCGCACTGATCGATTTGCCAGATGAGCAATATGGCGATACCGATCTTCATGTGATCTGCTCCCACTTCAAGGCTGGCGGCCAGTATGGGGATATCTTGGAGAGGGCGAGTCAGGCAGACGCCATCATGGCCTACGTGAGAGACTTCAAAACTCCCGGGGGCGAGCTCGACCTGAAGCCTGGAACCCCCTTCATCATCCTGGGCGATTTCAACGTATACGAAACCGATCCGCATCTGCAGCTACAGACCCTGGTAAGCGGCGATATTTCCAACGAGAATCGCTACGGCCAAGATCTGCAACCTGATTGGGATGAGACTCCGCTTGAGGACGTCGTGCCCAGCCACAATGGGCTGGGTGAAGTCTTCTACACCTGGAGGAACGATGGCGAGCCATTCGAGCCGGGGATTCTAGATCGCGTCATCTACTCGGACAGCGTATTGGATGTGGATAATGCCTTCGTATTCAACACCAGGATGCTTTCCGATCGAGCGCTGGCCGCGCTGGGCCTGCAAGCGGACGATGTGTTGCTCGATGCCGAGTCAGGCTATTACGATCATCTCCCGATCGTAGTCGACTTTGTTATCGCCAATCTCCCGTGATCCGCCTCCGCAAGTGTGCGCGGGCAGCAGCTTGCGAGCAAAGCTCGCCGTCTAGCGATCCCCTCGCATCCCTTCGATTCTCACTAACAAGCCTCTGATGTCGACCACACTCGAATCTACACTAAAGAGAATAGAGGAACACCGCCTCCCCGACCTCGATCTTGGACCCGAGGCGATTCACCCCGCTTATGACGGGCTTTCCATCTTGAATGTGCCGGCGAGCATCGCCAACTGGCTTGGCGCGCCCGGATTCCCCCACCCGCCGATTGACCATGCAGAATTTGACGACCTGGCTTCCAGTGCCAGGCAGGTGGTCGTGATCCTAGTGGATGCGCTAGGGTTGAACCTGTTTGAATGTTGGTTGGAGGGCCGCGCGAAGTCGCTTCAGCCGCTCGTTAGCAGGGGGGCGCTTGGTGCGCTGACGTCGGTGGTTCCATCCACCACAAGCGCGGCGCTGACGACGCTGTGGACGGGACGCTCGCCAGCCGAACACGGCATCCTGGGGTACGAGCTGTTTTTGCGAGAGTATGGCCTTGTGGCCAACATGATCACGCACGCACCGGCCAGCTTCGAAGGCGAAGCGGATTCACTGGTCCACGCCGGCTTCGACCCGAAGTCCTTTTTGCCTGTGCAAACTATGGGTCCCCACTTATCCGAGGCGGGGGTTGAATCGCACGCCTTCCTGCACAGCAATATCGCCGGCTCCGGCCTATCAACAATGCACTACCCCGAAGTCAATCAACATTCGTTCGACGAGCTGTCAGACCTTTGGACCAGCCTGCGCCAGTTGTTAGATACAGCTTCTGAGAAGCCCCGCTTTATTTGGAGCTACTTTGGCAATGTGGACCACCTTGCGCACCGTCACGGCCCGCATGATGAACGCGTAGAAGCAGAGTTCGCACAATTCGCCGATTCGTTGATGGCTGGCTTTGTCGATGCGCTGTCACCCGAGGCTCGGAAGGATACGGTGTTGATCCTCATGGCGGATCATGGTCAGGTTGCGACCCGCAAGGATCCCCACTTAGAGCTGCGCAATCACCCGGACCTAATCCGTCGGCTGCACATGCTCCCTTCAGGCGAGAACCGCCTCGCCTATCTATATCCGAGGCCGGGCCAGGCCGATGCGGTCGAAGAATACATCGCCCGAACCTGGCCACGCATGTTCCGAATACTGGGGTCTGACCACGCACTTGCGGCTGGCCTGTTTGGCCCCGGTCAACCATCGAAATCTGCTCGCAGCCGAATCGGCGACCGGGTGGCTCTCAGCCAGGGCGAGGGCTATCTCTGGTGGGCTGCCAAGGAAAATCCACTCCTTGGCAGGCACGGCAGCGTCACTTCGGAAGAGATGCTCGTGCCGTTCCTGATGGTCAGGCTGGACGCGTAGGCGACCCAACGGGCCGCGACTTACACGCTGAGATACATGCGGGCAGGCTTAGTAGGCGAGCCGCTCTTCCTTCCAAATGTCGGCGCGATTGTGATATCCGGCCTGCTCCCAGAAGCCGAGCCGATCTTCTTCCAGGAATTCCAGTCCGCGCAACCACTTCCCACCTTTCCAGAAATAGGGCTGTAGGAGATCCTTGCGACCGAGGATCGATCCCACGATCCCGCGCAGCGGATACCCGTGGTCGGGGCTGATGGGCTGCCCATCGAAGTGGGTGGCCAGAAGGAAGTTGTCGGCCAATGCCACTTCAATTGGCACGTTGACCGTGAAATCGTATTCGCAGTGCTGGAGCACGTGATGTGCGCTGGGCTTGAGGGTGATCAGCCCCTCGTCTACTAAGGCACGGATTGAAACTCCCTCCCACTCCGTATCGAACTTGCTCCAGCGAGTTACGCAGTGGATATCCATCACCAGTCTCGTACGGGGGAGGTCCTGAAACTCCTCCCAGGACCAGCGCCTTTCCTCCTCCACTTCCCCGAACACTCGGAAGTCCCAGGTCTCGGGATCGAAACGCGACACCGGTCCGTAGTGCAGTACTGGGAATTTATTGGTGAGCGACTGACCGGGCGGCAGTCTCCCCTCTTGTCTTAGTCGCCGCTCTTCCTTCCTACGAGTCAACACCTGGTTTGATCTCCCGACGCAACGGGCGGATTATATCAAGGCGAGCCCCAGAAATTTCGGTACCGCTCGACTATGGAGTCTGGGCACAGTGCCCCGTAGTCTAGATGGGCCAGGGCGGGAACTCCAGAGCCCTTGTGGACGTCTATGAGCACAAGAGGGAAGGAAGGATAGTGATAATGAAGTATTCTAGCTTAATTACTGCCGCAGCTCAGAGGACCCGCTCCGTAAGCGAGAGCCTCCGCGGGTCCTCATGGCGGCACAGCGGGGTGCGGTGGCGCGCGATCGGTGTCGCTCTCGGGCTGGCTGCATTGGCGGTCGCCTGCAGCGGACAGCGTGCTACCGATGAACCGGTGGCCCCGACTCGTGCTTCAACCGCGGAAGCGGCCGAAACGACGGTCGCATTGACGGTCTACAACGAGGGCACGGCGCTTGTGCGCGACCGCCGGGCGTTCGACTTCTCGCGGGGATTCAATGAAATCGCCTTCACCGACGTAGCGGCTTCTATAGACCCCACCAGCGTGCTTTTCAAATCGCTGACGGATCCCACCGGAACTTCCATCCTCGAGCAAAACTACCAATACGACCTGGTCGACTCCAACGCACTGTTCAAGAAATATCTGGATCAGGTCATCCGCGTCGTGACCGAAGACGGCACTCTGTACGAGGGTAGTCTGCTTAGCTCACAGGGAGGCATCATTCTTCAAGACGAAGACGGACAGGTCTCCGTTATCAGCGGAAGCGTTCGGGAAGTTTCGTTCCCTGAGCTGCCGGAGGGGCTGATCACGCGACCCACGTTGGTCTGGCAACTGATGGCGGACCAGGCCGGCTCACAGGACGTGGAGATCACTTACCTGACGGGCGGGATCTCCTGGCAGGCCGACTATGTCGTGCTGCTTGCAAGCAACGAGCGGTCGATCGACCTGGACGGCTGGGTCACCCTGCGGAACACTAGTGGGACCACCTATGAGGACGCACGCCTGAAGCTGATCGCCGGCGATCTCCAGCGTCTGCCCCAGGCAGGCTTTGCGGGCCAGGACCAGCGGTTCGCAGCCGAGGCAGAGCTGGCAGCCACACCCGTCGAGCAGCGGGAGTTCTTTGAGTATCAGCTTTACGAAGTGCCCCGGCCGGTCACGATTAAGAACAACGAGAACAAGCAGATCGAGTTCGTGTCGGTCAACCAGGTCCCTGCCGAGAAGTTCTTCGTCTATGACGCACTTCAGTGCCGCAACAACTACTGGTACTGCAACTTCTACGGATACCCTCAGACCGATCCTTCCTACGGCATTGCCTCCAATCCCAAGGTCATGGTGCTGCTTGAGTTCGACACCGAACAGGCCCAAGCCGACCTGCCCAAGGGTCGTGTGCGCGTCTATCAGGAAGATGTCGACGGTGCTGCGCTGCTGATCGGTGAGGACAGCATCGACCACACGCCAGAGGGCGAGACGGTGAGGCTCTACGTCGGGGACGCCTTTGACATCGTAGGCGAAAGAATCCAGACCGACTTCCGCAGACCCTCCGACAAGACCCTCGAAGAATCGTTCGAGATCACGCTCCGCAACTACAAGGACGAGGCGGCGGAGGTGCGAGTGGTAGAACACCTCTTCCGCTGGAGCGAGTGGCGCATCCTTCAGTCCAGCCACGACTTCGAGAAGCTGGACTCATCGACGATCGAGTTCCGGGTCAGGATCCCGGCAGACGGGGAGATCACCCTAGACTACGACGTTCGTTACTTCTGGCCGTAAGAGTGAGACCCGCACAGCTTGAGACCTCCGGACCGAGTCACCGCTCGGAGGTCTCTGCCTACCGCCCCTTTGGATCGCGGCGGACCGTTTGGCTGCTGCTATTGGCACCAATCCTGGTGGCCGGCTGTTCACGAGCCGGGTCGGTGTCGAGCGAGCCGCCGCATTACGCGGGCACGTTTGAAGCCAGTTGCTCTCCGGTCGATGCCCCGGCGATTATCTTCGATCTCTACCGGCTGGGCGACCCGGAGCCGCCGCAGGTCAGCATCGCCGTGCGGCGATTCGACTCGTCGATGGCGGGTAGTCAAATCGAACTCAGCGAGCGCGGAGGTTATGGGGCAGCCTTCATCGGCGGGACTGAATGGATCCCCGCCAAAGATGGTGCAATTGGCCTGGAAAATTATACGGAGGGAAAGGTCGCCGGCGGCTGGTTTTGGCTCGAGCTGGATGGCATCGACCGGATCGAGGGTCGGTTCGAGGTGACCTGGAGCGACGCGGGACCGGTTATCTGCGGCTGAAGGTTACGCGTCTCGGAACAGCGGCAGGTGGCCAAGAGCGATGATGTGGTTCCAATCCTCCGGTTCGCCCTCCGTGAAGATCGCCGCCTCCGCTACAACTTCGGCGCCGGCCAGCTCCATCACCTTTCGCATCCCTTTGAGCGTCGACCCGGTACTGATCACATCGTCAACCAGCGCCACCTTCCGCCCACTGACGATGAGCCGGTCCTTCTCATCCAGGTGGAGGCCCTGCGGCTTCCCGGTTGTGATCGAGAGAGTTTCGGCCTCGATCGTCTCTCCCATATACTGCTTGTAGGACTTTCGCAGCACCACGTAATCCTTGCCGGTTTCTCTGGCCAGCGAGCAGATCAGCGGAATGCTCTTGGCCTCCGCGGTCACTAATACCTCGTAGTCGACACCCTCCAGTCGTTCTCCCAGCTCTTTCCCACAAGCCTCAACCAACTCGGTGTCGCCCAGGATGTTTAGGACCGCAATCCGCAGTCCGGGAGCGACCTCGAACAGCGGCAGTCGCCTCCGAACGCCCGCAATCTCGACAGCAAAGGTCTCTCTCTTCTCAGGCATTGGCCTCCCCCCTTGACAGGCAGATAAATCCCCGCAATACTAATTCGATGACCATCGATTTAGTTTGATGAACACTAAATCAATTTCAGATGAGCTGTTGGAATTCTTCAAGGCGCTGGCGGACGCCAATCGATTGAAGATCGTTGGGCTGCTGTCCCAAAAGGGGTTCACGGTTGAGCAGTTGGCGGCGATGCTCGAGTTGAGGCCTTCGACCGTATCCCACCATCTTTCACGGCTCGCGCGGGCTGGCCTCGTGAGCGCCCGCGCGGAGGGCTATTATAGCGTATACGAGTTGGAGACCGATGCGCTTGAGGATATGGCTCGTCGGCTGCTGTCGCGCGAAGAGTTGCCGGCGGTCGCAGCCGGGATCGATCTCGATGCCTTCGATCGAAAAGTCGTTGCGGATTTTTCTCTTCCCGATGGACGCCTCGAGACCATCCCTGCCCAACGCAAGAAGCTACTCGCTATCCTGCGGCATATTGTGGCCGATTTTCGATTCGGTTCACGGTACGGCGAAAAGCGAGTCAACGAAATTCTCGCGCGCCACCACGAGGACACTGCGACGCTTCGGCGAGAGATGGTGGGCGCGGGGTTGCTGCAGCGCGAGGCGGGGAAATACTGGCGGCCGGCGAGCTAACCGCGGCTCCAGCGCTGCCCTGCTGATAACCGAACCAATGATCGGGGGGTTCCAGCCAGGCGTATCGGACACGCCTGCTCCCGATCCTCTGGCCGACGCCGACCCGCTCGCTGGCCCTGCAATGGATGGCGGCGCTTGCTCCGAGCCTGCCTCCTGCCCGCCCGCTTCCTCAAGTCTGGGAGGGACCTTCTACCTGTGCCAACACAAACACGCTCGGGGAAAGCTGAATCCATCGGCCGGTCGGCTGAAGTGCCGTGTCAACAGCCACTAGAGCCCGCGGGGGGACCAGACTCTTGACCAACGGTAGCCGAAAGTTCGATACCGCCAGCTGTCGCTCCACCACGAAACCTGTTTTTTGCAACCACGCCCGTACGGATTCAGGGTGGAAGTTGAAGTTGAGTTCCACGAACTCGACCGGCTCCGGATCAAAAGGGTTCCAGCTTTGCCGGCCTCCCAGCCAGCGGAGGATGGCCTTCAAATTGCGCTTATTGGCATACTCCAAGATAAAGCTGGCTCCGCTCTCGAGCACTCTATGGGCGCTGGCCAGTGCCGCCTGAGGATCGGCCATGTGATGGAAGGTGCGGATCATAGTGGCTGCATCGAAGGCGCCGCGCTGGAACGGCAGGTGATAGATGTCGCCCACAATGTACTCAAATCGATCATCTGGGCCCAGCCGTGAACGGGCCTGCTTTAACTGAGAGAACGAGTAGTCAAGGAGCGCCACCCGGCGGTAGCCAGCGTAGCGCGGTGTGTGCCTGCCCGCTCCCGCGCCGAGCTCGAGCAGGAACTCTCCCGCAGAAGGGAGCAAGCGCCTGAGCGCGGCCGCCTCCGCGCCGTCCTCATAGGCGCGGTCTCCGCGCCCCCAGAATCGCTCCTGATAGTCAGAACCTTCGTAGTCGCAAACGGGGATTGGGGCTTCGCTCAATTTGTAGCCGATTCCTATTTCCAACGCGTTAGAATGGTCTCCCGCTGGAACAACTGCACGGCAACTGCCATCAGGCCCGCATCGATCACGACCAGCGCCAGTGCGATCAGCAGCACCAGCTGCGCGTCGATCAAGATCAAGCCCGCCATTTGTGCGAAGAAGACGAGCAAGATGGGGAGGAAGACCAGCATGGAGGTTTGCTCCGCCGTGCGAGGATCTGTCGCGCGCGATGAGACGATCACTGCTACGCTCACGCCGGTCAGCGCGAGCAGCGGACCCACCACAATAATTGCGATCAACCAGAATGGATCCAGCAGATTGTCCATGACACCGGATCCAACGCCCATCAAGGCCACTCCGATCACGAGAACCAGATAGGCAAGCCAGGTCGCAGTCACGCCCGGGATAACCGCCGCAGCTCCCTTGCCACCCAGCAGTTCGGCCGTGGTGATCGGCGTGGCCAGCAACGGTTCGAGGGTGCGTGTCGTCTTCTCTCCGATAATGCTGTAGGAAGCAATCGTAATGGGAATCGCCAGCGGCAGGATCATGAAAAGTAAAATGAACTGACTGATAAGGAAATACTGTATGCACTCCTGACCGGTCAGGTTATTGCACAGCGCCGAGAACTCCTGGGGAATATCTTCTCCAACATCGGCTGCGAAATCGGGAGAGGAGCTGACGAAATACAGGATGCCAAGCGGAAGCAAGGCGGCCAGCAGCGGCAGAAAGGCGACGGTGAAGAGCACAAAGCGGTTCTTGAATATCTCCGCCCATTCCTTGCGAACGATCCGATAGACCCGATTCACGTCTCATCTCCTCGTTCAGATTCCGTGCCCCCGTTGCCAACCAGGCGCAGGTAGACGTCCTCCAAGGATTGTCGGATTTCCCCCACGAACTGCACCTGCGCGCCCGCGTTTACCAGGGCCGCAACGAGCGCCGGGTTGTGCGTCTCCGGGTCGTCCAGCGTCACAACAAGCTTGGCATCCATGGACTCGACCGCATCCACAAAGGGGAAGTTGGCAACTATCGCTTCAAACTCCGGACGAAGATCGGCCAGGTGGAACACGACTTTGCTACCAAAGACCTCCCGCCGCAGGGCGGCCGGCGTGTCCAGAGCCAGCAATCGGGTGTTGAGCACGCCGATTCGGTCGCAGAGGCGATCCGCCTCGTCCAAATTGTGAGTATTCAGGATGATCGTGCGGCCTTCGCCCCTCAATCCCTCGATGAATTCTCGAACCAGCCGGGATGCCTCCGGGTCCAGGCCCGTGGTGGGTTCATCCAAGAACAGAACCGGAGGTTCATGCAGCATCGCCCTGGCGATGGCCAGCTTCTGTCGCATTCCGCGCGAGAAAGTGGCAACCGGTTCCGAGCGCCGCTCCCACAGCCCCAGAAGCTTCAGGTAGCGCTCGACCCGCCCATCGACATCACCTACTCCGTACAGGTGGGCAAAGAAACTTAGATTGCGTTCCGCGCTCAGACGATCGTAGAGTCCCGGGGCCTCCGTCAGAATGCCGACGTTGCGGCGGAGCGCCTGGTCGTCCTCCCCAAGTCGATAGCCGGCCACCTGCGCCGTTCCAGAAGTGGGATTGATCAGCGCGCTCAGCATGCGCAGCGTCGTGGTCTTACCGGCTCCATTCGGGCCCAGGAAACCGAATACCTCCCCTGAGCGGATCTCAAGCTCCAGGTTTTCCACCGCCGTGGTATCGCCAAACCGCTTCGTCAAGCCTTCAATGCTGATCATTTGCCTGTGCCGCGAATCATCAAATTTAGCTGGAATATCGAGAATCTTCCAACTTCTCTTCCGTCACTTTCACCGGCGCCGGTTTGAATTCGGCGAGTGGTGCCCCCGGCCTCTCATCTTGGGGCAGCTCTTCCTCCTTCAACCAGAATATCACCACAAGACTGATGGCCGCCATGACCCCAATGAACGCTTCCGTAGCCACTGCGCCCACTTGAGTCACCGCCACCACCGCCACAGCGTTCACAAGGGTATGCCAGGTGATAGCAGCAAGAAGCCACAGAAGCTTGTGTCGTGTGACGGCCCGCATCACCATCACACTAAGCGAGACCTGCACGGCCAGCGCGAACGCCCTT
This sequence comes from Anaerolineae bacterium, assembly GCA_036986135.1. Lineage (GTDB taxonomy): Bacteria > Chloroflexota > Anaerolineae > Anaerolineales > E44-bin32 > JADFRG01. The sequence continues at coordinate 66,629 of BTQZ01000007.1, read as the reverse complement.
TCAACCGCCCCAATCAGGTTCAAGAACAGCGGGGTTTCCCAATATGCCGCAAACTGTGCTTCAACAATCTCCAGCTGCTCGGCTGGTATAAGACTTTGCAGCGTGCCTTGTCTAAACATCAGTGCCTGGACAAGAAACCACAGCACGGCCAGGCCTAGGAGGATCGCTTCGGCGCCGCCCCATCCAGCCCCGTACATGAGCGCCGAATTCCAGGATCGGGCGCCTTTCAGCCAAAAACGCAGGCCCAGCCAGCGGGTGAGCTCCTCAAACAGTCCGGCGGATAGGCCCAAGAGCAGCGCTCCAATTAAGAGCCCGGAACCAAGAACGCCCTCGCCGAACCCAAGCTGCTCCAATATGGGGTTTAGCACGACAAGATTGAACGGGATATGCAGCACTTGCGATCCGACGAAAAGCACGCCACCGGCGAGGAAGAGCCGCCAGCTCTGTCCCGTGCGACGCACCAGGTAGATCCCCAGCGCGATCGGCATAGCGATCATGAGCAATCCATTTAGCAACCGAACCGCAATGTCCATTGACCCTCTCCGGGTTCAGATCAGCTTGACGGGAAGCAACATGATTAGTTCGAGCCCCACGGGAAGGAACGATTGACCTCGCCGCATTCCGAATTGCCGTCTCTTAGTTTGAAATCGCATTTGCACGAGCCCGACTCTTCCTAAACCTGCTCTCTGCGTGTGAAGGTTTCACGTGGAACATTGATCAGTCGTCGGGCGGCTTGCCCGACTGTTCCCATTGACCCAAAACAAAACCTACGCTTTGAGCGACCTCTTCCGGCTCAAAGCCCAGACGGTGGGCCTGTCCAGCAAACCTGCGTGTGATCCCCTCCAGCGTCGTCTGGCCCGCTTCGCTGGGATCGATCACGAATGTGCCGCGACCCTGCTGCGTGGAAATCGAGCCAGCCTCGTCAAGTATCCGATAGGCCCTGGCCACCGTATTGAAGTTCACGTCCAGTTCGTCCGCCAGCTCGCGCACCGTCGGCAATTGATCCCCTGGCTTGAGTTCTCCGGCGGCGATGCGCTGTTCGAGCTGAACCACGATCTGCATGTAGATCGGCTCGCCACTTCGGAAGTCTAGCTCAACCAATCACTACCCCCTGCGGCTTCAATACCAATCTCTAGACCCGTTGGGTTGGCTCATATTGTAGCAATGTAGCATTGTATAATTGTACCATTGTTTTTATTGTATTGGAGGGTCGCGGATCTCGAAAAGCTTCGAGATCTCATCCCGGTCGGGTGCGTCCAGGGGCCGACTCCCCGTCTCGGAGACGAGCGTCACGCTCACCTCGCCCTGGCCTGTGACCTCCCCGATTGCTACCGCGGAGATCCCTCGATCGTTGAGAGCGCTCACAATTTGGCGCGCGCTTTCCGGTGCGGCAACCAACAGCAGCGCTCCGGAAGCGATGCATGAAAGCGGGTTCAATCCGTAGTGCTCGCAGAGAATCCGGCCCTCAGGCACTATGTGGATAGCCGATTCCTGAACAAGTAGCGCGGTTCGAGAGGCTTGCGCCAGCTCCCACAGGCCCGTCGCCAGCCCCCCTTCCGTGGGATCGTGCATCGCATGCACCTCGCCTGAGGCCTGCGCGGCCTGCGCGGCCGCCACCACGCTAATTCCGGGCTCGACTAGGAAATTGGCGCACCTGGACAAGAACTCCGCCTCAAAATGTCCTTCGAGTTCGTCAGCCCTCTCAAGCGCGATGATTGCGGTGGCCTCGATGGGGACACCCCTGGCAAGAATCACGACGTCCCCAACCTTGATCCCAGCTGGAGTGACCAGCTTATCCGGTTCGACCTCCCCGAGCATGCAACCCATGACGATCGGGCGATCGATGCCGAACGTTATCTCCGTGTGCCCGCCGACCAGGCTCACATCCAGCGCACCACAAGCCTCCTCGATCTGCTCAAACACCGTTGTGGCGAGCTCCTCATCTGCCTGGCCCTCCGGCATCAGCAGCGTCGCCAGGAACCAGCGAGGGGTCCCTCCCATGCACGCCACGTCGTTGGCGTTGACATGAACCGCATACCAACCCACCTGATCTGTGGCAAAAGTGATCGGGTCGGTCTTTGCCACCAGATAGCGGTCACCTAGGTCAAGCACCGCCGCGTCCAGGCCAACTCCTGGGCCCACAATGATTCCGGGGTCGGCGTCGGACACCTTGCTCAGGAGCTCGGCCAGCATATCGGATGGGAGCTTTCCCAGGGGAAGTCGCCTAGCCATTCACGGCCTACGGGAAGATGGCAATCGGATCGGTCCCAAACCCGTACGCCAGGTTCAGCGCAAGCAGAGCCATGGCCACGATGAGGCCGAGGGCTACAAGAACCCAATCGAGGGCGCGGAAGCGAATCACACTGAGGTAGGTGCGCCGAACTCCCGGAACACCAAATCCTCTGGCTTCGAGAGCGATGGACATCTGCTCGCTACTTCGGAAGGACCCAATAATCATGGGGACCAATACGGGCATCATCTCCCGCACGCGCTTCAGGCCTCTTGTGGATTCGTATTCTAGCCCCCGTGCCTGCTGTGCCTGATGGATCGATGAGTACGAATTGGCAAAGTTAGGTACATAGCGAAGCGCCAGGGACAGCATAAGCCCCCATGAATAAGGCATCCTCAGTCTCACCAGGCCTTGCATCAGGGTATCGGTATCCGTCGTGAAGAGTACAGCAAAAATTGCGAAGGTCATGGCCTGGATTCGCAGGGCGACCGTCAATCCTTGCGCCAGGCTCTCTCCTCGGATGTTGATGAAACCGATGCTGATGACGACCTCACCTGCCGGGTAAAAGATGACCCAAATCAAAGGCATCAGGATCGTGACGGGGAGCAGCGCCCTCAGCAGGAAACGGATGCGGTCCCTCGGCACCTTGGCAGATCGGTGCAAGATCAAAATCAGGAGCCATGAGGCCAGCATGATCCACAGGTTCTGAAATACGAGCAGCAGCACGACAGTAAGGACCAGCATCAGCAGCTTGACGCGGGGATCGGTGTCGTGCAACCAACTCCGCCGGTGGATATAGAAATCAGGAGCGACTGACACTGATCTCGCTTTCGGTCGCTAGCCGCCGTCCGTATTCCCAGCAGAATTCTTCCGCGGTCAGGGAAAGCGGCTGGAGGTCGAACGCGCACGCAAGCCTCCAGACCTGCGGCGGCGTGATCTCCAGTACTCCAGCTTGTTCCATGATTCGCCGCGTCTCGTCAATAGCAACCACTCGACCCTCCGACATCACGATGCAGCGCTTCGCGTGTTCGGCCACGATACGCATGTCATGCGTGATCAGTACGATCGTTTTGCCAGCCTCGTTCAGTTCGTGAAGTAGTGTCATCGTCGCCTGCTCTGAGCGCCAATCGAGTCCCCCGGTGGGCTCATCCAGGATCCAGATCTGCGGATCCATGGCGTAGATCGAGGCAAGCGCCACCTTGCGACGCGTGCCGAAGCTCAAGGTTGCTGGTTGCTGCTCCGCATGGACTTTCAGATCGAATCGCTCCATGGCTCTTTCGGTCCGACGGACGATCTCGGCCTCTCCGAGCTGCAGATTCCGCGGTCCGTATGAGATTTCCTCCCTTGTGGTGGCACTGAAGATCTGATGGTCGGGGTTTTGAAAGACGTATCCGACCCGGCGTGCGATCTCCCCCACCGGCTTACCGTGAATATCTTCTCCTCGAATCAGTACTTTACCCTCCCTGGGATGCAGCAGACCGAGCAGGTGCTTCGCTAGCGTAGTTTTCCCAGACCCGTTCTGACCAATCAAGGCCAAAAACTCGCCTTGTTGGACCCGTATCGATACCGACTTCAATACATCGTCCCCGTCGCGATAGGAGAACCACACGTTGCACATTTCAATTTCCGTCATGCGGGTACCGTATTCATCTCGCGTTCAGGAGGGCTCTTAGGCTTCGGTGCGCGTCTTGATACCGAGTCAGATTCAGCCCCACACCAAATTTCCGGTTTAAACAGGCCGCCACTTCGCTGACCTGGGGCACTCCCAATCCCAGAGCACGCATGCCGTCGATATCGGAGAACAAGCGTTCTGGGGTCTCGAGTTTCGTGAGCCGCCCACTATCCAAGACTGCGATCCGATCGGAAAACTCGGCGATCAGCTCGCTTTCGTGCTCTGCCATGATGACGGTTAACCCCGCGGTGCTCTTTAGGTCTTTTAGTGCGGAGAGCAGCTCGCTCCTTCCGGTCGGGTCCAGATTAGCGCTTGGTTCATCCAGAACTAAGATCTTCGGGGACATCGCCAGGACACTCGCAATAGCCAGGCGATGCCTTTCCCCTCCGGAGAGTTGCGACGGCGACCGATCACGCAAATCGTCGATCCTGAGCAAATCAAGCGCCCAGCCCACACGGTCCTGCATCTCGTCGCGAGGCAATCCCAGGTTCTCCAATCCAAAAGCCACCTCCGCTTCGACGGTGGCACTGAAGAGTTGGGACTCCGGGTTTTGGAACACGATACCGACCTGTTGCGCGAAGGTCGCCACCGGATGCTCCTTGGTGTTCATTCCATCAACGGTGACGTTCCCACGTATTCGGCCCCCCGTAGCCTGTGGAACGATCCCATTGAGCGCCAGGCAGAGTGTGCTCTTTCCCGCCCCGTTAGCGCCCATGATTGAGAGGAATTCGCCTTGCTCTACACGGAGGCTGACGTCGCGGAGCGCCCAATCGCCGTCAGGGTAGGCGTAGCTGAGGTCTTGAATAACGACCGTCATGATGCATGTGAGGTTTGTGCAGGAAGCTTGCGCGGTAGCGGGAAATGAGCGGGGATCCGGACTCCTCAGACTTCCTCAAAGCTGACGTCCTCCGCCAGCTGATCGATTTGTGGGTATGCGGCCTTGGTCAGGCGCAGCAACAGCAAGCCGAGGATTCCGAGGCTGACCTGAAAGAGGTTGACCGGAAGCTCCAAGATCGCGGCCGCTGAGCCGCCGTAGAGACTGGGAATGAGCGACTCACCCGCAAAGTAAACTAGCACCAACGCAATTCCACCCGCCAGCCAGGCCAGGAGCATCCTTCCAGTGCTCGCTTTCCAACCGATGTACCCGGCGAGCACGCCGAGCGCCCCATGCGCAAGCAGTGTAAGAGGGGCCCACTGTCCGTATCCCAGAGTCAGGTCGGCCAGTGCGGCCCCAACCCCGGCGGCGACCACCCCTACGATTGGGCCAAAGGCCAGGGCGATGAATATCTCTGCCACGGCGCCGATGTGCGTAAAGCCGCCCGTGGCGGGGATAGGAACTTGAATCAGGCGGATGAAAACAAACACAATTGCAACGCTTACCGCCGTGATCGATAAGGATCTTGCGCTCATTCCCTTTACTTCTCCTTATGGGCAGGCCAGAGGTGATTGTACCCCAGCGACGCCGAGGGTCATCTTTGCGCACCCGCATGAAATGGCCCAGGGGCTCAAAAAACGCCCACATGGTAGAATCGCTCGCCGATCGTTTGGCGTGGGTACGAGTCGGCTTTTGCGCGATATTCGATGATTCGAGAATTAGATTGGCGAGACCTCCCGCTGCTGCATAGGGTACGAGATCGCGGGCTGTGTCCAGACTCCCAGCTGGCCTTTACGCGCGGCGCGCACGCCATGCAGAATGCCCTGCTGGGCCCCTTTATCCCAGGGAGATCCGCGGTCACACTCGTGTCACGCAACGGTGACATTGAAGCCGTGGGGCAATGCATCTATCAGTCGGACGCTCCCAACGCGCGACTTTCTTTTTTTGGTCCTGAAGAAGCCCTGGATCATGATGCGGGTCTCAAACTCCTGGAGTCGCTGGCTGCCGCGGTAGGTGAGCACGGGGCGCCAAACCTGGTCGCTGAGGTGGATGAGCATAGAGAGGCCTTCGAACGGCTTCGCTCTGCTGGGTTTGCGATTTATGCCCGGCAAAGGATCTGGCGACTAGATGCAGCCAAAGAGAATATCGAGCACTCGGACGGCGACGTTTGGCGTGTAGAGAACTCGAAAGACGCTATCGCCGCCCAAAGCCTTTATCACAACATCGTCCCCGGACTGGTTCGACAGGTCGAGCCCCCACCCACCCGTACCGGTCATAATCTTGTTTACTGGCGTGAGGGGGAATTGCTGGGCTACCTCGACATCGAACGCGGCTCGCTCGGTACCTGGGTCCAGCCCTATTTCCACCCCGCGGTCGAAGATTTTCAAGGATTACTCGGTGACTATCTCCGAGAGGTACCGAGAGATCGCCCGGTCTATGTTTGCGTCCGCTCCTATCAGAGCTGGATGAGCGGACCATTGGAGCGTATGTGGTTTGAACCGGCGGTCGACCAGGCGGTCATGGTCAAGCGTTTAGCGATCGGAGTTCGCAGACAGGCCGCGAGCCCGCTGCCAGCAGTCGAAGGAACTTACCCGGAGCCAACTGCACCGATTGCTCGGATCGAGGATCCGGCCGGTGCTTCCAAATGACAGGAAGACGCATCACCGACGACCTGGACACCCTGCGAGGTGTCCTGCCTCCATACATCACCGACAAATTAACTGAAATTGATCGGCCCGACGATCTGCTCGAGGTCATACTGGATATCGGGCGAGTTCCGACAGCTCGCTACGTCGACGTTGAGGTGACCCTGAGCGACAAGGAGGTCGCCTGGGAAGATATTGACTATGTCATTGAACGCATCGGCGATTTCGACGCCGACAACCGTGCGGGAATCGAGCGTACGCTGCATCGTATTTCAGCCATCCGCAACCGGCACGGTCGCATCGTCGGTCTGACGTTCCGGGTGGGTCGGGCAGTCTACGGCACGATCGATATCATTCAAGACTTGATCAACAGCGGCGAAAGTCTGCTGCTGCTTGGCCGGCCGGGAGTCGGCAAGACCACGATGCTGCGCGAGGCAGCCCGTGTCCTGGCCGATGAGAAACGCGTGGTCATCGTTGACACCTCGAACGAGATCGCCGGCGACGGTGATGTGCCTCATCCGGCTATCGGACGCGCGCGTCGGATGCAGGTTCGCAAACCAAGCTTGCAGCACGAGGTCATGATCGAGGCCGTTGAAAACCACAACCCTGAAGTGATCGTGATTGACGAGATCGGGCGGGAGCTAGAAGCGGTGGCTGCGCGGACCATCGCCGAACGCGGAGTGCAGCTCGTCGGCACCGCCCACGGCAACACCCTCGAAAATCTACTCTTAAATCCCACGCTATCTGACCTGGTGGGCGGCATCGAATCGGTAACTCTGTCCGACGAGGAGGCCCGCCGTCGCGGCACTCAGAAGACGGTGCTCGAACGCCGCGCGGCGCCCACCTTCGATGTGCTTATTGAGATCCAGGATCGTGAGAAACTTGCCGTTCACCACGACGTATCCGCCGCGGTAGATGCGCTGCTGCGCAACGTTCCACCTGCCATGGAAGAACGCTTCCGCGACGAAGCGGGTGAGATCCAGATCAACAAACTTAACGCAGGCGCGAGCTCCACTCGCCGAGGCCCCGCTGGATACCGGAGACAGTCCGCACTGCAGAGCGCTCAGCCCCCCGAGGATCTTGCCCGCCCTGCCTCCCCCAGGCTTCCCGGAGAGCCGCTGGAGATCATCCGCATCTATCCTTACGGAGTAGCCCGCAACCGGCTGCGGCAGGCGGCCAAGCGCATCCACGTGCCGGTATTGATTGCGGAGGACATCGGGCAGGCGGACGCGATGGTCACCCTCCGCTCCTACTATCGCAGGCGTCGCAAGCTGATCGCCGATGCAGAAAACCGGCGAATGCCGATCTATGTATTGCGGGCAAATACGGTGGGCCAGATGGAGAGCTTCCTGGTTGACCTCTTTGCCCTCGATCGAGAGCCGGCGGACGATCCTACGGTGACGCAGGGCGCGCAAGAGGCGCAGCAAGCCATTGAAAAGGTGCTGAACGGTGCCCGCTCGGTCGATCTCAGGCCGGCGTCGTCCTACGTGCGCCGTCAACAGCACGAGATGGCTCGCCAGGCCGACCTGATCTCGCATTCCTACGGCAAAGACCCTCGGCGGCGGGTCAGGATCTTTCGCGATTGAGCTTCTTCGTAACCCTTGAAGGCCCCGAGGGGGGCGGCAAGTCCACTCAAGCTCTGCGATTGGCCGATCACCTCAAAAGCCAGGGTCACGACATCTTATTCACTCGAGAGCCGGGCGGCACAAAAATCGGCGATCAGATTCGCCGAGTGATCATGTCGCTTGAGAACAAGAGCATGAGCCCGGAGGCCGAGTTCCTGTTGTTTTCCGCCTCCCGAGCACAAGTGGTACGGCAACTCATCCAGCCTCATCTTGCGCGTGAGGGAGTGGTCGTATGCGATCGCTTCTACGACTCCTCGCTCGCGTACCAGGGCTACGGTCACGAGTTGGATCTGGAGCTGCTTCGCACCATAACCGGCTTCGTCACCGGTGGACTAATCCCGGACCTAACATTCCTTCTCGACCTCACCAGCGAGCTCGGGCTGGAGCGCCGCAAGCAGGACGGCCACTGGAATCGCCTCGACGATTACGATCTGGCTTTCCATGAACGCGTCCGGCAAGGCTACCTGCGCCTGGCAGACGCCGAGCCGGACCGCTGGGTCCGGATCGACGCGGCCCAAACTGAGGATCAGATTCAGGAACAGATACGGGGAGTTGTTGCGGGGCGATTAGAGATGTAAGGTACCGGGCGCCCTCGGTCCTGGGCGCCCAATAGTAAGGAGGCGGGGGGGCTGCAGCAGATCCCCGGGTTGCTAGAAGCCGAAGTCGTCCCCGCCTCCGAGATCGGGCATGTCCTTCTCGATTTGCTCTGGATCGTCACCAGCCTCTAGGCGATCGACCACCTCATCAAATTCGGCCGGCATATCCTCACCGAGTTCGTTGCCCATCTTGCGCATCATTTTCGCCATGGACTTGGGGTCATTCTCATCGAAATCTCCCCAGCTGCTCGGGTCGGAGAGATCCTCAAGCCGTGAATCTTCCGATTTGGCAATGCGGATTCGACCGATGATTCGGTGCAGGTCTTTGCCCCCGCAGTGCGGGCACTGGACAGGCGTTTCGCCATACTCTTCGTAGGTTTGATAGATCACAGATCGTTTGTTGCAGTTAGCGCAGCGGTAATCGTAGCTCGGCATCGCGGCCTCCAGCGAATGGGATTATACTCAGCGCCCGCAGCCGTGATTGAGCAACCCACCGAGCCACTCCTTGTTGTGATTTCCGGCCCCTCCGGAGTCGGCAAGGACACCGTCCTGGATCATATGAAGCAACGGGGGCTGCCGTTCCATTTTGTGGTTACGGCGACCACCCGCCCCCGCCGACCCGGCGAAGTTGAAGGTGAAGACTACTTCTTTGTCGAGGAAGAGCAGTTCCTTGACATGATCGAAAGGGGCGAACTGATCGAGCACGCCCTCGTATACAACGACTATAAGGGCGTCCCGAGGCAGCAGATTCGTGAAGCCATGGAAAGCGCACAGGACGTTGTGATGCGCGTGGACGTGCAGGGAGCCAAGACGATCCGGGCCCTGGCACCGGAGGCCCTGTTGATCTTTTTGACCGCCAGAGACGAAGAGGAGCTTGCTCGCCGTCTCCGGAAGCGGCGGACCGAGTCGGAAGCGGATCTGCAGCTCAGACTGGAGACGGCTAAAGAGGAGCTCGGATACCTGGAAATCTTCGACTATGCCGTCCTAAATGCGGATTCGCAGGTCGAGAAGACGGTGGATACGATCCTGGCCATCATTGAGGCCGAACATCATCGCGTCGATCCGCGCCGCGTGGAGCTGTAGCCCCCACACGTATGCCCCAAGGCGCAGGTGAGAAGGAATCCTGTCCATGCTCTGGTGTAAGTTCGCAAGATATGTGACATCCTTCAGGCCACAAACTGTCCAAGGGGCTATTCTCCTCAGCCCCAGCGGTTTGCTAAAATCGTGTCCCGGGGAACTTTACGCATCCGAATAGGAGCCGATTGGATCTAATGGGAAAAGGCACAGAACCCGAGGTTTTCGATATCACCATCGTAGGGGCCGGGCCGACCGGTATGTTTGGCGCATTCTATGCTGGCATGCGCGAGATGAGCTGCAAATTGATCGACGCCCTCCCGCAGGCGGGGGGTCAGATCACGGCCTTGTACCCCGAGAAGAAGATCTTCGACACACCGGGGTTTCCCACCATCGTCGGGAAGAACCTGGTTGAGAACTTGGTCGAGCAAGCCAGTCAATGGGACACAAAGTTCGCCCTTGGCGAACGGGCCGAGACACTGCGTCGTGTGCCGCTCCCGGGCGGCGAACCGGACGAGGAATGCTGGGCCATCGGGACAACAAAGGGAGACCATTTCTCGAGAGTGGTTATCATCGCGGCGGGAATTGGAGCCTTCCGACCCATTAAGCTCCCGAATGAGAGCGTAGATCTCTTTGAGGGAAAGGGCCTCGAATACTTCGTGGCGGATATCGGGGAGTTTGCCGACAAGCGGGTCCTGATCGTGGGCGGCGGCGACAGCGCCGTCGATTGGGCGCTTGCTGCCGAGCCCATCGCCGAGCACGTCACGCTGATTCACCGGCGACCCGGATTTCGCGCCCACGATACGTCGGTAAACAGGCTGAATGAATCCGGGGTCGATGTCAAGATTCATTACGAGCTGCGCGAGATCCAGGGCGACGGCCATGTTGAGCGAGCGGTGATCTTTGACAATCGGACCGATGAGGAAACCATCATCGACGTGGACGCCACCGTCCTGGCGCTGGGTTTCAAAGCCGATCTGGGCCCGATTCGCGAATGGGGCTTGGAAACGATCGGCCGTCGCTATGTTCGGGTGAACAACAAGATGGAGACCAATCTGCCCAATGTGTATGCGGCAGGGGATTTGGCGCTTCAGGAGGATCTCGAACCCCTCAACCTCATCGTCGTGGGCTATGGCCAGGTGACGGTGGCCGTGAACTACGCCTATGCAGCCATCAAGCCTGGCGAGAAGGTCTTCCCCGGCCACTCCAGCGAGAAGATGGCCGAGTAGTAGCCGGTTCTGCAGACAAATTGAGCGAATCGAGGCTGTCGAGAGAAGCTATCCGGCAGCCTTTCTGTATTGGACGCACCTGGGATCGGAAAATGGGTTAGACGCAGTCAGCTGGGGAATGTCTTACCTGGGACTTGGGAGAGGGGTGCTCCCTTGATTACGGGGTGCTCGGCTGTGGGGAGGTTCGCCCCTCGCTAGAGGCATGGCTGCCCTTTCCGGGCCAATAAAGAATCACGCCAAATAAGCTGACCAGCACGCCGAGCGCCAAGCCCGTCACCTGCAGCGGGCCATAGGATATTCCCGGAAGGGTGTGCGAGCCGATTCCCAGAAAGTCGGCGAAAGAGGCGGCTACAGCAAACACATAGCCGGTTGCGATCAATCGTAGCCCGACTTCCGACCTCAGCGAGTTTGGATGGCCGTTGCGGATGACACGCACGGTCAGCGTGGATCCTAGGAGCAGGATGCCCAGTCCCAGCAGCCAAACTCCGATCTGCACAAATCCCACCACGGGGCTGCGGTCCATGCCGATCAGGTTCGGATAGATTCCGATCATGAAGATGAACAGTCCGATCAACACCATCGTCATCCACCCGCGAGCCGCCATTACCTGTTTCTTCGTAAGTGGTGCCGCTGTCATAGGATTACCCCACGCCCTCTTTGTGATCCGATTTCGCTAACTCAACATCCCGAATTGTATCAAGCGGATCCGAGTTGCGCTCGAACACCCTCCAACAGCTCGTTCCACTCCATTTCTCGCTGGCCAGGAACGTACGGTATGTAGAGCGCGAGTCGGTCAACCAAACCCTCATACCGCTCGATCAGCATCTTCGACAATGCCGCCGGTTCGCATACGACCGCGAATGTGTTGAGCATCTCGTCATCGATCTGCTGAGCCATCTCCTCCCATGCGCCCTTGCGTGCCAGACCTTGGAGCCGCTCCGCGGTCTCTCCCCAGCCGTGCAGTTCCATGACCGGGCGGTAAGTGGGTGTGGAGGCGTAAAAGGCAATCTGAGAACGCACGAATTCAGCCTCCTCCGACCGGGTGACCGTAAAGGCGGCCGTCGACAGATGGATCTCATTCGGCGACCGGTTTGCTCTCATCGCGCCCTCATCAATTGCGGGACGTACGACCTCCCTGAGATAACGGGGGGAATGGTAGACATGGGCGTGGAATCCGTCCGCTACTTCGCCCGCCAGCCGGGACAGGCCGGTGTTCACTCCGGCGATGTAGATCGGGATGTCGGAGTGATCGATCGGACCCGGATTGAAGAACGGCGACATGAGGGACAGCTTGTAGTGTTCGCTGCGGTAGTTGAGTCGCTCGCCGGTCTGCCAGGCTTGCCAGAAAGCGCGCACGGCTTCAATGAGTTCCCGCAGCTTTCCCACGGGAGAATCTGGCCAGGGCATTCCAAAGCGCCGCTCGATGTGCGGCTTGACCTGCGTACCCAGGCCCAGAATGAACCTGCCTTTGGAAGCCTCTGCCAGGTCCCAGGCCGTGTAGGCGAGAGTGGCCGGACTGCGCGCGAAGCCGATCGCTACGGAAGTGCCAAATTTCATCCGCTCGGTATGCTCGGAGACCAGAGCCAGGGGAAGAAAAGGATCATGCTGGGTCTCCGAGGACCAGATGGCGTCGAAGCCCAGCCGTTCCGCGCTGCTGGCGACTTCCGGAATGCTGGATAATGAGGAGGGAGCGATCTGCGCATCGATCTTCATGGGATGGGGACCACACGGTCAGCGAGGTTCTTCATCGTATGCATATTATGCATTATCCCTTCGGACACATATGGCGCCTAGCTGAGTCACCGAACGCGCGCACCGAGCTCGACTTCGGCATCGGGCTGGAGCAAGCGCATGGAGCCGTCTGGGTTGACGCCCGCCAGCACCAGGACCTCTGAGGTGTGGTTCGCGATCTGCTTCGGCGGGAAGTTCACCACGGCCACGACCAGCCGATCCCGAAGCTCTTCTTTGCGGTAGAGATTCCGAATTGCGGCTGCCGATTGTTTGGCCCCGATCTCCGGACCAAAGTCGATCCGCAAGAGATAAGAGGGGTTGCGGGCTTCTTCAAAGTCTTCGACTTGAAGCACCCGACCAACCCGCATGTCCACCCGCTCGAACTCCTGCCACTCGATCTGCCCCATCGTTCCTCCCTGTTGTTCGGGTCTGATTTTACTTCCTCGCTGCAGACCACTGACCGACCGTCAATAGCGCCGCAGCAGAATGCGGTCATGACCGGCATTGTTTCAAGTAAGAGAGGCTGTCTCATGCTGCTTTTGAGACAGCCTCTCTTTGCCTCGCGCAGCTCAAGTCTTCACTCTTGATGCAACTGCTGCGGGCGGTAAGGAAGCACTGAATCTACCGTGTGAAGACCTGTGATCCTGCCGGCGCGAAACTCTCATCTTGTGCAATCTCTTGATCCGCAGCAAATGCGTCTTCGGCGATTGCAGAGGAACTCTGTCCCCCGATCGAAAGATCGGGGGCCGCGAGCCAATTCCCCAGGGCCAATGCCGCGAGCAAAACTACGCTCAGGGCCACTGCCAGTTTCTTCCCTAACCTGCCGGGAGAAGATCGCCGACCCTCTTCCCATTCGACCATTCCAAGATTGATATTCATCGCTTCCTCCGGTCGGTATCACTGACTGACCACAGGGTAGCGATGCAGCGTTACCTCATTGTGGGGGCGATCGTTTATCCATCGTATTTTCTCGAGGCCGCTAACGGTGAACTCAGCGAACTTTGGGATCCCTTCGTAGCGCTTGAAGGGCATGACCCGTTCTGTGCCGCCTGTCACGCGGCGCTCTCGGGCCGGATCGCCCCTGCACGATAGCGCCTAATCCATCTCCGCCGGCCTATGGCTTCGGCCGCGCTCCTCTCCGAATCGAAGGGGGTGATCCATGGGATCCTTTTGGGCGCGCAAGAGGGGGGTCCATGCTATGAAAACGCCCGGCGAGCCGGGCATTGTTCAACTGTGCGAGGGATTGAGACTATTCGGAGCCGTACAGTTCTCGGTGAACCACTGAAAGTGCACGTACCTGTCGTTCGGCGTGGTATGAGGAGCGCACGAGCGGCCCGCTCTCAACCCACCGGAAACCGATGTCCATCCCAAAGTCCTTCAGTTCCTCGAACTCCTCCGGTCGATAGTAGCGTTCGATCGGCAAATGCTTGATGGTGGGCTGCAAATACTGGCCGATGGTTAAGATATCGACCTCCCACTCGCGCAGGTCGCGCATGGTTTCCTTGACTTCCTCCATCGTCTCGCCCAGGCCGACCATTATTCCGGATTTGGTCAGTACGTCCGGATCGAGTGATTTAGCGTTGCTGAGGGTGGCCTCGGCCCACTCATATTGATCTTGCGGCTGCACATGCTTGAACAGCCTGCGCACGGTCTCGACATTGTGGTTCAAGATCTCCGGCCGGGCTTCCATCACGATCGCAAGCGCGTCCCGCGAGCCTTTGAAATCGGGGATCAAGACTTCGATCGAACACCCCGGCCGCAGCTGGCGGATCCTGCGAATGACCATGGCAAAGATCGGCGCACCGCCGTCGGGACGTTCATCGCGGTTGACGCTGGTGATCACTGCGTGGCGCAGATCCATATCCTGCACCGCCCTTGCCACCCGCTCCGGCTCCAGCCAGTCCAGCGTCTCCGGGCGGCCAGTCTTGATATCGCAAAAGCCGCAGGAGCGCGTGCAAGTATCCCCCATGAGCAGGAACGTGGCGGTTCCCGACCCCCAGCATTCGCCCAGATTGGGGCAGCGAGCTTCTTCGCAAACGGTATGCAACCGCTTCGATCGCATGGTCTCGAGCACGCGTTCGTAGCTAGGCCCGCTCGGGGCGCGTACCTTGATCCACTCGGGGCGCCTGCCCGGCCGTTTTGGAAGCTCCTGGACATCGATGTCAGGAATCACAGATGACATTGCGGAGCGATTCTACCGCAGAGCGGTAGGCGCGCGGTCCGTGAGCGAAAATGCACAACACGGTGACGTTTACAGCGGAGCAGAAACCGCGCCGCCGTCAAACATCAAGGCGTGACCGTGGATGAAGCCGGCGGCCGGCGAAGCCAACCAGGCGATGCTCTTTCCATATTCATCCAGCGTTCCCATGCGGCGCAGCGGGAGCGCCTCTGCCACCTTGACGGCTTCCTGCTCGACGGACGTCCCGGCCGCATTGGCGCGGTCCTCCATGAGCTTCTGCACCCGGTCAGTCCAGGTCCAGGCTGGATTGATCGAATTGACGCGAATTCCTTGGGGCCCAAGCTCGTTGGCCAGACTCTTCATAAGCCCAATAACCGCCAGGCGCAGCGAATTCGAAGTGATCAGCCGCTCGATCGGCTGTTTAACCGAGGTCGACTGGGTGGTCACGATGCTGCCCGAGCCGCGCTCAAGCATGTGTGGAATGACCGCGTAGCATAGATACAAGGTGCTCATGATCGTGGTTTGGATACCCGCTTCCCAATCTTCGATCGTCAGGTCCATGAAGTTGCCGGGCGGCGGCCCGCCACTATTGACGATCAGGACGTCGATCTGGCCGTAGTGATCCGCAGACTGCTTGATAAAGCCTTCGACCTCAGCTCGCTTGGTCATGTCAGCACGGACCGCCAGCACCTCCGCCCCCGTCTCCGAACGGATCTCTTCCGCCGTAGCATCGAGGGCCTCGCTCCGGGCACAGATGGCAAGGCGGGCTCCCTCTTGCGCAAGCGCCATTGCGGCCGATTTGCCCAGTCCCTTCGAGGCCGCGGCGACTACCGCAACTTGATCTTTCAGTTGAAGGTCCATTGCACGTTCCTCCGTTTCCTGGTGATTGTAAGCCCCGATCGTCCCGTGCCTGGGTCAGGCGCCCGATCAGACCACAGCCGCGCGCTTCAGTTTCGATTCCGATTGACGCTGTCTTTCGACTGCATTAGACTGTATATCCCCTTCGCTATCCACCCGTCTGGCATCGCACCAAAAGGAGGAGAGTCGTGTCTAAACGTCATCTTTGGATTCTATTAGGGTCTCTGGCCCTTTTAGCTTTGCTGCTGGGCGCTTGCCAGCCTGCAGAGCCGGAGGTCCAGGAGGTCCAAGTCACGGTCGAGGTGGAGGTTCCGGTAGAAGTGGAGGTTCCGGTAGAGGTAGAAGTGCCGGTCGAGGTGCAGGTCCCCGAATTTCCTGAAGGTACCTCCATACGCCTCGTGCAGTGGAGCCACTTCGTCCCACAGTACGACGTATGGTTCGATCCCTTCCTCGAGGCCTGGGGCGACGCCAATGGGGTTGAGACTAGTGTGGATCATGTGGACATCCCAACTACAACTGCCACCCTGACCGCGGCCATCGATGCCGGCGAGGGCCCGACCATGGTCGAAGTGCTCTTCTCGCCATCCGCTTTTGTGAACGGCGTTCAGGACCTGACGGATGTAAATGAGCAGGCTCAGGCGCTGTTTGGTGAGCAGGCCGCCAGCTGCGCCAACAGCTCGTACTTGCCTGCCGTGGACAAATGGTATGGCTTCTGCCATTCCTGGATACCAGATCCCGCCGACTACGACACCGCGCTGTGGACCGACGCGGGCTATCCAAACGGCCCAGAGACCTGGCGTGACCTGCTGGAAGGCGGAAAGGCCATCAAGGATAAGACTGGTGTGCCGCTGGGTATTGGGCTCTCGCCCGAGCTTGACTCGCGCATGGCCGGCCGAGCACTAATGTGGTCCTTCGGCGGCTCCGTGCAGGACGAGAATGAAAACGTTGTGATCGACTCGCCGGAGGTGGTCGAGGCGGTCGAGTTCATGGCCCAGCTCTATAACGACACCATGACCGAGGAAGTCTTTGCCTGGACGCCGGCCTCCAACAACCAGGGGTTGATCGCGGGAGAACTTTCCTACATTCTCAACTCGATCTCTGCCTATCGCAGTCTGCAGAAGATCGATCCGGAGGCGGCCGACAACATCGGCTTCGGACCGGCACTTGTTGGACCGCGAGGTGATCAGGCTGCTTCGGCCCACGTCTGGTCGATCTACGTTATTCCCAACTACGTAGAGGGCGCCGAGCTGGAGGCTGCTAAGGCCTTCCTGCTCCACCTCACTGCCAACTCCAATCAGATCGTCTTCAACAGCGAGCTGTACAACTTCCCGGCCTTCCCGAGCACCGTTCCGCAGCTCGAAGGCTGGGTGAACAAAGACCCGTTCGGCTCGCGGCCGGCGGACAAGCTTGCTTTGCTGGCCGACGCGATCAATTGGACGGTATACCTCGGCTACCCTGGCCCGGCCAACCCGGCCACAGGTGAGGTTTTCGGGACCAGTATCATCCCGACCATGATGGGCAAAGCTGCCCTGGGTGAGCTGACCGCCGCGGAGGCGGTGTGTGAAGCGCATGCTCAAATCGAAGATATCTTCGAAAAATGGCGGGCTGAGGGCTTGGTCGGCGGCGAAGCTTCTCCCGACTGCGCTGTAGGTTAGCGAGCGTTCTTGGCGCGCGCGAAAATCACGCTATCCCTTCGCACGAGCGTTCGCCTTAAGGCCCGCCGGAATCTATTTCGGCGGGCCTTAGTCCTCCATTGACTAGTTTTGTAGAAACTCAGGCGCTCAGGAAGCACTTTGCGGGTGTGAAGGCCGTCGATGGAGTAGACCTCTCCATCCAGGAGGGTGAGTTGCTGGTGATCCTGGGACCCTCCGGTTGCGGAAAAACCACGCTAATGCGCATGATTGCGGGACTCGAAATTCCAACCGAGGGCGAGATCCTGATCGCCGGAGAGCAGGTGACAAAGCTTCCTCCCCGAGCTCGGCACATCGCCATGGTGTTCCAGAGCTACGCGCTCTATCCGCACATGACTGTATATCGGAACATCGCCTTTCCGCTCAAGGCCCAGGGCGGCCTCGCGAAAGGGGAAATCGATGAGAAGGTTCGACATGCCGCGGGCGTGCTGGGTATTGAGCCTCTGCTCGACCGCAAGCCGCGCCAACTCTCCGGCGGAGAACGGCAACGCGTGGCCCTGGCCAGAGCGATGGTGAAGGAACCCAGCGTCCTGCTGCTCGATGAACCCCTGTCCAACCTGGACGCGAAGCTGCGCGCTTCTGCTCGCGACGAACTCCAGCGTTTCCAGCATCGGCTAGGAATCACAACGATTTTCGTGACGCACGATCAGGTCGAGGCCATGGGCCTGGGGGATCGAATTGCCGTCATGTACGCCGGCAAAGTCAGGCAAGTTGGAACGCCGGATGAGATCTACAGCAAATCCGCAGATACTTTCGTGGCAACCTTTCTTGGATCGCCTGGCATGAACTTGATTGAAGGGCCTGAGTACACCGTGGGATTTCGGCCCGAGCACTTGCATCCTAGAGACAGCGCAAGGTTCGAAGATGACGCTTCAAGTTATGTGATCACCGTCGATCGAGTTGAAAATCTGGGCGCAGACACCTTAGTTTACGGCTCGGTGGATGAAGGCACCAATGTGGTGGCCAAGATCCCCTCTACGTCGACCTTCTTCGCCTCGGCAGGAGATAAAAGGGAGTTCGTGGTCAATACCGAGTACTTGCGGTATTTCGACAAAGAAACTGGACGCACGACCACTCCGGGTGCGCCATGAGCACAGAGACAGCACAGCCCTCTCGATTCAGATCTCTTGCCGACAACGAGCGCGCCCTTGGCGCGCTGATGCTGGCGCCAGCCGTGATCTTAATCCTGGCTCTTGTGGGGTTGCCTCTCGTTTTGTCGATCGCCTTCAGTCTCTCCGACGTGACTGTCGGAGATACCAGCCTGGATTATGTTGGACTGGAGAATTTTCGGAATGTCACCCGGACGCCGCAGTTCCGGCGCGCGGTCATCGATTCGATCTTGTTCACGACCGCGGCCCTATTGATCATTATTGTGTTGGCCAACATCTTGGCAGTGGTGTTCACACAGGACTTCCGCGGCAAGTGGCTGGCGCGCATCTTGGTCATCCTCCCGTGGGCTACTCCGATCTCCCTGGGGACCCTGGGCTGGCTCTGGTTGCTGGATTCCAAATTCAGCCCAATCGACTGGGTATTGGTACAGATCGGACTACTCGGTCCGGATACGCTTCTAGGACCCGGACTTCATCTCAACTACCTCGGACGTGAGTATTTAGCGATGGGCTCGGTGGTCTTGGTGCACGTGTGGCGATTGGTCCCGTTATCGGCGGTGATCTTGCTGGCCGGCCTGACTTCTATCGATCAGGAATTGATCGATCAGGCCCAGGTGGATGGAGCGAGCGGGCTGCGAACCTACCTTCAGATCAAATTGCCGCTCATCACACCGATCCTGGCCATTGCGTCACTCTTTGCATTCATTCTGATCTTCACCGACCTGGTGGTGGTTTTTGTACTGACGCGGGGCGGGCCGATCTACTACACCCAGGTGCTTTCTATGTGGTCGTATAACAAGGGCATCGAGGGGGGCGCGCTCGCGGAAGGGGCGGCGATCGCATTGTTCTTCGCTCCGGTTCTTTTTGTCGCGGCAATTTTGATCCTTCGAAGTGTCCGCCGGATCGAGGTGACGTAGGTGGCTAGAGACCGAATGAGGCGTGTGGCGCTCTATACAACGGTCGTGGCCTTTTGCTTCTTCTTCGCGGCGCCCTTTCTATGGATGATCATCACCACCTTTAAGACCGACCGCGACCTCTACCGGGCTCAAGGCAATCCTTTCCTCTTCAACGAACCGCCTACCCTGGACAATTTAGAACTGCTCTTCTTAAATACCAACTACCTTGGGTTTGTTCGTAATTCGCTGATCGTCGGCACATTGGTCGTGATCATCACCTTGCTGCTCGCGATCCCAGCCGGATACAGTTTGGCTCGCCTGGCTGGGCGCTGGGGGGAGCGGGCCAGCATCGGAATGTTCTTGATCTATCTTGTTCCACCGATCCTGCTTTTCATCCCGCTTTTTCGGATAGTTGTGGCCTTAGATCTCAACAACAGCCTTTGGTCGCTGGTCGTCGTATACCCGACCTTCACGATTCCGTTCTCGACCTGGCTCTTAGCCGGGTTCTTCGGCTCTATCCCGCGCGACCTCGAGGAAGCGGCCATGGTCGACGGCTACAGCAGGTTGTCGGCGTTTACGCGGGTTGTGATGCCGCTTTCGGTCTCTGGAATCATCGCGGTGATCGTCTTCACGTTCACACTCACGCTGCACGAATTCGTCTATGCTTTGACATTTATCACTTCCTCGGCCCAACGCACGATCAGTGTGGGCGTACCGGTCGAGCTGATCCGCGGCGATGTCTTCTTTTGGCAGTCGCTGATGGCGGCGGCGGTGATTGTGGCGATCCCGGTTGGAATTGTGTATAGCTTGTTCCTGAGTCGCTTGGTCGCTGGAATGACAATGGGGGCGGTCAAAGGCTAGGCGATCGAAGGTGTGGGTCAGCATCCCTACGCAGACCGATTGCGCCCGTATTTATGTGGAGGTCTCATGTCTGACGAAATCGTTTATCGATCCAAGATCCAGGTAGAGCGCATCAAGGGGCCGTACCGACGCGTTCACATGCCGGTGGAGGAGGAGCCGATCTACCTCTCAACCCATTCCGAGATTGCCGAGTACTACAAGCATGAACCGGGAGCCCATCCCGCTCATTCCACGACCCTGGACTACCTCGTCGCCGCCGCGGCGGGTTGACTGACTGGGACCCTCGGAGGCGCGCTGGAGGCGCGCGATATCCCCGCCGGCGAAGGCCGGCTGACATCTGAAGCCACCGGTGAAATCGAGCTAGACGATAAGATTCTCGTGGTCAAGCGCATACACGTGAAATACACCCTCAAGTTGGATCCGAAAAAGCACGAGGCCGCCGAGCGGGCACACGAACTGCACGCCCGCTACTGCCCCGTTGCGCGCACGATCCGGAACTGTGTGGATATTACGACTTCCCTGGAAATGGTAGACCTCTAGGGCCTCTCCTAATAGTTTCCCTCTTCTATTGACCCCGCAAGACTCCTACATTAGGATACTTTCAGCTAGAGAAAACCGCTTTCCCTGAGCGAAAACTCAAACGACTAGGTCAAAATTACTCAAGTGTCCCGTTATGCTATTGAGACTCTCGAGCGTGGGCTCAGTGTCCTGTCTTTGTTCGGCAGCGACTCGCCTGAGCTGACGCTCACCGAGATAGCACGGTCGGCCGAATTGAACATGACGACCTCGCTCAGAATTGCCTCGACCCTCGAGGCGGCCGGCTACCTTCAGCGAGATCCGGGGACCAAGCGCTATCGGCCTTCGCTGAAGGTGCTGCAACTGGGGTTCTCGGCACTTCGGAGCATGGACCTCCGCCAGACGGCCCGCCCGCATCTCGAGCGACTCTCGAAGGAGACCGGCGAGACAGTCAGCCACGCCGTACTGGATGGCCTGGAGATCGTCTATGTCGACCGCATCCGCAACCGCCAGATCGTGGGTGTCGTGCTGGGGATGGGATCTCGCCTGCCGGCGCATTGCACCTCGATGGGAAAGGCCATGCTAGCCTACCTTCCCGGGGATCAGATTAAGACGCGACTCAATGGCGCGGTCCTCGAAGCATGCACTAGGAATTCGATCATTGAGACCGAAACCTTGGAAGCCGATCTGTCTAAGGTGCGACGAAGAGGCTACGCAGTCAATAACGAAGAGCTGGCGGTCGGCCTACGGGCGGTGGCGGCCCCCATTTGGGGCGAGCATGGGGGCGTTGTGGCGGCGATCAATATCAGCGGATCGACAGAGACAATTTCGCGGAGCCGCCTCCGTCAAGAACTCGCACCCTTGCTCGTGAAAACCGCCGCCGAGATCTCTCAGACGCTCGGCTACATGGAGGAGGATCCTGCTGCTTCCTGACGGCTGGGTCATACCGATTCGGATTCCTACGCGGCGAGAGCCCACCCCTATGTCCTCGGGGATCGGAGCGGAGGAGTACCCCATCTCTGTAAGGCCCATGATATTTACTGTCGAAGAACTGCCAAGGTACGCCAAATGAGTGATAAGGCACTAGAGGGCATCCGGGTCGTCGATCTTTCCCGGGTGCTGGCGGGTCCATACTGCACGATGATGCTTGGAGACCTTGGGGCGGAGGTCATCAAGGTGGAGCAGCCCGGATCTGGAGACGGCGCCCGGCAGTGGGGTCCTCCCTGGGTCGGCGACGAGAGCGCGTATTTCCTCAGCGCAAATCGTAACAAGAAGAGCATGACCCTGAATCTCAAGCATACGCTGGGTCAGCGGCTCGTTCGTGAGTTGATCGCCTCCGCCGACGTTCTAGTGGAGAACTTTCGTCCAGGAACTACCGCCAAGCTGGGCTTGGACTACGAGACGCTCGCTGGCGAGCTCCCCTCCCTGATCTACTGCAGCATTACGGGATACGGCCAGAACGGTCCTTATCGCGAGCGCTCCGGTTACGACTTCATGATCCAGGCTCAGGGCGGCCTCCTATCCATCACCGGCCCGGAAGGTGGGCCTCCCTCCAAAGTTGGTGTCGCCATCGTCGATATCACCGCCGGTCTATATGCCAGCAGCGCTATTCTTGCGGCGCTCTTCCATCGGAAGCAGACCGGCGAGGGCCAGCACATCGATATCGCTCTTTTCGATGCTCAGGTAGCGTGGCTGGCGAATGTCGCGCATAGCTATTTCGCCACCGGAGCGCCGCCCCAGCGATACGGCAACGCTCACGCCAATATCGTGCCGTACGAGACGTTCCCTACCTCCGATGGCCTGCTGGCGGTTGCGGTAGGCACCGACGCTCAGTTCGAAAGACTCTGCACGGCGGTGGGCCGAGAAGACCTGGGTGAGGATCCCCGATACCGAACAAATGCGGATCGGGTCGAGTATCGCGGTACGCTCGTGCCGGAACTCCAGCGCGTTTTCCGTCAGCGGACTGCCGGGGAGTGGATCGAACTCTTGCTTGAGCACCGCGTCCCGGTTGCCCCGGTGAACGATATCCCGACTGTGTTGAACGATCCGCAAGTGCTTGCGCGTGAGATGGTTCAGGAGGTGGAGCATTCCAGCCTGGGCACGATCCAGCAGTTGGGCCCGGTGCCGAAGATGTCCCGCACACCGGCGCGTGTGCGCAAGGCGCCCCCGACGTTGGGAGAAGATACAGAGAGTCTGCTGCTCAACGAACTCGGCTGTACCCCGACGGATATCGAGAACCTTCGTGCTCAGGCCGTGATTTGATGATAGGCGAGGATTAGACCTTGGACGCCACCAGTATCGACCTCACCCGTTCCGCAGACCTGATCGTACGTCGCCTGCTAGCGGTTGCACCCGGCGAACAGGTGGCCATCGTATGCGATCCGCACTCCGAAATGGCCATGGCCAACGCTCTGGCGGGCGTAGTGGAGAGCGTGGGCGGGGAATTTACGGTGCTCACTATGCCCACCCGCGAGTTGACCCGCAAGAATGAGCTCGGTCCGGTGGTCGAAGCTGGGTTGCAGCACGCCGATTGTCTAATTGGGCTTACCGGCGCTTCTGGCGCACCGACCTACGCTCGGGTAGTCAAAGAACTCTACGACGCGCGCAAGCTGCGCGGCATGTCGATGGTGATGCGCGACATCGACACGTTCACGCGTGGTGCAGCGCGTGCTGACTACGACGCACTGCACGAGGAAGGCCAGCGGCTGGCCGAGCTGTGGCGATCCGCCGAACGCATTCACATCACGACTCCAGCTGGCACCGACGTTCGGGCCAGCATCAACGACGAGGACGTGATCGTGGAATGCGGCTTTGCCACGCAGCCGGGCCAGGAAGCTGCTTTCTCGGACGGCGAAGTATCCCAAATGCCTTCGACCGGATCGGCGGAGGGGGTCTTGGTGATCGACGGTCCCATGGCTCATTTTGGACTGCCGGTGCGACCGGTGTCGCTGAAAGTGGAAGGCGGGAAGATCGTAAGCATCGAGGGAGATACCACTCAAGCCGTAGGGCTGCGCAGCGTAATCGAAAAGATAACTGACGCCGACAACCTGGCTGAATTTGGCATCGGCTTGAATCCGCTCTCTCGTAGAAACGGCCATTTTCAAGAGGAAAAGAAGGCCCGCGGCAACGTCCATGCCGCATTAGGCGACAACCTGTTTTACGGCGGCGAAATCGAGAGCGCGGTCCACATCGACATGGTGATGTATCGACCAACTGCAGTGCTTGACGAGCGAGTGATCGTGGCCGACGGGCAGCTCCAACTTCCCGTCGGCTAACGCGAATCCTGAAGGAGGGAGTTTATGTAGAGATGTCTAGACCCCGCATCCTGAACGTATCCGAACTAGAGGAGGAGTAACATGCATCGAAAGATTATTTGGGCGCTCGCGATAGCAACCGTAGCGCTGCTGGCGGGAGCCTGTGCGACCCCCACGCCAGAAACGATTGTAGAGGAAGTGGTAATTACGGAGATCGTCGAGGTCGCGGGCGAATCCACTACTGTGGAAGTGGAAGTCACGGCCGTCCCCGGCCGCTGCGCTCCGATGGATGTCGCCGACGTCGAGACCATCCAGATCGGCGCCACCGCACCGCTCTCCGCCCCCGGTTCTGTCACCGGCGGCCTGGTGATGCAGGCGGCCTTCCGCATCGCGGAAGATGAGATCAATGCAGCCGGCGGCGTGCTCGGCAAGCCCATCAACATCATCCTCAATGACACGGAGGGCCTGCCAGAGCGTGGAACCGCGGTGATGGAGCGCCTGATCACGCAGGACTGCGTCGTGGCAGTCGTGGGCGAGTACCACAGTGCGGTCGGACTCACGATGAAAGAGGTGGCTAACAAATACCACGTCCCCACCATCTTCGCCGAGACCTACAACGACGACATCACCGGCGTTGGCTATCCGGAGGTCTTCCGCATCGCCCCCACCTCCACCTTCACGGCCCAAATGGACGGTAAGTGGCTGTCGGAGGTCGGTGACTACAATGGCGACGGCAAAATGTTCGTCGTGATCGTGGCCGAGAACACCGGCTATGGACAGGGACAGGTCGATAAGGCCGACAAGTGGTTCCCGGAGTATGGCCTAACCCACGAAACTTTCTTCGCCGATCTTCCGACCCAGGACTTCAGTTCAGTCGTGACGCGTATCAATGCGCTGGACACGGTCCCGGACGCCATCTTGATCAAGGTGACCGGCGAGACCTCTTACAATCTGCAGCAGCAGCTGTATGAGGGTGGGATCGACATCAGCCAGACCATCGTGGTCGCCAATCAGGTCGCACTAAACCACGATGAGTTCTGGCAGAACGTACCGGACGGCAACTTTGCAGTTGTTCCCAGGATCGGGCCGTGGGCATCTTCCGCGACCGAAACCGGGCTGGCCTTTGCAGAGGTGTACCGGGCCCGCATGGGCCGCTTCCCGGAGGCTTACGCCTTCGAGGCCTATGACTCGCTGAACCTCATGGCGGACGCCATCAACCGCGCGGGGTCGCTCGATCCAGATGCGATCATCGCTGCGTTGGAGGAGACCGACTTCGAGGGCGCCGCAGGTCGCTACACCTTCCCATACGGAAGCGGCAATACGCCTGCGGATGCCGGCCAACCGGCCTACATGTGGCACCAGTGGCCTGAAGTCCCGCTGCTGTTCCTACAGTACACAGAAACCGGACAGAGCTCGGATGACATTGAAGTCATTTGGCCCGCTACTTACCGCACGAGCGAGGGAGCGATCGTCAGACCGTAGGGCGCACGCTCTAAATGCAAAGGAGGGGGCAACCCCTCCTTTGCATCCCACCATCGATCAGAAGGAACGCAAAGATGCTGATTTTTGACCAATGCATCGAGTCGATTGCCTACCTCGCAACCCTGCTTACCAACGGGCTCGTGATGGGCATCATCTACGCCCTAATGGCCCTCGGACTGACCCTGATCTTCTCTGTGCTGGGCATCGTGAATTTCTCCCACGGCGAGCTGTACATGATCGGTGGGTTTGTGGCCTTCTTCCTTTTAGACTTTTTTGCCGGCCTTAATCCGATCATCGCAATAGCTTCCGCAGGGATTGCTACCTTCATCATTGGAGCCATTTTTGAGCGGCTCTTCCTGCGCCCCATGCACGAGGGGAAAGTACAGAGACCTGGCGAGTATGCCATCCTGGTAACCTTCGGATTCGCCTTCTTCCTGCAATACCTCACCGTCGCCATCATCGGCCCGTTCCCATTCAAGGCTAGCCGCTTCGTCGATTTGATCATTAAGCCATTATTTGGAGTCGTAACCGTCTATTCGACCCGCGTTGTGGCGGCTGTTATCGCGCTGGTCCTGATCGCAATCCTGCTTTGGTTTATCCAGCGAACCTGGACCGGGCGCGGTTTGAGGGCCGTCAGCCAGGACAAGGACGCCGCGGCCGTCACCGGAATCAACCCGCTGCGTATGAACAACTTCGCCTTCGGGCTCGGCGCGGCCCTAGCCGGCATGTCGGGCGCGGCGCTGGTGCAGGTCTTCTCTTGGACCTTCAACGTCGGTGTCCCTGCCGCCTCCAAGTCCTACGTCGTCATCGTGCTAGGCGGCATGGGCTCCATCCCGGGTGCACTGATAGGCGGATTGATCGTCGGGGCGGTGGAGTCATTGGGAACCGGCTGCTTCCCCGATCCTAGTCGCGGCCTTGCATACCAGAGCGCTTTTGGCTTGGTCATCTTCGCCCTAGTGCTTTTGATCCGGCCCCAAGGTCTGTTCGGGAGAAAGCTGTGAGTTCCCGAACCATAGCCCGCATCCGAAGTGCCGACCTGCGAGTCGCGGTTCCTCTAGGCGGACTGCTGATCCTTGCCATCTTTGCCCCGGTATTGATGATCGCCCTGGGCGTGCCTCCCTACTGGTTCCACGTTTCCATTGTGGCCATGTATTACGCGATTCTGGCCGCAAGTTGGTCGCTGCTGGCCGGATATGCCGGACAGTTCTCGTTTGGAACCATGGCCTTTATGGCGATCGGCGCATACACGGCTGGGCTCCTGGGCCAATATATGGCCGTGGGTGTCGTGCCCGGCATTATCCTTGGGACTCTTCTGGCCGGAGTGTTCGGCTTCATCATCGGCGCATTGACCCTTCGGCTTAGGCGTACCTACCTGGCGCTGTTCACCATCGCTTTCTCTGAGATCCTTCGCCTGGTATTGATGGCTGAGCATCGCATCACCGAAGGTCCCGATGGGCTCTCGATGGTTCCCTTGGTCAACACCACCTCCAAGGTGCCCGCCTACTACATACACCTGGCGCTGCTGGTGTTTGGATTGGCTTTCATGTACGCGCTGGTCAGATCCCGGTTCGGGCTGTTCTTCCGATCCATCCGCGAAGATGAGGAGGCCGCTGCGGCACTCGGCGTGCACGTGGTTCGTTACAAAATCTTCGTTTTTGTCGTGACTTCCATGATTGCTGGTTTGGCGGGCGCGGTGCAATTCCACTATGTGGAGATCATCACGCCCAACGTTATTCTGATCCTGCAGATGAGCATTGTGATCACGATGGCGGTGATCGGTGGGATCGAGAGTCTGATCGCGGCCGCCTTCGGCGCCATCCTCATTCAATTCGGACTGGAGATCATGCGCCCACTGCTGAATTGGCGCTTGGTGGTCTTTGGGTTGCTGTTGATGCTGACGTTGCGCTTCTTCCAAAACGGTCTGCTTCATCCGGTTCTCCAATATGTCCTGCGACGGGAAGAGGCGCTGGCCGAGACCGTAGCGAAGCGTAAGCTGCCGAGCGAAAGTGAGCCGGCATGAGCCTTTTGAATCACATCTCCCTTTGCCGGAGGCCTGGGGGTTGATCCATGGAGCTTGAACTGCGCGATATCCACATGAACTTCGGCGGGGTGAAGGCCTTGAACGGCGTGAATCTCAAGATCGACGAGCCCCAACTTGTGGGGCTGATCGGCCCGAATGGCGCGGGCAAGACCACACTAACTGACATCATCGACGGTGCATACAGCCCAACCAGCGGTACTGTCTGGTTCAATGGGGAGCGCATCGATGGCATGGCGCCCTACCACATCGCACACCGTGGCATCGGTCGCACCTTTCAGGTCACCAGGGCCTTCCGGCGCATGACCGTGATGGAGAACATGCTGGTGCCGGCCATGGCCATCCACCCCACCGCCGATCGGCGCGAGCGCGTTCGGGAGGCTCAAGAGATCCTGGAGTTCCTCACCATCGAACATCTCGCTAACGACGAGGGCGGCAGTCTTTCTGGCGGTCAACAGAAGCTGCTGGAGCTCGGCCGGCTTTTGATGATGAAGCCCGATTTCATCATCTTGGATGAGCCGTTTGCCGGCGTTCACCCCAAGTTGCAGGAAACTATTTACGAATACATTCGAAGAGTACGCAAAGATGGCAAAGCCATCCTCCTGATCAGCCATGACATGGAATCCATCTTTGCACTGAGCGAGCGGCTGGTGGTGCTAGATTTTGGCGCAGTCATCGCCGACGGCGATCCGGCGGATGTCAAGCGGGATCCGGTCGTGATCGAGGCTTATCTGGGCAAAGAGGAGGAAGAGGAAGAGCTGGAGGAACCGGGGGATGGATAACGGGTACATGTTGGAGGTCAAGGACCTCTACGTCGGCTACTACAAGGACCTCAACATCCTACAGGGCGTAAATATCCGCGCCCAAACCAGCAAGCTAACCTGCATCCTCGGAGCCAATGGGGTCGGAAAGTCGACCTTGCTGAAGGGCATCTATGGATTCCTAAAACCCAACGGGGGACAGATCCTGCTTGAGGGCGAGGATGTTGTTGGAGAACCTACGCACGAGCTCGTCAACCGCGGGCTCTCGTACATCCCACAACACACGGGGATCTTCCCCTTCATGTCGGTTGAGGAAAATTTGGTGCTGGGAGGGTGGACCTTTCGCAAGGACAAGAAGCGCGTGAAACGAAAAGTCGAGGAGAACTACGAGCGCTTCCCGGCCCTGATCGAAAAACGCAAACAAACTGCCGGCGAACTGTCCGGCGGACAGCAGCGCATGGTCGAGATCGCGCGCACGCTCATGACCGACCCTAAGCTCATCCTGGTGGATGAGCCCACGGCGGGGCTGGCGAAGCTGCTCAGCCAAGAGGTCTATCGGATGTTGGTCGATCTCAGGGATGTCGAGGGTCTTACCATCGTGCTTGTGGATCAGGAGATCCGGCAAGCGCTCAAGATCTCAGACTACGTATACGTTCTGGAGCTGGGCCGAAACAAATTCGACGGACCGGCGGAGGAATTTACCGATCTCGAGAAAGCGCTTTGGGTGTAGCTGTGCCGGGAATCACTCTATGGTAGCCATTCCCCCGATTAGTACGCTGCAGAACATCTCCCGCAGGAATAAATGACTGACGTACTCATCGTCGGCGCCGGGATCATCGGGGCTGCAAGCGCCTGGCGGCTGGCCCAGGCCGGATTCAACGTAACGATCTTGGATCGGTCCGCTCCCGGCAGCGAGGCCTCCCAGGCCGCGCTCGGCGTGCTCAGCTTTCATGGCCGGCCCGACACAATGCCCAAACCGCTGCGGGTGCTGGCACAGAAGAGCCGCGATTTCTACCCAGCCATTATTCAAGAGCTGCAAGAGGCAGTTGGGGAGCACGTGTATTTCCGCCAGGAGGGGCAGCTAATCCTCGCTTTCAACGATGATGATCTGGCATCGCTGGAGGGCACCCTGCGAGTGAATCGCGAGGAGGGGGTCGAACTCGAAGAGGCCTCCATCGAAGAGGCTCTGATGTTGGAGCCAAACCTCAACCCCGAGATTGCTGGGGCGCTTTATTCTCCCAACGATGCATGGGTCGATAACACGGCCCTGACCCAGGCCTTCGTCCGCGCTGCGCATCAATCTGGAGCCACATTCGAACAGGCCGAGGTGACTTCGGTCGAAAGTCGCAGCGGACGCGTAACGGGAGTCAACGCCGGAGAGACACTCTACGAAGCGGATTGGGTCGTGCTGGCCGCCGGCGCATGGTCGGGGCAGATCTGGAATGTGCCGGTTAAGCCCAGGCGGGGACAAGCCTATTCTGTCGAAGGCTCCTACTTCAAGCACGTGATCCACTCGCCAAGGGGATACATCGTCCCAAAGGGCGACACCCAAACCATGCTGGGGGCGACGGTTGAGGATGTCGGCTTCGACCTCTCCAATACTCCCGAAGGCCTGGGGACGGTCTCGAGGCGAGCTTTTGAGATCTCCCCTGTGCTTGAGACCTCCACTTTTGCTGGCGCCTGGGCCGGGCTCCGCCCAGGAACGCCGGACGATCTGCCCCTCATCGGGCCCTCCGCCGAACTCCCCAACCTAGTCATCGCCACCGGACACTTCCGTAACGGGATCCTGTTGGCGCCGATTACCGCCGACCTGGTGAGACAGATCGTAGCGGGCGAGACACCGGAGCTGAATCTGCTCCCCTACTCGCCCGACAGAGACTCGCTAAAAGTCTGAGTGCGGGGAGGCTCTGATCGCAAGCCCCTTGCCCGACGACGAGCCAACATGATTGGAGAAGTGACGTTGAATCCGTGCACCTTAAGCGTTAGTTCCGGCACAATGGGGCGCTTGTTCCCCGGTCGGCGAGGGACTTCCCCAGTGGGGACGAGATCCAATTCAAATAGATCGCAGGGCAAAAACAGCCGCGCTCAGACAGGTTGTTGGCATCAGCGTGGGGTCGTTGATTGACCCGTACGAGCCTGGCGTAGGGCAGGAGAGGAAGGCCGCATGAGGCATTTGCTGGCGGTAGTGATAC
The DNA here is from genome assembly GCA_036986135.1 of Anaerolineae bacterium. Classification (GTDB taxonomy): domain Bacteria; phylum Chloroflexota; class Anaerolineae; order Anaerolineales; family E44-bin32; genus JADFRG01. Next base: position 36,115 of record BTQZ01000007.1, on the reverse strand, counting down.
TGATTGCCATCGTCACGGCTGCTGTGGGATTATTGCTGGGTCCCGAGAACATTCTGCCAACTCTTGCGAGCGAAGAGGGCGCCTACGTGGATCAGCTCTTCTCGATTTACGCATTTGTGATCGCTTTCTTCTTTGCCCTGATCATTGTGATCATGCTCTACAGCGCGGTCGTCTTCCGTCGTAAGAAAGGAGACGATGAGCCTGGAGCCAACGTCCACGGAAATTCGGTTTTGGAAATCGTCTGGTCCGTCATTCCTTTGGGGATCGTGCTCTTGCTTGCAGGACTGGGCGCAGTCTATTTGGGCGACACGCTGGAGGCTGAGGCCGACGAGATGGTGGTGGAAGTCACGGCCGCTCAGTGGTCGTGGCGTTTCGACTATCCGGAATTCGGTGTCAGCTCAAGCGAGCTGTACCTGCCAAATGGACGTCAGGTTCTTTTTGAGTTCAATTCCCTGGATGTGATCCATTCCTTCTGGGTCCCGGAATTTCGCCTAAAACAGGATATCGTACCTGGAATCACCACTACCTTACGACTCAAGCCCACCTTGTCCGGCAGCTACACGGTCCGCTGCGCTGAGCTGTGTGGCCTGAACCACGCCAATATGCTTACCCCGGTAACGGTGATGGAGCCGGCGGAATTCGACGCCTGGATTGCCGCACAGATCGACTCCCGCGCGCTCAGCCCCGCGGATCGCGGTAAGCAATTGGCCGAGCTGAATGGGTGCGTGGCCTGCCATAGCTCAGATGGAAGTCCCTCCGTGGGCCCGAGTTGGCTAGCATTGTTCGGTTCGGAGGAGATTCTAGAAGACGGTACGGAAGTTCTCGTCGATGAGGACTACTTGTTGAAATCGATCCTTGACCCCAATGCCCAGATTGTGGACGGCTTCTTGCCGAATCTGATGCCCAAGATTTATGGGGACACGTTCAGCCAGACAGAAATAGACGCTTTGATCGCGTACATTCGCAGCCTGGGAAATTAGTATGCAAACGACTGATAGGCGCGGGTTCGTGCGAGGAGCACACGCATGACGATACTTTCATTAGGCATCGTCCGAGGCCTGGCCGGCCAGCTCATCGGCACGGCAGTGGGCATTGGCGTCTCCGTGGCCGTTAGAGCCGCGATGGGACTGACGCTCGAGGTTAAGGAGGGGGCCATCGTCGTTGGCATCCTGATTGGAGCCATGGGCTTCATGATCGGCGTGGGAGCCTTGACGGATTGGTTCAAGTGGATGCGTGGGATTGAAACCCCGCTGCGCCACGGGCCTCCCGAGGGGAGGCCATCTTGGACCCGCTACTTTGGAGTGGACTACAGCCACAAGGTAATCGGAATCCAATACGGAGTCACCTCGGTGGCGCTGCTATTTCTGGCCGGCATGCTGGCACTCACTTTCCGTATGGAGTTGACTTCTCCAGGTCTGCAGTTCCTCGATAACCACACTTACAACACCATCATGAGCACCCACGGGATCGCGATGATTGCCGCCATCCTTGTGGGAGTGGGCGCCATGTCGAACTACTTGACCCCGCTACTTATCGGGGCCTCGGACATGGCTTTCCCGCGCCTGAATGCCTTCGGCTTCTGGATCAACGTGCCGGGCGCAATTCTGGTGGCTTCCAGTATGTACGTTGGCGGGTGGGACACCGGCTGGACGGCCTATGCGCCGCTGAGCATCAACGCCCCACTGGGGATGCAGTTTGTCCTGCTCGGCGTATTTCTAATCGGGCTGTCTTCCGTTGTGGGATCGATCAACGTCGTCGTGACCGTGCTGCACTTCCGCGCACCAGGAATGAGCCTGTTTCGCATGCCAATTTTTGTGTGGTCCGTCATGGCTACCAGCATCATTGCCCTTACCGCTACCCAGTTCATCGCGCTTTCGTTCCTGATGGTCAGCGCCGAACGTGCTCTAGGTATGACCTTCTTCAGCCCCGAACTAACTCCGGGGGCGGCGGCAATCGGATCCCCCGCTGGACAGGTGCTGTTGTTTCAGAATCTGTTTTGGTTCTACTCGCATCCGGCAGTGTATGTCTTCATTCTCCCCGGGTTGGGCATTATTAGCGAGCTGCTTCCGGTCTTCTCCCGCAAGCCGTTGTTTGGATACAAGTGGGTAGCGCTGTCGAGTATGGCCATTGCACTGATGGGTTTCCTGGTCTGGGGCCATCATATGTTCACTTCCGGCATGCTCGAGGGGCTGCGGATTCCCTTTATGGTCACCACGATGCTGATTGCCGTGCCCACCGGCGTAAAGTTCTTCAGCTGGGTAGCTACGCTATGGGGCGGCAAGATCAGCTTCCAGACCCCGATGCTCTTTGTGTTGGGCGCTATTTCCATCTTCCTGATTGGCGGTCTTACTGGGCCACCCAGCGGGGTGAGCGTAACGGATCTCTTCCTTCACGACACCTACTACATTGTTGGCCATTTCCACGCCACTATGTTTGGCGGGTTCATCTTCCCCTTCATTGCCGCTATCTACTACTGGTTCCCCAAAATCACGGGCCGCATGTACGACGAGGGGCTTGGCAAACTGCATTTCTGGCTGATGACGCCCGCGTTCTGGCTGCAGAGCCTGGCCATGGCCCGCGTCGGACTGCTGGGGATGCGCCGCCGAATAGCCGATTGGGACCCGGCTTTGGGTATCGAGCAGGGCCAGCTGCTGATTACGATCGCCGGATTTACGATAGGCTTCTCTATGTTGGTCTTCTTGGCTAATCTCATTATCAGCGCCGTCCGAGGAAGGGTGGCCATTGCCAATCCGTGGCAATCGCGCTCGCCAGAATTTCAGATCCCTTCTCCGATTCCAGAACACAGCTACGCTCAGCCGCCTGTGGTCACCGGTGAGCCTTATGACTACGCTGAACCCGAATCAGTTTACATCCGCCTGGGCCCCGCTAGCTCGGCGGCGGATTGAGAGGCGACCATAGATGAATGACAAGAAGCGGGCAGCATACCGAATGGGGGTCATCGTCTTTCTTATATTGGCCGTGCTGACCGCGGTGGAGTTTTATCTGGCCTCCATCTCGGGTACGGTAGCGGGATTATTCATCCTCGCGCTCATAAAGGCCGCTTTGATCATCCGATACTTCATGCATGTGAACCGGCTCTGGGCTGACGGGAGTCGTGAATGAGCGTCGCCACGACTGCCCTCTCCCAATATCGCGCCCAGCTGCGCAGCAACCGCCTCGGTCTGTGGCTGTTCTTCGTTTCGGAGGCTTTCCTCTTTGCCGGACTGCTGATCACCCGCTTTTACCTCTGGGGCGGCACTCGCCCTGACCTGGATCAACAGCTTGGCCTGATCATCACCTCCATCCTGCTCCTGAGCAGCTTCTTCATGTATGTCGCAGAAGTTGCCGCCGAACACGAAAAGCGCAAGACGTTTTTGATCAGCTTGATCATGACTGCCATATTGGGCACTGCATTCCTGGTGGGAGTGGTGGTCTTCGAGTGGGGTGGCCAGATTCGCCCCTGGGACGGCGCGTATGGAGCCGTGCTGTATGGAATGACCGGCATGCACGCACTGCACGTCGCAACTGGCATCGTGTTCATTCTGATCGTCTGGTACAACGGCCGCAAGGGTCGCTACACCTCGAAGCGGCACTGGGGTGTCGAGGCCTGCGCCATCTACTGGCACTACGTCGACGTGGTCTGGGTGTTCTTCTACCCCGCTATCTACCTAATAGGCACCGTTCCCCCCTGAGCAACTGATGGATTCCTATCAGCATGATGCTCATTCTTGCTGCGCTCGTCGTGATTTCGCAGATCATAAGAGCGGAGGAGGACAAGACGCCACTGCCCTTGCCGGACAATCCCCACTATTCTCGGGATACCACCTCGCTCAAGATCTAGTCCCGTGAGAAGTGGCCCCTTTACGAGAGACCCACTTTTGTCGTAGGCCTCCAATCAAGCTGCGACTTTTTATTCTGCCGCACAAAAAAAGACCTTCCCTTGTGGAGAAGGTCTGAGTGGTCCAGTAGAGTCGGCCCTATTGCTGGCCGTAGGTCACGTTGATGGTGGCTGAGGCGACCATCCCGCCGGTCTTGGGATCGGGCGAAAAGGCGATGATCTGCCCGGTCGTTCCAGCCGATACGCTGACGCTCAGCGTGACCGACCAGGTCCCCGAGCCGCCGAGTTCGCTGGCGTTTACGATCGTAGCCTGCTCCGCAAGTACGTTTCCTGAGCTGTCGGTCGCTTGAACGACCACGTTGTTTTCCGGCAGACCCACTCCAGTGCCCGTTACTCCAATGGAGGAGGGAGTCGCGAGGGTCGCGCCGTCAGGCGGCTGGATGATCCCCAGTGCGATACCATGAACCTTCATTCGAGATTTCCTCCGCTTGGCCCGCGACGTATGCAGGCCGAAGGAGGATTATGATCGAAAGGTCTTCGAAGGGGGATACGCATAAGTACGTACTTTATGCCCATCACTTTGCTTGCCGTGGTGCCGCTACCCCGTTATGGTCTCCCCTTGTCTCGTGCTTGCTGGCGGTCTTTTCCCTCAGTAACAGGTCCCGCGAGGCCTAAGGCCGATTGCAACAGCTCCGAATCCTTCGTGCGCATAAACGCTGTCAGCTGATCACCGGCCTCGAATATCGTATCCCCGTGGGGAATTAGCGTATTTTCTCCACGCTGAATCGAAACCAAGATGCAGTCCTTGGGCAGCTTGTGCGCCACTTCCTTCAGTTGCTTACCGATGATGGCATCCGTCGGTGCAAGCGTGATCTCCACAAATCCGGCTTCGTCTTGATACCGGCGCTCGAGTTCAGCGCTTCTATGCTCAACTTCCGACCTTTGAGAGAGGGCCAGCGTGTAGGCCTTGGTGATCCCAATCCGGCTGATCTTCCCCCTGAGCCGGCGCGGCTCCCTGCGAGATACCACCGGAAGCTGGCCGATTCCGCGTGAGCCCATCTTGGCCAATGCCGCTCCGACCGATTCGTTGGGATACGTGACCTGCAGGTGCGGCCAGGTGGTTGCGATGGCCGCCACTTCCGTGTCCGGCGACCGGCCAGCACCGAAGGCCCGTTCCAGGTCGCTGAGGGTAACGATGCCTATTAGCAGGTCCTGCTCATCGAGCACCATCAGGCTGCGGCTGTGTGAGAACTCGAACGAACTGGAGACTTCTTCGATCGTGACGGAGCCCTTGACGGTGTTCAGCTCCTCGGTCATCACTTCACCGACCTGGACGCTCTGCAAAATGTCTTGATCGCGACCGCGGTGCAGCCGGATCCCTCGCCGAGTCAGCTTTAAGGTATAGATCGATTCGCCACGCAGCAACCGCTGCGACACAAGGGTAGCGATGACCACGGTCAGCATCAATGGAAGAATGATCCTGTAGTCACCGGTGAGTTCGAACAAGATGATGATCGCCGTGATTGGAGCATGAGCCGCTGCGGCAAATACCGCCCCCATACCGATGATGGCATAGGCTCCGGGCGGGGCGACGATCCCTGGAAAGAATCGGTTAACCGCCAGTTCGAACGCAGCTCCCAGCATGGCCCCCATGAACAGGGAAGGGGCGAAAATCCCGCCCGAGCCGCCTGATCCAAGGGTGAGATTCGTTGCCAGAATCTTTGCTATCAGCAACACAAGCGCGGCGCCGAGCAGCACCTCGTTCGCCAGCACATTCTCGATGACCTCATATCCCACATTGAATACCTGGGGCATCCGCTCCCAGGTAACCGGCTGCGTCAGCCGCACGAGCGGGTATGCCAACGCCAGGATCCCAAGCGCTGCGCCTCCGATGGCGGGCTTCACCCATTCCGGCGGCCGCCGCCAGCGGTCAAAGAGATCCTCAAAGCCGTACAGCGAGCGAGTAAACAGGACTCCCACCAAGGCGGCCAAGATTCCGAGCACTGGGTAGAGCAAATACTCCCACAGGCTGTTCACCCCAAACTCAAACGGTATGGCGAAGGCCGCCGTATCACCGAAGGCTGCCCGCCCAACGACGCTCGCCGCAACGGCGGAGATCACCACGGTACTGAAGTGACGGACGGTGAAGCGCCCCAGAATAATTTCTAGAGCAAACATAACTCCCGCGATGGGTGCATTGAAGGTGGCTGCGATGCCTGCCGCCGCGCCGCAGGCCACCAGGTTGCTGATCCGGTCCTCGGAGAGATTAAGCACCTGCCCAAGCGTGGAGCCGATCGCCGATCCGATCTGCACGATCGGGCCCTCTCGTCCGGCCGATCCGCCACTGCCGATCGTCAGCGACGAGGCGAGCACTTTGACCGCCGCCACCCGCGGGCGGATCCTCCCGCCGCGCAAGGCAACTGCTTCCATGACCTCTGGTACGCCGTGGCCTTTCACCTCGCGGGCAAGATAGAAGACCATGAGTCCGACTGCGAGACCCCCCAGCGCCGGAACAAAGATTACATAGGCGGTGCCCCCACCGGGAATGATGCTGGGCAGCCAGTCATAACCGATCCAGGTGATTCCCGTGATGAGATAACGGAAGACGACCGCCCCGACGCCGGTTGCCAGGCCGATAAAGACCGACGTCCCGAGGAATACAATCTCCGCCGACGGCCCCCATCGATCGAGTAGGTTGGAGAGCCTTATTGACGTGAGTTTGGGTGGTATTGGCAGCTTTGAATCTTCGATGGTTTCTGTCATTCCAGGCTAGGTGACTAGCATATGACAGACCGCCGAACTGCGAGCGGTCGGTCGGTCGATCCCCTCCGCCTTCAACGATTGATGGCTGGCCGAAGCAACCTGAAATTCTATCAGTATTAGAGCCAGGCGCTCAGGCAGGTACGGCAGTAATCCGGCGCGTCCTGCCGGTCTGCACGTCGCGTCCGCAGGACTTGTCGAGGTTAGATCCGCAATGCAAACGGGCCTTCCCACGAGCGTTGAGGCTCGCGAGAAGGCCCGTTGTGGGTCGTTAGCTTGGTACGGCTACTCGCCCCGTAGAAAACCGTGTAGATGCGCGAGCTGAGCGCAGTACCGCCCGTCGGATCGGGGGAGAAGGCAACGAGACGGCCCTCGGTTCCGGCCGCCACGTTCACGCTCAGTTGAACCGACCAGGCACCCGATCCCCCGACCGAGCCTGATGAATAGGTCGTGACCTGCTCAGCCAGAACCTTTCCGTTTGCGTCCTGCGCCTGAACTACGATGTTGTTCTCAAACGCACCCTGCGCGGAACCCTCGACGGTGAAGGAATTCGGGTTCGTGACAATGCAGCGATTCCCGGGCTCTTCGATGGTCACGTGCCGGTCATTGTTGTCCTTCAGCGCAGTGGAGAAGACTCCGGCAGAACCGGCGATGCTGCCGTCATCGGCGAGATTCCCCGCGATGATCTTGCCTGCTGTATCCACGTTGACCGGGGCAGTCATGCGCGTCGAGTAGGTGCTGATATTGCTGGCGTTCGGCGCTCCCAGCTCCGCGCACGCAAAGCCGTAGATGTTGCGGCCCTCGTCAACGAAGAACACGATCACGCCTAATTTGGCATCCCGCGCGCGGATCCGGTCACCTCGATGAAGTCGGTGCTCTCCCACGCGGTCCAATTTCTAGGCGTTATGATGGCTAAAAACACCGCCGGGTTCCCGTCATCCGGCGTCGGCTGGACGGTCGGCGCCGCTGTGGGTTCCGCCGTCGGAGGCGCTTGTGTGGGTGCCTCCAGCGTGGCAGTCACCACAATGATCTCTGCGGTTGGGGTCGTGGTGGAACATGCTGCAAGCGCCAGCCCCAATAGCAGCGCGCCCACCCAGACTGATTTCTTCATATTGAACTCCTCCAGCTAGTCCAGGCTAGATTCTAGGTCGGTCTTACGGCAGAGCAATACGCATGATTGAGTATCTCTGTCATCTGACACACATCCGTGGCACAGAACAGAGCTGGTCGGCTCTTTGTCCCGCCTGGGCCCGGCGATTTCGAGTTCCCTGTGACCCCGTTCCGCGAATCGCTCGGCGTTGCCGCAACTCATCGCGCTCCGCCCTCAAGCAGCGCCTCCAGCAGCTGCGCGGTCAGCGCCTTGACTTCGCGTCCGCCGGGTCCCACCGGCCCCACGCATGCTGGACAGCCATCGCGGCAACGGCAGTGGCGCACCAGTCCCAGCGCGCCCTCCAACAGCTGGTCATGCAGGTCGTACAACCGCTCCGCCAGTCCTAATCCTTCCGGCGCCCGATCGAACAGCGTGATGGTGGGACCCTTAGTCTCTTTGGAGCGAGATTCGGTCAGCTCGCCGATATCGCGCGGATCGCACATCAGGAACAGCGGCGCGATGTTTCGCAGCGCATAGGCCAGACCGCCCAGCGCGCTGCGTGTGCCACGCGCGGCCTCGGCCCGCGCGTGGCAGGCTGGGCACAGCGTGGTCAAATTCTCCATTTGATTGGCTTCCCGATCGTTGCGGTTCTTACTCGGGACGTAGCCATAGCTCCGAAAGGGCCGGATGTGATGGATGTCGTGTGACCGTCCTTCGCGCTCGGGGGCGCCGCACTGCCGACAGCGGTGCTCATCGCGTTCCAAGGCCGCCCGGCGCACGTGCGACCAGTCGGGTCCGTAGTCGTTGGGTGGTATGAGAACGCCTTCCGCTTCCAGGCGCTCGGCCGTTTCCGGCCCGATCCAAAGCCAGTAGGCGGTCGTCTCGAACTGGCGCGGCGGAAGGTCGATCTCACCATATCCCAGCGTCTCGTGGGTGTATCGCTTGACCTTACGATAGGAGGAGGCCTGAGCCGTGATCTGCGCCCAGCCATGCGCCCGGCGAGCAGCCGTCGTCTCGTCCGCATCATAGACCTGCTGGACCTCGAGATCGATGGCCTCCGAGGCGTCGGTGTAGTAGTCCACGCGTTCCGGCGAAACCTCGGCGATGGCATTTTCCCAATCCAGTCGCTGCACGATATGGGTGCGGCCTTCATGGGTGTACACCGCGCCTTCGTGCAGCAAGATGGGCGCGGTGGCGCGATCCACTTCGCCGATAACCTTCGGCCGGCCGTCGCTCACGTCCTGGATGACCACTGTCGCATCTTCGCCCGTCCGCAAGGACACCGCTTCGGCGGGGTACGCATCTGCCATCCAGCGGTATTTCCCATTGGATCGGTGCAGCGATCCCTCCTCTGCCAAGAAGTCAAGCAGCTCTCTGAGCTCCTCAAAGGATCCAAAGTTACCATCGCCTGCGAAGGGCAACTCGAACGCTGCGCAGCGCAGGTGGCGCAGCAGGATGGCCAGGTTGTTCGGGTTGATCAATCCGTGTTCAGGCGGGTTCTCAAATAAGTAACGTGGGTTGGCCGCAACGAACTGGTCTAGGGGCGCCCCTGAGGTAACCAACACCGCAGCGGAAGCCTCCGCCCTGCGGCCTGCGCGCCCGGCCTGCTGCCACAGGCTGGCGATCGTTCCTGGGTAGCCGGCGATCACCGCCGCGCCTAGCTGGCCGATGTCGACGCCTAACTCGAGGGCGTTGGTGGCCACCACCCCTCGAACGATGCCCTCGCGCAGGCCTTGTTCGATCTCCCGCCGCTCGAGCGGGAGGTACCCTCCTCGATAGCCGCGAATGGTCTGAGGATCGCCACCGGCGCCTTCGACTCCGTCTCGCACATAGCCCAGAAGCACCTCCGTTGTGAGCCGCGCACGGGCGAAAACCGCGGTCTGCACATCGGCCTGCAGAAATCGCTCAGCGATGCGTGTGGTCTCCAAAGTGTAGGCGCGTCGGATTCCTAGCGCGGCGTCGATCACGGGCGGGTTGTAGAGAATCACATGCTTCTCGGCACGCGGCGATCCGTCCAGGTCAGGCGGGATCAGCCGGACGGGTGCCTCGATTAGTTTCTCGGCGAGCTCTTTCGGGTTGGCGATGGTGGCCGAGGTGAGGGCAAATTTAGGGTCAGCGCCATAGAAGCGACAAATACGCCGCAATCGCCGCAGTAGATTGGCGACGTTTGAACCAAAAATCCCTCGATAGACGTGAAGCTCGTCGAGCACGATCCATTGCAGGTTTTCAAAGAGCGCCGCCCAGCGCGGGTGATGCGGGAGGATGCCCATGTGCAGCATGTCGGGGTTGGTGATGAGGATGCGCACTAGATCCCTCACCTCGCGTCGGTCCGCGCTCGGCGTATCCCCATCGTAGGTGCGAACGGGCACCTGTTCAACGGCCTCCAGCGTCTGCAGCATCTCCGCGAGCGCGGAAGCCTGATCTTGGGCGAGCGCTTTTGTGGGGAATAGATACAGCGCGCGTGCCTCCGAGTCTGCCAGGGCGGCCTGCAACACGGGCAGGTTATAGCAGAGGGTCTTCCCCGATGCGGTTCCGGTGACGACCACCACGTTCTCGCCCGCGAGCGCGGCTTCCACGGCCGCCGCCTGGTGGATGAAGAGCGGAGCGGTCCCCCGCGCCCGCAGTGCGGAGACGAGGCGCGGATCCAGATGCTCGGGGAAATCGGCGTAGCGGGCCTCGCGTGCCGGCAACCGCTCCCAAGCCGTTACGTTTTCCATGAAGGCCGGGTCGCGCCGCAGTGCCTCCAACACCTCGCCTATTGACATGGCGCTGGGATTATAACTATCCGTTCCCTGACAAATCTGCGCTCCTGTGCTCGCCGTGCGACCGATGCCTCGCGCCACCGACGCGTATGTGCTTTGGACATTGCATCGACCTTACAACACTGCCGGCATTTCTAGGACCCGTCGACTATACGAGGCTGGGCCCCTCGATGATAAAGTGCAAGCGTCGATCCGCGGTGGGGCGCGCCGCTGAAGTCGGTAGAGGATAGCAGGCCATTTCTGATAGGATTGTCGGCTATATGAGCTCTCGCAAAGAAGCATCCCTCAAGAAATCCGTTTTGCAGCCCCCGTCCTTCTTCCGCGCGGGATGGCTACCCCGAATCCATCGAAGGCTCTCCCAAGTGCTTGAGACCGCCAAGACCATCAACTTCGACGATTCCTCGCGGTTCGTTATGCTCAGCGATCTGCACCGCGGTAATGGGGGCAAGGCGGATGCCTCTCGACCCAACGCCGAATTGTTCCTGGCCACGCTTCAAAACTATGTGCGGCGCGGCTTCACTTACATCGAGGTTGGTGACGGTGACGAGCTATGGAAGGGTTGGCCATTCGAGGAGATCCGCGATGCTCACCGGCGGGTCTTTGACCTGTTCCACGAGCTGGACAAGGAGCGGCGCCTGCACCTGATCTTAGGCAACCACGATGTCAAGCGCAGGGCCCGTCATCAAGAGCAGAAGGACGGAATTCTAGTGCACGAGGGGCTTGTCTTTCGTCATCGCCTGAGCGGCCAACGGCTCTTCGTGGTCCACGGTCACCAGGCCGACATCTTATGTGATCCGATGTACTTTTTCGCGCGGCGTGCAGCGAGATTCGGCTATCTGCTGCGGGATTTCCTGCGGAAATGGCAGCCCCCAACGCCACTGGAGCGCGAAAAGGGGAAACTCGAGCATCGCATCATCCAATGGATCAATGCACATAGTCAAATCGTGATCTGCGGACACACGCACCGGATGTCTTTCCCGTTTAGTGGCGGCCCTCCCTACTTCAACACGGGAAGCGGAGTATTTCCGGGCCGGATCACCGGCCTTGAGATTGAACATGGTGCAATAGTTCCTGTTCAGTGGGTCGATCATGGGCGGGCTCGATATGTCCGCCAGCAGCTCGGTCCGCACCAACCTCTGAGATAGATCCCAGCTTTTAGGACCTCAGTCAGATTGCTAGCTGCCGTAGTGCGCGGCAACCGCCTGTCTCAAGTCGAATCCTAGTACTTCCCGCAGGTCGACGGAGACGCGCGCGGATCGGGCCCTATTGTGCCTGCAGTCTATTCGAGTTGGGTCTACAACTCAGCCGATAACCAGGCGCCAAATTTGAGCGACGAAGAAGGTGATCAGAAAGCCCATGAACAGAGGCAGGAGCGCGGTGACGGTGGTCCACCGCTTGCTGCCAGTCACCTTATAGGTCGTGAAGATGGTCGTACTACAGGGGTTATGGATGAGAACGAAGATCATCATGCTTATGGCGGTGAGCAGAGTCCAGCCGCCGGCTCTCAGGATGGCTCCCGTCGCGGCCTCCGAATTCAGTTGGAACATTACCCCGGCACCTTCTCCCACCCCGGTGAGGCCGCTGACCAGGACCGTCAACATCAGGATGGTTGGAATGACGATCTCGTTGGCTGGGATGGCTACGATATAGGCAACCAGGATCACTCCATTGAGGCCGAGCAGCAACCCGAACGGATCCAGGAAGTTGATCATGTACTCTGCCACGCTCGTGCCGCCGAACGTGACGTTCGAGATCAGCCATATGACCGCCCCGGCCGGCGCGGCAAATATGAGGGCACGCCAGAGCACATGCAGCGTTCGATCGATGACCGAGGTGTAGAGCGTCTGCAGGATGCGCGGGGGTCGATAGGGAGGGAGTTCCAGGCTGAAGGTGGAAACCTCGCCCTTCAAAACCGATCGCGAAAGGGCCCACGAGACCAGCAAAGTCAGCAGCACTCCGAGCACGGCAGTTCCCATCACTGCAAGCGCAACCGCCGCTCCGGCCAGGTAACCGGGCACCAGCGCGCCGACGAAAATTATGGCGATGACAATCTGAGTGGGCCAGCGACCGTTGCACAGGGCGAAGTTGTTGGTGATGATGGCGATCAATCTCTCGCGCGGGCTATCAATGATGCGGGTAGACATCACCCCCGCTGCATTGCAGCCAAACCCCATGGCCATGCTGAGCGATTGCTTGCCGTGCGCGCCGGCCTTCTTGAAGGCGCGGTCTAGATTGAATGCCACGCGCGGGAGATAGCCGAAATCTTCCAGCAGCGTGAAGAGTGGGAAGAAGATGGCCATGGGAGGCAGCATCACGCTCACTACCCAGGCGGTGGCCAAATAAACGCCATCGATGAGTATTCCCCCGATCCACGGGGCCAATCCAACCTCCGCCGCGATCTGCTTCAGGAACGGGTAGATTGTGTCGACGAGCAGGGCGAAGATCAAATCGGAGGGGATGTTGGAACCGATAACCGTGAGCCACAGGACCACGGATAGGGCCAGCAGCATGATCGGAAATCCCAAGATCCGGCTGGTCACGACTCGGTCGATCGTCCGATCCAAATCGAAGCGCGGCTTTTGATCCGGGCGGGTCACCGCTCGTTCGGCAATCCTGGCCGCGTCGGCGTAGATGGCTTCGACCAATTGCTCGTGCAGGTTCCCGCCGAACTCCCAGCGCATCGCTGTGGCAGTCGCAAGCACATCTGCTCCGGGGGTCCTCGTCACGCGGGCTCTCCCACGATGTCCATCTGGATGTCCACCTGTCGAGCAAGCTCACCCAGCTCTCCGCTTTGGACCACCTTCCTCATTCGCGCATCGCCATCCAGCAGCCGCAGTGCTACCCAGCGAGAATTGGGCAGGCCAGGGAAGCGGGCCTCGACCTCGGCCGCCAGTTGCGTCACGGCCGTCTTCAAGGCTCCGGATAGATACTCGATTCGGTACGGCTTACAGACAACCTTGCCCGTGGCTACTTCTTCTATGGCGCCGACCAATTCGTCTAGTCCTTCGCCATAACGTGCCGAGGTAGGGATCGCCAGTACGCCAAGGTCCCGCGCCAGGCGCCGATCGTCGACCTTCAGGCCGTGGCGTCTGGCCTCGTCCATCAGGTTCAAGCAGATCACGACCCGATCGGTGATTTCCATGACCTGCAGCGCCAAGTTCAGATTGCGCTCCAGCCCGCTGGCATCCACGACAACCACGGTGACGTCTGGCCGTCCGAAGAGCAGGAAGTCGCGGGCGATCTCCTCATCCTCACTGGTGGAAAGAAGCGAATAAGTGCCGGGCAGGTCAACCAGCTTGTAGCGCTTGCCTCCGTATTCGAAGCCGCCTTCAGCGCGCGCCACAGTTTTTCCGGGCCAGTTGCCCGTGTGCTGACGGAGGCCGGTCAGGGCATTAAATACGGTGCTCTTTCCGGTATTGGGATTTCCCGCCAGCGCCACAACGAAATCCCAGTTCTCCATATCTACGCCACGCTTTAGGAGATTGCCCGGTAGATGAACCGGGCAGGCTTCGCATCCCGATGAGGTGTTTGTCTTCGTGTTCACGCCGCCTCCTCTGCGCGTCGGATTCGGATCAGATCCGCCTGTTCTTTTCGCAGGGCTATGAGCGTGCCCCGGATACGATAAGCCACCGGATCTCCGCTGCTGCTGGCTAGCTCCGCCCGAATCTCAGCTCCCGGCAAGAATCCGAGATCCTGCAGCCGCCGACGCTGCAGTCCTCTGCACCGGGAAGAGATTTCAACGACTTGACCTCGCTCACCGTGGGCCAGGTCGCTCAATCGCTGTCCGGCCAGATCGCTTGGGTCCGCGGGTCGGTCGACCGAGACGTTGGCCGCAATTACCGGGGCCAGAACGTGTTCGTCGCCGCCCGCCCAAAAGCGGATCCGGTGGGGCGAACGTTCGACCAACCGCACTTCCATTCCTGGATACAGCCCTTCGGCAAGCAGCTGCGCGAACACCGTCTGCGGCTCATCCTCGATATGTACGATCTGGAGCGGCTCATTGACCTCTGCGGAAATTAGCGGTATGCCTGCTTGAGGCAACAACTCGCCCTCCGCGCTGGGAATGGGATCCCCATGCGGATCGTGAGTTGGATTCCCCAGGCGGGCAGCAAGCGTCTCCGCTTCCTCGGGAGTCAGTTGATGCTCGTGCCACTCCGCCTGTCCGTGCCATTCCAATTCGCCGACCCCGGTTTCATCCGCAAGATAACTCTCCCATAGCCGGTGCGCTCGGAGAATATGAAGCGCCGATTGGCGACCGACGGGAGACAGCCGAATCGAATCGCGCTCTACCTGCAGCAAGCCACGGCGCTCCATTTTCAGCAGCAAGTTCGCCGCCTGGTCGGCGGTGATTTGCAGCGCCCCAGCAAGGCTGTTGGCCGTGAATCGATCTCCGCTCATCTCGCATCCAAGGATGTGCTTGAGCGCGTCCTCCATGCGTATGCGCTCGGTCTGCTGTCGGGCCCGACGCCAGCGCGGAATGATGCCGCGGCGTGGATAGAAGAGACCCGCTACAGCAGCAAGAAGGATCAAGGCGGCGATCAGCGCGACCAACGGGTCAGTCATCTTTTTTATATATACAGCAGTCTATTAGTTGATGCTCACCATTTTATTAGGAATACCTAAATTTGGGAAGGGGGATAATGTAACTAATTGCGCCAGTTCTATGGGAGCAAGATTTCGGGGCTAGGAACCGGGGAGCAGCAGCAGATAGGTGAGGGCCATCAGAAGCAGGAAGCCTGCCATGGAAGCCAGGGCGCTGGTGAGTCGCTGGGAATCGTTAGCGCGGCTTTCGGGGATCATCTCACTAAGAACCAGGAAGAACATTGCGCCGGCCGCCAATCCAAATGCAAAGGGGAGAAAGGGTTCAAAGATCTTGACCGCTAGAAAGGCGGGAATTACAGCAATGGGCTGTGGGAGGCTGGAAAATATCGACCAGCCAACACACTTCCATGCGCTGACGCCGGCGGCTCTCAGCGGAAGTGAGACGGCCACGCCCTCGGGAATATTGTGGATGGCGATCGCGACGGCCACAAGCACACCGAGCGCGGCCTCGCCGGACCCATAGGCGACCCCGACCGCCAGACCCTCAGGAAAGCTGTGCAAAAACATCGTGCCCAGAATCAAGGCGATCCTGGCGTTGCCTTGAACATTGGGTTTCGGAATGGGGATGCCGCTCTCGTCGTGTTCATGGCGACCTAGATACATGGACGCCCACCCAAAGAGGGCCGTTCCAGTCAGGACTCCAAGGGCGACGAGTGGAATACCCCCTTTAGCGACACCAGGGATGATGAGATTGAAGACTGAGGCGGAGAGCATAATACCGCCCGCAAATGCCCAGCCGAGACGCGCCAGGTCGTCGGGGAAGCGGCGCACGAACACGAAGGGCAGTGCGCCGAGTCCGGTTGCCAGCATGGTTATGGTGGCAGCGATCACTGCGTTGGCAAGCGTTGGCTCTGTCAAGGTTCTGGATGGCCCCTGTAGTTTGCATTCTGCAGACTGCAGAATTGTTACCCCAAGGCAATATGCTTGAGGCGCGCAATGCGGTCAAGTGAGCTTTATCCTCCAGGATAGGCGCGCTGCAATCCCGTTGCCTTACAAGCCCTTGCGAGAGAGCCTCACTTGCGTGATAGTTCGACCATGTCCATTCGTGCACGCCTTCGCTCGGCGCTGGAGTTCATAGTCTGGGGTGTCTTGCTTGGCCTGGCCTACGGTCAGGCCCCGCTCTACACCTCTAATCAAAATCAATACTTTCTGCACGGCCTCGCTCAAGCCGGGCAGGGGCTGCTTGCAGAGGATTGGCTGGCCGGCACGACGGATCCAACACCCGTGTTTACCTGGCTCGTGGTCTTCACAACGCGCTACCTCCCTCAGGCCACCTTCTACCTTTACTACTTCCTTCTCTTCTCCGTCTACCTCTACAGCCTGCGTCACATCTCAGATCGGCTTTTCAACCTCGAGCGCTCCAGGTCCACGCGATGGGTCTACCTGGCTGTGATCTTCGTGACGCATTCCGCCGCGTTGCACGTGCTGCTAGGCCGCGGGGTCGGCGGAGACTGGGAATACCTGTTCGACGGCGGGCTGGCCGGACAGAGACTGCTCGGCACCGTGCTGCAGCCGAGCAGCTTTGGCGTGTTCTTGCTGCTCTCCGTTCAGCAGTTCATCGAAGATCGTCCCCACCGCGCGGTTCTGGCGGCCGCGGTGGCGGCTACAGTACACCCGACCTACTTGCTCAGCGCGGCCGTTCTCACCCTCGTATACATGTTTGTCGAGGTCCGCACTGGCAAGAGCTACAGAAAGTCGCTCCAGCTCGGCGGTCTTGCACTGATCGTGGTGCTGCCCATCCTGGCCTACACTTACAGTTCGTTTTTTCCCTCTGCGGCAGACGCGCAGGGCATTTTGGCTCACTTCCGCCTTCCCGCGCATGCCGCCGTGTCCGAATGGTTTGGCGCCGCAACGCTCGCAACGTTGGCGCTCATCGGCCTGGCACTGATCTTGACCAGAAGTAATCCGCTGTTGCCGGTCCTGCTGATCTCGGTCGCGGTTGGCGTGGCGCTTACCTTGCTCCAGATCCTTACCGGGAGTGACGCCCTGGCGCTTCTCTTCCCCTGGCGATTGTCCGCCTATCTGGTTCCGCTCTCAATCACAATCCTTGCCGGATGGCTTGCGGTCTGGCTGAGTGAGCACACGGGGCAGCGACTCGGCCGTATCGCGTCTCCAGCCAGCATGCTGGTAATCGGCCTTTCGATCGTCGGCGGCCTGATCTGGATTGCAGTCCAGAGCCTGCAGCGGCAGATCGCTCCCGAGCGCGCCTTATACGACTATGTTCAGGCGGCCAGGGTGCCAGGGCAGCTGTATGCGATACCTCCCAAGCTGCAGGACTTTCGCCTGGCAACCGGCACACCCATCCTGGCAGATTTCAAGTCCATTCCCTACCGCAGGGGAGAAGTGATCAACTGGCGCGACCGGGTGCGGTTGCTCCAGTGGTTCTACAGGGAAGAGATTGATTGTGGGCTTATGGGAGACTTCATTGATGAATATGGAGTGACCCATATCGTGCTCGGGCCCGAGCAGCTGGGTCAGGACTGCCCGGAAATGCGGGAGCGCTACCACGATGGCCGCTACGCGATCTATGAATTGGAGCCTCCGCCCTGATGCCTCCCTGGGAATGTGCTGAGAGGCAGGCGCGCAATGCCTGAGCTTCCGGAGCTGGAAATCGTACGTGATGTCCTCCAAGCCCGAGTGGGCGGCCAGGTCGTAGAGCACGTAACGTTGTCTGGCCGAGGCGGGCCGATTGTGGCACGCGACCTGACCGGGGGCGGCTTCGCTGAGACCCTCACCGGCTCGCAGATCGGCACGATTAAGCGGCGGGGAAAATTCGTGGTCTTTGATCTACTGTCTGCCACGGACCTCCATCTAGTCGTCAACCCAAAGCTTACGGGACGATTCCAGCTCGCTCTGCCGGGAGCTAAGAAGGCGGGCCCGGTCCACGTCACCCTGCACTTTGGCGACCCTGAGCAAGAACTCCGCTATGTGGATCAGAAGCGCATGGGCCAGCTCTATACGACCAGCGACCTGGCTAAAGTGCCGACATATTCCGACATGGGGCCAGATGCCCTGGATGTCTCGAAGGAGGATTTCGTTGCCCGATTGAAGCGTTTTAGAGGCGAGATAAAGGGAGTCCTAGCTCGCGAACAGTTTGTAGCGGGCATCGGCAATGCCTACGCGGACGAGATCTTGTGGAAAGCCAAAATCCATCCCTACCGAAAGCGAACGGACCTCGACTCTGAAGAGATCAAGGTGCTCTACTCCGCCATGCGCGAGACATTATTGGATTCGATTGATAAGGTACGCGCGGCCATGGGCGAGGATGTTCATTTGAAACCTCGCGATTTCTTCGCGGTGCACATGCGCGGCGGTGAGGTTTGCCCCCGCTGCGGCGGGAAGGTTTCTGAAGTCACCGCTGGCGGAAGAATCACCAATTTCTGCCGCACCTGCCAGCCTGGTGGGCTGATCCGGGGAATGTAAGAAGCGAATCCCGCAGGGCGTTGAGGCAAGGATCTTGGATGCTCGGAGAACCGAGAGCGCTTGACAATTACCAGAGCAAAGAGTATATCTATCCTAGATTTAGGCAAGCCTAATTTTTGGTGCTGGCTGATGCAAACACAGGCGGTTGAAGATTATCTAAAGGCCATCTATGAGCTCCAGGCAGAGAGTGGAAAGGTCTCTACCACAAGCTTGTCGGAGCAGCTTGGCGTCGCGCCAGCCTCCGTTACGGGAATGGTCAAGAAGCTGGCCACGATGAAGCTCGTGGTGCATGAGCCTTACCAGGGGGTCGAGCTGACGCCGGCCGGGAAAAATATCGCACTGGAGGTCATCCGCCACCATCGGCTAGTCGAGAGCTACCTGGCCGAAGCGTTGGGGGTTCCCTGGGATAAGGTCCACGAGGAGGCCGACCGATGGGAGCATGTGCTCTCAGAGGAAATGGAAGACATCATGGATGACAAGCTTGGCCACCCCACCACTGATCCCCACGGCGCGCCAATTCCCACGCGGGATGGGACTATCCCGAAATCTGATCTCCGACGGCTTTCAGAACTTGAACCCGGCGAGGCTGCAGTCATCGCGGAAGTCAGCGACCACGACGCAGAGCTACTGCGCTACCTTGGAGAGATGGGACTGTTTCCCAGAGCCAAGGTCCGCGTAATATCCAGTGCACCTTTTGATGGACCTGTCACTATCCGGATCAATGGCGACGAGCATTCCCTGGGCCGAGAGGTTGCAGGCCACATCCTCGTCGAACCCCCCCTGTAGCTCTGGGTCTGAACCCCACATTTGAATTCCCCGCATGTAAATACGCGTGGTGACCGGCGATTCCAAGCCTCTCCAAGCCCCCGGTGATACAATCCGCCGGATTCTCGGAAGCTGACTTTGAGATTCAGATCGGCTCATATCCCCCTTCTGCTGATGGTCCTGGCCCTCTCCGGCCTAGCCTGCAACTTTGCGTACGGCCTGATCGAGGACACCACTGGATTTTCGCTGGGAGGCGAAGAGCCCTCTGCATCGCCCCCACCCACGTTGGACGAGGGTCCGCCTTCCGATGATGAGACTCCGATCGATCCCGGGGGCGAAGCGGCGCCCGCCGACCCAATCACGTCGCCTAACGAATCAATCCCCTCAGAGGTTCGCGAGCAGATGGACCAGATCCAAGATGAGGTCGTACTGCTGCGAGGTCTACGGCCAAGCGCCCCCGTCAACCGGGCGCTGCTCTCGGCAGACGAACTGCGCGAGTACGTGCTTGACGATTTCCTGATCGACTACAGTCAGGAGGAGGCACAGGACGACGCTCGGGTTCTTGCGCTGCTGGGCCTGCTCGATGCCGACTATGAACTCTTTGATCTCTACCTCGACCTCTACAGTGAGAACATCGCTGGGTTTTACGACGACGAAATCGAGCAGATGTTCGTGGTTCAAGATTCTCGGTTCGGAGGACCCGAACGATTAACGTACGCGCATGAGTACGCGCATGCGCTGCAGGATCAAACCTACGATCTGGACCAGGGCCTGGGCTTCAATCATGAGGCCTGTGAGGAGGATAGCGAGCGTTGTGCCGCCCTGCAGGCCCTGTTAGAAGGCGATGCCACGCTGCTTGAGGAGAGATGGCTGTTGACCTACGCCTCCGACGCAGATTTTCAACAGCTGCTCGACTTCTATGACTCGTTCTCGAGTCCGGCTTATGAATCCGCTCCGGAGTTCCTGAAAGAGGACTTCTTGTTCCCGTATACCACCGGCTTTGACTTTGTTGAAAGCGTTTTCCTGGACGGTGGTTGGGCGGCGGTCGATGCGCTGTATGCCGCTCCGCCGGTTTCGACAGAACAGATCCTTCACCCGGGGCGCTATCCAAATGACATGCCTGTTCCTCTGACGGTACCGGAAGTGCTCGATTCCTTTGGGTCAGGCTGGCGGGAGATGGATCGCGACGTGCTGGGCGAGTGGTTCACTTTCCTGACCCTCAGGGAGCGTCTGCCCGAAGAGCAGGCGCAGGTTGCAGCAGAGGGCTGGGGCGGCGACTACTACATCGCCTTCCATAACGATTTCAAGGGGCAGGGCGTTCTTGTCGTCGCTACAGCCTGGGATACGGTGCGCGACGCGCATGAATTCTATGGCGCCTTCCGTGACTATGGAGATTCTCGCTTCGGTGATCGGAGCCTCTCCTCTACGACCCGCTCTGTCTGGGATTCCCCCGACGACTGGAACTCCATCGACATCGGTGGCGACCAGACCCTCTGGATCCTGGCGCCTGATGCTGAGATCGGCGAGATGATTCGCGAAGCTCTCACTTTCCCCGCCGAGCTCGCCGAATAGTCACTTAATTCAATACGGGCTGCTCAGGTGCAGCCTGTCTCCAGCAAGTTCGCTGGCCTATTTAGGTCCCGATTAACCGGTAGTCGTTCCCTCTCTTTGCTCTGTGGCCCGCCATGGAGATAATAGACCAGCGGTCTTGGCCCATCCAACCTAAGTGGCCCCGCCGGCAGGTAAAGGCGGGCCGACACCCTTAATCAGCGCGGCCTTCAGATCGTTTTTTTTAACGGTCGATCTCGCGTTCGGTCGCCTTCGTTTCGTTGTCCCAACTATAACCAAGCCCGTTCCCTTGACAACACCTAGGGCCGGTCTTATGCTCGCCACGCTCATGGACCACCCTAACAAGCACGACCAGCGTGCTCCTCCGATACATGCGGAACGACTGCGAGCGGCCTACGACGGTACGCTGGCATTGGAAGATCTCAATTTCACGGTTGGGGCCGGCCAGCGCGTGGCCATTGTAGGACCAAACGGGGCCGGCAAGACCACCTTGTTCAAGGTTATCGCGGGGATCCTGCGCCCCACAGCAGGCTCCCTCGAGATCTTTGGACATGGACCCGGACGACATATCTGCGTGGGTTATCTTCCGCAGCGGTCCCAGGTGAACCTGGATTTCCCGGTCACGGTGGCCGAGGTCGTCATGATGGGTCGGGTGAGGGAGATTGGGCTCTTTCGATGGCCGAGTAAATCTGACTGGGAGAAGGTTGATTCTGCTCTCGATCGCGTTGGCCTGGCGAGCCATCGAGGCAAGCCAATCCGGACACTCTCGACTGGACAACGGCAGCGCGTATTCCTGGCTCAAGCCGTGGCCCAGCAAGCCGACATCATATTGCTGGACGAGCCCCTGACCGGTCTGGATTTGCCGGGGCAGGAAGCCATTCTTGAGATCCTGGACGAGCTTCGTAGAATGTCCATTACGGTGCTCATTGCGACCCACGATCTCAATCTCGCGGCTGAACGATTTGACCAAGTTATGCTGCTTAACCGGCGTTTGATCGCCATCGGGGATCCAAAGACTGCCATCACATCGGATGCCTTGCTGGAGGCCTACGGCGGTCATTTGCATGTAGTTTCCGATGGGATGGTGGTGATCGACACGCACCACGAGGGTATGGAGTAATGGAGGCCCTGCTCACAGATCCTCTGGCTTTTCCCTACATGGTCCGAGGCCTTCTGGCCGCAATCCTTATCGGTGTGGTGGCGCCCGTGCTGGGATGCTATGTCGTGCTCAGGGGAATGGCTTTTTTCGGGGATGCGGTGGCGCACATTGTGCTTCCCGGGGTCGTCGTAGCCGTTCTGTTGGGCTGGCCGGCATTGGCGGGGGCACTTATCGTCGGTATCTTGGGCGCCCTGTTGATCAACTTCATCAGCGCCACAACAACTATTAAGGAAGATAGCGCCATCGGAGTCGTGTTTGTAGGCGCCTTTTCGCTTGGCATTGCACTGCTTTCTGTGCTTGGAGGAGACTCCGAGGAAGAACTGGACAACATACTCTTTGGCAACTTACTTGATGTCTCTCAGACCGACCTACTCGTGATTGCATTACTGACGACGATTGTTCTGATCGTTATCGTGGCCTTCTTCAAGGAATTTCTAGTTCTCGCGTTCGACCGGATCTTGGCCAGCACCATGCAGCTCCCGGTCGGCCGGCTCAACAACCTGCTTCTGGTGCTGCTCGCGGTCGTGATCGTGATCTCGCTCAGCGCGGTCGGAGTAGTGCTGATCCTGGCGATGCTCATCACGCCAGCCGCGTCCGCATACTTGCTCACGCGGCGACTGCCCAGCATGATGCTGGTGGCGGCCGTAATCGGCGTGGTGTCTGGGGTCGTCGGCCTGTATCTCTCGTTTCATCTGGGGGTCGCCTCGGGGCCTATGATCGTACTGGCGGCAACTGCGATCTTCGGAGTGATCTTTGTCTTCGCCCCTGGGAGGGGCTACATCGCCAGCCGGCGCCGGGGTCCGGTCGGCTAATCCTCTATCGGCAGATTTTCTAGCGCCTCGTTCAACTGTTCCCTCAACTCAGTCTTGCGCGGCCTGCGTCTCCCAAGCGACTTGAGGCGTTCGATCATCGTCTGCGAGGTGCGGAGCATCAGCGCTCTAAGCTCCGCG
This sequence comes from Anaerolineae bacterium, assembly GCA_036986135.1. Classification (GTDB taxonomy): domain Bacteria; phylum Chloroflexota; class Anaerolineae; order Anaerolineales; family E44-bin32; genus JADFRG01. The sequence goes on along the minus strand of BTQZ01000007.1, from coordinate 13,197 downwards.
TTCGACAATTTCCGGCCGCTCTCAAACCAAGTCGCCGCCGCGTATCCCAATGCGGCCGTCGTCCCTGCAGCAATGCCGGCGGAGAGCAGCCAGGTGGGAGGCCCTCCAAACTTGCTTAGCTCATAGAAGGCCAGCCGGCCCAGTGCGCCGACGCCAAATGTGGCGATCAATTCCCGCGCACGCGCCAGGCTGATACGGTAGGCATAGACCCGCGCAATGCCCAGGACCATCGTTACCTGAACACCAACAAGCGGGATAAAGTCAATGATTGGCAGCGGGGTGAATCCGATGGCTCCCGCCGCAGAAGCTCCACGCACGATGACCGTTTGTGCGAGCTTTCTCCGATATGCCGGCAGCTCCTCTGCTAGCGCAACGAGGACTTCCGGCTCCTTCCTCACCATGGCGAGCAGCAGGTCTTCGAGCCCCTCCCGCCGAAGAGCGCTGATCGGGATCACTTCATCGTGTTTTAGCTTGAGCGTACCGATCGCCCGTCCGGTCACCGCCGCGTCTTCTTCGCCTACCAGATCCATTTTGTTGAGTGCCACAATCATCGGGACGCCAAGCGCATTCAGTTTCTGGTGCAACGCGCGCTCAGGATTGCGCACTCCGTGAGAGGCATCGAATATCAGCACCATGAGGTCCGCGCTGCTTGCGGCCAGAAGTGCCTTCTGGCGATCTGCCTCTCCGCCTTCGCCTTCCGCGTCGGTTCCCGGCGTGTCGATCATGGCAAACACGCCAGCATCGGCTGACTGCACATCGCGGGTCGTCCCTGGAACCGCACTAACTTCCGCGGGTTCCTCATCAGGCTGAATCAGGGCATTGTAGAGGGTGGATTTGCCGACGTTTGCGGGCCCAACGATGGCGACCTTGCGCTTGGTTCCAGTAGCCAGCCGGAAGTGCTCTGCGGCCTGGTCGATGAGTGCCCGCCAGCCTTTGAGGCCGCCAGGTACTCGCTGCAGCGCCCGCTCGATCTCGGTTCGTGTGCCCTTTGGGAGATTATCCCAGGCACGCTGGACCTCATCACTCCATTCCATCATACGTTCTACGCATTCTCCACGCTGTTTGTTGTGGAAAAGACTCCGTCCACCTGTGGATAACCCACGCTAACTGTGGATCTTTCCTGCAGAAGCGTGGAGTGGAAGCCAGCGTTCTCCACCGCTTCGATCGCTGAGCACGCGCGTATGCTTCTCTTCTTAGGCAGCCCCTGGGTTTCCCACATTCTTTCCACCCACTAGGTGTGCAAGCATTCGCTCCACCGTGCAGTCGTCATCGCCCTTTAGAGGAGGCCTTCTCCACAAATCCCCAACCTCTACGGCTACTACGAATCTTAACTAGTGAAATGGGAAAAGAAAAGAATACTGACGAGCGGTTGCATTCAATCCACAGGAGACGCTCACACCTTTGCCTGTCTATGTGTCAAGCATCAAGAAACCCAGCCGCGCAGCTTGACCGCTTCCGCAACTCGGTTCACCGCAACCAGGTACGCGGCCAGGCGATTATGAACTTTGTGTTCCTGAGCCGCGTTGTGCACGGCGTGGAAGGCGGCGGTCATCTTCTCGTCAAGGCGCTCGTACACCAGCTTTTCTGTCCAATAGTAACCGTAGGCGTTCTGCACCATTTCGAAGTAAGAGACGGTCACACCGCCCGCGTTGCACAGGAAGTCGGGGATGACGTAGGTGCCTGCCTCGTAAAGGATCCTATCCGCCTCGGGAGTTGTGGGGCCGTTTGCCAACTCTACGATGATCTTTGCGGGGATGTCGGCAGCATTGCGGTCCGTGATGACACTCTCAAGTGCGGAGGGAATAGAGACAATCACATCCAGCTCAAGCAGAGCCTCATTCGTAATGGACTCGGTGCCTGGAAAATCGATGACGGAGCCGGTCTTCTGCTTATGAGCTAAAACATCGTTGTAGTCTAGGCCATCCTTGCTGTAGATCCCGCCCTTGGAGTCGGAGACCGCAACCACCTTCAGGCCCACGAGTTCAACTCCTAGTTTATGGGCAAAGGAACCTGCATTTCCGTAGCCCTGAATTGCGGTCGTGGCGCCGTCCAGCTTGATATCCAGTACCTTCCCCGCTTCCCTCAAGCAGTAAATTCCGCCCCGAGCGGTTGCGTCGCCTCGCCCCGCTGAACCGCCGAGCGCCAGAGGCTTGCCGGTAATCACTCCGAACTCGTTGTATCCCTTCATAAAGGCATACTCGTCGGCCATCCAAGCCATGATTTGAGGTGTGGTGTATACGTCGGGCGCGGGAACGTCCTTCTCCAGACCAAGAATTCGGCCCACCTGCCGGATATAGGCACGGCTGAGTCGCTCGAGTTCGCCGTCCGACATTTCTTTGGGGTTACAGATGACGCCGCCCTTGCCGCCTCCCAGTGGGATATCAACCACGGCCGTCTTCCAGGTCATCCAGGCCGCCAGTGCGCGAACGGTATCGATGGTTTCGTCTGGATGGAAGCGGATTCCGCCTTTTGTGGGGCCGCGCGCGTCGTTGTACTGCACACGGAAGCCATGAAAGATCTTGGTGCTTCCGTCGTCCATCCGCACCGGCAACGTCACGTGTAGTTCGCGCAGCGGCCAGCGCAGCAGATGATGGATTGCAGTATCCAGTTCCAAGAGCTCGGCAGCCTCGTCAAGTTGCTGCTGCGCAACCTCAAAGGGATTAGGGGATGGTTCGAGCTTGATATCGGACTTTGCTGCGGTTGCCATTGAGCATTTATCTCCTTATCGGATCGTAGGTAAAACTAATTGGTCGCAAGTGAAAGAACTTGGTTGCTCGCGACAGAACTTGGTTGCTCGCGACAGAACTCTGCTGCAGGCGAATAGTATATATCGTCCACGGGCACGCGGTTCAAGTAGTGATGGTCACTGCGCCTCCGACAATCAGTAACCCTCCCCAAATAAACTGGTCTGTGGCTAAGAAGCCTATCGTCAGTCCGAACGAAATCCAAGCGCCATATGCTGCCAATATCTTCGGATATCAAGCACTTAGACGAAGACCTTCTTTTCCCATACTAATTCCCTTGCGTCGACTCTTACATCGGATATCAAATAGGGTCGATTCGGGTCGATCGTATCAAATGCGCGCTTTACGTTATTCATCGCAGGAATGAGGTCGACGGCAACGGCACCTATCGTGGCTATCGTTCCTCCTATTGCTCCAACCAGACCTGTAACTACAGCAGACACGCATAACAAACTTCGGTTGGCGCGCTTCCCGCGACCTGGGTTAATAGCAGCATTGGCTAACCTGTGCCGCCGACTCCTATGGCATGCGTGAGCCAATCCTCGACAGCTCTCAAGTTGATATTCGTTTGATCAAACCCAGAAGGCCCCGTAAGTAGTTCCGCATCCGCTGTTGGCACCAGGTATCGCTTCCTTCCGGTGCCATCCAGATATCAGATCAATACATAATCAGGTCGAATCTGAATGGGTGCGCAACTGTAAAGAGCTGTTCTGCCGGTACATGGGAGCCAAGCCGTATCCTTTCGGCATCATGGAACCCATCACCGATGGGACATGGCAGCGGCCAAGTCGCACTGGGCTATTCTGCGAAGCAACTTCGAGCTCAGTTGAGTCCGCCGACTTTTACACCTCTTCGGAGTTCACGGACAGCCAGTGCCGCAAGCACAACCAGGCCCGTGAGGTATGCAACGATATATCCCAAGAATGGACGAAGGAGGCTGCCGCCAAGGACAACAATCAACATGATCATGAAAGCTATCGGCAGCCCAAACATGATCGATTGCAGCACCAAATCCAACCTCGTGTGTACTCTCTCCGGCATTCTCCTCCCATCGACCGCAAGGACTATCGCGACTAACCCGACGACAATCAGGAACGCCCCTAAGAACGCTTGTTTTGATGTAACAAGCCCAGCGGCTGCCCCAAACGCAACCCAAGCACTGAAGATGGCAAGAATCTTTGAATACCGAGCACTCACGCGCAGTCCTTGTTTTTCCATGAGAACGCCTCTGTTACGCTCAAACATTAACTTCCGGTCATGGTCTGTTCTGGTCGAGTGTCGCAAAGGCACTCTCGACATTGTTCATCGCCGGGACGATATCAAAGAGCAATCGGGCTGCCGACGCGAATGTTGCACCAATTGCGGCAACAATCAATGTAACGACTCCAGTCACGCAAGTTGCCCCGACGGTTGATGGACAAACAGCCAGCTGCAGCACCGCGGCCGTCACAAGGGCGGCAGCACCTCCGCCCGCAGTGGTAATAAGTCGATCCTCTGCATCTCGGAGATTCTTGATCATCTGATCGAAGCCCGTGGATCCTGTAAGTAATTCATCGTCCGCCGTTGTCACAAGGTATTGCTTCTTCCCAGTCCCATCCAGATACCAGATCAACACATGATCAGGTAGGGTTTGAATGGGAGCATACCCGTAGAGGCCAGTCTTGTCAGTTACACTTGGCCCAAGAGGAATCCCTTCAGCATCATAAAAGCCATCTCCGATCGGATATGGATTCCCATCAATGACAAGAACGTTCCCTTCAACGAACGCTTCCGGGAGCTCAAGCTTCTCTTGGAGGAGTGGTTCGGGGGTTGCGGCCATCTCTAGGGCGTCAATATCAGGTGTGAATTCAACTTGGGCCTGAGCGACCATATTCAAGGCCATTCCCCATTGATAGGGTCCAACAGAGAATGGAAACGCGAGGAGCCCAACCAAGCTGAGTGCAATGAGGGCTTTCTGAAGAATCGACTTGTAATTGGTCACGGCTTGATAACCTGATCGGCTGCTGGGATGGCTTTGTAAATCACGTGAGTTCCTGCATTCAAGATCATGTATTGCTTCAATACATGCGAGTGAATCTTAACGGAGTGATCAGCTCCCAAGAGTCTCGTTTACGATACTCTGTTGTCGTGTAATGTTCAAGCGAAGGCAGTATCTGGGGCCAAGTCCGAAACCTCCTGCAAAAAAACGCGCCGTGAAGTATCAGGCTGCACATTTGAATGTATCTCCAGAGCTGATGGGCGGTAGCAGCCCGAGTTCCGATCGAGGCTAAAGGAGTTGGTGCTGCTCGAACTCGCTCATGTGCACCCACTGCCGGTGCCGACTGACCCGCCACAAGGCCGCGAAGACCAGCTTCCCTGGGCTGTCAGCGAGGACAGGCAAGCGGCTCGACTCAATCCAGAACAGCGGGAACGTCTTGGTTCGCCTCTTCTGCTCCACGAAGGCTCGCCCCACCAGGTTGGTCGTGCGTGCGAATGCGCCATGATGGATAGCCGAGCACCGCAGGTAACACTGACCAGCTGTAAGACACCATTTGTGTGCCAGCCAGTCGCCAGCGACCAGCATATATCGCGGCCTGCGCGGTTCAAGTAGTGATGGTCACCTACTGGATTGATTCTGATCACGATCATCAAGATCAAGAAGCGCTGCATCTAGTTCGGCGCGCGCGGTAGCCGGGTCGGCCTTGCCCTGCGTTGCCCGTATGACCCGCCCCAGGAACCACTCCGACAGTGCGGCTTTGCCAGCGAGATACTCGGCTACCTGATCGGGGTTGTCGGACAACACCTGATCGACGATGGGGCGGATGGAGGCCTGATCCTCAAGCTGGGCCAGTCCCTGCTCGTCAACGAGCGATTCGGGAGATCCGCCCTGCTTGAAGAGCATTCCCAACACTATCTTGCCCGACGCGGCACTGATCCTGCCGGTCTCGACCAGGCTCACCAGCCTCGCCAGCGCCTCAGGAGTTACGTTCGATTGGTCGATCTCAATATCGGCATCGTTGAGCAGACCAAACAGATCGCTCGAAAGCCAGTTCGCGATTTTGACCGGCGAAGTTTCGTGCGCGGATTCGACGGCCGCCTCGTAATAGTCTGCGACCGGCCTCTCAGCGGTCAGCACCCCGGCGGTGTAGGCGCTCAAGCCATACTTTTCTACAAACCGCGCGCGTTTAGCGGCCGGTAGCTCAGGCAAGGCAGATCTGACCCGATCGACCCAGGCCGCTTCGATGTGCAGCGGCGGGAGATCCGGCTCGGGGAAATACCGATAGTCATGCGCCTCTTCCTTGCTTCGCTGCGAGACCGTTACCTGGCGGACCTCATCCCATCCTACTGTGTTCTGTACTACTGGCTCGCCCGACCGCAGCGACGCCGCCTGCCGATCGATCTCGTATTCGATCGACCGGCTGAGCGCACGAAACGAGTTCAGGTTCTTGATCTCTGTGCGGGTCCCCAACTCCTCGGAGCCGATGGGGCGGACGGAGACGTTGGCCTCGAAGCGCATCACGCCCTTTTGCAGATCCCCGCTGTTGACTCGCAGGTAGCGGAGCAGCGACCGCAGCGCCAATGAGTACTGCCGAGCCTGATCTACGGAATGCAGGTCGGGCTCGCTCACGATCTCAAGCAATGGCACGCCGGAGCGGTTGTAGTCCACCAAGGAGTGATGCTCACGATGAAGGAGCTTTCCGGTATCTTCCTCCAGGTGTACGCGCCGGATGCGCACGCGTTTGGTGGTGGGGGTCGCTGAAGCGTCTTCAATTTCGATCCAACCGGCCGTAGCCAGAGGAAGCTCGTACTGCGAGATCTGAAAGCCCTTGGGCAGATCGGGGTAGAAGTAATTCTTGCGGGCGAAGACGCTGGTCTCGGCAATGGTGCAGTTGAGGGCCAGCGCCACTCGCAGGGCGTATTCCACGGCTCGCTGATTGATTACCGGGAGCGTACCAGGCATTCCGGTGCAGATTTCGCACACCGAGCTGTTGGGCTCGGCTGAGGTGGAATCCACCACCGCACAACTGCAAAACATCTTGGACTGCGTAAGCAGCTCTGCGTGCACCTCGAGTCCGATGACTGGTTCGAAAACGGTCACCGGAGGTCAGAGCGCAAGGATGCGCCACTCATCGTAGAGCTCGCCGTAAAACAACTCGAAGGTCCGGCCGTCCTCCACCCGCACCCGAAATTTGCGACCGCCCGGAATGCGCCACGCGTCCTCGATCTCCTCGATGGCCAGCCGCGAGCCATCCCACCGCAGGGCGACGGGGCGCTCCGCGTACGTATGCCCTGAATGGCACTCAACGATCTCGTCTGTCACGCTGCGGCATCGAGATCGGCCAGCAAGAACTGTAGATCACCAGACTGGACGAAGATTGCGTCCGGAACCTCGGTCCATAGGAACACGCTTCTATTCACCGCTCCCACCCCGCACCTGTGAAGCATCCCCTATGTTCAGTGATCCCTCCGAGTTGAGAATCGTGCAGGCCCGGCCGATCAGGGAATCTGACAAGTCGCTATCTCGAACCTCGGTATCTGCATCCAAGATCGACCCGCGAATCGAGGAGCGCTCAATTACGCATCCGGGACCAATCGAGACATGCGGTCCTATCACGGATCGGCTCACACGCGCGGAGGGATCCAAGAATACGGGAGGTTCGATAACGACCCCGTTGCCCGCCAATGCAGTTTCGGTGTTGTCTCGACCATGGTCGAGCAAATAGCGATTGGTATCCAGTATGGCGCCCTGCGTGCCGCAATCGTTCCAGGCATCGACCTGAACCGCGCGCATATTCAGTCCGCCCTCCAACATGATGTTGATGGCGTCGGCCAGGAAGTATTCGCCTTTCAGCTTAGACCCACGCTCCATCTGCCGCCGAATGGCTTCAATCAGGCGCTCCGCCCGTTCAAAGTAGTAGAAGCCCACCACAGCAAGGTTGCTCGGCGGGTCATCGGGCTTCTCGATTATGCGCCGCACTCGCCCCTCCGCATCGGCCTCAACCACGCCGAAACGACGCGGGTCATCGACATCACGCACCCAAATAGCAGCCTCGCTATTGGAGACGTTGAAATCGGTTTCGATGAGTGTGTCGACAAACCCAATGAGGGTGGGGCCCTCCAGACCCTCCCTCGCCAGCCAGATGGCGTGTGACTGGCCGGAGAGCTCTTCCTGTACGACATACCGCACACGCATATCCGGATAGTGCGCGCTCATGTATTCTCGGATCTGGTCTCCGAGATAGCCAATGATCAGGACTAGCTCCTCCAGTTCCGGCAGCGCGATCACCGGATCTAGGAAGTGACCCAGCACGGTCTTCCCCGCCACAGGGACCAGCGGTTTGGGTTTCGACCAAGTGTGCGGACGAAGCCGGGTTCCGAGTCCTGCCATGGGAAGGACCAATCTCATAGCTCGGGCCACCTCGTATGCCAGGAAGTAGCAGCTTGATAGGCGTGAGCGGCAGAAAACAGCCGCGCTTCCTCCAGGTGTGGGGCCATGAATTGCATTCCAATGGGCAGGCCCTCGGAGTCAAATCCTACTGGGAAGCTGAGACCCGGTATGCCGGCCAGGTTTGCAGGGAGCGTAAAGACGTCCTCCAGGTACATGGACAGCGGGTCGTCTCCATGCGCGCCGATGCCAAAGGCGGTGGTCGGTGTCACGGGACAAGCGATTAGGTCCACCTCCTGAAAGGCCGCTTCGAAATCTCCCTTGATCAGCGTACGCACCTTCTGAGCCTGCCCATAGTAGGCATCATAGTATCCAGCTGATAGAGCGTAAGTGCCGAGCATGATACGGCGCTTGACTTCCGCCCCAAAAAGCTCCCCGCGGGTCACGAAGTAGTCCTCCGGATAGGAACCAGGACCATGCCGAGGGCCATAGCGTACACCATCATAGCGGGCCAAATTGGCGGAGGCCTCTGCCGGCGCAATGATGTAATAGACCGGGAGAGCCAAATCAGTGTGCGGCAAGCTGATTTCCTGGACTATCGCACCCATCTCCCGGAAGGTTTCGATGGCTGCGCGCACCGCGGTCTCCACATCTGGCTGCAGACCCTCAATGAAGTATTCCTTCGGAACCCCAATGCGGAGCTTCGGGGCTCCGCTCAGATGGATATCTGGCACCGGGTCGGTGACCGAGGTCGAGTCCAACGGATCGTGCCCAGCCATGAGCGAGAAAATCGGGGACAAATCCGCCACGTTCCTTGCTAAGCCGCCCACGGTGTCCAGAGACGAGCCATAGGCAATCAGACCGTAGCGAGAAACCCGACCGTAAGAAGTCTTCAAGCCGGACACTCCGCAGAATGCGGCGGGTTGGCGAACGGAGCCTCCCGTATCGGTGCCCAAGGCTGCATAGCACATGCGCGCGGCGACCGCGGCCGCCGGTCCCCCGGACGAACCGCCAGGCACGCGGTCCAGGTTCCAGGGGTTGTGACTCACGCCGTAGCCAGAGTTCTCCGTGGAAGAGCCCATTGCGAACTCGTCAGTGTTTGTCTTTCCCAGAATCACTGCCCCGGCCTCGACCAATCGCGCGACGCTGGTGGCCGTATACGGGGGACGGAAGCCCTCCAGGATCTTCGATCCGCAGGTGGTCGGAACACCCTCTACGCACAGCACATCCTTGACGGCAATGGGGATGCCAAGCACGAGCGGCAGCGGTTCGTCAGAGCGCATCCTCAGTTGCTGATCTGCGGCCTCCGCCTGGGCCATGGCTAAGTCCTCCGTGACGGTCAGGAAGGCTCGCACGACGCCGTCAATGGCCTGAACGCGGTCCAAGCAAGCGCGGGTAAGCTCGGTGGAAGATACATCGCCGCCGCGCAGGGCGCCGGCGGCTTCAAGCAAGCTGAGGTCGGTTAGCTCCGCCATTTGAAGGTCTATTCTCTCCGGGAGACACGCGTGAGGTTGGGTCTAGCTCTCTGGAGGTAGAGAGCGCCTCAAGGCTCCAGCTCAAGTACGCGGGGGACACGGAACAGGCCACCTTCCGAATCCGGAGCATTGGCGAGTAGTTGATCACGAGGCGGACAGGGCCGCACGACGTCCGGTCGAAGCGGCGCGCTCATGGGAAGCACCGAAGCGGTCGGGGGAATCTCAGAAGTGTCTACCTCCCCCAGGCGTGCGGCATAGTCCAGCACATCCGAGAGCTGGCTGGCAAAGCGTTCTTCTTCCTCTGCGGTCAACTGCAGTCGCGCGAGGCGGGCAATCGCCCTTACCTCCTCAAGCGTTAGGGCCATAGCCCGGTATTATAGCAAAGCGGTTCTCTCGCGGATCAAAAACCATCGTTGCCGGGAAGGCGATGTCCCTTACCGACAATGCTTACCTGTAAGTGGGAAGCTTGCCCCTATGCGCACGATCCAACTCGCGATCGGCCTGATGCGTGTCCTCGCGGCGGGAGAGCTGCTACGGTTTATTCCCACCGAAGGTGGCACTCGAATTCTCGAGCTTTACAGCAAACCTCAGGGATCCATTATTGCGCGCTGAGGGGTGATCTGCCTCCACCCAAGCCAGAGACCTGCTACGTTCAGCACGACCATAACCAAAGCGACGGCCCGGTGGGCCGGACCAGGGCCGAGAAGGATTCCGGCGAGGCTAAACACGAACGTGGGCAGGAGCACCCAGGTAATGAAGTAGGCCCTCCAGGGCAGGAAGGCGACGAGGTAGAGCAGAGGTACGAGAAGGGGAGCTGCCATATGCACGTGAGCGTGCCAGGCCGCGAGGGAGGTCGCAGCGTAAGAGGCAAGGACGACAACAGCCAAGTCCTTCTCGTCTCGTTTCTGCCCTATACGAACCCACAAGACGAGACCAAGAATGACCGTCAGCACTGACGCTGCAGCAGCGGCCCAATCTGCACTGGCGCGCCGGAGCGCGAGGCCAACTTGGGTTGCGATTGCTCTCCAGTTCATCATTCCTTCGGGAAACGTATGAGGCAGATTGCCGTGGTAGCGAAGGTACAGGGATGCCAGGGCGGACAACCCTTCCTGCCCGCTCAGAGCAAAGGATAGCGCCAGGAGAGAGAGCGACGCCACTCCAAGGCCGAGCGCTGCGCGAAACTGGCGGCCCAGCAGCAGCCCGGGCCCCAAGACCACGAGTACCTGCGGCTTGATGAGCAGCAAGGAGAGCCAAATCCCTGCGCGGAAGTCTTGGCCGCGCCTCATGGAAACGAGGTATCCAGCGATACCCAAGCTTAGCAGCGCGTTGACCTGCCCAAAGAGAAGGGTGAGGGCAACAGGGAGCGAAATGAAAGCCGCGATCCAGATCGTCGTACGTCCTTGCAGGGGATATCTTTCCAGCGACGGCCGAAAGGCCAAGATCATGGCGAATGCGCTGACAAGGGTCCAAATCAGGAAACCCTCCAGCGGAGGGAACCACAGGATCAGCCGAAAAACCGGGAGGAAGGCCGGAATGTAGGGGACTGTTATCGGCACGTAATCGGCTTGTCCCAGGGTGGTGGCAAAAGCCTCGACTTGTGGGCGTTGGTACGCGTCAAGCAGAGGCTCATCATAGACATACTGATAACCGTGGTCGCGTGCGATGGCACCAACAGAACGAAAGGTCCGATAGTCGATCGCCACGTAGGTCATCGTCCCTCGGCTCTGTACACTTCCCCAGATGAACAGGATGAGCAACCCGGCGTTAGCCGCAAGGGCGAGATTGAACCACGCCGTTGGTGTGAGGTCTTGAAATGGGAGCTGCCTCCTACCGGGTCTCATAAGAACTCTAAGTCTCACGCGCCGGCAACTAGGTGCCCTCAGAGGAGTGGGTCCAATCGGGAAGATCCCAGGATGTCGCCTGGTCTTTTCCCGGGTGAGGCGGGACCTCTATGAACTCATACGGTGCGCGCCAAGAGGAGAAAAAGCTTTGGTTCTGAAGGAGGGGGTAGTGGGCGTTAAATAGGTGGTTGAACAGGAGCCGAAAGGTATTCACTGGTGACATGGACTCGTCTACCGAAGAGGATTTCAGACCGTCTGCCCGGACGGCGTTTAGGATGGAGTGTCGCTCCCACTTGTCCGTCCTATCTGGATCCGCCCAGTCGAGTCGGAGCCCGGGACCATGATCGCCTTGAATGATGACAACCGAAGGTTTGCCAGAGTCTTTAAGAATATCCAGGAACTCGACCACGACTTCATTGGCGAACGCCACCTGGTTCCGATAACCGGTCGTGTAGTCCGCCGCGGAGCCGGGGAACTGATCCCCGTCCGCTACACTAAAAGGGAGAGCCGGCTCCACCGGATCGCCGCTGGAGCCTAGAACGAAAGGCGGATGCGGGATTAGCAGGTGTGCGAAGACAAATTTTGGCCCAGTGATTTCGATGCTCCTCATTAGGGCATCAATGTTCGCGAGCAGCCGACTGCGGTACGCTGCATAGCCTGGGAAAGTGACCTCCTGACCAAAGAAGGCAGGTGTGTAGACAGCGCCCCAAAGAGCGCTTGATTCGAGCAGCAGAGCCTCAAAAGGACTCACCTGCCGCGGGCGTGCGTCAAAGAAGAGATCGGCGTTCGAAAGCTCTGCGCGTCGGTACCCTGTCGAGAACGCCATAACCGTGTAGCCAAGTTCGCGGAGAATCGACTCGACCTCGCTGAACCGAATCAGGCGTGCCACTTCTCGCTGTGAGCTGTCGCTTCCGGCGATCTGCCCGACTTCTTCCAGATACGTCATGTTTAACGTGGACGCAAAGGAAAGGCTTGTCTGGGCATAGTTGCTCATGCTCTCGTCGGCAACCAGGAATCCCCGGCCCTCGAGTTGTCCGAGGAAGTCACGATTGCTTGCCTCGTAGATCTCATCCAGGACATCGGCGCGCCCATAACTATCCAGCACCAGGTAGTAGACGTCCGGGCGCCTCTCAGCAGCTTGCTGCGGTCGGTAAGGAACCACCGTCTCCTGAATCGAAGAGATGGTGAACGGCTTTCGTGCTTCGACTTCGTGAGCTACTAGGCGGGCAAAAGGCTGCGCGATGGCCGCCAGGCCGGCCGCGGCGAGGACGAAATGGAGCTTGGGAGGAATCACTCTAGATCTATCCAGGAGGAGGAGGACGACGGCGATGGAGGCAAACCAGAAAAGGAAGAGGCCGAGCTGAATGGGCGCAGCCTCCGGGCCCGAGTCGTCTATCGGGAGCAGCTGTCGGATTTGCCCAAAGGCGAAGCTCCACACGATGATAAAAGTACCGGCGAGGGCACCTTTCCCCCAGTCCTTAAGTCCGACTCGGGCAAAAAGAACAATAAGCATAACTGCACCTACTATAAGAACAGTCGGACGAATCGCCTCCGCCGGGCGGATCATCTCGATGTTACGTCCGAGCAGGGCGACTACTGGAAAAAGGGCAAACAAGACCGGGTGGAGGAGAGTGGTGATCGACCTCAAAAGGTCTGAACCGTTCGAGCTTGTACTTCTTAGCTCGATCAATTGCAGGACAATCTCATAAGTATCGTGCTGGAGGTTGTCAGGATCGGTTCCAGACATGTGCGCTGGTACTCCTCAAGAAGGA
>BTQZ01000006.1:0-89266 GCA_036986135.1 Anaerolineae bacterium | reverse complement strand
CGTAGGCGAGGCCGGCCTCGATAGACGCTTCCTGCGTGTAGGAGAGATAGGCCGCGTTGTTCAGGTGCCCGAAAGGGTCAACGTCTCGCCACTCGACTCGGCGCTGCCAGATGATGGCGCCAGGGGGAGCTGGAGCGGGATCAGGAAATGGCTCCCGTCTCAGCCGGGCAGGCGGCTCGTCATCCGTGAACAGGGCTTCGATGATCTGGTTCGGGATCTTGGCCGGCGCCTGGCGCACGATATCGAGGAATACATAGTCCGTTCGGGATTTGGCGACGAGTTCTCCTTCAAGCCGAAACTCGAAAGATCTGCGGGCAATAGACCGCCGGGTGCTGGGGACACAGGTCGTCACCGACAGTACATCCCCGTAGGTTACCGGCCGTATATGCTCAATGGCCGTATCTCGGGCGACCCACGCCCGCTGCAGGTCTTCGTAGTACTCATACCCGAATCCGGCCGCAATCGAATGCCGCCAGGCAGTTTCCTGAGCCAGCCGCAAGTAGGCGGTGTTGTTCAGGACGCTGTAGGCGTCGCACTCGTCGTGTCGTATGCGGTATTTCTCGGTATGCTTCCGGGTCATGGCTTTTGCAAGATCAACGAGGAGATCTCATCGGGTCACAGACTCCGCCTTGTGGTCTTCAGAGTAAACCCTTCGCTTGATACCAGGCAACCGTCTGACCGATGCGGTAAGAAAGCGAGTGGCCTGGCACGAAGCCAAGCTGCCGCTGCGATTTCTCCGGCGAACAAGTAAAGGAACCCGCGGCCGCAGAGCGAACCTTGTCCAGGTTGATGATCCCCGGCGAGCGGCCTCGAAGGCGAGCCCAGGTTTCAGATGCACCCGCAACGGTCCAGGCAAAAGCTATGGGCACATCTATGATCCATACCCTCTGCTCGCCCAGCGCCTCCGCGGCCATCCCGATCAGCTCAGCTAGGCTAAGCGCCTCCTCATACGCAGCATAGTAGAGTCCCTCCCCAGGCACATCCGAGTCTGATTGAAGCCGTTCGCCGTTCGCCGCGGCCGCTCTTAGATGCGTGGCCAGGTCGCTGGAGTGGATCACCGACACTTTGGTCGAATGCGCGCGGGGCAAAGGGTGAATGCCAAGGCCGGCGATCCGAAAGGCCTTGAAGAGCGCCAGCGTCTGAGGATCCCGCTCACCGAATACCGCGGAAGCACGCACGATGGTTATCGGAACTGCATCAGCAAATTCATTGACCACCAACTCCCCCGCGAGCTTGCTCCGCCCATAGTTGCTCACAGGCGCGGAGGGGTCCGCTTCGGTGCGCAGTCGGCCGGCCACATCCGGTCCGGCAGCTTCAAGCGAAGACAACAGTATCAGTACGGGAGGAGTCTGAAGGGCAGCGCAAGCCCGGGCGACATTGCGTGGCCCCGCCTCATTTACCGTGTTTAGATCCGCCAATGACCGGCCCTCGAGCGCGCCAGCAAGATGGTAGACGACATCCACCTCTCGCACCGCAGCCTCCAGGCTGGCCGGATCGGTGACGTCGCCGATCCGCAAATCGAGTTTCTCAACAGGAAGGATCGATGTGTCGGAAGTGGGGCGGACGAGGCAGGCGACTTGGACGCCCTTGTCCAGGAGCGTTTCGACTAGGTGGTGCCCGATGAAGCCCGTCGCGCCCGTGACGAGGACGCGGTCACTCAATCAGTTCCAGCTCCCGGCCAACCTCGCCCAGGATGTTCAGCGCCCGATCGATCTGCTCGTCGGTATGGGTAGCCATATAGCTGGTGCGCAGCAGGCCCATATCGGGCGGCACGGCGGGGGCAATGACCGCGTTTGTGTAGAGGCCGGCGTCGAAGCACATCTTCCAGGCCCTAAAGGTCTTCTCCGTCTCGCCGACAATAATGGGGATGATGGGCGTGGTGCTGGGCCCCATCTGGAACCCCATTTCTTTCAATCCGGAGCGCATGCGCTCCGTCACTTCCCACAGTCGCTCTACGTGCTCGGGTTCGCTCTCCATGATATCGAGCGCCGCCAGGACGGCGGCCACGTTTGAGGCCGGCATGGAGGCGCTGAATATGAAGGACCGTGCATGATGCTGGACGTAGTCCATGACGTCCGCATCGCCGGCGATGAAGCCTCCCAGCGAAGCGAAGGACTTGCTGAAGGTTCCCATGATCAGGTCGACGTCTTCAGTCACGCCAAAATGGGCCGGCGTCCCGCGGCCGCCGCCCATAACGCCGACACTGTGGGCATCATCGACCATCAGCCGCGCGCCGTGCCTCTTCGTGATGGGGATAATATCCGGCAGCGGGGCGAGATCGCCCCCCATGCTGTACACGCCATCTACGACCACCAGCACTCCGGTATCCTCATCAATCTTCTCGAGCACTCGATCCAAATGCTCCATATTGTTGTGCGAAAAGCGCCGAATCTCTCCCAAAGACAGCATCGCGCCGTCGACGATGCTGGCATGATTGTCTTTATCGAGCACAACCATGTCCCCTCGTCCTATCAACGCGGATATGGTCCCCAGATTGGTCTGGTATCCAGTGCTGAAGACCAGCGCGGCCTCCATGCCTACGAAATTCGCCAAACGGGCCTCGGCCTCTTGATGAAGGGCCAACGTGCCGTTGAGAAATCGTGACCCGGTGCAGCTGGTGCCGTACCGTTTGACGGCCTCGATGGTGGCATTCCGCACGCGCGGGTCGGTCGTCAAGCCGAGGTAGTTGTTGGAACCGATCATGAGGATCTTGCGACCCCCCACCACGACCTCTGTTCCCTCCGTATCTTGCAATGGCAAGAAGTATGGGTAGAGGCCCATCTCCCTCACCAAATCCGCTTCCGTCCAGTTGTAGGCCTTGTCGAAAATATCCACTCGAAGAATGCCTGCGTCCCAACGTGAGGATAAGTTGCTATATGCGGATTGTCAAACCCAGACAAATCCAGCCAGAAGGTGTGCGTTCTTGACAGCGCGTGACCGGCTTCTATAATGTTCTCACTTGCGGTGTGCCCCTCGTCCCACAGGCGGGGGGCGCATGTCGTTGGAGGAGGCGAAGCCGTGCTAGATATCCAATTAATCCGCAAGGATCCCGAGGCGATCAAGGAAGCGATCGCCAGTCTGGGGACCGAGGCGCCGATCGATGAGATCGTCAGCTTGGACCTGGGGCGTCGGGAAATCCTGCAAGAGCTCGAGAGCCTGCGACAAGACCGAAACGAGACCTCCAAGCAAATTGGCCGTATGGAGGCGGGGGAAGAGCGCCAATCGCTCATCGACTCGATGAGCGGGGTCAACGAGCGCATTAGGGAACTGGAGGCCGATCTGCGCGAGAGCGACCAGGCGTTGAAACGCGCGATGTATGAAGTGCCGAACCTGCCGCACCAGAGCGTGCCGGTGGGTGCGGATGAGAGCGAAAACATCGTGCTGCGAGAGGAAGGCGAGCCGCGTGAGTTCGATTTCGAACCGCAGCCGCACTGGGATCTTGGGCCGCAGCTCGGGATCATAGACTTTGAGCGAGGGGTCAAACTATCTGGAAGCCGGTTCTACGTGCTCAAGGGTGCCGGGGCCAGGCTGCAGCGGGCGCTGATCCAGTGGATGCTGGACCTGCACATTACACAGCATGGCTACACCGAAATCTATCCTCCCGCCATCGTCAAGGAGCAATGCATGTGGGGCGCCGGTCAGCTCCCTAAGTTCGCGGACAACATATATCACGATGTTGAGGACGACCTGTGGTTGATCGGCACGGCCGAGATTCCGCTCACGAATCTGCATCGAGAAGAAATCCTGGAGGCGGAAGATCTGCCGCTGAACTACGTGGCCTATACTCCCTGTTTCCGGCGGGAAAAATTCTCCGGCGGTCGAGACGTGCGGGGCATCAAGCGCGTCCATCAGTTCGACAAGGTCGAGATGTATAAGCTCACCACGCCGGAGGATTCTTACGAAGCGCTGGAGCAGATCTTAGAGCATGCGGCGGCCGTCTGCCGGGCCCTGGAGATACCCTACAGGGTGGTGCAGATGGTGACTGGGGACCTTGGATTCACGGCCGCCAAGAAATACGACCTGGAGATCTGGGCCCCCGGCTCAGAAGAGTGGTTGGAAGTGAGCTCCGTGAGCAACTGTGAGGCCTTTCAGGCGCGCAGGACGGACATCCGCTTCCGGCGCGAAAAGGGCGCCAGGCCGGAGTACGTCCATACCCTGAATGGCTCGGGACTGGCCCTTCCGCGCACGATGATCGCGGTCCTGGAGAACTATCAGCAATCGGACGGCAGCGTAGAGGTGCCAGAGGTTCTCCGCCCCTGGATGGGGGGCGTGGAGAGCATTTCAGCCGCTAAATGAGCGTTTGTTTTCGGCATCAGAACGTGAGCGGCATCGCTCGTATACTGCTGCGGATGGCAAGAATGGAGCGAAGGGGAAGGCAGCCTGAGCGACGATGGATGCCGTATGGACCATCCTGGCCGGCATACTCATGCCGGCAGGGTTGGTGGGGATTTTCATCCTCTCCTTCCCAGACCTGCTGCTCATCTGGGCTGCGGCGTTAGGCTACGGCTTGAAGAACACCATCCCCACCCCCAGGCGTTCGAGCCCCACTTCGGCCAGATGGACCACTACGGCCGAAGTGTCATTTAGCGAAGCAAACAGGGCCGGAATAGCATCCGGATCGCCGGTTTGGCCCAGCGCACGCGCGGCTTCGATCCTCACCTGAGGGAGCTCCGATTCCATAGCCTTAGACAAGGGTGAGATCGCCTCCGGGCCGGCCGCTGCAAGCGCTCCGGAGGCCAACCGGGCGAGCAGGCGATCCTCATCTCCCAAAGCCTCAATCAGACGCGGCACCGCATCCGGGATCGGATGCTGGCGCAGTCCGGCCGCCGCGCACTGGCGCACGGTCGCGTCGCCGTCTCCGAGGGCTTCGATGAGCGCGGTGTTGGCACGCGGGTGCTCCATGCTCGAAAGCGCCACAACCGCCCACCAGCGTCGATCGGGATCGGACGAATCATACAAGTTCAGGAGAAAGTCGAGCGCGGGTTCGCCATGTTGGGGGATTTCAGAAAGCGCCCGCGCCGCGCGGGCATCGTCTTCTGAGGTCAGCTCGCTGATCAGTGTTTCGAGCTCACCCACTATCGCTCAGGGGGCGGGACAGGCAGGTCCTCCTCGGCAACCGAGATCCACTTGTCTCCCTCGTCGATCAACATGACGGGAATGTCGTCCAGGATCGGGTACTTGCGGCCGCAGTAGTCCGCATCTTCCTGGCACACCAGCCAGGTGTCTTTTACCAGCACCAGCATCCCTTCTCGCTCTTGAACGCAGTGGGGGCAGCGCAGGATTTCCAGCAGTTCTTCGCTAACCATCAGCCTCTCTCATTGGGGAAGGTGATTTTACCATCGCGAGAGCTTCGAGGAAAATGAACTATAAACTCAATCCTCGTCGGTGATGGCGTTGTCCGGCAGCTCGGTCCCAGGACCGTACTCGTAGATCGCACGCCACGGCAGATAGTGGGTCTTAATGGTGTCCCGGTGCAGTACGTCGTCGCCACGCGTGACGGTGCGTGTGACAAGCACGTCCATACCGTCCGCCTCGAAGTCCACCTGCTTAATCTTCCCTTCTTCAAGATCGGGGTTGACTTTGTACAGCGGCTTGGGCGCATCCACCTTATTCGAGATCTGAGGGCCGCTGATCTGCACCTGCCGGCCGTCCCCGGTCGAATAGAACTTCCAGAGCAGCCGGGTGCCATAGATGTAGGTCTCGGACAGCAGCCAGTTGTCTGTGTCGTTAGTGAATTTGAAATCCACCAGCGGGACGTAGACCGTCGCGTCGAATCCCGGACCGGGTGAGCCCGGTCCTTGCTCATAGTAGCCAACGCGATAGGCATGAGGGTTGCGTTCGACAATGCCGAATCCGCCGAAAAAAGCGGCGCGGAACAGAGTGGTGCTCACCTGACACACTCCGCCGCCCACGCCCTTGATGGTGCGATTCCCATAGATGATGAGCGCTTCCGCATAGCCAGTGTCCAGGCTGATGTCGCCCAGGACCTCCGCCATAGACAGCGTCTCTCCCGGGGCGATCAGCAGCCCGTGGAACGGCGCGGCAGAGGTGGTGATGTTGTGGATGCGTGCCGGGCTGGAGCCGGCAAAATAACTAGACACCACGCTGACCTCTTCTGTGATGCCCAGTTCGGCGGCGGTGGCGTCGCTGCCGACTGCCGGTTGCTCGAGCTCGAAGACCAGCGCCATCTCATGCTCTCCGTTCAGCAGTCCTTGATTGATGGCCTCGATGCTCGCTGGGATATCGAGCGTTCGCCCGATGACGGCTTCCGCCAGGAGATCGAGCTCACGTGTGTCGTCGTTGAAGACGAAGCGCGCGTTTTCGGGCTCGCGCAGCAATTCCGGGGCGAGCGGCTCAAGATAGGCAGATAGAGCAAGCCGATCGATCCCGACCTCATATTGACCCCGCTCTTGGTTGAGATTGAAGCGCAGCATTTCCGCCAGACTCTGCGGATCGATGGTCCAGGGCCCGGCATCCTCGGTGGTGAGAGTGAGCGGCGCCTTCAACATTTCGGATGCGATCTTGCCTTGCTCGGTCGCGTCCAGCACCATCGGCGGAGTCTCCTTGACCGCGAGCGGGACCTCGGCGTCGTGAAGGGAAGCGAAGACCGGGGCTAACTGCTCCAGACTGCGCTCGATTTCAAGTTGCCGTCCAATTTGCCCAGGGCGGATCGCGACCTGTATGCCATCCACCCCTATTTTGGCTTCCAGCTGTGGCCGGTCGATCTGCGCCGCCAAAGCGTTCATGTATGCTGCGCCCGCCCGCTGGTCGAACAGCACCGTGGTTGGCACATCAACCCCCGAGCTCCAGGCGCTGAAGAAGTCCGTCAGCTGGAGCAGTGCCCCGCCCTCCCGGCCTACTGTGAGCGCCTGGTCGGCCATGCGCGGGATGTCCAGCGCAACGCCAAGCTCCCCCGGCGTCGCAACCCAATAGCGCGTGCCGTCCGTCATAAGCACCCTGCCCGTGCGTGGGTAGGAAAGGATCTCGCCAAGGGCCAGTTCAATTTCTGGCTCCGAGAGCCCGCCGACGGAGATGCCAGCGGCCGAGACTCCGGGCAAAGCCCGTCCAGAGTAGGCCACCCGAGTCCCCAGAATGAAGATCACCAGTCCCGCGCCTGCAGCTAACAACATGCTGAGCAACGCGATGGGCAAGGAGGGGAGTATCGATTTCAAGAGCGAGAGAGTTCTCATAATTTCCGCCCGAAATTGGGCGAGGAGTATATCATCTCGAGCTTGCTGGAATCGGGTGCTCGGCCTAAGGCTTCAGCCAGACTTCCACGCTAGAGAAGTATCGAAGTCCCGGGGGGTCTGCGTTCCGTTCGCGTATGACCACCCGCACGTACTGAGCATAGGGAATATCGTAAGGGATCAAGAGTTCGAAGGCTCCTAACACACCCGGTTCGAGAGAGTCCAAGCGCACCTCGTGCGTGGCCAACGCTTCTCCGCTGCGGTTAAGCAGCTCGACGGTGAGCGGCAAATCTGAATCGGTCCAGCCCGCGCCGCGCACCGTCATCGTTCCCCCTTCGACAACGCCGCCGTCCCGGGGCAGTAAAATGGCGAGCTTCTGTGGTCCATGCTGAACGGGGTGAATGCGCGGCAGCCCTTCCGAGAGCAGCACCAGATCCACTGAGACCAATTGATCCATGCTGGCCCATCGGATCCCGTTGGTGCTGATCTCCAAACGGGCACTCTCTGCGACCGCCGCCATGTCGAATTCCATCCGGGTGGCAAAATTACCTGCGTTTCCCGGGTAAGCGAACAGTATCGTGGTCTGTTCCGAAACGACACGCCCATCCTCGCCAAGCAATCGGATATACACTCGCTCGTTGTAACTGGGACCACCGCGCCCCACGATCTGGAAGGGGCTTGTAACTTGCGAGCCAGGTCCGGGTCGATAGATCGCCAACCGAGCATCGGGCAAGACCGAGCTTGACGGAATGAGGGTGGGAACGATCGGTTGCTCGGGATTCTCGATCACGATCGCAGGCGTGGCCAGATTGAAAGGCGCCGGCGTTGGCGTGCTGGGAGGGGCCGCAGTGGGTGGCAGGACTGTAGGCGCGATAGTAGGCGCGACGGTAGGCGGAGGGACGGGCTCGGTGATGCTCAGCGGGCTGGGACTAACGCTCGTGCATCCGACTAATGCCAGAGTCAGAAAGAGCGTCCCCATGCGCAAGCGCGGCATAGACATATCAGATGAGATGCACTTCTAGCATGTATTAGGGGATTGGTGCAAGTCGGGGGCCAGGGCCGCTGATGGGTTGGAATGCGCCGAGTGACGACTTATGTAAACTGCACCCGGATACCTTCAATGTGGGAGGCGATCACGTGGCGGTGCCTATGGCACGCATGCTGATACCCACGAGAAAGAGGCAGATCAATCCGTAGGTCAGGCTGGCCCGGCGATCGTCCTGACCCTTGGTATAGGCGTAATAGCCCGGAATGGAAATGACGGCCACAATGCCATAGAGCACATGGATCCAGGGTGGGGGGCTCTTGTCAATCCACAAAATGACGCCCACGACCAACTGAGCCAGGATCAGGATCTCACCGACGGCCAGGATGCCCCAGTAGCTGCCGGTAATGCCGCGGCGAAGGAAAAAGTTTGCCAGACCCCAAATGCCGGCGATCGACAGAAAGAGCAGCATGGTGGTTGCCAGCCGTGCGTGAACGATCGTTAAGGTCATGCGCGAGCCCTCCGAGAGAGCCTTCGCAGCGCGGTAACGGTCAGCAGGAGCACCGGTACTGCTTACGAGGCGCGAGAGGGTGGGCCCTCCGCGCATAAATAGTTGTCACCCAGGTGTGAATCTTCAGCTTAGACCGTAGATTTCTGAGTACTTGCCAGACAGGTACTCGAGATAAGGCTTTGCGCTGAGCTCCTGGCCCGTGACTCGTTTGAGCAAAACCATGGGCTCGTACTTGCCCCCATGCCGATGCACATTTTCGTGCAGCCATCCGATAAGCTCTTTGAAATCGCCCCTTGAGATCTGGGCTTCGAGGTCCGGGACATCGGCGCTAAGCTTCTGCCAGAGCTGGGCGCAGATGATGTTGCCCAGCGTGTAGGTTGGGAAGTAGCCGAAATAACCGTCCGACCAATGGATATCCTGCAACACCCCCCGCCTGTCATCCGGAGGAGTGATTCCTAGATATTCCTTAAATTTCGAATTCCAGGCCTCCGGTAAGTCGGCAACCGCAAGGTTGCCCTCGATCAAATCGGCTTCGATCTCGAACCGCAGCAGGATGTGAAGGTTGTAGGTGGCCTCATCGGCCTCGACTCTTATGAGCGACCGATCAACCTTATTGATCGCACGGTAGAAAGCGTCGACTTCAATGTCGCCGAGCTGCTCGGGAAAGACCGCCTGCAGCCGCGGATAGTAGGCGGTCCAGAACGCTCGGCTGCGACCCACAAAGTTCTCCAGCATGCGTGATTGCGACTCGTGTATCCCAAGCGATGCGTCGTGAGCGCTGTCGAGGGTAGAGCCTGAAAGGGATGGGATCCTGTCCAGCGCAGGAGCAATTCCCTGGCTGTAAATGGCGTGGCCGGCCTCGTGCATGGATCCGAAGAGGGCGGAGCCGAAGTGATTGGGGTTGACACGATTAGTGATACGCACATCGCCTCGATTGAGGGCTTGGCTGAACGGATGGGGGGCCTTGTCCTGCCTGCCTCGATCGAAGTCGTAGCCGAGGTCCCGGATCACTTCCAGACCAAAATCCCACTGTGCCTTCTCGTCGTAGGCGACGCGCAAGAACGAATCGTCTACCGCCCCCGATCGTTCACTGATGGCCTGTACCAATGGGATCTGCACTTCCCGAAGTTCGCTGAAGATCTGCCTCACCGTCGCTAACTTCAGACCCGGCTCATAGTCGTCCAGCAGCGGGTCGTACGGACTGTCGTAAGGCTCGAAGAAACTCACGTATGAGCGCTTGACCTCCAGGACCTTCTCAATGTGAGGTTGAAAGGCTGCAAAATCCGAAGCCTGCCGCGCCTCGATCCATGCGCTAAATGCGAGACCCACGGTTCGTTCTGATTCCGCGACCCATTCGCTGGGCACGCGCCGGCCTTTGTCAAAATCTCGCCGCAGGCGCGCAACGATTCCGGCCTCGTCCGAATCAGGGTCCAGGTCCTTGATCTCCGCTTCTGCCGCCTCCAGCGCCTCGCCAAAATCGTCCCGCACAAAGAACTCGTGGGCCAGGCTGGCCAGCGTCGCCAATGAATGCGCTCGACCGTCGGCGCCACCCGGTGGCATGTAGGTCTGCATGTCCCAGCTCAACGTACCTGCGGCGGAGGCGAGATCAAAGATCCTGCCTGCCATTCCATGAAGCCTGTCGAAGTGCTCACCCATTGATTCCCTCTCTTCTCCTTTTCTCAGACGACTCTCCAGCGCAGCCGCTCGCCGTTCAGCGCGGCCAGCACTTCGCTTGCGATGTCCCGACCGGCCTTTAACTGGGCTTCACGCGTCTGAGCCCCGATATGGGGGGTCGCAATCATATTTGGATGCTGGAGCAGCGGCGATTCTCCGGGCGGCTCTTCGGAAAATACGTCCAGCGCCGCTCCCGACAGGTGACCCGATTCTAGAGCGGCGAGCAGCGCCTGCTCATCCACGATCCCACCCCTTGCAACCGACACCAGGCGCGCTCCCGTCTTCATCCTGCTAATAGCCTCGCGGCCGATCATGCCGCGGGTCTCCTCATTCAGCGGCAAATGCAGGCAAATATAGTCTGAGGCGCCCAGCAAGGAGTCGATGTCGGTGGGCTCCGTCCCGCGACTGCGGAGCTCCTCATCCGGAATCAACAAGTCGTAACCCAGCACATTCATTCCGAATGCGCGTGCCCGTTCCGCGACGGCTGCGCCAATCCTGCCTACCCCAATAATGCCCAGCGTCTTTTCAGATAATTCCGAGCCCTTGAGCTCGGACTTGCGCCACTCTGTCCGGCGCATACCGGCGTCGGCGGCAGGGATGTGGCGCGCCAGGGAAAGCATAAGACCCAGGGTGAGTTCTGCCACGGCCACGGTCGCCGCCTGGGGGGCGTTAACCACGATAAGACCCTTTGATTCGGCGGCCTGCAGGTCGATATTGTCGACCCCTACCCCCGCGCGACCGATCACTTTGAGATTCGGACCCGCTTTTGCAAGCGCTTCGGCGGTGACCTTGGTGCGCCCTCGAACAATGAGTGCGTCGCTATCTCCGAGCGCTTCCAGCGTCTCGGATTCGATCACTTTCGCCTGGTCCCGGAGCAGCCGCAGGCCCTCCTCAGACAGGCCGTCGGTCACCAGCACACGCCAGGCCATAGTGAGAACCCGGCTATTGTACACTTTGGGGCTTTGGCTACGAGCTCGCGTAGCGCCGACCGGATGGGGCGAGGGCTATGTTGAACATGGTAATGGGAGCAACCGCAGGCTCCGGCCCAGTCTAAGGCTCGGGCGGGTGATCGGATCCGGCAGCGATCTTAATATCCGGGCGATCCTATCAGGGCCTAACCGCAATCTGAACCACAACCGGAAGGTGGTCCGAGGCCAAAGTCTGGATTAGTTCAGCCTGGGTGCCGACCAGGTCAGGTGAATGCCAGATCCAATCGATGCGCTTCTGTGGATCTACAACGCTCCAGGTCAGCCCTGGGCCGGAGCCGGACTCCAGCCAGGAATCGATCAGCCCCGCCTCTGCCAGGAGCGCGATCTCGGGCGCATCGGGTTCGGCGTTCAAGTCGCCTAGAAGTATCAGGTTAGGGCGGCCATCCCAGAAATCCAACAACACGGGCACTTGAATGAGGCGGATGTCGTGATCCTCATCTATTTGATGGAGATGGGTATTGACGACCAGCAGCGGATCGTCAGCGCCTACGTCGATCTCGGCCCAGGTGTATCCGCGACCGATGAGCGAGCCGTCCCGTGGGAGCTCCCCGGATCCGTGGGCCAGGATCGGGAGGCGCGAGAGGATCGCGTTACCCCAATGGGGCTCCTCCGTGCCGCTAAAGACGATCGGCATGTCCAGCCGTCGGGAAAGCCAGGTCACCAGGTCGCTGGTGCCATCCAGCAGTCGATCGCGGCTGATCTCCTGCAGGGCCACCACCTGTGCACCGCTATCCTCGATCACCTGCGCGATGGCCTCGGGGTCGTGCCGACCCAGACTGCCGAAGGCAGAGTGGATGTTGTAGGTCATTACCTTTACCGGCGCTCCCGTCGGTGGACTGGGAGCCGGCGTGGGTCCCGCCAGGACCCAGACTGCCAACGGCACGATCACAAGCGCGCCCGCGGTCCAGACCGGAGTCGCGTCGCCTTCCGAGGTCGGAACCCGCAATCCGCGCGCAGCCAACAGCAACAACAGGCCGAATAAGCCGGCCGAGGCGGGCGGGATGGCGGTCCGTGGGAACGGCAGCGCGATGTCAAGCGAAAGGTAAAAGGCGAAGACAAGCACCAGGAACAGCAGCGTACCGAGCGGCAGCATCACTCCGGTACGCGTGAGGCCGGCGCGCACGGCGGAACTGGCGCGCACGCTGAGGAGCGCCCATCCCCAGCCCAACACGAATTGGCTTACTGCGGCGGTCAGCAGCACCGCAATTCCGGCCTGACTGGCCGTAACGATCGCCAGCACAAGGTAAGCGCCGGCCGCCAACGCCAGGGTGCCGCGGAAGGTTTCCGGTCGGGTAAGACCGTAGAAAATTCCCATGATCAACAGCAGGTTGCCGATCATGACGATAAGAAATGCGGCCGATGGGCCGATGCCGCTCAATTCACCCAGCATTCCCGGGCTCTGGAAGATCAGCAGCTCCAGCAGCAAGAAGGCGCCAATCGCGATCAGCGGAATTGCCCCGGACCAGGTGGTTTCCGAATTCGCCTCCGGCTCCGCAACGGGCTCCTTCCAAACGGCCCAGAGTGCCGACGCAGAGATGAGCGCAGCAACAAACAGGGGAGCCGTGCCCGTCATCCACGTGAGGTCGACGGAGCCGAAGGCGCCGCGCAGCGCCGTGTCGAAGACCAGGCCGAGAGCAAAACCGTATGCCCAGCGTGGGGCCGCATTAGCTGTGGTGGCTCTCAGCTGGCCCATGAAAGTGGGCAGATACAGGAGGAAGGCCGCCATGCCGGCCATGCTCAACCACAAATCGAGCTCAGGTTCGGTGACGACCTGCTCCACCAGCCGCAAAACCGCCACGCCGCCCGCCGAAATCCATAGCGCCAGCCTGGGGCCGGCCACCCGCCAGAGCAGAGGGGCTAGCAGCGCGATTAGGAAGGTGCCGAACGCGTAGGGAGCAAGAGAGAAGGCGGACACGCCGACCGTATCCCGCAGATACCAGGTGAGGCTGCCGATGAAAAGCCTCAGCAGCTGCATACCCATGGTGACCATCAGGATTGGAAGGACCCACTGCCTCAAGCGTTCAGTCATAGCATTTCATCTCCTTCGCTTTGCGCGCAACCTCGCGCGTTCTCGATTCCATCCGGAGCGAGCGGAAGTCTCATCCATATCCAGTCCGGCTGTTGGAGCTCCCAGTAAGCGGTCTTTCGGACGGACAGGGACCCTTCCTTACAAGGGGAACCCCGGCCGCGGCCGAGGGTCACGCCCGTTTATGTCATAATAAGCGCCCGCTGTCGGGAGAGGTTCGAGTGCGATTCCAGAGCGTCTGTGTGCTTGGGTTAGGTTACATCGGTTTGCCCACCGCCAGCTCCTTTGCCCGGTCTGGCCTCAGGGTCATTGGAGTGGACGTAGATCAAAAGGTGCTGAACAGCTTGAAGGCGGGCCAGATACACATCCAGGAGCCCGGGCTGCATGAGCTGGCTCAGGAAGCGCTCGGTTCGGGAAACCTGACGCTGACCGATCGCCCCGAAGAGGCAGAGGCCTTTGTCATCGCCGTGCCAACCCCGGTCACAGCAGATAATAAGGCCGATTTGAGCCACGTGGTGGAGGCGGCGGAGGCCATCGTTCCCCATCTGCGCAAGGGCAATCTGGTGATGCTGGAATCGACCTGCCCACCGCGCACCACGCTCGACCGTATCGCTCCCGTACTTGAACGCTCCGGATTGGCGGCCGGCCACGATTTCTTCCTGGCTTACACTCCGGAGCGAGCGCTGCCGGGCCGCATCTTGCTGGAGCTGGTGGGTAACGTCCGCGTGATCGGCGGCATCGATGCCGCCTCCGCAGCTGCGGGAAGAGATCTATATCGTGCCTTCGTCGAAGGAGAGATACTGCTGACCGACGCTACGACGGCGGAGACGGTCAAGCTGATGGAAAACACCTATCGGGACATCAACATCGCCGTGGCGAACGAATTCTCGCAGCTGGCCGAGCGGCTGGGTGTGGACGTCTGGGAAGCCATTCGCCTGGCCAACCGGCATCCGCGGGTGGAGATTCTTCAGCCCGGACCCGGGGTTGGTGGACACTGCATCGCGGTCGATCCCTGGTTTCTCGTCGAAGCCACGCCGGAACTTACTCCGCTCATTCAGCAGGCCATGGCGGTAAATGACGGGCAGCCCGCGCACTCGGCAGAGCTCATTGAGCGGGCGCTGGAAGGTCTCAGCGGCAAACGCATCGCCGCGCTCGGGCTCTCCTATAAGTCCAACGTCGGCGATCTGCGTCTAAGCCCCGCCATCAAGATCGTGGCCCGCTTGGTGGCGGGCGGCGCCGAAGTACATACTTTCGAGCCCTATGCTCAGGAAGCATCTATCGAAGGAGCAGCGGCAGAGCACTCCCTGGAGGCCACCTTGGAAGGAGCGGATGCGGTCGCCCTCCTGGTGAACCACCGCGAGTTTGTGGAACTCGACCCGCGCCAGGTCGCCCAGGCGATGACGGGACGCGTGGCGGTGGATCTGCGTGGCGCCTGGGAAGCGAACTCCTGGCGAGCAGCCGGATTCGAAATCCACACGCTGGGAGTCGGGACGCCGGATGCTTGAGGTGCTCGGCGCCCTCGGGAGCAAAAGGTCAGATGTCTGAGGCGCTTCGCGCGCTGTCGATCTTCGGCACGCGGCCGGAAGCGATTAAGATGGCTCCGGTCCTCCAGCGGTTGAGCGAATCCCCCTCCGTCGAGTCGATCGTCTGCATCACCGCTCAGCATCGGGAGATGCTGGACCAGGTCCTGGACCTCTTCGACATCCATCCCGACTACGATCTCGACATCATGGTGCCCGCCCAACCGCTCAACGAACTTACGGCGAACGTTTTTTTGGGGCTCGAACCCGTCATTGATTCGGTCCAGCCAGACTGGGTGCTCGTGCAGGGCGATACGACCACGGTGATGAGCGCCGCCCTGCTGGCGTACTACCACCGTGTGAAGGTGGGCCATGTGGAAGCCGGGCTTCGAACCGGCGACAAGTACCAGCCCTTTCCTGAAGAAATCAACCGCCGGGTGCTCGGAGCGGTGGCAGATCTACATTTCGCACCCACCGCGCGGGCTCAGGACAACCTGCTGAGTGAATCCGTGCCCCCCGAAAGGATCGTCGTGACGGGTAACACCGTGATCGATGCGCTGAATGTCGTGATCGAGCGGCCGGTCGACCTATTCGCAGGTCCGTTGGCCGGCCTTGAGCACGAGACGATCATTCTGGTCACCGCCCATCGCAGAGAGAACTTCGGAGAGCCTTTGGGACGCATTTTTAAGGCGCTGAGGGAAATCGCGCAGCACTACGAAGGACGCGCGCACCTGATCTACCCCGTTCACCTGAATCCCAGGGTGCAGGAGCCGGCAAAGCGCATGCTCTCCGATGTACCCAACATCCATTTGATCGAGCCCTTGGCTTATTTGCCCATGGTGCATCTGATCAAGCGCGCTCACATCATCCTCACCGACTCAGGGGGAATTCAGGAGGAGGCGCCCGGACTGGGAACGCCGGTATTGGTAATGCGGGAACGAACCGAGCGGCCGGAGGCCATTGAAGCGGGAACCGCCCTCTTGGTTGGCACCGATACCGATCGGATCGTCAGCGAAGTACGCCGGCTGATGGATGATGAGAAGGCCCACGCCGACATGGCCACCGCCGTGAATCCGTTTGGCGATGGGCATGCCGCAGAACGCATCGTCGAGGCGCTTCTGACTGCGGAGGGGAAGCCTGCGTAGCGGGTCGAATTTGCTCGATGTGCGGGCATACAGACGCCTTGAGCTCTCCTACGCTCAACAGAATGCAGGCTTTCTGACCGTCTGCTTGGAAGGAGTGCTTCGATTAGCCGGCTGACTTTCGGACACAATGTGGCAAATGTGTGAGTAAGACCATTCCCCGAAGCGTCACTTTCACGACTAGCCTCTCCGGCGTGGCCGGACCGGCGGCCTTCCAGCGCCGCATGGCCATGGAACTGGAGCGCCGACAGGTTCCCGTCGGCTGGGGGCTGAAAGATGAGCCCCGAGGTCCGATTCTGGTCATTGGGGGAAGCCGTAATTTGATCGGTCTGCGGCGAGCACACCGTGGCGGCCGCCGGATCGTACAGCGCCTCAACGGGATCAACTGGCTGCACCGGCGCCACCGTACGGGAATCCGGCACTATCTCCGTGCTGAACGAAACAACTTACTCCTGCGCTGGGTGAGAAATCGTCTGGCGGACCACGTGGTCTATCAGAGCCGGTTTGCCAAGGATTGGTGGGAGGATCGCTACGGCCCCGCAACGGCGCCCTCCAGCGTTGTGTACAACGGCGTTCCCTTAGACGTGTACTCCCCGGAGGGTGACGAGGATCGTCCGGACGATCGCATCCGCTTGCTCATGGTGGAAGGCAATTACGCCGGCGGATACGAGATCGGACTGCGGGCGGGGATTGAATTAGCTCAGCGGTTGGCTCAGGAGACCGGACGGAAAGTGGAGCTGACGGTCGCCGGCCAGGTGCCCGGGCGCGTGCGCCAGACCATCGACCCGGAGAGCGAGTTGATTGTGGACTGGCGCGGCGTCGTTAAGCCGGCAGACATCCCCGCCCTGGATCGCTCTGCCCACGTGCTCTTCGCCGGGGACGTTCATCCCGCCTGCCCCAACGCGGTCATCGAGGCGATGGCGTGCGGGCTGCCGGTGGTTGCCTACGAGACGGGGGCGCTCCCCGAGCTGGTCACCGGATCGTCTGGCCGCCTCACTGCATACGGCGGGGACGCCTGGAAGCTGGAGCAGCCGGATGTGAAGCGGCTGGTGGAAGCCACCCGCGTAGTATTGGCGGGGCAGCCTCGCTACCGCGCCGGCGCGCGAGCCCGAGCCGAGGAAGCATTCGGCCTGGACCGCATGATGGAGGGGTACTTGGAAGCGCTTCACGGCAGGTAGCGAGAGCCAGCATGATTCGACGTCATCTATGCCAGATCGGTGAGCGGCGGGGTCGCGATATCGATCGCTTGACGCACTCATAAGGCGCATACCTTGACCTCCTATCTCGTACGTGCCACAGCCAGAATCGCCCGGGCGCTTCCCCAGGGAGCGCGCAATTCACTCTACCGACTGGGCCCAATATCGAATGCCATCCGGTCTATGCTTACACGCGCAGCGCCTGGCGACATCGTTCCCATCGAAGTGGCGGCGGGACCGCTGGCGGGTCTCAAGATGGAGCTTGACCTTAGTGTAGAAAAGGACCTGTGGCTCGCAACTTACGAACCGGCGGTGCTGCAGGCGATTCAACATTGGGTCAAGCCCGGAATGGTCACTTATGATGTCGGCGCAAACATCGGTTACGTTAGTCTGGCATTGGCACGCGCAGTGGGGGCACAAGGGCAGGTTGTGGCATTCGAGCCCCTGCCGGAAAACGTGAGCCGGCTTCGCACGAACATCGAGCTCAATCCAGAGGGGGCCCGCGTGCGAGTGGTGGAGGCCGCCGTGAGCGACCGGGCAGAGCGATCACAATTCCTTATTCATCGATCGGGGGCGATGGGGAAACTCGAGTCATCCAAGGGGAGGGCGGGAGCGTATCAAGAAGAGATCACGGTGGAAGTGATCGGACTGGATGACTGGATTGCAGAGGGCAAGCTGGCGCCGCCAGAGCTCATCAAGATCGATGTGGAGGGCGGAGAGGCGGCAGTGCTCGAGGGCATGAGCGGCGCGCTAAAGAACGATCGTCCGACGATTCTGATAGAGCTACACGGTCCGGAGGCCGCCGGAGCGGTTCAGGAGATCCTGGCCTCGGCCGGCTACGCGCTCCATGCCATGCGCGACGGGTATCCGGAACTCGGGGAGATCACGAGTTGGAAGACATACGCGGTTGCACTCCCGGTTGATCATGGGATACCTGGCACCTAGAAGCGATCCACAGGCAATCGAATGACCCAGACTCTGCACAAAGGATTTGCGAAATGAGCAGCGAAGCTCCGTTCGGCAGTCAACTTTGTCGATGGCAGCGAGATCGGGTAGCTCTTCGCTCTCTTACATTCCATGCACGGTAAACCGGCAATAACATGACCGTCCAAGCGCGATTCGAAGGGCGGCTTGCGCTCCAACAGCGAGTGCTGCCGAGCTATCGAGTGGGGTTCTTCGACCTTCTGGCGAGTCGCTGCACAGAAGGCCTGAGCTTGTACGCCGGAAAACCCAGAGCCAGCGAAGCGCTCCAGACTGCAGCAAACCTGAACGAGACCCAGCTGTGGCCTGCCCGCAACCTGCACTTGTTGGGCGGTCCGCTTTACCTGTGTTTGCAGCGCGACATCATGGAGTGGATTCAGAATTGGGATCCCCAGGCGCTGATCATGGAGGCCAACCCGCGCTGCCTGTTCAGCGGTCGGGCAATTGACTGGATGCATGCGAAGGGCAGGCCGGTAATCGGCTGGGGCCTGGGTCTGGGCCGTGTGGTGCCTCGCTGGAAATCCTACCTGAGCCGCTTCGATGCCATGATCGCATACAGCACCCAGGGGGCGGAAGGATATCGGCGCGCGGGTTTTCCAGCCGAGCGCGTGTTCACCGCGCCGAATGCGATGACGGGCCCCCCTGTGGAGCTCGAGCCGCGGGCGATATCCGACCTTCCGCGTGTGCTGTTTGTAGGGCGCCTTCAGGAACGCAAGCGCGTGGAATTGCTGTTGAAGGCCTGTCGCGCTCAAGAAGTGCAGCCGCAACTATTGATCGTCGGGGACGGCCCGGCGCGGACGAGTCTTGAGCGCATGGCGGCGCGCGAATATCCAGGGACAAAGTTCACGGGCGCACAACATGGGGAAGAACTCGAGGCAATTTACCAGCAGGCCGACCTGTTCGTCCTGCCCGGTACGGGGGGATTGGCCGTGCAGCAGGCGATGGCCCATGCGCTCCCGGTCATCGTGGCCGAGGCGGACGGATCGCAGCGGGATCTGGTCGGCGCCGATAACGGCTGGCTCGTTCCGCCCGGGGATCTGGAAGCGCTCACCGAGGCGCTTCGTATCGCGCTGGAAAATCCGGATCGGTTGCCGCAGATGGGTGCGGCATCGCACCGGATCGTCGCTGAGCGAGTGAACATCGAGGTCATGGCGGAGGTCTTCCTAGATGCCGTCAACCGAGCGAGGTACCCGTGAGGACCTTGTACACGAGCCGGCCCTACGCCGCATGCGCCGGAGCGATAATCAGGGAGATTTCCCGGGGTGAACATCCCCGAGAGAGCCAGTCTTGAGAATACTGTACGTCGCGGACGGCAGGAGCCCGATTGCGCGCAGCTGGATCCGCTACTTTATTACCGGCGGATCCGAAGTGCATCTGATCTCTACCTTCGCCTGCCCGGAGCTCAACGGCCTCAAGACGCTCCATACGGCTCCGGTTGCCTTCAGCGGCTTGGGCCGCAGCAGGGGGAGCGGGAAAGGGCCCAGCGCCTTGACCTCCTCAGGGACCATCGGGCTGCGCACTTTGATCCGCCACTGGCTTGGGCCAGCCACCGTCAATCGTGCCGCCAAACGGGCGCGAAGATTGATCTCCACGATTGAGCCCGACCTGGTGCATGCCATGCGCATCCCATTCGAGGGGGCCCTGGCCGCTGCCTCCCATTCGAAGCCGCCGCTCCTGGTTTCGATTTGGGGCAACGACTTTACCTTGCATGCGCCGGCCTCCCCCATGATGCGCGGTCTCACGCGACGCACGCTGTTACGGACCGATGCGCTTCACACGGACAACCATCGCGATGAGGAAATGGCCTGGGAATGGGGCTTCGCCAGCAATCGACCCCAGTTGGTGTTGCCGACAAACGGCGGCGTACGAAGGGACATCTTCTACCCGGGCGCGCCGGGGCATTCCGATCATCCGGCGCTCACGCGTGTCCTCGATTCGCTGGCGCCGGAGGCGCCGGTGATCGTCAACCCACGCGGTTTCCGGGCCTACGTGAGAAACGACACCTTCTTCAGAGCGATTCCAAAGGTCCTGCAGCGGGTGCCTTCGGCGGCATTCCTCTGCCCAAATATGGCCGGTCAGCGCAGGGCCGAAAAATGGATCGATCGGCTGCAGATCGGGGACTCGGTGCATCTGCTCCCCAAACTAACTCCATCGGACCTGGCGGCGGTCTTCCGTAGGGCGCAAGTATCTGTATCGCCCAGCGAGCATGATGGCACGCCGAATACACTGCTGGAAGCCATGGCCTGTGGCGCCTATCCCGTCGTGGGAGATCTGCAATCGATCCGGGAGTGGATCGAAGACGGCAAGAATGGCGCGTTGGTGGACCCGGCGAGCAACGATCAAGTAGCGGAGGCTATCGCACAGGCGCTCGAGGATGCCGAAATGAGGGAGCGAGCTGCGGCGGAAAACATCCGACTCATCGAGCAGCGCGCAGACTACGAGCAGGGCATGCAGCGCGCCGGGACCTTTTACGAGCAGGTACTGGCATTCGATCTCCTGTAAAATCACTGGCTGAATCATGAAGCAAGTCGTGCAAGACCTTCGATCCGACCGGCCGGAAGTGCTGGAGGTGCCCGTACCCAGCCCCGCACCCGGCACCGCGCTCATCCGAACCGTGGCCTCCTTCATCTCGGCCGGCACGGAGCGTACCGTGATCGAATTTGCCGGCAAGGGAATGATCGGGAAGGCACGCGCGCGCCCGGATCTGGTGCGTCAAACCCTCGATAAGGTGCGGAAGGATGGACTGCTCAGCACCCTGCAGGCGGTCCGCAGCCGCCTGGATCAACCGCTCCCGCTAGGCTATTCGTCCGCGGGTGTGATTGAGGAACTAGGCGAGCGGCTAACCGGCCTACGCCCGGGCGATCGAGTGGCCTGCGCAGGCGGGCACGCGGTGCACGCCGAGTTCGCAGTCGTCCCGGAAAGGATGATTGCCCGGTTGCCGGCCTCGGTCGATTTTGAATCGGGGGCGGCCGCCACGCTGGGCGCGGTCGCACTGCATGCCTTCCGTCTGGCGGAAGTGCAGGTCGGGGAGCGGGTGGCGGTAATCGGGCTGGGGCTGTTGGGCCAGCTTGCCCTGCAGATCGCACGCGCGGCGGGATGTGAGGCGCTCGGTGTGGATGTCGATGCAGCAAGGGTGGAGCTGGCGCAAGCGATCGGTGGATCGGCAACGGACCGCGAGCAGGCGGTCGAAACAGGGCACACTTTCACAAGCGGGGATGGATTCGATGCCATCCTGATCTGCGCCCATAGCGACGATAACGATCCGCTGGAGCTGGCAGCCACGATGGCTCGCGATCGGGCCAGCGTGGTGCTGGTAGGCGTGGTCGGCATGGAGATCCCACGCAAGCCCTATTACGACAAGGAACTTAAGTTCGTAGTGTCCCGTTCCTACGGCCCTGGCAGATATGATCCCACCTATGAGCAATCGGGAATCGATTACCCCATCGGATACGTACGCTGGACCGAAGGGAGGAATATCGAGGGTTTCCTGGAATTGGTCGCAGCCAAGAAAGTCTGTGTTGCGCCGCTCATTTCGCATCGTTTCCCCGTCGAAAGGGCGGAGAAGGCCTATCAGCTGATCGCAGGCGGCTCCGGTCAGCCCACGCTCGGAGTGCTGCTCACTTACGCAGAGCAGGCGCCTGTGGAACGGCGGCTGACTCTGTCGGATCGAGCCCGCAAGGACCGCCTCGTGAGCCTGGGGGCACTGGGCGCGGGGAATTTCGCAAGAAACGTGACCTTTCCTGCCTTGAGGGGCTTGAACGAGGTCGAGCTCGTCGGGCTGGCCACCGGGGGCGGGGTCAGCGCCGCCGAGGCCGGCAAGCGCTACGGCTTCGCCTACGCCTCGACGGAAGCGGCGGAAGTCATCCAGGATGAAACCATCAACACCGTGGCGGTGCTGACCCGCCATCACCTGCACGCGGAACAGGTGGTGGATGCACTACGTGCAGGAAAGCACGTCTTCTGCGAAAAACCATTGGCGATCGATGTGGGTGGTCTAGACCGCGTGATGGAAGCGCTGAAATCGGCGGAAGGTCTCCTGACGGTTGGCTTCAATCGCCGATTCGCCCCGATGGGCATCCAAATGCGCGACTTCCTATCGCAGGCCGGTGAACCGCTGTCCGTGCACTATCGAGTGAATGCAGGGCCGCTGCCCAGCGATCACTGGGCCCATGATCCAGCTCAGGGCGGGGGCCGCATCATTGGAGAGGCCTGTCACTTCATCGATTATCTGACGTTCTTGATTGGAGCTCTTCCTGAACAAGTGCGCGCGGAGGGGATCCCTGCCGGCCTAGGGGATAACGTGCACATCTCATTTCGCTTCCCAGACGGCTCCGTCGGCGCCGTGGACTACCTGGCCGGCGGCGATCGGGCCTACCCGAAAGAACGTGTGGAAGCCTTCGGCGGCGGTAGAGTGGCGGTGCTTGACGACTACCGTGGTCTGGAATTGGTGAGTGGCGGAAAGAAGGTACACATGAGCTCCCGACAGGACAAGGGCCACCGGGCGATCTGGCAGGCCTTCACCGCGGCTATTCGCCAGGGTGGGCCGGCGCCCATTCCCCTCCACGAGCTAGTGGGCGTGACCCAGGCTACGTTTGCCGTGGTCGAATCGCTCCGCACCGGCCACTCGGTAGAGCTCGAGGCGCTTCCAGGAGCGGAATCTCGCTAGGGCTCGATAAGACACGCCTTTCCACCCCATGACATCTCGCAGCAGGCTCCTGATTCCAGCCCTCCGAGAGCTTGGAATTGCGGCCCTATACCAATACGGCGTCTACCAGTTCGCCATGCGATCCGGGCTGCTTCGCCGCCGCACGGTGCCGTACCTTTGGAGCGACAGGCCGCTGGAATCCTGGCTCCGAAGCGATACCTCGCTCGAGCAGGCGTTATCGCACAGAGAACCATTCATTTTTGAATCAGGCGTTCGCTTGCAGGAGGCGCTGCAGCGTTTTCCCCCCGAGGATTTACGGTTAGAAGCGGACGAGATTCTCGCCGGCAGATTCCGTCTCTTCGGAGGGCCGCCCGTTCCGCTCGGTACTCCTCCCGACTGGGGCAAAGTTCCTCTGACGGGTGAGACCGATTCCCTCCCCCTTGACAAGCACTGGACCGAATACGAATCAGAGAATGGTCAGGATATGCGCCTGCTCTGGGAGCCGGCGCGGTTTGGATGGGCATTTACCCTGTGCCGGGCCTATCAGATCACCGGTCAACAGCGCTATGCAGCCGGTGTGTTCGATCTTCTGTCCTCCTGGCTAGAGAGCAATCAGCCCAACCGCGGTCCCCACTGGATCTCAGGGCAGGAGTCCGCGCTCCGCATCTTGGCGCTGATCTTCATGTGGTACTCGCTGGCGGATACGCTGGAGACTTCTCCCATGCGCGCGCGTGACATCCTGATCGCGCTCGCCGTACACGCAGAGCGCATTCCGCCCACCCTTTCTTACGCCCGTGCGCAGAGAAACAACCACCTGCTGACCGAAGCGGTGGGGCTCTACAGCGTGGGGCTCCTAATGCCGTGGTTTGAGCGGTCCGCCGAATGGAAGCGGCTGGGCCGGCGATGGCTGATCCGCGCTTTGGAAGATCAAGTCTTCGAAGATGGGGGATACATCCAGTATTCGACGAATTATCAGCGGTTGGCGCTCAGCGCGGCCCTTTGGGCCGTGCGCCTGGCCGAGACCCACGGCGAACCATTGCCCGGAACCACGCTCGACGCCCTGCAGAAGATGACCGAGTTCCTCCTGTCGCTGACCGATCCACAGAACGGCACGACGCCCAACTGGGGGCACAACGACGGCTCAAACATCCTTCCGCTGTCAGCCAGCAAGCATGCGGACTATCGACCGGTGCTGCAGGCCGCCAAGCGGGCATTTACAGGGGATTCCGCCTTTGGTCCGGGGCCCTGGGATGAGATGAGCGTATGGCTGGGGCTCCCAGTCGAGGGTGAGGCAGGCATGCCCCACAGCGAAAAGACCGACTTCCCGCAGGCCGGCCTGTACTTGGTGCGGGGTGAATCATCGCGAGCTGCCCTTCGATGCGCGCGTTTTGCCGCGCGTCCGGCACACTCGGATCAGCTGCACCTGGATCTCTGGTGGAACGAACACAACCTCGCTCGCGATGCCGGCACCTACCGCTACGCCGCCTCACCGCCCTGGGAAAACGCATTCGCAGGCGCCGCAGCCCACAACAGCCTCGTGGCGGATGGCAGGGAAGCGATGGACCGGGCTGGGAAGTTCCTGTGGCTGAACTGGTCGAACGCGCGCTTCCTGGGGCGCTGGCAGGCGGAGGATGGCTCCGTTGAGGCGCTGGCCGCCGAGCATCCGATGCGCAGCGGCGTCACACACCGGCGCAGCGTCGTGCACGCCGGCGGTTCGTTGTGGGTCGTGATGGACGAGCTGCTCGGTCGAGGGGCCACGAGTCCCCAAGCGGCCACGAGTCCCCCGGCAGGCACTGGCACCCCGACAGGGGCTGGCGCCCGCACGGGCGCGGACTGGCACCGTGCACGCCTGGCGTGGAGCCTGATAGACTGGCCGTGGGAGTTTGAAGCCCAGAGCCTGACCCTTCGGTGCGAAGAAGGGCCGATCCGGCTGCGGGTGACCCCCGGGATGGACGGAATTGCCCTTTATCGCGCCGGTGAGAGGGTGGCTGGCGAAAGACAACCCACAGAAGATCCCGCCGTGCTGGGATGGTGGTCTCCCACCTATGGATACAAGGAGCCTGCGCTCACGCTCGTGGCGACACTGGAGGGCGCGCTGCCCTTGCGCTTGACGAGCTGGTGGCGCCTGGGAGACATGGAGCCGCAGGATCTAATGCTTGAATGGGATTCGCTGCAGGAAGACCCACTCATCGCCTTCCTGAGCAGCGGGTAGCAATGATCCTGAGAATATCCCCTTCAAAATGCCTGCTCTATCCAGTCAAGGTCCTGCGAAGGGTAATCCTCGGGAGCCATGGGGGATGACACCTTACCGCCAAGTTCCCCCAAGAAAGCGCATCTTTGACTTGGTGTTGACAGTGCCAGGCCTAATTCTGATCAGTCCGATATTGGCGTTGATCGCCCTTGCGGTGCGAATCGCACTCGGATCGCCGGTGCTCTTCCGTCAGCGGCGGCCCGGCTTCTTGGCCCGCCCCTTCACACCATATAAGTTCCGCACGATGTCGGACGAGAGGGACTCGGAAGGAAATCCCCTGCCGGACGCCGTACGTCTGACTCGCCTGGGGCGAGTACTTCGCTCCTTTAGCCTGGATGAGCTCCCGGAGCTACTCAACGTGCTCAAGGGGGAAATGAGCTTGGTAGGGCCCAGGCCGCTGCTGATGCGGTATCTCGATCGCTACAGCGCCGAGCAGGCGCGGCGACACGACGTACTGCCCGGAATCACCGGCTGGACCCAGATCAATGGCCGCAATGCCAATTCCTGGGAGCAAAAATTCGAATACGACGTGTGGTATGTGGATCATTGGTCCCTTCGATTGGATGTGAAGATCCTGCTGATCACCCTTTGGAAGGTCCTCTCGCGGGAGGGAATTAGCCAACCCGGTCAGGCCACGGCCGAAGAATTCATGGGGTCGGGGGGCTGAGGCGCAATATCTAGGGGTCCATCTGAGCAGGTACCGTACTGGCAAGGGGATAGAACATCCGTACTAATATCTCCTCTCCGGCGACTTGCACGTGAGTCAAAGGGGCGGTAGTATCTAGACGGTTAGGTCCAATCCTTTGACCGAGGAGGAAGTACAAAATGAAGGAATCGCTCGAGTTTTACGATATCAAGGAAAAGGGCAAGTTCCCATCGACCGAATGGCGAATTGAGGCCAAGACCTCTGGGAACAGGACACGCTACTTCGCAGTAGCTCCCGTCCCAGCCGATCCAGGGCGCGAGGCCTGGCGGATCGTCAGCAAGGATTTCGCCACAGCAAACAGCTAATCCGAGTGGAAACACCGTAAGGCAGCCGCCCACGTGAGTGGGCGGCTCTGCTTTTATGGGGCGGAGTGTTAGACTTCGCCCGTGCACATTCTATTGATCCATCAGGTGTTCGTGCGCCCGGAGGATCCAGGAGGAACCCGTCATTACGACTTTGCCCGGTACCTTGCTGAGAAGGGGCACCGTGTGACGGTGCTGGCCGGCACGTGCGGCTACCTGACAGGGGAACGGCTCGCTTCGGATCGACTTGAGAACCCGTTTCCCGGGCTCGAAATCGTGAGGTGTGGCGTGGCTGGCAGCGAGCGACGCGGATACACGTGGCGGACGATCGGCTACTTCTCGTTTATGCTCTCGTCTTTCTGGGCAGGCTTGCGCACGGCAGGCGTCGATGTCCTATGGGGGACCTCGCCGCCGATCTTTCAAGGGTGGACCGCCTGGCTGCTCGCACGCTTGAAGGGGCGACGATGGTTGCTGGAGGTGCGGGATCTATGGCCGGAGTTCGCGGTTCAGGTCGGCGCACTGCGCAACCGTGGATTGATCGCCCTGTCGGAATGGCTGGAGGGCTTCCTATATCGTCACTCCGATCAAATCGTCGTCAATTCGCCGGGTTACGTTGAGCATCTTCAGCGTGTTGGGGTTGGAGGGAAAGAAATTCTGGTCGTACCCAATGGGGTGGATTTGGATTCGGCGATACCGCGGCGTGGGGAAAACGATACCGCACCGTCAAAATTCGAGGGAGCCTCCTCACCGGGATCTCCGCTCCGTGGTACTCATGGGCTTCAGGGGAAATTCATCGCCTTGTACACCGGCGCGCACGGTATGGCAAACGACCTTTCGCAATTGGTGCATGCGGCCTCCACATTGAAACAAGACCCCCGGATCGTCATTGTGCTGGTGGGAGACGGGGCCGAGAAGGCCGACCTGCAGCGCCAGGCGCGGGCCAAGCAGCTTAACAATCTAATCTTCTTGCCTCCTGTCGAAAAGGCGAGCGTACCGGAGCTATTAGGGGAAGCCGACTGCGGGATCGCAGTGCTCAAGGCCATACCGATGTTTACCACCACCTATCCAAATAAGGTGTTTGATTACATGGCCGCAGCGCTTCCGGTCGTAGCGGCAATCGACGGCGCAATTCGACAGGTCGTGGAAGAGGCCGGGGCGGGCATATGCGTCACCCCGGGCAGCGGAGAAGAGATCGGGAAGGCCATCCGGCGCCTTGCGGACGATCCCGAGCTGGCGCGGAAGATGGGTCGGAATGGGAGAAAGCATGTCGAAGCACGCTTTGATCGCCGAGAGCTTGCGGGGAAAATGGAAGAAATCTTGCTCACGCTCGGCTAGAGATCCTTCAATCGAGTGAGGATCGCATGCAGAACTGGGTTTCGCGTACCTTTTGGTCCACCTACCACGACTCGAGCGCAGTACGGCGCGAACTGGCTGCGCTGCTTGGGGACCTCGGTGACGGTCAGTTGGCGCTAAACGTCGGATCCGGCGAGAGCGACCTCCACTCCAGGGTGGTCAGCATCGACCTGGATCCTTCGGAGCAGACGAATTGCCTGGGCGATGCCCTCAAGCTGCCCTTTGGAAACGGCACCTTCCGCTTGGTTCTCTCTCAGGAAACCATGGAGCACGTGGCAGATCCGTTTCAGGCGGTGCGTGAGATGGGGCGCGTGCTCGAAGCGAACGGCCTGCTGTACCTGCAGGCGCCCTTCGTACTGGGCTATCATCCCGATCCAGAGGACTATTGGCGATTCACGCACTCCGGTCTCCGACGACTGATCGAGCAGGCTGGGTTAAGCTGTGAGCGGGTCGAACCCGCCCTGGCTGCAGGAACCGGCATGCATCGCATTCTTGTAGAATTCCTGGCTGGGGTGGCGGCGCGGCTGGCGCCTCGGACATACCGTCCGGTCAAGGGCACCATGGCCATCCTTTTCTACCCGCTGAAGTGGGTGGATGGTTGGCTGAGAATGGGTTCCCAGCGGGACCGGATTGCGGGAGGCCATTTTGGCATTGGTCGAAAAACGGCTTGATCGAGTGAACGTGCTCTTCACCAGCGTCGGCCGGCGCGTGGAGTTGGTGCGCGCCTTCCGCAAGGCGTACGGTGAACTGGGGCTGCGAGGCTCCATTGTCGCCACCGACATTGATCCGTTGGCCCCCGCCCTGCAGGATGTCGATCGCTACTACATGGTTCCGACGCTGAACGATGAGCGCTATCTGCCCACCATAGCCGGAATCTGCGGACAGGAATCCATTCAACTGATATTCCCTCTCATCGATCCGGATCTTCCGGTGCTTGCACAGGGACGCGAACGGCTGGAAAGAGAAGGGGCAAGGCTCACCTCGCTGTTCGCGCCCGAAGCCACGACCGCCAACGACAAGTCGCTCACGCATGAATTCTTCAAGAGCATCGGAGTGCCTACGCCGCGGACCTGGGGCGGCGTTCCGGACGAAGATTACGAGTTCCCGCTCTACGTGAAGCCCAGGATCGGAAGCGCAGGCAAAGGCGGCCGCAGGGTCAAAGACAGTGCGAGCCTCGAGCACGCACTGAGGCAGATCCCTCAGGCCATCGTGCAGGAGTATCTACCGGGCCCGGAGATCACTAGCGACGTAAGCTGCGGCAAGGATGGGCGTGTATGGGCCGTCGTCAGCCGTCGGAGAATCGAGGTGCGCTGGGGGGAGGTCGCCAAGGGCGTCACCATTGGAAACGGAGAGATCATCGAGGCCTGTGTGAAGATTGCCGGGGGCCTCAAGGCAAAGGGGCCCATTACGGTTCAATGCCTGATGCGAGAGGGTCAGCCGTATTTTACGGAAGTGAATGCCCGTTTCGGGGGTGGCCTACCGCTGGGGATCGCGGCCGGAGTGCCTTCTCCAAAGTGGTATCTGTCGGAGGCGGCGGGGATCCCCGTGGTAGCCCCGCCTCTGGGAACCTACAAAGCGGGGCTGTACCTCACGCGCTACGATGAATCCTACTTTCTCGACGAATCCGAGGTTGCGGATGTTGAAAGCCATCGTCTTTGATCTGGACGACACCCTGTACCCGGAACGCCAGTACGCCCTGAGCGGGTTTGCGGCGGTCGCCGACTGGGCGGAAGCATCGCTGGGCATCCCGCGTGAGCAGGGCTATGCCGAGCTCGAGGCTTACTTCAACGGCGGCGTGCGGGGCGACACCTTCAACCGCTGGCTCGAGGCGCATGACCTCGAGCCGGATCGATGGATCCCGGAGATGGTGAACTGTTATCGGGACCATTCCCCGAGCCTCGAGCCCTACCCGGAGACACACTCCGTGCTAAAGAGTCTGCGCGGTAGATACAGGCTGGGATTGATCACGCAGGGGCACAAGCCGGGCCAACAGCGCAAGCTTGAGGCCCTGGGATTGACCGACACCTTCGAAGCGGTGATGATTCTCGGCGAGCAGGATCGTGAGCATTGGAAACCGAGCCAGACCCCGTTTGAGCGCCTCCTGGAGGAACTCAATCTTGCAGGCAGCCAGGCGGCGTATATTGGCGACAATCCGTTGAAGGACTTTGTGGGTGCCCGCCGGCTGGGGATGCTGACGATCTGGGTGCACAGGTCGGA
The DNA here is from genome assembly GCA_036986135.1 of Anaerolineae bacterium. Classification (GTDB taxonomy): domain Bacteria; phylum Chloroflexota; class Anaerolineae; order Anaerolineales; family E44-bin32; genus JADFRG01. Next base: position 59,581 of record BTQZ01000006.1, on the reverse strand, counting down.
AGGCGAGCATGTGAGCGATGTGCCGCCCGGGCCCGAATACCTGGCCGATATCGAGCTGCCAGACCTTACAGCACTGGAGAATGCAATCGAAGGAGAGCTTGGATGAAAGCGTCCATCCCGTCCGCCGATCGCGTGCTACCCGGCCCGATGACCTCAGAGAGTGCACTCGAAGCATGGCTGCAATGAAAGTACCCATGTCTTCTCCCGATCTGAGCGATGCCGAACGCGAGGCGGTAGCGGCGGTGCTCAGAACCTCCACATTGAGTATCGGCCCGGAAGTAGAAGCCTTTGAGCAGGTGATCGCGGAACTCGCCGGGCGGCGCCATGGCATCGCGGTGAGTTCCGGAACCACCGCCCTGCACCTGTGCGTACGGGCGGCGGGCATCCAGGAAGGGGACCTGGTCATCACAAGCCCCTTTTCATTTGTCGCCTCCGCCAATGTGCTGCTCTACGAGCGGGCGGTGCCGGTATTCGTCGATGTCGATCCCGCCACGGGGAACCTTGATCCTGAGCAGGTCGAGGCCGCGGCCGCCGCGCTCGCCTCTGGCGAAGACGGGTGGCTGCCGCGCAATAACGCAGGAAACGGCGGCAAACTGCGCGCCATATTGACGATTGACGTATTTGGCCAACCGGCCGATTACGGACGCTTGATGCCCATCGCGGAGGCGTATGGACTCGACCTGATCGAAGATTCGTCCGAGGCCCTCGGGGCACAGTACCGAGGGAAAGCGGCGGGATCCTTTGGAGATGCAGGGGTCTTCGCCTTCTATCCCAACAAGCAACTGACCACCGGAGAGGGCGGCATGGTCGTTACCGATCGCGAAGACTGGGCAGATTGGGCCCGGGCGCTTCGCAACCACGGTCGGGCGGTCGGTGACGCATGGCTGCAGCATACCTTTCCCGGCTACAACTACCGCCTGGACGAAATGAGCGCTGCGCTGGGCCGGGCCCAGGCCGGGCGATTCCACGAGTTGCTCCGCAACCGCGCACAGGTCGCAGAGTGGTATGGAGAGGCCCTTGCCGATCTACCCGGGGTGGAGTTGCCAACCATCGCCCCCACGACTTCTCGGATGAGCTGGTTCGTCTACGTCGTGCGGCTCGATCCAGCAATCGATCGAGCTCAGGTCATGCAGGCCATGGAGCAGGAAGGCATTCCAAGCCGGGCCTACTTCGAGCCCATTCATTTGCAGCCTTACATGGTGGAGATCCACGGATACCGGGCGGGAGACTTTCCTGTCACCGAAGACCTGGGGAGCAGGAGTCTGGCGCTCCCGTTCTCCGGAGTGATGACTCAAGAGCAGGTGGATCTGGTACGCGAGGCGCTAAGGAACGCCGTCGCGACCTGAGGAGATCTCGGAAATTAGGGAGGCCGTCCCTTGGAACGGTCTCTTAATTGTCTTGGTTCGGGTCATTCGATTCAGACTGTGCCCAGTTGACAAACACCAGATTCTGCTCGCAGTTATCGTATGTGGTGAGGAAGACGAGGTCTGAGAGCTCGAGTCCGCTGCTGGCGTCCAGCACCTGCAGCGATAAGGTGTCTTCGCTTGCGGTGGGAGTATCGGAGAGCTCGAAGTAATAACCGCCGAAGCCAAAGCGGTCCGCTGCGCTGCCGGTCAGGGTATCGAGCGGTCCGATCGGTGTTCCGGCCAGCTCACCGCTCACCCTCACAGCCAGGCCGACGATCGGCGCTCCCTGCAGGTCGTAGACCTTCCCGCCCACGCCCATATACCCACATCCACGCTCGTCCGGAATATAGGTCGGGCTTCCGGTCTGCAGCTCAAACTGCGCATTGCCTTCCGCGGTCGCCTGCGGGGAGCCTTCGGGAGTGACCGTAATAACCGGAGTTAAGCTGGCTTCCGGCGTCACGGTCGCCGAGGGAACAATGGTGGGCAGCGGACGCGGTGTCGAGCTCGGCGGAATCTCGGTCGGCAGCATGATTGCCGGTGTGTTGGTCGGCGTCGGTGGACCGAGGGTCGCCGGTAGTGTGGGCGGCGGATAAGGGTTAAGCGATGATTGAGGATTGAGGAAGATCATTGCGAATCGGAAGCCTACGTACAGAGTTACCAGCAGCACGATGGCCGTGAGAACATTCAGAATCAGCCGCCCGATGTTCAATCCGCCGCCTCGCGGGCTTGGGTCAAAGGGATCATCCATTTGCTCAGACTCCTGATCTCTTAATTAGCCCTAGAACGCGAATGTCCTAGTGGTCCTATCTCAGCCTTCAATGAATATCTCGATTTCGGCCCGCTGACGCTGTTCGGCCAGCCATTGCTGGACCGCTGCTACACGGTATTGTGTCAACGTTTCGCCCACAAGAGGCCGATCTTCCCGGCCCAGAACCTCCAGGATGTGGAACCCCAGCGCGGTTTCGATCACGTCGCTAACCTCTCCGGGCTGCAGGCTGAAAGCGGCCTCTTCCACTTCGGGCATCGTGAGAAGGCCCTTTGGAAACCAGCCGAGCTCGCCACCGGCCGGCCGGGTGCTTGGGTCTCTCGAGTGAATCACTGCCAAAGTGCCAAAATCAGCTCCGTTGGCGAGATCATCCAGCAGCGCCTCAGCTTCTTCGAGCGTCGCAACCAGGATGTGTCGAGCGCTTGTATGTTCGACCTGCGATGGCAGCACATCCGTGATCGAGCCGACGGCTTTGGCTGCCAGGATCTCTCGACGGAGATCGATGCGGAATTCATCTTCGGTGTAGCCCGCAGGCACGCCAGCCGAGGCCACGACCGCCTGGAAACGTTCATCCAACTCTGCTTCGCTGAGTTCCATGCCCTGATTCACGGCAAATTGCGCCAATAGGCTGAGGTCCATCAACTGGTCGAGCACCTCAGCCCGGTAATCGCCCAATGTTGCAAGGTCAATGCCAAGCGCCGCATTTGCAGCCTCGAAGCGCGCGACCTCACGTTCGAAGGCTGCCAGAGTGATGGCCTCACCGTTTACGTAGGCCGCCGCCGGCTCCGGCGTGGGGGTAGCGGTTGCGGGGACCGCCGTCGCGGTGGCGGTCGGCTCCGGCACCTCTGTAGTACCCCCTTGAAGGCTGCACGCAGCCGCCAACACGCTAAGTGCGAGCGCTGCCGTTCCGGCCCGCATGGCGCGGGGCATTATACGCATGCCAAGTGCGTACGCAACAGGCACGGTTCGATTCTGCTCATTCAGTGGGGCTGGTAAAAACCATCACCATCGGACGGCGCTTGGTTTCGGCATAGAAGAAGCGACTCAGATCCTTCTCGATCTTGTCTTTGAGATCGCCGCGATCGGCCTCCTTTGCCACATCACGAATTCTCCTTCGAGCGTGCTCGAAGAGCTCTTCCGCGTCGCGCACAAACACAAAACCCTTGGAAACGATCTCGGGTTCCCTGCCAAGTGCGCCGTTCTTGGCGTCCAGAGTTAGGTGAACCGCCACAAAACCGTCTTTGGCGAGCGCCTCGCGCTCTCGCATCACGCGCGGACCGATGTCACCCACACCACTTCCATCAACAAACACATACCCACCGGGGACGCGCTCGCCGATTTTCATGATCCCGTCCTTGAATTCGACCACCGTGCCGTTTTCGACGACTGCGATGGAAGAATCATCCATACCGATCTGTCGCGCCAGCGCAGCGTGTTGTCGAAGATGGCGCAGCTCACCGTGCACCGGGATCAGGTGCTTGGGCTTGACCAGCTCCAGCATCAGCTTCATTTCTTCTTGGCTGGCGTGGCCCGACACGTGGACGTCGGCGATCGGGTCGTAAATCACGTGGGCGCCGCGGGAGAACAGACGGTTAATTGTGCGGTGGATCATCTCTTCGTTGCCCGGGATGGCGTGGGAAGAGAGCACGATCGTATCGCCTTCCATCAGATCGAATTGGCGGTTGGTGCCGGTCGACAGACGCCCCATGATCGAGGAGGGCTCGCCCTGCGTGCCGGTGCACATCAGCACCACGCTGGCCGGGTCCATCTTTAGCGTCGATTCGAGCTCGACGATAAGGTCGTCGGGAACGTCCAGGTAGCCCAACTTGCGGGCCATCTTGGTGTTGTCGCGCATGCTGCGGCCGACGATCGCCATCTTTCGTCCGTAGCGCTGTGCGGCGTTTGCCACCTGCTGGACGCGTGAGATCAGCGAGGCGAACGAGGCGACGAGGATGCGCCCCTCGGCAGCCCTGAATAACTCGTCAAACGCCGGGTCGATCACCGCTTCCGAAGGGGTCCAGCCGGGTTCATCCGCGTTGGTCGAGTCGGCCAGAAGTGCCAGCACGCCCCGGCCGCCGAGCTCGCCCAGCTTGCCGAAGTCGGTGGGCCAGCCGTCTACGGGAGTGTGATCGAACTTATAGTCGGCGGTGTGCACGATCAATCCAGCCGGAGTGGTGATCCCCATCCCGACGCAGTCCGGGATGGAGTGGCAGACATGGAAGAACTCGATTTCAAAGGGGCCGATGTTCACCACGTCGCCGGCGTTGATAGTATTCAGCGTGACGTCGTTGAGCATCCCGCTCCGGCTCAACTTGACCTCCAGCAGTCCGCGGGTCAGCTTGGTGGCGTAGATCGGCGCGTCGATCAGCTCCATCACGTGGCGGATGGCGCCGGTGTGGTCTTCGTGGCCGTGCGTGACGACGATGCCGCGCACCTTGTCGGCCTTGTCTTCCAGGTAGCGGAAGTCGGGGATGACGTAGTCAATCCCGAGCATGTCGTTTTCGGGGAACATGATCCCGGTATCGATGATGAGGATGTTATCCCCGTACTCGACCGACATCATGTTCTTGCCGATTTCGCCCAGTCCCCCTAGGGGAACCAGCCGTAAAGTCTTGCTACTCATTTATTTGTTTACCTTTGTTTGAATGAAGCTCGTGGAGAGGAGTGTTGCGGATTCTCTAGCAGAGCCAGGAACCGCCCTCTTGCGGGGACTTGCATTATCGATTCGGTTTGTTGCCCAGCGACAACCGGTGGATTTTATCATGCGTGATGGATGATTGCTCGGCCAAGTGCGTGCGTGATTTCGCCGCAGCAAAGCCGCGTAAGAGCATCTTACAGATGCTCGCCCCTGGGCACTCTGCGTGCAAGGAACCTTGACCGCTTCACTGTCGGTGGATATAGTACGGTTAATATAGCATGAGGGGCCGAGGTGGCCTACCGCCCGGATGCGGAGGCCATCAAGGGGAAGCCGGTGAACTTTGGTTGCCTCGAGGACTTCGGATGCTCAGGCATCTTCGCTGACCTCAAAGGCTGCCGAAGGCAGTCCGGCGCTGTCCCGCAACTGTAAGCCGCGCGATCAGAGGCATTTGAAGAGCTGATCGGGCGTGCAAGTCAGGATACCCACCTCCGCCCCGCGCTGAATACCCCTTCGTGGAAAGGAGGTTGCGCATGGACCCACCCCAAGGTGGTCCCAGGCCTTCCCGAAGTGGGGGAAGGCTTTGTTCTTTCCTCACCTTCAACACACTCATCCCACACCAGCAGCCCAATAGGAGCGCGCCATGCAATCTCAACCGATCGCTCGTACACTTGACATAAGATTCAGAAGAGCCGGCCGGCAATACTTAGTAAGAGGGTTCGGGCTCATCAGCTTGGCTCTGGCGTTGCTGCTCACGGCCTGTGCGACCCCGGCCGATTCACCAGCCGGCCCGCTGCAGGTGACCGATGGTCTTGGCCGCGAGATCTCCCTGGAGGGTCCCGCGGCGCGGATCGTCTCTCTCGCCCCCTCCAACACAGAGATGCTGTTCGCTATTGGCGCCGGATCGCAGGTCGTGGGTCGAGATGAGGTGTCGGACTATCCGGCCCAGGCGGCGGAGGTAGCCAGCATCGGCAGCACCTTTGGAGAGCTAAACACCGAAGCGATCCTGGCTCTCGATCCCGATCTTGTACTGGCGGCCGACATCACCGCCCCCGAGCAGCTTCAGTCCCTGGAGGCGCTGGGCCTCACGACCTTCGTGTTGGCCAATCCACCGGACTTTGAGGGGCTCTACGATAATCTTGAAACGGTTGGAGAGCTGACCGGTCATTCTGCCGAGGCAAGCGAGCTGGCTGCGAATCTGCGTGCAAGGGTAGAGAATGTCATCTCGGCAACGGGCGACAGCGATCGAGTCAGCGTCTTTTATGAGATTGATGGAAGCGATCCGAGTGCGCCCTGGACGACTGGAGCTGGCACTTTCCAGGACCTGCTAATCGAATTGGCGGGCGGCGGAAATGTGGCTTCCGGAATCCAAGGCTGGGGGCAAATCGACATAGAGCAGCTCGTGATCCAGGATCCGGAGGTAATTGTCTATGGAGAGGGTGCATTCGTCGTCACCACCGTGGAAACGCTGTCCGAGCGGCCAGGCTGGGACGGAATTGCGGCCGTGCAGGCCGGGCGCGTGATCCCTATTGACACAAACTGGGTGGATCGACCCGGACCCCGCCTCGTAGACGCCCTGGAAGCCATGGCCCGCGCGCTGCACCCGGAGTTGTTTGATTGAAGTCCGCTGCGGCTTCTTCTGGGCGCAGGATTTCGCCCTGGATCTGGACCGTCGGGGCACTGTTCGCGGCAATTGTGGCGAGTGTGGCCATTGGCGCGGTGTCGATTCCCATCGACGTGGTAGCAGGCATCCTGCTTTCACCCCTGGGTGAATTTGGAAGCGAGAATCCTCCGGCGTTCGCCACCATCCTGTACGAAATCCGGCTTCCAAACCTGATCTTAGTCGCTCTGGCCGGTATGGCGCTTGGAGCAAGCGGGACCGCCTTTCAGGGTTTATTCCGCAACCCGTTGGCCGATCCCTACGTGATCGGTGTTGCCGCTGGAGCGGGGCTGGCGGCCGTGCTGGCGATGTCCGCCCAATGGCCGGCCGACTTATTGGGCATGGCGGCGATCCCCGCGGCGGCCTTCGTGGGAGCCCTGTTGACGGTGGCGCTCGTTTACGCACTTGCCCGGGTGGGCCGATCCACGCCCGTGACGACGTTAATCCTAGCTGGAGTTGCAGTGAGCTCCTTCGCCACCGCTATTACCAGCATGACCATGCTGTTATCCACTTCAGAGCTGCATCGCGCCGTGACGTGGATGGTGGGAGGGTTTGCGCTCGGGGGCTGGGGGCCGGTGGTGGCCGCGCTGCCCTACGTGGCGCTCGCCCTGGCAATACTGCTCACGATGGGACGTTCTCTCGACGTCCTGCAATTCGGAGATGAGCAAGCCGGGCAGCTCGGACTGGATGTCGACCGCGTGAAGCTGGTCATCGTGGTTGCCGCTTCTCTTGCGGCGGCCACCGCGGTGGCATTCCTCGGCATCATCGCCTTTGTCGGATTGGTGGTTCCCCATCTTGCGCGGCTGCTGTGGGGGACGAGCTACCGACGCCTGCTGCCGCTCGCTACCCTGCTTGGGGCAAGCTTCCTGTTGGTCGCAGATATTGTGGCGCGATCCATCATCTCGCCGCGCGTGCTGCCCCTGGGGGTCGTGACCGCCGTCGTCGGCGCGCCATTCTTCCTCTACCTGCTGGCGCGATCGAAGCGGAGGCTGCGGGCGTGGTAAATCCAAGCCTCGCGCTGGAGAGCGTGGACATGGGCTATCGGGACCTGACCGTGCTGCGGGGCGTAACGTTGGAGGTCGTGCCGGGGGAAGTGCTGGCGGTAATTGGCCCGAACGGGGTGGGCAAATCCACCATCGTGCGCGTGGCGAGTGGGAGGCTGCCGCCGCTGAGCGGACGGGTCGGGATCAACGGCAGTTCTCTGCACGAGTTATCCCCCTCCGCCAGAGCTCAATTGGTGTCCGTAGTGCCACAGGCCACAAACCTGCCGCCGACATTCCGGGCGTTGGACGTGGTTTTAATGGGCCGCACCCCTTACCTGGGATGGTTCGAGACCGAATCGCAAGAGGACCGCAAGCTGGCCATGGAGGCCATGGTTCAGACCGAAACGCTGGACATGGCAGAGCGGCCGATCGAGGAGCTCTCCGGCGGCGAACAGCAGCGATTGCTGATCGCGCGCGCACTGGCGCAGGCCTCTCCCATCATGCTATTGGATGAGCCCACCGCCCACCTGGACCTGCGCCATCAAGATCGAGTGCTTGGGCTGGTCCGGCGCCTGGCCAAGGAGCGGGACCTGGCGGTGCTCATGGCGCTGCATGATCTCAACCTGGTCTCCAAATTTGCCGATCGGGTCGTGCTGCTTTCCGATGGAGTTGTGCGGCGGATCGGAGATCCGGAAGAGGTCCTGGATCCAGACTTGCTCGCGGAGGCTTACGGCATCCGCATCCACGTGGTGCCCAGCCCGGTGGACGGCAAGCCTTTGGTCCTTTCCGCCGAGTAAACTTCAAGTCGAAGCTTCTTTATGCCTACCATTGAGCAAGCGAGCTGCTGGTACCCGGAGAACGACCCGGTGCACGGGTTCGATCATGTGCTGCGCGTGATGCGGACCGCGGAGGAGATCGGGGCGGAGCTGGGCGCCGACCTGGATATCCTACGCGCTGCGGCGCTGCTCCATGATGCGGCGGGAGCGGATCCTCGAAAAGACCGAGCCCAGCACGAGAATTCCTCCGCCGAGTTTGCTCGGCAGGTACTTCAAGACGAAGGCTGGCCAAGCGATCGGGTCCGGGCCGTAGCCCACTGCATTGCGAGCCATCGTTATCGGGGCAACCAGCTTCCCAAATCCTTGGAAGCCAAGATCCTGTTCGACGCCGATAAATTGGACGTCGTAGGCGCGTTTGGAGTAGCCCGCACAATCGGATATGCAATTCAAGCCGATCAGCCGATCTTCTCAGAGCCCTCGGAGAAGTTCCTGGAATCGGGAGAGAGCGAACCCGGCGAGCCCCACAGCGCCTACCATGAGTATCTATTCAAGCTGCGGAACGTGAAGGATCGGCTCTACACCGAATCCGCGCGCCGTTTGGCCGGCGAACGCGAGAAGGTGCTCATTAGCTTCTTCGAACAGCTAGCGGTTGAAGCACGCGGCAGGGCTTAAGACCCAACTCGCAATCACTCCTCACTAACACTTCTATAACGTAAGGGAGAGATAATTGACACCATCAAAGGCGCAAGGATAACTGTCTGCGCGCGTGGCGCCCGGGAGCGTTGCTTGTGCCGCCTGTGAGCGGCGCCCGTGCGCGGAATGCAAGCGCTTGGCGCGTTGAGGGAGGTAGACATGGACCGAGGAATCCCATTATTCAAGGTGCGCGGCATCCAACTTCGGATGCACTTCACCTTCCCGTTAATTCTGGTCTTCGCCGCGATCCAGTTTTCGTTGATCACCGGGCGGGGCCTGACGGGAGCGGTGTTTGGCGTCCTGGTGACGTCCATCCTGTTCGTGATCGTCGTGCTCCACGAGCTCGGGCACAGCATCGCGGCTCAGTCGTATGGAATTCAAGTGAAACAAATCGTGCTCCTGCCGATTGGAGGCGTCGCGGAGCTGGGGCGCATGCCCGAGAAGCCAAGTCAGGAATTTGTTATCTCCGTGGCAGGTCCGCTGGTGAACTTCGCCCTGGCCGCGCTGTTGGCGGTATTGGGATTGGCCTATGGTCTGGATCTCGGTTTCCAGTTGGCGATACGGCTGCCGGCGGGCATCACCATCGGGGCGGTTTTTGGCTACATCTTTGCAGCCAATTTGTTTCTGGGGCTGTTCAACTTGCTGCCCGCCTTTCCCATGGATGGGGGCCGCATCCTGCGCTCGCTGCTCGCCATGCGCATCGACTACACGCGAGCCACCACGCTGGCGGTCACCATCGGGCAAGGCATGGCGGCGTTGATGGGGCTGTGGGGATTCTTCAATGGAGGTTTCTTCCTGGTCCTGATCGCGATCTTCATCTTCGGTGCGGCCAGGCAAGAGGGACGTCTGGCGCTGATGCGCCGCGTGCTGGGCGAGGTCACCGTGCGGGAGGCCTATTCCGGGCAAGTCTGGTCGCTGACCCCGCAATCGACGCTGCATGAGGCGATCGCCCTCACGATGAGCTCCTTCCAGCCCGATTTACCGGTATGCGACGGCGACAGGTTGCTCGGTGTCCTGACGCATAACCGGCTGGCCGAGGCCCTGAAGAAAGCCGGCCCGGATGGACTGGCGGGAAGCTTCATGCGGACCGACCTACAGCCGGTATCGCCTGACGAAAAGCTGTACGTTGCCCATCAGCTGCTGAGCGAAGCCGGGGCGCAGGCGCTTCCAGTGGTAGAAGGCGATCAGTTCCTGGGGCTGGTGACCGCGCAGGACGTCAGCAAGGTCTATCAGCTGGCTTCCCGCTGGCCCGGATTCACCCGCTCGCGGGTGGGTACGGCCGAGATATAGTAGGCAGCAGAGAACCTGCGTCCGAGAAGTCACGGGGCGGCCATTCTGCCGCCCCGTTTGTTATTAATTCGTGGATCGGCGATTGGCTGGGAGCTATTTGCTGGTTGGGTTCCGAAAGCGCTCGCGCTGCGTCCTGCGCCGAGTGAAAGGTTGAATCACAACTGCTTCGCAACTGGAACGTCCTGGTGTTTCAGGCCCGCTGAACCTGTCACACGCATAAATGCCGTTGTCGGCGAGGAGGCTTATCGCGGATGGCCGACCGAAATCAGGTAGAGCGGAGCTTGGTCGGCCGGCAGATGCAAGACGCTGCTGACGCGTTTGTCTTCGTACGCTCCCACCGGAACGGCGCCCAAGCCGAGCGCCACGGCTTGCAGCAAAACATTCTGAGCCGCATGACCGACTTCCACATGGACGTAGCGAGGACTTCGAGTGGAGCCATAGCGCTGCTCGGTCCTGGCGAACACCGCCGTGAACACGATGGTAGCCGGCGCTTCAAGGATAAACTCTTGCTCGAGGGAAGCGTCGAAGAGATCCCGGCGCAAGTCTCCCTCCCGGACGCGATGGAGCGTGTGATCCTGAGGGATGTAGTGGAACACACCATCTCCGGTCACCAGGTACAGCTCAAGGGGGTACGTAGCCCCGGCCGAAGGGGAGGTGCGGTGACCGCTGGCATCGGTAATGCCTTGGGCAGACCACAGAAGCTGGGAGATATCCTCCATTGTCAGAGGCTCGGTCGAAAACTCGCGCACTGAGTGGCGACGCTCGAGAGCGGCCTCCAGCGACATCTGTCCCTCCCTCTGCGGATCTGGAAGTGTGACGACTTCGGCCATGCGCGTCTCCGTCATACCCACCAATATACATCACGTCGCCCCGGAATTTCGAAGAGGTTTAATGGCGCGATTAGGGGACAAATTGTGGGGATGTGAGACCAAGATCCTCTTTGGGAACTACCAATTGACACCTGCAGGCAAAAAGCGTATATTGGATACAATATTCGCGATTCCGGCACGCATAAACACGCATAAAGGCATATTCTGCCCAAGCATTTCCCCAGAAGAGAGATGCACCGCTGGGGGACGACCTGCGGTGCATGGTGGACTGAAACAATGCAAGACAAACCCGAAACCGAATTCGATCTCAACCACCAGACGATGCAGGAGTCTGCCGCTGGTCGGATTCGCGAGCTTATCCTAACCCACCGGCTAGAGCCCGGGGAGCGGCTCACTCAAGGTCGGCTTGCGGAACGGCTCGGAATCAGCCGAACGCCTGTCCGAGAGGCCTTGCAGAAGCTGGCCTCTGAGGGTCTTGTCACGTTTTCCCCCTACAAGGGCGCCAGTGTGGCGAAGCTGTCGTCGTCAGAACTAGACGACATCTACTGCATTCGCATTGCGCTTGAAGGATGCTGCGTCAGTCTAGCCGCGCTTCGAATCACTGACGAGCAGCTTGAGCGACTGGAGGTTCTATTCGACCTAATGAAGGAGGAGTATAGACGGGGAGACCGGTTGCAGTTGCTGGCAGCCAACCGGGAGTTTTATGCCGTACTTTACGCAATCCCGAATCGGCCTCGGCTTTACGAGCTCACCATGAAGTATTTGGATATGGCTGAGCTTTACCGGCGATTGGCACTGGCTCAAGAAACCTATTTCAAGCGCATCATTGACGGGCACGAGCAACTCTTGGCCGCCCTTCGGCAACATGACCCGGTGGCTGTTCAGCACCTCCTACAAGTGCAAATGGAAGAGATACGTGAAATGCTGCTGGAGGTGATTCGCAAAGGCGAGTAGCAAGCGCCTTCAATTGACATTTAGGCATATGCCGCACCTACCTGTGAGAAGCGCCAGAATAGGAGAGAGGAGGCGAGTTTCGGGCAGTCGCCGGACGATGCCTGTGCATATTCCAGGCGCCGCAGGGTGGGAAAAGGCGGAGGCGAGCCGTTCGGATATCTGGCCGCAGGAGGCCAGAACGAAAAGTTAGGAAACGGAGGGGAAAAGTTATGTCAAAGCGCAATAAGTGGTGGATGCTCTTGATTGGACTCACCGTCCTCGCCCTGGCCGTGACGGCGTGTCAGAGCGCTGAACCGGCAGAGGAGGAAGCCCCAGCAGAGCTGGAGCCTGTCCGCATAGCCGTCTTCCACCCGGTACTCGGCAACGCTTTTACAAAAGCCGTCTCAGACGGGGTGGAGGATGCAGCGGCCAGACTAGGTGGGACGGTCCAAATATTTGGCTCTGACCCACCGTTCGACTCGGTAGCGCAATCGAACCAGATTCAGGACGCGATTGTGTCAGGCAACTTCGATGCATTCGTGATCTACGCGAATGACGGGAATGCCGTCATCCCGGATGTCGAGGATGCTATCGCGGCGGGCATCACGGTGGTTGCCGTCGATGTCGTTATTGGGCCGGACGCCAGGTCGATGGAACCCTGCTGTGGTGTCTCGGCCTACGTCGGTCGTACGGGATATGGTCATGGTCTTCTTTTGGGCGAGATGATCGTCCGTGCCTGCGAGACCGTGGAAGAAACCCCGTGCAAAGTTGGGTACATAAATGGAGTCCAGGCGCTTACCGTCGATCAGGATCGGGTCGAGGCCATTGGCGATGTGCTCAAGGATCATCCGGACATAGAAATCGTGGCCAATCAGGAAGCCTACTACCTGCAGGACAATGGCTTTGAAGTCGCGCAGAATATGCTTCAGGCCAACCCGGACATTAATGTCTTGGCCACACCGGGCGACCAGATGATGCTGGGCGCCGAGCAGGCCGTCATCGACGCGGGGCTTGAGGGCAAGATTCTGCTGCTCGGCAATGGGACCAACGAGCAAGGCTACAAAGCGGTCTCAGAGGGACGCTTCTTCGCCGACTACGCCGACATACCGTACACTGAGGGTGTGATCGCGGGCGAAATCGCAATCAAGGCGGTACGGGGTGAGGACCATCCCACATCTGTTTTCAATGATGATCAGAGACCGCCGCTCCCGCCGGACGGCCCAATCATCACGAAGGACAACGTGGATCAGTTTGAGCCCCAGTGGTAGTCCCATAATAAACGAGCACAAGGATTGGGGGTCGAATGACCCCCAATCCCATGTTAGAACACGCGGCATCAGTAAGCGCTTCGGAGGGGTTGAAGCGCTTATTGATATCGACTTAAACATCGCGCGGGGCTCGATTCACGGCCTCGTGGGTGAGAATGGTGCCGGCAAATCCACGCTCGGCAAGATTGTCGCTGGAGCTCTGCGTCCGGACGAGGGCGAACTGGCTGTGGATGGCCGGAGAGTCCACTATGCAACACCGCGCGACGCGTTGATCGATGGCATCACCATGATCCATCAAGAAATCACGCTTGTGCCGAAGCTTACCGTTCTGGAAAACGTATATCTCGGTATCGAAAGCAGAAGAGCCGGTGTGCTTCAGGCCCGTGAAACGCGGCAGCGCTTCGGTGGGCTGATCGCTAAGTCTCATTTCGACCTACCTCCCGACGCCCTGGTCTCAAGCCTGAGCGTCTCTGACCAGAAGAAGGTTGAGATCCTTAAGGCCATGGCGCGAAACGCCCGCCTGATCGTTATGGACGAGCCGACTGCCGCCCTCCCCGACGACGAAACTGCGAAACTCATTGAAATCGTCCGTAGCCTGTGCGAAGCTGGCACGACGATCGTCTATGTCTCACACTTTCTGGAGGAAGTCCTAAGCGTAGCGGATACGGTAACTGTGCTCCGTAATGGCGAGTTAGTCCGGACCGCCCCGGCGAAGGATGAGACCCCTGAGAGCCTGGTCACGGCCATGCTTGGCCGATCCATGTCTCTGACCTTCCCTCCAAAGAAGTTTCCAGCGGCCGACGCCCCGGTCGTGTTTTCTGTCAGGCATCTCTCGCGCAGGGGCATTATCGAGGAGGTTTCATTCGACATCCGCGCGGGCGAGATTGTCGGGCTTGCCGGTCTGATCGGCAGCGGTCGTTCGGAAGTGGCGAAAACCATATTCGGTGCCGACCGGCGCGACAGCGGTGAACTTGAAATCGAACAGCAGCCGGTCAAGGTCGACACGCCTCACGAAGCGGTGAAGGAAGGGATTGCGCTCCTGCCGGAGAGCCGCAAGGATCAAGGCCTGCTGATGAGCTTGTTCGTTGGCCACAACGTCTCGCTGCCTCACCTGGCAACCGTCAGCCGGGGGCTCATTATTGAGAGCGGCCGCGAACTTCGCGAAACTGCCTACATTCTCGAAGAGCTAGACGTCAGGCCACCCGAGCCGGCGGTCCGGGTCGACAGCCTCTCGGGTGGCAATCAGCAGAAGGTGCTCTTCGCGAAGTGGCTCTTCCGGCGCCCCAAGCTTCTGATTGCAGATGAGCCTACGCATGGAGTGGACGTGGGCGCCAAGAGAACGATATACCAACTGCTTACGTCACTGGCCGAAGAGGGTATGGCACTGCTGCTGATTTCTTCGGAACTGGAAGAGGTGCTCGGCCTCGCTCATCGTGTGCTGGTCATGCGATTGGGCAGGATTGTCGAAGAGCTGGTTGATAGTCCCGATGACCACTCATCGCTGACAGAGGATGCCGTGATGCGCGCGGCCTTCGCCACAGAATAAGGCCGGGGGAAAAACTCAATACGATGGCAAAAGGCGACGCACCTAGCGTGATCATTGTGGAAGAGCGGAAACCGAGGCGGCTTAAGCTCAGCATTCTGACCGACTACGGCATCATCATCGCTTTCATCGCCGTCTTCGTGGTGCTAAGCCTCCTGGCTCCAGCTTTCTTAAGCACGCGAAACATGCTTAACGTCCTAGATCAAGCGTCGCAAGTCGGCCTGGTTGCACTAGGCGCGACCGTGACGATTATCGGCGGGGGCTTTGACCTTTCCGCTGGTGCGATCTTTGCCTTTTCAGGAGCCGTTGCGGCCTTCATCGCAAGCCTGGGCTATCCAATCCCGGGATTGGCTGTGGGCATATTGGCCGGTCTCACGCTTGGCTTCCTCAACGGGGGGTTGATCTCTGGTTTTCGAATCGACTCGTTTGTCACGACTCTTGCGTCGGGTCTCATCATTCGTGGATTCGCATTCGTGCTGACCGCCGGCCTTTTGATCCAGATCGAGGACGAATTGTTCGCCATGCTTGGACGCGGCAGGTTTTTGGAGGCGAAGATTCCCGTGTTTTTCTTTGCCGGGTTCGCAATGATTGTTTGGTTTGTGCTAGCGCGAACAACTTTCGGCCGATATGTATACGCCATCGGGGGCAACGAAGAGGCGGCTCGCCTGTCGGGCGTTCGCGTTGGGTTTGTTCGCACAATGACCTTTGCCATCAGCGGGCTGAGCGCCGGAATAGCGGGCGTGATTGGAGCTTCCCGCATCTCCACTGGACAGGCGAACGTTGGCATGGGCATCGAACTCAGCGCCATTGCCGCAGTTGTTATCGGCGGAACAAGCATCATGGGCGGTGAGGGCGCCGTCTGGCGCACAATTTTTGGCGTCCTACTTCTCCAGCTCATCTCGAACGGAATGAACATATTGAACGTGCCGCCCTTCTATCAGTTGGCGGTTGAGGGTAGTGTCATCCTGTTCGCCATCGCACTGGACTCCGTGCGGCATCGTATGCCGTAGCTAACGTAGATTCACATGCCTCAGGCGTGAGGATGCCTGAGGCCTAGGTTTCGCCTAGCCGAGGGGAGGAAACTCGATGATAAGGCTTACAGTCCTATACAATCTCGTGCCCAATGCGGACGAGGAGGAATTCCTAAACTGGCGGCTGTCTGAGCACCAAGACTCCAATCTGGCTATTGAAGGAGTGGTGCGGGCTGATTTCGCGCGCATTGAGGAAGCTTGGCCTCCAGGGTCGAAATCGCCCTATCGCTTCATGACCACAGTGGACTGGCGGGATAGGGAGAGCTTTGGCAAAGGCTTCTTCCATTCACAGGTGCAGGCCGACCTGCATGAGAATTTGAAGAAGTTGAGTGAGCCTATATTCCTGATCAGCGAGGTTCTGATCGATCAGAGAAAGGAGCCTGATGTAGCATGACGAAGTATCGGGTATCCGCAGACATTGGTGGTACTTTCACCGACTTTGTAGTGGCCGACGAAGAGATTGGGGCAGTTTTCACGGGCAAGGTGCCTTCAACGCCAGAGAACGCGGCGCGAGCGGTCATCGACGGTCTGAAGGATCTCATTCCGGACATGACGGAAATCGAATTCCTGGTGCATGGAACAACAGTCGGCTTAAACGCATTTCTGGAGCGAAAGGGTGCACGCGTTCTTCTTATTGCGACTGCCGGACTGCGTGATTCCTACTCCATTGCGCGCGGTGATCGAAAAGAGCTGTATGCGCTTCAGTATCGAAAGCCAGAACGCCTGGTCCCCCGCCGCGACGTTCACGAGGTGCGCGAACGGTTGAAATGGGATGGGACGGTCTTGGAAGCACTGCACGAGGAGGATTTCGAGCCGATCATCCGGAAGATCAAGGATGAGGGGATAGAGGCGGTAGCCATTTGTTTCGTTCATTCGTATGCCTATCCGCAGCATGAGCTGGAGGCGCGCGAGCTTCTATCCGCTGCACTTCCTGGGGTATCTATCACGCTTTCACACGAAATAGCACGCGAATGGCGTGAGTACGAACGCGCCTCCTCGGCCACTATGAACGCTTACATTGCCCCGATTGTCGAGCGCTATCTCGTAAGCCTGGGAGATGAAATGAAGGCCCTGGGAGTGCCCGCAACCCTGCACGTGATGCAGTCCAGCGGTGGCGTGATGACGGTGGAAGCCGCCCGCAGACGGCCGGTCTACACGCTCCTTTCGGGACCGGTGGGCGGGACGATTGGGGGCATGGCGCTCTCTGCAGCCATGCATCGCCCGAACTTGTTATGCGTGGACATGGGCGGTACATCGTTCGATATGAGTTTGATCGTAGACGGCAAACCTAATATCACCTCTGAGACTGAACAGGAAGGGTTGCCGCTGCTGATGTCAATTGTGGATATCCACACCATCGGCGCTGGCGGCGGTTCGATGGCTTGGCAGGAGGCAGGGGCGATGCGCGTCGGTCCGCAAAGCGCCGGGGCTGACCCCGGTCCGGTTTGCTACGACAAGGGCGGCGATGTACCCACCGTAACCGATGCAAACCTCTTCCTCAAGCGGCTCGGAGCAAGGTCCCTGCTGTCAGGGCGGATGACGCTCAACGAAGGGGCGACCGCCGGGGCAATCCACGAGATGGCCCAACAGCTGGGGCTCGATGACGCCGCCTTCGCCGAAGGTATGCTCTCAATCATCAACGCGAAGATGGCCGATGCCATGCGCACTATCACCGTGGAGCAGGGCATCGACCCCCGTAATTACTCGCTGGTTGCCTTTGGCGGGGCCGGACCTATGCACGCAGTCTGGCTGGCCAGAGAGCTCGAGATCCGCGAAGTGATCGTCCCCTGGACTCCCGGCACCTTCTCGGCCTGGGGGATGCTCCAGACAGACGTTCGACAAGACCTAACGCGCAATTTCTACTATCCCACGGACGGCGTGGATGCGGAGGAGGTCAAGCAGGCGTATGAAGCGTTGAAAGAAGAAGGCATCGTTACCCTGGAGGCCGAAGGTATTGCCCCTGAAGACATGTACTTCGAGCGTTCAACCGATATGCGTTACGTAGGTCAGGAGTATTCGGTGAATGTGCACGTTGCGGACAGCATCGATCTTGCAGAAATCGTTGCGTCGTTCCACAGCGCGCACGGCACGCGCTACGGGCATTCGACACCCAGCGCCCCGGCGGAGTTTGTGAACCTGCGGCTCGCTGCCCTTGGCCGTCTGACAAGGAACGATGCTGCCTTTGAGATTCCCAAGGAAGAGGGCGACCCGGTCATCGAGACACGGGAGGCAATCTTCGATGGTAAACCGTACAAGACCCCTGTCATGTGGCGCTACCGGATAGACAAAGCCGCGGCCTTCCGCGGCCCCCTGATCATCGAAGAGGACAGCGCGACTACACTGATACCGCCCGGCTATCAGGCGCATGTAGATGAGCTCGGCAATATTTTGATCACAGTGGAATGAGGATTATGAGCATGGCAATCGACCCAATTACTACAGAGATTATTCGCAACGCGTTCGTCTCTACCGCCCAAGACATGAATGCAACCCTCATCCGCAGCGCCTATACCCCGATCATCTATGAGGGCAAGGACTGCTCGGTGGCGCTCCTCGACGAACATGGCAATGTTCTTGGCCAGTCGCTAGGCCTGCCCCTTTTCCTGGGCAACCTAGAAGTGTGCGTGAAGCTCACAGGTGATCTATACGGGTGGGATATCTTCAAGCCGGGCGACATCTTCCACATGAACGACTCCTATCTCACGGGCACCCACCTGAACGACTCGACGATCTTCGCTCCGATCTACTCCGAGGGCAGGCTTGTGGGATTCTCAGCGACACGTGCCCACTGGCTCGACGTGGGCGCAAAGGACCCCGGCGGACCGATGGACTCGCACGAGATCTATCAGGAGGGCACGCGCTGGCCTCCCACCAAGATCTACGAGAACTTCGGTCCCCGCGAAGATATCATCGAGATCCTCAGGCGCAACAGCCGCTTCGGGCATGGGCTGGTGGGCGACATGAACGCCCAGGTGGCCGCGTGCCGTACAGGTGAGAAGCGCCTCCAGGCGCTGTTGGAGCGTTTCGGCTACGACACAGTCCTGGCCGCCCGAGATGAGATCTTCCGGCAGTCGGAGCAATTGGAGCGGGAGGCTGTGGCAGCCATTCCGGATGGGGTCTACACCTCCGAAGGCTTCCTCGACAACGACGGCCTGGGATCCGGCCCGATCGCGGTCAAGGTGAAGGTCATTGTGGAAGGTGACCAGATGACGGTTGACCTTGACGGATCGGCAGAGCAAACGCGCGGTCCCGTGAATTGTGGTTTTCCGCAAACGATATCCGCTGTTCGGGTAGCCTTCAAGCTGCTAGTCAACCCCGATCGCCCGGTGGACGGCGGGACCTTCAAGACCCTCACAGTCAAGGCGCCTGAAGGATCGATCTTCTATGCCCAGGAGCCGGCAGCCTGCCAGTGGTACTTCTCGTCCCTGGGCTTGCTCATTGACTTGATCCCGCGGGCGCTGGCCCCCGCCCTGCCAGACAGGGTAGCCGGAGCCCACTACGGAGATTCGATGGTTATCTACGTTGCCGGAACGGATCCTCGCAAGGGCGACATCCCATTCCTGTCTGTCGAGGCCAATCCTGGCGGCTGGGGCGCGTTCGAGACAAACGATGGACAGGATGCGTTGATCAACAATGTGAACGGAGGCTTTAAGGATTATCCAGTCGAGGTCTACGAGAATAAGTATCCGGTTGTCCTGAGGAGATATGGCTTCCGAGCCGACACCGGCGGTCCAGGGCGCTTTCGTGGCGGCACGGGTATCTACCGGGAATACCACCTGGAAGCGCCAGCCTCTGTTTATCTCTGGTTCGAGCGCTCCGTAACCAAAGCGTGGGGCCTATTAGGCGGAGGCGACGGCGTCGGACCCGATGTCGTGATCAACCCCGGTACCGAGGGAGAGCAGCATCTGCTCAAGGTCAATGCCCTGCCAGTGGACGCTGGAGGCGTGGTCAGACTATACACAGGCGGTGGAGGCGGCTTCGGCAACGCGTGGGAGCGCGATCCTGCGCTCGTGCGTGAAGATGTGATCGACGGCTACGTAACCCGCCAGGGCGCAGAGCGCGACTACGGTGTCGTGCTGAAAGATGATCTGTCGATAGACGAGAAGGCCACTGAGAAGCAGCGCGAAGCCTTGCGGAAGGAGGACAAGAGGCCGGTCTAGGTTCACCCCTCGTGCCTCACCCGAGCATGTTCCTACAGCCGAACGTCGGGGGAGAATCCATGGCAAGCTACCTCACCGGCGCCTCGCTGTTGGTGTATGGCGGCGCAGTGAAGGCCCTCTAGGATGGCGACTATGTCGGACGTTCAGCGAGTCCGTCTTGAGGCGCTGCAACGGCAAATCAAGGCCGCAAACATGGAATACCTGGCTCTGGTGCCCGGCTTCAACCTGCAATACCTAACCGGTGAGGAGTTCTTCCTGCTTGAGCGTCCTTTCATCACGTTCATCCCCGCGGACAAGAATGCCCAAATGCTGGTCGTGATTCCCGAATTGGAGGCACCGACTTGGCGGCGTGTGGTTCCGTTCGAAGCACGCCTGCTTACGTGGACGGACGAAACAGGCCCGGACGAGGCCATGCGCGAGGCTGCCGTTTTCTTGGAGGGCCTCCAGACACTTGGTGTCGAGCATCAGAGAATGCGCGTCATGGAACAAGACCTGATTGCGCGCTTCTTGCCGGATATTCGCATCGCCAAAGGCGAAGGCGTACTGGATCCGTTGCGACTACGCAAAGACGCCGCCGAAGTTGCCTCGCTGCGGAGAGCGGTTCAAGCGCTGGAGACGGCGTTGGAACGGACTATCTCCCATTTGCGGCCTGGCATGATTGAACGCGAGATCTGCAGCGATCTCACCGTCGCAGTATTGCAAAGTGGCGGCGAAATGGTGACGCTCGAGCCGTTGGTTCAGACTGGCTCCAGCTCGGCACTACCTCACGGTCGCACGGGAAATCGACCCGTCGAGGAGGGCGATATTCTGCTGATCGATTTCACCACAACAGTGGATGGTTACTATGCCGATATGACGCGTACATTTGTGGTGGGGCGCCAGGCGGATGACCGCCAGCAGGAAGTGTATGCGGCGGTGAAGGCCGCCAATAAGGTTGGCCGAGAGGCCGCCCGTCCGGGTGTCACATGCCAGGACGTGGATCGCGCCGCGCGGGGGGCGATAGTCGATGCCGGATATGGAGAATACTTCATTCACCGCACCGGGCACGGCCTTGGGCTCGACGTTCACGAGCCGCCGAGCATTGTGGAGGGCAACCAGCTTCAACTCGAAGAGGGCATGGTGTTCACCATCGAGCCCGGCATCTACATCGAGGGATGGGGTGGGGTCCGGATCGAAGACAATGTCGTCGTGACACGGGAGGGAGTCGAAAGCTTGACCACTTTTGGCCGTGATTTACGAGTTGTCGCAGTGTGAGGCCTTGCCTCGGTTCATAGGTGCCGTAGCCTGGGCGCCGACCTACGGCAAGTGGTAATTAATCTGCAATCAGCTGTTCGGATTCACGAAGCACACTCCAACATTGACCGCAGCACCGACCCGCACGCCCTGGCCTGCTAATACTTTGCAGACGTGCGGCTCATCCCTCTCGATCCATCGCTCTCCAGTGATAAGATTGCGCGGTGGCTAAGGCCAAGAATCCTAAGATCCTGCTGACTAACGACGACGGAATCCGCTCCGACGGGCTGTGGGCCGCGGCGGAAGCGCTCTCGGAGCTCGGATTCGTCACCGTGGCCGCACCGCGCGAGCAGCATTCCGGAGCCGGACGCAGCATGCCGATGGCTTCAGATGGGGTGCTCCGGGAAGAAGAAGTCACGGTTCACGGCGTGACATGGAAGGTCTACGCCGTGGGCGGCTCTCCGGCGCAGACCGTCCAGCACGGAATCCTGGAGCTCATGGACGAACGCCCGGATCTGGTAGTGGCCGGAATCAACCTCGGCGAGAACCTGACCGTAAGCATCACAATCTCTGGTACGGTCGGGGCCGCCCTCGAAGGAGCGGCCTTTGGCGTGCCGGCCATGGCGATCTCTCTGGAGATGCCGAAGGAGCACCAGCGGGGAGCGGTCAAGATCGATTTCTCCGCTGCTGCATATTTCACAAGCCGCTTCGCACGGCTTCTGCTGCAAGGCGACGCCTTCCCGGATGTCGATGTACTTAAGGTGGATGTCCCCTCTGACGCTACGATGGAAACCGCGTGGCGGCTCACGCGGCTCTCGAGATCGCAGTACTACGTCCCGCTGAGTCCCGAGCGACAGCACTTCGACGAATCAGTGCGCGTCGACTTCGAGATCCGATTCGACGAGGACAAGCTCGAACCCGACTCGGATGTCTACGCCGTACGCGTGGCGCGTGAAGTTTCCGTCACACCTCTCAGCCTGGATATGACCGCCCGTGTAGATTTCGGCGAACTCGAAAAGCGGCTTCGCGTCCACGACACAGGCGCATAATCGCGTTCGTCATGCTCACGCGCGCCAACTCGTAATCCAACCGACAAATCCTGAATCCTAGACTCCGGAATTGCCTTTGATAGGAGCCTACGTACTTAGTTTCGACCGAGCGTCTCCATCATTAAGTTGTGAATACGGCCGTTGGTTGCCAGCATGGTCTCGTCCCCGTCAAGCACTTTATCGTCGCCTGAGAAGGTCGTAACCATGCCGCCTGCCTCGCGGGTCAGCAAGACGCCTGCGGCCCAGTCCCAGGCGTTGAGGCGCAGTTCCCAGTAACCCTCAAATCGCCCGGCGGCCACATAAGCCAGGTCCAGCGCCGCCGAGCCCAGACGACGCACCGCCAGCGAGCGCACTGCGAACTCGCTGAAATGGTTCAAATTGTTGTCGGGGTTGGTGCGGATGTCATAGGGGAAGCCGGTGACGAGCAGGCTGTCCTCTAGAACGCGGTTCTCAGATACATGAAGCGGCTGATCGCCGAGCCAGGCGCCGCCGCCCTCGCTGGCATGGAAGAGTTCATCCCGAGAGGGATCGTAGACCACTCCAAACAGGATGCGCTCGCCGGCCATCAGCCCGATTGACACGGAGTAAAAGGGTATGCCGTGGGCATAGTTGGTTGTACCGTCCAACGGGTCGATCAGCCAGAGGTGCTTGGCCTCACCCGGCGCACCACCCAGAGTGTCCGATCCGCTTCCTTCTTCGGCCATGATGGCGTCTTCCGGATAGGCGCTGCGGACGGCCTTCACCAGCATCCGCTCTGATTTCAGATCGTAGTCTGTGACCAGGTCGGTGGCCCCCTTCTTCGAGACGTGGAGGCTCCTGCCCTGGCCCTCAAGAATGAGCCCGCCTGCACGGCGGGCCAGTTCGATCGCCAGCTGTAAACGGTCTTGCATCAAGGTTCTGTGACGGCTCCCTGCCCCAGACGCTCGTGAACGGTTCCCAGCTCGGCTTCGAGCTGACCGCGTTGCAATTCGGTTTGCACCAGCAGCGCTTCAAACATAGGCCGCTGTTCGTCAGGAACGGTGTCCACCAGCCGTTTGGCGCGACTAATCTGCTCGATCTTCTCGGAGAGCTTGGCTTCCAGGCGCTCCTGGTACCCCCGATAAAAATCTGCATTTGAAATCGGTGGGGGAAGCGTGGATAGATCTTGAGTCAATACCTCCGCTACAGTGAGCAGCAGTTCTTCGGCTTCGACCGGTTTCTCCAGGAACCGCACCGCGCCCAGACTCATGGCAAAGGCCTTGTCTGCCTCGGAGATGTAGGTGGCGGAAACGAAGATGATGGGAATGTCCTGCGTCTTGGGATTGATGCGGATCTTGTGGGCAAAGGCGAACCCATCCAGCCTGGGCATCAGAACATCCGTCAGAACGAGTGCCGGCTTCTCAACGGAGATCATGGTCAACGCTTCATCGCCGTCGCGCGCTGTGACGACGGAATAGCCCTTGTACTTGAGCGTCACTTCCATGAGCTCAAGCAGGTAGGGGATGTCTTCCACGATGAGGATGGGGCCGGTGTCCATACCTAAATTGTAGCGGATTCGGTTTCGCGTGCTACGTGCCTTTTGCAAGGGAGCAGGGTAGCGTGGGAGCAGGGGGGGTGCGCTCTGACTAATGCTGCGCCAGGAATTCGTCGATGTAGTTGAGCAGCTCTTCGACATCGGCGGGTTGGGTTTCGCCCATGTGGCCGATGCGGAAGGTCTTGTTTTTCAAGGACCCATAGCCGTTGGCCAAGGTCATTTCGTATTGAGCCAGGTGCTCGTTAAGGGCCGGGATATTCATCTCCTGCGTATTGCGGATGGCGGTCACGGTTCTCGATCGATACCCCTCCGCGGCAAACAGCGCGAAATTCTCCTGTGCCCACGTTTGAACGAGCTTCGTCATCTGCTCATGACGCGCCTGCCGTGCTTCGATCCCCTCGGACAATATGCGATCCAGCTGGAAATCGAGAGCATTGAGCAATGAAATGGCCGGGGTGGCGGGAGTGTAATTGCGCTGATGGTATTTCTCGAGCAGCAGCAGATCGAAATACCATCCCCGATGGGATACCTGGGCCGCACGCTCCAGCGCGCGGTCGCTCACCGCCGCGAGCGCCAGGCCCGGCGGCAGCGCGAAGCATTTCTGCGAGGAGGTCACCACTACATCCAATCCCCAGTCATCGGCAGGGATCTGGACCCCCGCCGCCGAGGAAACCGCGTCGACCATCACGATCAGCTCTGGCTGGGAGTCCCGGGCAGCCCTGACGATCTCTCGTACCGGATTCTCGACCCCGGTCGAGGTCTCGTTGTGCACCACGGCCAGAGTGTCGTACTGCTTCTCGGCCAGCGCCGCGACGACCTGCTCAGGCAAGTTGGGCTCACCCCACTCGACGTCCAGTTGATCGAAGGCGAGGCGGTTGCCTTGCGCGACATCCGCCCATCGCTGTCCAAAGGCACCGCATACACAAAGCAGCAGCCGGTCACGCACCAGGCTGCGCATGGCGCCCTCCCAGAGGCCGCTGCCTGAAGAGGCCGCGACGTAGACGCGCGCCTCGGTCTGGAACACTCGCTGAAGGCGCGGCTGAATGCGCGCATAGAGATCCTGGAACTCCTGGCTGCGATGCCCGATCATCGGCTGCAGTTGGGCTTTCAGCACATCGGGGTTTACATCTGTCGGACCGGGGATAAATAGCTTGGACATGAGCTAGGCTGATTCTATCCGAGCTCGCTCAAAGGAACAGGGACGAAACGCATCTTTGTAGCCGTTGAGAAATCACGCGCAGGTTCGGGGGACCCCGGGAAAACCATCGAGAATCCGCGCCAACTATCAAGAAATTTGGGTCTTTGTGCAAGAATATTAATATAGGACTTGACAAATCCAATCCCAATGGTGTATTTTTATTGAAATATTGAGGTAGACTTTCGAATTCCGATCCTGCCAAACTAAGTGAGAACCCATGAATAAGATGCCTTCCATCTGCCCGGTATGTGAGGAGCGCCTGTACGTCACCCGATTGCACTGTCGCAATTGCGATACGGCCATCGAAGGTTACTTTGAAACGGGGCGCATGGGCCGACTGACTCCCGAACAGTTGGCCTTTGTGGAGACCTTCGTCAGCTGCGAAGGCAAGCTCATCCGCATGGAGCGGGAGCTCGGGATGTCTTACCCGACGCTGCGATCGCGCCTGAACGAAGTGATCCAGCAGATGGGATTCGAGGTCGGATCCTCAGAGCCAGGACTGGATGAGGAGCAGCGCCATCGTATTCTAGACGAACTCGCCGCTGGCGCGATCAGCTCCGCGCAAGCAATGGGCCTGCTCGAGGGCGTGTAGGGAGAGCGCGGGAGCAGGGGGGGCGCGGGAGCGCGGGTGCAAGGGGGCGCGCCGGAGAGCGCACGGCTTGGTACTGATGAGGCGATGAGCACCTCGAAGGATGCTTCAAACAAGGCGGATGGAGCGTGAAACATGGAAACCAGAACGATTGAAACCGGTCCCGCACCCAAGATCAAATTCGAAAACGTCAGCGGCAGCCTGCGTGTGCGCGCCAGCGAGACCGAGTCGGTAGAGATTCAATCCGGCGAGGGCGGCAACTTACATGCCGAAGCCAAGAACGGGCATCTGACGATCGCCTGCGAGTCGGACTGCACGGTGGTTGTACCGCTGGAGGCGGCGGTGGAGGCCGCCATCATCGGCGGCGATGCTTCGTTCCGAGGGTTTTCGGGCGATGTCAGCGTGAGAACGGTGGGCGGCAGCCTGAGCCTGCGCAGCGTGGGCGCCGCCACCGCCGAGACGGTGGGAGGAGATGTGACCGCCCGACAGCTGTCCGGGGGATTGTCTATCGATCAGGTCGGCGGAGGCGCGGTCGTCGATCAGGTTCAGGGCGACGTGCGACTTCGCAGCCTGGGCGGTGACGTTCGGTTGAGCCGCGTAGAGGGTCTGGTGCAGGCGACCGCGGGAGGCGACGCGCGAGTCTCTCTATCGCCGGAGGGGGATGCGAAATCGGCCGTCACCGCTGGCGGCGATCTGAACTGCTACCTTGCGCAAAGCGCTTCGGTATGCGTCCGTCTCGAGGCGGGCGGCGATCTACGATTGGCAGTCCCGGTGGAAGCGACGGACATCCCCGGAGGCTGCGAGATCCGGCTGGGGGAGGGAGAGGCCGAAGTCGATCTGTCCTGCGGCGGGGATCTCACCCTTCGCACCGGGTCGGACTCGGAGGAGGTGGCAGCGGTGGACCTGGGAGAGGCGATTGCGGCCCGAGTGGGGGCTGAAATCGAGTCGCATATGATCGATATCGAAGAGGGGCTGACGGGGCTCGGGGACCGGCTGCAGACCTTTGACTCGGAGAAGATTGGGCGCAAGGTTCGGCTCTCGATCGCCAAGGCACAGCGCAAGGCGGCCAGGGCGCAGCGCAAGGCCGCCCGCCATCGCCGGACCGCGGCCAGCATGAAGGATTTCACCGTGGCGAGCCGCGTGGGCAACGGCGCCAGCGAGGAGGAACGAATGCTGATCCTGCGCATGCTGGAAGAGGGCAAGATCAACGTCGAAGAAGCCGAATCCCTCCTGGGAGCGATCGAATCATGAGCTGCGCGGCTCCTGGGCTGCCTGAGGGAATCACCGGTCCGGAGGGCACACGATGACCGCAGGCGTCATCGCACGCGCTTCTGAGTCGTCCCCCGGCCTGAGGCCCATCGATCCGCGCCGAGATATGGGCCGGGTGGCGGATCTCATCGAGATCACGTTTCGCGGGGACCTGGACGGAACGGCCCGACGCATGGTGCGCGAGATGCGCACGCTCGGCCGTATCGGATGGGTCGGCTGGGCGCTCAGCCGCCTGCTGCTGCCGCCGGCTGCTCGCCCCCTGGGCTTCGTCTGGGAGGAAAACGAGCGCATCGTCGGTAACGCCAGTTTGCTGCCGGTCAGCGGACATCCGCGCCGCTGGGTGATGGCCAACGTGACCGTGCATCCCGAGTACCGGCGGCGCGGCATCGCGCGGCAGATGGTAGACGCCTCGGACCAGTTCGCCAGGAAGGTGGGAGCCGAAGCGATTATCCTGCAAGTAGAGCGGCACAACACAGCCGCCCTGTCGCTCTATCATTCGATGGGATATCTACCGCTGGCAACCCGCACGACGTGGCGGCGGCCACGTGGACTGCCTTGGAGTGGAGCCGGTCGGGGCCAGTCCGTCCGACTGCGGCGCGCTTCGGAGTGGGCGCAGCAGTGGGAGCTGGCGGAGCGTGTGTCGCCCGAAGGGCTGGTCTGGCCATACCCATTGGAGCCAGGATATTTCCGACCCACCGGGCTCGGTCGTTATTTTGGGCGCGATGCCAAGCTGCATCTGATCCGGCACGAGGCCGGTCGGCTCATTGGCAGCCTGTCGGTCCACGGAACGGGGGTTCGACGGTTCGTGCTGCTGGTGGACCCTGCGCTGCAGGGACAGATCGAAGAGGGGCTTCTGTCTCAAGCCTTGAGCCGTATACATGCCCGGCAGCGCTCCATCGTAATGGATTATCCCTCCGACGTGGCGGTGGGTACGCTGCGCGGCATGGGCTTTCGGGAAGAACGTGCGCTCACCTGGATGCGGCATTCGTACGGCCGGCCAGAATAGGTACGACTCGCGTTCTGCGCGCGGCGCAGAACCCAAAGGGGAACCATGGAACCAGAGATTCGTATCGAAGAGCTAAGTAAAACCTACTACCCCAAGCAACGCAAAGGGCTCTTTAAGTCGGAAACCACCGAAGTCGAAGCGCTGAAATCCGTCAGCCTGCAAATCCACGAGGGCGAGATCTTCGGGCTGCTTGGCCCGAATGGAGCGGGAAAGACGACTCTGATCAAATGCTTGACCACGCTGCTCCTGCCCTCTTCCGGAGACGCATGGATCCATGGCCGCCACATCGTCGAGCAAGAGAACGAGGTGCGCGCCGCGGTTGGATGCATGCTCATGGGCGAGCGGGGCTTGTACTGGAAACTCACCGCCCGGGAGAACCTGGAATTCTTCGGAGCGCTCTACCACCTATCCAGCTCGGATCGGAAGCTACGCTCGGACGAGATCATCGAACTGCTGCACATGGAGGAAATTGCCGATCGAACGGTCGAAACTTATTCCTCCGGGCAGAAGATGATGCTGGCTTTCGGGAAGTCGCTCATCAACGATGCCCCGGTCCTGATCCTTGACGAACCCACCAACACTCTGGATGTGCCGGCCGCCCGGGAGCTGAGGGGCCTGGTGCGTGAGCTCAATGAGGAGGGCAAGACCATCGTCTATACCACGCACATCATGTCGGAAGCCGAGACGCTGTGCGACCGGGTGGCCATCATCGACCACGGCGAGGTGATCGATTTGGGGACCGTACCCGACCTCAAGAGCTCCTTACATAGGGATCACGTCACCCACATCGAAGGGGTAATCCCAGAGGCGGCCCGTGCAGCGGTGGGCTCGCTGCCAGAGGTTACGAAAGTGGCAATTGCAGTCGCCAACGGAACGACCAAACTGACAGTCGTCAGCTCGGACGGGAGGGTCGTGCTTCCCAGGCTAATTGAGGCGCTCACTGAAAACGGCGCGCTCGTGCAGCAAATCGAGCCGGAACACGTAACGTTGGAAGATGTGTTCGTCGCCAAGACCGGCCGCACTCTATCCGAAGACACGAGGGTGGTCTGAATTGCGGGGCAAACCAAGTCTGAGGAGCAAACTCTCGATCGTGCTGGCCACCGCCAAGATGCGGCTCAGTCTGGTCTCGCGTTACAAAGGCCAGCTCTTTATCGAAATCCTGATTCCGATCATCTTCGCCGCCTTGCCCATCATGCTGGGGCGAGCCACCGGCGGAGATGCGGCGGCCGCCAACTTCGAATTGAACACCGGCACGCCCGATTATGCGGCCTATATGTTGATCGGTTCGGTCACGTTCATGATCGTCTCGTTTGCCTTCTGGCTTGTGGGTTATTGGATCCGGTTTGAGCAGGAGACCGGAACGCTGGAGGCCATCTACCTCACGCCGACCAGCCGATTCTGGAACGCGGCCGGTATTTCCTTGTACAGTGCGGCCCGATCCCTGACCAGCGGCATTCTCGCCTATTTTATTGGAGCACTTATCTTCGGGATCAATCCCTTTAAAGGAGCCTTGCTGCTGGCCCTGGCCTTCATACTGGTGGGCCTGATTCCACTGTTCGGTATGACGCTGCTCTTTGGCGCCCTGGTGATGAAAGTACGCGAAGCGAACTCACTCGTTAACATGATGCAGTGGGGCGTCAGCCTGCTCATGGGAGTCTTCTTCCCGATCATTGTCTTTCCGCCATTGATGCGGGCCCTGGCGCTGGCCTTCCCGCCCACCTGGATGGTGAACGGAGTACGGTCTTCCCTGCTTGGAGTGGGCTATTTCTTTGGTGAGTGGTACCTGGACTTTGCCGTGCTCTGGGGCTTCATGCTGATTGCTCCCCTGCTTGGCTACCAGGTGTTCCGCAGGGTCGAGCGCGGCATCAAGCGCAATGAAGGCGTAGGTCAGTACTGATGGCGTTGCGCAGCATTCCGACAAGACGCAGCGGATTGAGAGCGCGTTGATGGGAACCCGCAGCACACCCATGAAGCGTCTCGACGGCCTGTCCGCGCTCTTCAGCTCGTTGGTTGCTATGTCGCGCAAGGAATTCATCATCATGCGCCGCTATCCGGTGGAATTCGTCGCTTCCTTTGGGCAGGTGTTTGCCGTCGTGGCCGTCTTCACACTGGCGG
The DNA here is from genome assembly GCA_036986135.1 of Anaerolineae bacterium. Classification (GTDB taxonomy): domain Bacteria; phylum Chloroflexota; class Anaerolineae; order Anaerolineales; family E44-bin32; genus JADFRG01. The sequence goes on along the minus strand of BTQZ01000006.1, from coordinate 29,635 downwards.
CGCTGATGTTCTCGAGTTCGCCAGGCGAGTTCGCAGAGGGAACGGGTGGCGGAGTGGTGATCTACGGCTTCGCTCTCTTCATATTCCTGAGCGATACGCTCTGGACCATCGGCTACAACATCCGGCGCGAGCAGAAGCAGGGTACGCTGGAGGCGCTCTACCTGAGCCCGGCCTCCAAATTTGCCAGTCTGGTCTCACGGGTCACCAACAGCCTGATCTGGACCAGCCTGCTGGTAGTTGCTGGTGTATGGCTGATGTCCACCATGCTGGGACGGCTGCCGTTCGCCAACCCGGCTCTCGGGGTTTTCATACTGGTGTTCGCGTTAGCGGGCATCTTTGGAGTAGGGTTTGGCTTTGCGGCGATCACACTGCGCATCAAGGAAGCCGGTCAGACGCTCGCCAACGCCCTGCAATTTATCCTTCTGATCCTGAGTGCCTATTTCTTTCCGTTTGGGGCCCTACCGGATGGACTGCTTGCGATCTCGCGCTTCATTCCGCTCTCGTATGCTGTGGATGCTTTCCGCTCGACGCTGATGGGCTATCCGCCGGGCTTTCCCGAGCTGGCTCCCATCGAAATCGAAATCGTAATTACGGTTCTCTTTGGCCTGCTAATGCCCATTATTGGATATCTCTTGTACCGGCACTCCGAAGCGCACGTCCGTAAGACCGGGAGCCTCTCGGAGTACTGAACTATGACGCAAAGTGACGCCGAGCGGCTGAAGGTCCTGGAGCAGTTGGAGTCGGGCGATCTCAATTTCGACCAGGCGCTGAATGAGCTCCAGAGGCCCTCCTCGGCTCGCCCAACGGACGGTGCCTCATCGACCGCGGAGAGCCGGCGCTGGCGGTACTGGTGGCTGCTTCCGCTCTACTTTGGGGTACTGGCCATGGGACTCGGCATCGTTGCGGCGTATCAGGGAGGCTGGGGCTGGCTGCTGGCAGCGCCGCTGCTCATGGGTGGCGCGGTGTCGACGATCGTGGCGCTGGCCAGCACGCGCTCCCCATGGCTGCATGTTCGGATAACCAACCCCTCGCGCAGCTGGCCGAAGACCATCGGGATCAGCATCCCAGTCCCCATGCGATTTGCAGCCTGGTCGGTTCGCACGATCGGCCCGCTGATTCCGAACCTGGATGAGCACGCCATCGCAGAAATGCTTATGGCGTTTGAGCTGGGACGCATGATGGATGAACCGCTTCACGTGGAGATCGACGACAGCGACTCGGGCAATCGGGTCGAAATCTATCTAGGCTGAGAAGAGGATCCCATGGCGACACCCGATGAACGGATGAAGATCTTGAAGATGCTGGAGCAAGGCAAGCTCTCGGCGGAAGAAGCCGCCCGCCTGCTGCGGGCATTATCGAAAGGCGTCTCGGAGACGCGCCCGGCCGCGGCGGACGGTGAATCGAAGTGGATGAGGATCCGCGTCACGGATCTGGACGGAGACCGCGCGGCGGTCAATGTCAACCTGCCCATGCGACTGGTGAACGTGGCGTTGAGATTGGGAGCGCAGTTTATTCCGGAGGATGAGGATATCGATCTGGAGGAACTGGCGGAAGCGCTCAAGGCCGGCCTGACGGGCAAGATCGTGGACGTGATCGATGAGGAGGAGGGCCGGCAGGTCGAGATCTACGTCGAGTGAGCCTGCCCCCCTGCTCCCTGGCCCCCCCGCTCCCACTCTCCCGCACCCCCTAAACATCACTCTTATGTCATATATTGGCCGAAAAACCGCTATGCTATACTTCGACGGACATGAGCACCCTCACCGGCCTTCAGTGCCCGGAGTGTGGGGAGGAGTTCGAGGCAGATGTCGTCCAAACGGTGTGCGAAAGCTGCGATTCGCCGCTTCTTGCGAGGTACGACCTGGCTCAAACCGCTCGGGCGCTACAACGTGAGAGGGTGAGCGGACGCCCGGCCGGGCTATGGCGTTGGGCGGAGCTGCTTCCCGTTCGTGACCCAGGTAAACGCTATACGTTAGGAGAGGGGGATTCTCCGCTGTTGCCGCTCCGGCGGATCGGGGAGCGTTTGGGTCTGAAACGGCTCTATGTCAAGGACGAAGGAGTCAATCCCACCGGGACCTTCAAGGCACGCGGCATGGCGGTGGCGCTCTCTCGCGCCATAGAACTGGGCGTGGAAGAGGCGGCGGCTCCCACCGCGGGAAACGCGGGGGGTGCGCTGGCCAACTATGCCGCGCGCGCCCGGATTCCGGCGCATGTTTACATGCCGCGCGACGCGCCCGCCTCGAATCAAGCCGAAGTTCTCGCCGCCGGCTCCGATCTTCAACTCGTGGAAGGAACCATCGAGGACGCCGGGCTTAAGGCGGCCGCCGAGGCGCGCACGCACGGCTGGATGAACCTCTCTACCTTTCGCGAGCCCTATCGGGTCGAAGGCAAGAAAACCATGGGCCTGGAGCTCGCGGAGGACTTCGAGTGGGAGCTGCCCGAAGTGGTGATCTACCCCACCGGCGGCGGCACGGGGCTGGTCGGCATGTGGAAGGCCTTCGACGAGCTAGAAGAGATGGGTTGGGTGGGCTCTTCCCGGCCCAGAATGATGAGCGTCCAGTCCGAAGCCTGCGCGCCCATCGTCGATGCCATGCGGTCGGGCGCCGATCGAGTGGTCGCCGCCAAATCGGTTCCCACACGCGCGCCCGGCTTGCGCGTGGCGAAACCTTACGCCGACCGCCTGATCTTGCGCACGCTCCGTGAAAGTGGAGGTGCGGCGGTGGCGGTCAGTGAGGGTCAAATCGCCGCTTCAGAGGCCGAACTGGCGGGCGCCGAGGGGATATTCGCCTGCCCTGAGGGGGCCGCCACCTTGGCCGGGCTCGAGCTGCTGGTCGAAGCGGGTGACATCGAGCCCGACGACCGTGTCGTGCTGTTCAACACCGGCCACGGGCTGAAATACCTATCATGAGCGTCGAAGCGAAAGCCACCGAGCGCGAACGCGCCTCCCTGGATCTGCTCTATGCCATCAGCCGCGAGCTGACGGGTGAGCTCGACCTGCGTGACCTGCTGCAGCGCGTCTTGGAGCTCACCATGACGAATGTGGGCGCGCTCAGCGGCAGCATCCTGGTGCTCGACGAGCAGGGCAAGGTCAGCGAGGGCGCGCTGGCCTACGACGGGAAAGTGCACGACCAGACCGCCGAACGGCTGGCCGAGACCTTCGAGCAGGGCCTCGCAGGCTGGGTCGTGGAGAATCATGAGGCGGCGTTGGTGGTCAACACACTCGAAGACAAGCGCTGGCTCGATCGGCACCCCGAAGAAGAGAACGGAAATCCTCGATCCGCAATCAGCGCCCCGCTGCTGGCAAGGGACCGCATCGTAGGGGTCGTCACGCTCGTGCATCCGCAGCCAGAGCACTTCACCGATGCGGATGTCGATCTACTGCGTGCCATTGCAGACCAGGCAGGGATCGCGGTGGAGAATGCGCGCCTCTTCCGCGCCGAGCAGGAACGCAAGAACTTAGCGCAAACCTTGCAGGAGATTGCCCGCATCATCAATTCGGCGCTCGACCCCGGTTTGGTGTTCGAACAGGTCTTGCGTCAACTGGAGCGGGTCGTGGATTACGACAGCGCAAGCATCTTCGTTCTGGAGGACGAATCCCTTCGGCTGGTCTCCTCGAGGGGCTTGGAGGAAGGCGATAGCCTGATCGGACAGACGCTCACGAAGGATCCAGAGGTATTGGCCTGGAAAGTCCTGGCGAGCGAGGTGCCGATCGTAAAGTCGGATGTGCAGGTGGAGCCGGGGTGGATCGAGAGTGAATCGATGCCCGGCGCGAAGTTGATCCGGGGGTGGATCGGTGCGCCGCTTGTGCTTAGGGAGAAAGCCGTCGGCCTTCTCTCCGTGGACAGCCAGCAAGTGGACGCCTTCGATGAGGGCGACCTGGAGGTCGTATCCGGCTTTGCCGATCATGCGGCAACCGCGGTCGCCAACGCACAGCTATTTGCCGATAGTCAACGACAATTGGAGGCCACGCGCGCGCTGGCCGAGACCGCGCGTGCAGTCACCGCTACGCTCAAGCTGGAGGAGGTGCTCCAGCGCATTCTCTCAGAAACCACTCGCTCACTGGATTGCGAGGGGGCTTCTCTGGCTCTAATCGATGAAGAGACCGGTGAGCTGGAATTCCGCAACGCCTTGGGCGGTGCGGCGGATAAGATCGTTGGCCTGAAACTCCAGAAGGGGGAGGGGATCGCCGGCTGGGTGGCAGAACACGATGAGCCGCTTGTGGTCCCGGATGTCAAGGCCGACGAGCGCTTCTACTCTGGCGCCGATGAAGAGGCCGGCTACGAAACGCGCACGGTCGCCGCGGTCCCCATTTCTGTACAGCGCCGCATCATTGGCGTGCTGGAGGTAGTCAATCCACGCAGCCACGAATTCTCTCCGCTCCAACTGGAGCTTCTGCGAAGCATAGCGGGACTGGCGGGGACCGCCATCACGCACGCCCAGCTGTTTTCAGAGACGCAGACGGCACGATTGCGCTACGCAGGCCTATTCGAAGACAGCATTGATCCGATCCTGATCAGCGATCTAGAAGGCCGCGTTACGGATGCCAATCACCGTGCGGAGACCTTTCTTGGTTACTCCAGTGCGGCCTTATTGGGTCGATCGGTGCTCAGCCTCCACAAGCCTAACGAGCAGCGGCTACCGGAGGACCTGAGTCAGCTCGAGCTGGGCCAGACCATCTCCTACGAATCGGAAGCCGAGCTCAAGGACGGTAACTCGGTGCCGATCGAGATCTATGTGAAGCGAATCGACATCGAACGCAAACCGTACCTGCAGTGGATCATTCGAGATGTTTCCGAACGCCTGGCGCTCGATGAGCTCCGCGCGGATCTCACTTCCATGATCTTTCACGACCTGCGCTCTCCGCTTGGCAACGTGCTGTCCAGCCTGGAAGTGTTGAAGACCTCCATGAAGGACGACGACGAGGCGCTTCAGACCGTGCTGGCCATCGCGCTGCGATCGGGACGCAGACTCTCGCGCTTGATTGAACAGCTGCTCGACCTGGAACAGCTGGAGGCGGGGCAGGCCGTGCTCCACAAGGCGAAGGGCTCGCTGGGCAGCCTGGTGGTCGAGGCGGTTGAAGAGGTGCATCCGGTGGCAGAGGGCAAGGGCCATGTGCTGAGTTTTGATCTGGGCTCGAATAGCCTTCCGCCGGTTGAGATGGATGCGGAGATGATCCGGCGGGTGTTGATCAACCTGCTGGAAAATGCCATAAAATACTCGCGCGCGGAGGGAAAGATCTCCGTTGCGTTGGGCAAATTGGATAACGAACTGCGGGTGGGGATCAGCGACAACGGGCCCGGCATCCCGCCCGAGGATCAGACACGCATATTTGAGAAGTTTGCGCGCGTGCAGCGCAAGGGCCGGCCCAAGGGACTGGGGCTTGGCCTGGCCTTCTGCCGATTGGCCGTCGAGGCCCATGAGGGCCGGATCTGGGTTGAGAGCCAGCCCGGCCAGGGATCTACCTTCTACTTCACGCTACCGATTTAGTTCGAAACCACTAATCCAATGCGCAAGCATCGTTCTGGAGTGCTCGTCGAAGCTCGATATCTCGGGGTCATCCTCGGAGCAGTGCCGTCGAATGACGGCATTTTGCTGGTGGACGTGCCGCTGAAGCCGGACGATGGAAGGGATTGGATGGGTCAGCTGACAAACACCGGCAGGCCGAAGTACATTGCGCTGATGGATCAGCATCCGGATCGGGCGCTGGGCATGCGCGCATTCGATCTTCCCATCCTAGCGCAAGAGGCCACACTGCAGGCCATACGGGGCTGGCCCGACGCTTTCAAGGGGTCGGCAAAGCCCATCGGAGCGGAGGCGGACGCGCTGAAACGCATCACCGGTGTGCATAAGGCCATTCCTTCGATCTCATTTGAGCATGAGCTCAAGCTCCATCTGGGAGAGCGCGAAGTGCTCTTCTGGCATCGCCCGGGCCCCACCGCAGGTTCCATGTGGGTCGTGCTCCCGGAGGCCAAGATTGCATTTATCGGCGACACGGTCACAGTCTCGGAACCCCCCTACATCGGTGATGCGGAGATCGAAGCCTGGATCGAGTCGCTCGACGAGCTGCGAAGTGGGGCCTTCAGCTCTTTCCTGCTGATATCAGGAAGAGACGGCAGCGTCGATCGCGAGGCGTTGAACGCCATGGCCCGCTTCGTACGCAAAATTCCGGTGCGGCTGCAGCGAATGAAGAAGAAGGGTGACTCGCCAGAGGTCGCCCAAAGCGTGGCAAAAGGCCTGCTCAAGGACTATGCGGTCCTGAACGCGCGCGGCGACCTGGTCCTGCTCCGGCTGCAGGCCGGCCTGCGCAAACTGCATATCCGCAGCATGGGTTAAGGAGCAGGGGAGCTTCGGGGCAGGGGAGCAGGGGGGGCTGTGGAGCACCCGCGCACCCCAGCTCCAAGGCGCTCCCTTGCCCAAATGCGCTATGCTTCTGACATATGCACTGGAGCGAACACGCCGAATCCCAATTCGGCATCCGGCTCAACGTCCGCCAGCTGGAGGCCTTCGACTGGTATGCCGCCGAGCTTCAGGCCTGGAACCGGCGCTTCAACCTGACCTCCGTCACCGATCGGGCGCAAATCGAAGTCAAGCATTTCCTGGATTCGCTGAGCTGCCTCACGGCGATGCGCCCTCGACCGGGCGACCGGATCATCGACATCGGTACAGGCGCCGGCTTTCCGGGAATTCCGATCCGCATCGCCTGTACGCAGGTGCACATGGTGCTGGTGGAGTCGGTCGGCAAGAAGGCGCAGTTCTGCCGGCACGTCGTGGATCAATTACAGCTCACAAACGTCGCGGTGATCCACTCCCGCGCCGAGCAGGTGGGGAGATCGCCCGAGCATCGCGAGACGTTCGATTGGGCGGTGGCGCGCGCGGTTGCGAAGCTCCCCACTTTGCTCGAGTACCTGCTGCCCCTGGCGAAGATGGAGGGCAGGGCGGTTGCGCAGAAAGGCGACACGGCCCCTGCGGAGGCTCATTCGGCACAGCTCGCTCTGGAAGTATTGGGAGGGGAGCTGGAGGGGATTATTCCAGTGGAGCTGCCGAGCGTGACCGAGACGCGTCATCTGGTCGTCGTGCGAAAGTCCGCCGCCACGCCGGAAAAGTACCCGCGGCGCCCGGGCATTCCTAGCAAACGGCCGATCTAAGATGAATGGGCGAGAAGCAAAGGTTGGCCTTGGGCTTTTCTGTCCGATCACTACTAGGGCAAAGGCTGCCCTTTTGAAGTAGCCATTCCCGAGAATCTTGAAGCAGGAGGGGTCGTCTTGGCGGATCAGATCAAGAGCTTGGATTGGCGTCGGAGGCGAGCGGAATTCAACGCCGAGCTGCCATCCCAGATTGTGGAGGATGTACTTGCCAAAGTCCGCGCATTACTTGAGGAATCGAAACGCTAATCACCTTGCTCAAGGCAGCAGCCAGGGATCGGGGTCGGCGATCATCTTTATCAGCTTATCGATAATCCTGTCGTAAAGCGCCAATAGGTGACCGGACCGATTTCGCTGGATGTATTCTCGTTCGGCCGCGAAACGCAGCCAGGTCTGTGTTTCCGCCGCCATGGCCTCGGCGCCAATCAATTTGCTGGTGAAGGCGGCCTCGTACAGCCGGTGCCCCCACGCGTCGGCGATACCGGAATAAACCGCTCGCGACGATCGACGGATTCGATCCGTTAGTGTGGAACCCTCGTCCGCAGGAAACATCTCAGACATATCGAAGATCAGCAATGCGCCGTCGTAGGCCAGCTGATAAACATCGAGTTCGAAATGCCGCAGGATCGGGGACATCCTGAGATCCTCACATGTACCTTTGCCCTTAGTTTATCCTGAGCGCAGATCCGGGGCGCGGCAAGGAAAATCAGAGGATCGAGGTCAGCTTGGAGCCGAGCAACTAGCCGGAAAGGGCGCCGGCGCTCATTGTCCAAACCGTCGCACTTTCGAGAAAGCCCGAGTCGAACATACCTACGTCCGCCGCGGTGAGCAGCGCCTGCTGCGAGCCTGCCAGACGATCGAGCAAATAACCGCGGCGCGCGGGATCGAGCTCGGCCAGGACCTCGTCCAGCAGCAGCACCGGCTGCTCCCCGGTGCGCCGATGCAGCCAATCCACCTGCGCCAGCTTGAAGGCCAGCATAGCGGTGCGATTCTGGCCCCGCGAGCCGTAGTGCCTCAACTCCAGCCCATTCACCTGCAGTGAGAGATCATCGCGCTGCGGACCGGTGAGCGTCATGCCGCGCCGCAATTCGCTGGGTCTGAGCCGCTCGAACTCCGCCTGCAGGCCTTCTCGCAGGGAGCCGGTCAGCCAGGCGCCCTGGTCGAAGGACCCCCCAGGTTCATACGCCGGCCGATAGTGCAGGGTCAGCGCCTCCGAATCGGCGGTCAGTTCCCCATGGATCGGGGCGGACAGCGTCTGGAGCTGCGCCAGGGCCGTGGCGCGGGCGAGCATGACCTCCGCTCCCAGCTCCGCCAGCCGCTTGTCCCAGAAGCCGAGCTCGCCCACTTCGCCACGCCGCTCTTGCAGCTGTCTTAACAGCGCATTGCGCTGGGTGAGCACCTTGCCATACTCGCTCAGCAGGCGCGCGTAGTCGGGATCGGCCTGAGAGATCGTTGAATCTAGCTCCCGCCTCCGCTCCCCGGGCGAGCCCTCCACCACCTGCACGTCCCGCGGCAGGAAAAGGACCGCATTGAAGCGGCCGTGAAGGTCCATGGCCCGCTTCTTCACACCGTTGATCAGGATCTCCTTGCGCAGCCGTTCCTGCCTATTTTCCAGCGAACCCAGGATCAAGCGGATCTCGATCGTCTCCTTACGATCCGCCCGCTCGAGCTCGGCGACCAGCCGCGCGATGCGCGGGTCGGCATCGAGGCGAATGAGCTGGCTGTCGTGTGAAGCATGGGGGGAGGAGGCGCCGACGAGAAAGTAGACCGCCTCCAGCAGACTGGTCTTGCCCTGCGCGTTGGCGCCGACGATAACTGTGGGACCGGGAGGGAATTCGGTTTGCAGGCCGCCGAAATTACGGAAGTCGGTCAGGGTGAGGTGGGCCAGCCGCATGGGAGGGGCATTCTAGCATGCGATGGAAGCAAAAAAGGTCCGCGGGACAGATAGAGCCCAAGCAGCGGGCGGTGGGGCTGTGGGGCGGCAAATTGCCTGCATTACTGCCGCTCATAAACAAAGTCGACCCAGCATTAGCTGGGTCGACGGTTTCACCCGATGGGGAACTGAGGCTTGGTTCGACTCGATCAGACTCCGCTCAACTAAGGTTGCGTAACGTTGCCGGACGTGTCCCAATAGTAAGTGTATTGGGTCGGCAGCGAACGAAGGTATGTCGCAAAGGGCGCGTCGGTGGCAATATCAGCGGATGCGATGACGGCCGCACTCCCGACTACTCGAACCGGGATGGCCGTCGTGCCCGGATAATTGGCCGCCAGGTAGATATCTACCGAGGTCTGCACCTGATCCAGTTCGGCCTTCTTGATGTTGGCGGTTGTACTGACGGTCAGGCCGTTCAGAGCCAATGTCACTATCCCGAACAGCGTGCCCAGGATGGCGATGGTTACGAGCAGCTCGACGAGCGTGAAGCCTCGTTCTCCCTTTCTAAGTTTTCTCAGCATTGGTTATCCTCCAAATACTTATTCGGATTTCAATTCTCGTCAGACCAGATTCTCCAAACGTCCGGTTCGTCAATGATTGCCTTCGTATAACGCCTCCTTCCCCATACAGGTTATTGTTACGTGAGCAGTATTGCATATTCAGATCGCCGCAGCACTTACAGGGCCCTTACATACTCCTTACAGTCCTAATCCGATGGTCCTAGGCTACCCACGCGTCACCAAAGCCTTCAGCGCTTCGGGGTCATTCGCCGTCGCCAGGGCCCCTTCCATGGTGATCATGTTTCTCTGAAGCAGGCCATTTAACGACTGCTCCAGCGATTGCATGCCGGCTCCGGAGCTGGTCTGGATCACGTTGGGCATCTGATGCGTCTTGCCTTCGCGGATCAGGTTTCGCACCGCGGTGCTTGAAAGCATGACCTCGACCGCCGGCACACGGCCCTCGACGTCGATGCGTGGCAGCAGGATCTGGGACAGCACCGCTTCTAATGTCAGCGAGAGCTGCATCCGGATCTGGTCCTGCTGATGCGGCGGAAACACGTCGATCACGCGGTCGATCGTCATCGAGGCGCTGCTGGTATGAAGGGTGGACATCACCAGGTGGCCGGTCTCCGCTGCCGTCAGGCAAGCCGCCATCGTCTCCGGATCCCGCATCTCACCCACCAGGATGACGTCCACATCCTGCCGCAGCGCCGACCGCAGGGCTCTGGCAAACGACTCCGTATCCCGCCCGACCTCGCGTTGCATAATCACACAACGCCGGTCCTCGTGCAGGTATTCGATCGGGTCTTCGATCGTGACCACCACCCGCGCGTCGTGCTGATTGAGGTGCTGGATCATGGCCGCCAACGTGGTGGATTTACCACTTCCGGTTGGGCCGGTCACGAGGATCAGGCCACGCGGCTTGAGTGTCAGGCTCCCGCAGATCGATGGCAGGTTCAACTCCTCGATGGATGGAATCTCCAGGCCGATCCTTCGGAATGCCAGCGATATCGATCCGCGCTGCACGCTGGCGTTAACCCGAAAGTGGGCTAGATTCGGCACCTCATAGTGGAAGTCGAGTTCGCGGGTCGCTGCAAAATCCTGGCGGTGCCCCTCCCGCGTCACATCTTTAAACGCCTGAGTCGTCTCCTCGGGGCTGAGCGCGGTCGCGTGGCCGTCTCCGATCGGGATCAAGTCCCCGTGGATACGAAGAATCGGAGGCGCGCCAGCACGAACATGCAGGTCGGAGGCCCGTTTCTGCACTGCGATCCTGAGCAGTTCGTCGATTTGCATCAGATGCCTCCCGACCACCAGCGTATGATCTGCTTGTCGATCCTCATAAAAGGCCTCCCGCTGCCCACCACTGCAGGATCGGCTCGCCGAAGAGCATTGTTACGACGGCGCCCGCCGCCAGGAACGGCCCGAACGCGATCGGATCCTTCCGCCCCATCACCTTGACCAGCACGAGCGCGCCAGCGATTAGTCCGCCGAACACGAACGCCAGGAAGAGCGCCAGCCAGACGTAGGGGTAGCCCACCGCCAGGCCGACAAAGGCCGCCAGCTTGACGTCCCCCATGCCCATGCCCGATGGAAATATGAGCGCAATCGCCAGCAGCACGCCGAAGGCGATCATTCCGCCGGCCAGCATCTCCAAAACGGTGCGTTCGGGGACCAGCAGCGCGAACAGAAGAGCTACGGCGATGGCCGGGTAGCTGACCCGGTTCAGGATCATGCCGCGCTCGAGATCGATCATCAGGAATACGATCAGCAGCGAGCTGTAGAAGGCGACCAGCACCGTCTCCCAGCTTCCCGGGTAACGCAGCCAGATCAAGCCAAACAGCGCCACCGTACCGATCTCGACCCCCAAATTGCGAATCGGGATCCGCACACCGCAGAAGTGGCAATGCCCCCTCACGAACAGGTAGCTGAGGATCGGGATCAGGTCTATGGCCCGAAGACTGTGCCCGCAAGCATCGCAATGGGAGCGTCCGCCGATAATCGATTCGTCGCGCGGAAAACGATCGATACACATATTCAGGAAACTGCCGACAAGCAGACCGGCAAACATGAAAATCAACATCAGATTCTCTTCTCTGCTAAGCCCGGGTTGGCGCTGACGGCCAGTACTTGAATCACGATCTACACCTTCTTCAGCGCCAACCCCAAGTTGACGACGTAACTTGTGATGGGGAAGTCCTTGGCCATCCGGAAAGGCGGGTTGGGGACTTTCACTGGAAATGACGTTTTCTCCGCCATCATTTGACGCATCTCTTGGCTCTCAAAGAGCGAGCCAGTCATATAAACCACCGTTTTCGGGTCGAGCGGGCGGGTCTGGTGGCCCTCGTCGTAGAACTGGGTCGTGCGGAACAGCTCCTGTGAGAGCCGTTCGATCCTTGCTTCTGGTTCGCTGACGTCAGCGCCCTGTGGGACGCTGCGAAGGATGGCGGGGATGCCATCAACCACCAGGATGACTCCGACACTCTGCTCTTCCAGGTTGACGATGATGGCATTCGGCTGGTTGACAGCCCTCGCCAGTGCGAGGGGCTGCAGATCCATAGCCCGCGGGCGAATCTTCGCTGCCTTCAGGACTTCCATCTGCCGGTCGATAATGAGTCGGGGCACAGCGAAGGCATAAATCTGAAGGTGATTATTCTCTTGCCCGATCACCTGCCAGGATAGGTAGGTCTGATCCAGCGGGAGCGGCATCTCCTGCTTTGCCTTGCGCCGGATGGCTTCATCGAGCATCTGAGGCTTTATCCTGGGCATGGAGATCATGCGAGAAACCATGCGGTGCCCAGTGACGCTGGTGATCAACCTCCGCCTCGGCGCGCGATGCGTCGCCAAGAGCCGATTCAGTCCCGCAGCAACTTGATCAGGTTCTGTGATCAATCCCTGGTTCATGAGATCCTGAGGGACCGAGACCGAAGCCCAGCGCAGGACCCGGTTTCCGCGCACCACCAACATGCGTATATTTCGCCCGTCGAAGTCCAAGGTAACTATTTTTCTAACCATCGATCCAGCTCTCCTTAAGATTCCAGGAGCCCAAACCCCCGTGTTCTTGAGGGTGCCATCACTACTCGCTGCCCAAGACGGTGGCCCTGGCCACCGTTACGCCGAAATCACACACTTCGGCAGTCGGATCGACCAGGATGTTGTTGAGCGTCAATGTCTGCAGTCCTTCGCGCTCGAGATCCGCCAGCAGTGAAAGGCAGCCATAGAGGGCGCCCGCTGAGTCGACCACATAGGTCGTCACGCTTAACGTGCCCGCACCGGTATCCTGGATGCTGCCTGCGATCCGCCTTACGCTCTTTAGGTCGATCCCCCTGGAGCTTGCCAGCTGAAATACGCGACGATATAGGTCGAAGGGCGCGCCGATCTCAGGAAAGGAAGCTTCGAGCCTAAGCAGGTCGGCCGAGGCTGTGGATAACTCCGATTCCAAGTCGTTAAGCCCTTCGGCGTCGGCTACTCTAAGCTGCTCCAGGCTGAATTCGAGAGCCTCGACCTGTGATGCGAGCTCGGCGGCCGCTCGGTCACTACGTAAAGAAGCCGCCACTAGGGTCACATCTGTCGCCGCGAGCAGCAGGGTCAAACCTATCGCTAACCTGGCGGGTTTCCCTCTAAAGAAGGACCTGATCTTATCTATCATCGCTTCGTGCCTCCGGAGCTCCCTGCTCCTCTACTCAGAGGGGCCGATCGCCGGCAATGGGCTGGAGCCTCGCGAACGCGGACCCCGATCCGTCTCGCGAACGACTATTGCGCATTCTCTGGTTCAGGTTCGGCAAAGAGCTCAAGGGTGATCTCGAATTCATAATATGGCGGCGCATTGTCCTGTGTGTCGTTTGGGTCCGGCTCGGGCGGTATGATCTTCACGAGCGAGTCGACCGTGACGGTGAAGAACAGCCCCAGCCCATCCAGTTCATCGGCATAACGCAGAGCCAATCGATGATCATCGGTCACGCCGACGATCCGCACCCTGGTTTCGCTTTGGTCAAGGATGGCCAGTTCCACGCCGGCAGGCGCCCGATCGATGATCGATCGCAGCAAATCGCTCCACACGATGGTCTGGATCGTGGCGCTCTGGCTGGCGATCTCGACCTGGCTGATCTCGTTCCTGACCTCTGCGATCTGCATCTCCAGGGCGCTTTTCTCCTCGGCAAGGGGGCGATATTGGTCGAGAGCGGTTTGGACGCGATCCAGATCGGCCTCCGTCCGGTTCAACCAGGCCGCGCTGTCAGAGAAGACCTTCACCGCCGGGATGAGGACGAGCAGGTAGGCCAGCAAGAACAGCCACGGCTTGGCGGACACCAGCGTCAACTTGCGCCGGCGATACCGCTCGGGAAGGATGTTGACGTCCACCATCGTTATCAGGCGTCGGCGCGCCAGGCGGCTTTTATTCATGGCTTGGGTTGCCCTCCTTCCTGAAGGCATGCGAACTGGGAGACGCTGCAGGCTGCTTCCTGTGGCCTTCGATCATGGCTTGATCTCCTCCACATTGAAGGTAAGAAGCGCATCGCTCTGACTGAAATACTCGGCCTTTATCCAGGCAGCACTGTGCCCCGCGTTGGCCACCCGCCATTCATCCACGGTGCCGTCGAAGTAGTTGGCAGCGCTTGAGGTGCCGGTGTGGTATCGAGATCCGGCGTCGCTGCGAGCGATCCGGATGTTCCCGCCGTGGGACCACACCTGGCTGCCATCGCCGCTGCCGAATTCCACCTGGTTGAGATAGGCTTTGAACTTGTTGGGCTGTACGCTTCCCGTCCCATTGGTCAGGACCAGGGTGGCTAGATACCAGGTGTTGGCCGAAATGGGCGTCGAGTGCCATGTGCCCATCCAACCGGATTGGGCCCCTGGGGTGTTCCAGCCGCCGATGTAGAGGCTGCCGCTGTCGATGTATATGTTGAACCCGCGGGTCCCGCCGCCCCCCTCGAAGATGACCTGTCTGCCGGCGGTCGTATCGGCGTTGAACCATACGCCGATCGTCCGGTCCGTGTAGGGGCCGCCGGTGTTGATGTCTGTGGAGTCGACCAGGCTGATGAAGCCCGTGGAACCGTCGAAGTCCCTCGAGCCGTCGATTTGTTCATTGGCCAAGTAGGTGGTCCCACCATTCAGCGTGCCATTGTTTCCCCTACCCGTTGAGTCCGTCTGAGTTCCACTAGCCTGATCCAGATGCATCACGGCCACCTGGCCGGCAGCCCATGTATTTGGCGCGTCCTGCGCATCCGCAGCGGCTGCGTTGCCATAGTACATGTCGAAACGCGTGTCGCCGCCGGAGGATACAGCGGGGATCCTCACCCAGATTTCCGCCATCTGGCCGGTGGGGTCCCAGCGCTCGATCTCGTACTTGAGAACCTGTCCTGGGGGCGTCGACGGATCGATGAATCGGATGTCTCCTCCCCCGGCCTGCGCCTTGGAGAAGTTGAAGTTGGTGCCGTCCAGCTTGACCAGCACCGTGAAATCGCTCAGGTTGGCGTCGACCTTGGTTGAATCGATGGTGACCTTCTTGCGGTATTGCCAATTCGTGTTCCACCAGTCCGAGAGCGCGCCAAGCTGAGTGGAGATCTCCGCCATGATCTTGATCTCAGTGTTGTCGTCGACGTCTATTCCCCCTCCCACCTCTGCGATGACCCGAACAATGAAAGTCGAAGTCCCCGAGGCGCTGGAGTACAGGCTGGTTAGGTCCAAATCAACATACTCGGTGCTGCAACCCTCGCCGCTGAGCGGACCGGCCACGACCGTGTAATCAACAGCCTTGGCGAGAATAGTCTCCGAGGCCGGATCCACCGTCTGAGCTCCGTTGTAGGCATACAGATAGATGGAGCCGAAGTCGGACCAGAGGCCCTTGGCCCCACACCCCGCGCCCGGACCTTTGGAGTCGGAGCCATGCAGCCTCATGGTCACGCTCGCGGACTGGCCAAGCGTGATCCCCGTATCGATCCTCAAGTAATTGGAACCGCCGGTGCCGCGGTCCTTGAGCTTCAGCTTGTTGACGAAGCCGCCGGTGTCCAGATTTCCGTCGCTGGTGGTGGTGCCATCATCCGTATCGTCCGTCTTCTGCGCGCTGGCATCGGAGGCGGTGTTCCAGCCTGTGCCAGCCAAGGCCTTGTAGCTGATGGCGCCGGCGATGGGGTCCCAAGGGGGCGTGGGCGTGGGCGTGATGGTCGGGGTGGGCGTGATGGTCGGGGTCGGCGTGATTGTCGGCGGCGCGGGCGTGGCGGTGGGCGCAGAAGACCCGACGTTCCAGGACAGGACCGCGTTGCCGCCCGCGTCGATCGAGACCCTACCGGTCATGATGAAGTCGCCTGCTTGGGCGCCGATGTCGTAGCTGGAAGTGGTTCCTGTTGTGTAGCGCCAGAAGTCTGATAGAGAGTCCCCGCGCAGGGCATGCAGGCCGCGGCCGACCTCATACGCCAGCGCCCCGCCTCCGTTGACGGCGGCTGGAGCACTGACCAGGGCGGTCCAGCTGTTTCCCGATATGCTGTAGCTCCAGAAATCGGGCGTCGTATCGCCCCGGAAGGCATAGATAATGTCGCCGCCCGCGTAGGCCAGTGCGGCGCCCTTCTTGACGGCGGCCGGGGCGCTGGCCATGGTGCCCCAGCTGTCGGCGGAGATGCTGTAGCGCCAGAAGTCGAGCGTCGTATCGCCCCGAAAGGCGTAGATAAAGTCGCCGCCGGCGTAGGCCAGCGCGCCGCCGTCTTTGACGCCGGCAGGGGCATTCGCCATGGCGGTCCAGCTGTTTCCCGATATGCTGTAGCGCCAGAAGTCGAGCGTCGTATCGCCGCGAAAGGCGTAGATGAAGTCGCCGCCCGCGTAGGCCAGCGCGCCACCGCCCTTGACAGCGGCAGGGGCGTTGGCCAAGCTGGTCCAGCTGTCCGCGGAGATGCTGTAGCGCCAGAAGTCGAGTGTCTTGTCGCCGCGAAAGGCGTAGATGAAGTCGCCGCCCGCGTAGGCCAGCGCGCCGCCGCCTTTGACGCTGGCAGGGGCATTCGCCATGGCGGTCCAGCTGTCGGAGGTGATGCTGTAGCGCCAGAAGTCGAGTGTCTGGTCGCCCCGGAAGGCGTAGATGAACTCGCCGCCCGCGGAGGCCATCGCTCCCCCATCCTTGACGTTGGCCGGGGCGCTGGCCATCGTCGTCCAGCCGACACCATCACCCAAGAGAGCAGTGACCGTGACGCTCGTGCTCAGTTGGTTGACGGTGATGGGTGGGCCCACGGAGACGGCCGTGCCGGGGGAAGCATCGACCTGGGATCTAAAGCCGGAGTCGTTGAGCAGTTTCCAAATGCCGAACTCGACCCCTGCATCGGCCGCATATTGCTTTCGCAACTCCTCTTGGGCGTCACGGCCGGCCAATAGGTTTGTACTCAGATGAGCCAGGAAGGGCGCCATGAGAAGCGTCCCAAGCGCCAGCGCCCACAGGGAGGCCGGCAGTGTGCCGCCGTTTTCCCGCCTCATTTCACCCTCATGGAGAGCTTCAAGGTGGTGCTCTCCGCGATCTCCCCGTTGGCGCCGGTGGATCGGATGGACACCGTCAGCAAGCTTCCAGTGACCGTGAAGGCAATATCGGCTTGGTTCGCGATTCGCCTGGCGATTTTCAGTGTTGTTTTGGGAACGCCGGAGACTAAATGCTCCCTGACGAGCGCCGTGTTGCCTGCGTCGTAGGAGTATCGATATTGGACGGTTGGGTCGCCCGCGGTCAGGGTCCCATAAACAAGGCCCGAGCCCGGCGTGAAGGATCGGGCCTCGATGGCGTCCCGTCCGAGCCATAGCGAGGCATTCTGCAGGTCGGTCAGGACCGAGAGGCGCGCGTTCCCATCTCGCGTTACGACGAAAAACTGGTATAAGGCGGTGCCTATCAGGCCCGCGGCGGATGCGGCCAGCACTGCCGCGATGAGCATTTCAGCGATGGTCAGCCCCCGCTCTCCCCCAGTCAAGCGACTGGGCGCCGAGCAAATACCGCGGACCAAGATCCGGCGGGCGCAGCCGAAGGATCCGTTTCGAGCCGCGTCAGATGATTCGATCTTGCTCGGGCGCGCGATGGCGGCCAGGCCAAGTCTGGCCCTGGCCATAATCTTTTGGCCCTGAGCGAAGATCGAGAAGTTCATCAGCGATCCACCTGATAGCCTTCCAGTTGAAGGATCTGCCCCTCACTGCCGGAAACGGTGACGATCACCTTCTGCATCCCGTCGTTGCGGAGGGTGGTAGTGAAGGGGCCGCCGGGCGCGATCCAGTACTCCAGCCCCACCACCACGCTGTAGCCCGCTGCAGGGACAACCGACGGGTAGGGGATGGCGGTCGGATCGGGGCGGTAGGCCGAGTCCGCAACCAGTTCAAGCTGCGATCTTGCCAGCGAAGCGGCGCTCACCCTGCGGTGACGCGTCTTCACGCCCACCGTGCCGGTATAGATGCCGGCCAGCACGATCCCGACCGCAAAGGTCAGGATTCCAATGGAGATGAGTTCCTCTGCAATGGACAGCCCGCGTTCATCCAGCTTCACCCATTCCCAGGCCGCGCGCGCCCAGCCCTTTCCCCGACGGTCGCTGCGCGGGTGGCGGAAGATAGCCTCGGTCACTTAATGGCTCCCAGCAGGCTGTACATGGGCATGATCACGGAAACCGCCACGAAGCCTACGATCAGGCCGATGAAGATGATTAAGGCCGGCTCCAGCATGGTGGTCATGATCCTCAGCGCGCGATCCACCTCTTCTTCGTAGAAGTCGGCCACCGTCGCCAAGTGAGATTCCAAGGTCCCCGTTTCCTCTCCCACCCGTACCAAATAGGAAAGCATCTTGGGGAAGTAGCGCACGCGGGCCAAAGGCTCGGAGAGTCCCCTGCCTTGCAGGGTCTCTTCACGCACGCCTTCGAGCGCCTCACGCAGGACGACATTGCCGATGGTCTCTTTGCTCAACCGGATGACCTCCGGCAGCGCCAGTCCGGCCGCGATCAATATGGACATCGTTCGGGAAAGCCGGGCCACGGTTCCGTGGGCGTTGATCTTGCCCAAGATCGGCAGTCCGAGCAGGATCTTGTGCATCCGCCGGCGTCCTGAGGGACGCGAGACGTAAAAGACGATAAGCAGAATAGCGGCGCCCGAGCCCGAGAAGATGTAGAGCCCATAATCCATGAAGAACTCTGTGATGCCGATGAGCAGGCGCGTGGTCCAGGGCAGTTCGGCGCCGAACTCGTCGAACAGGCGGACCATTGGGGGCAGCGCGACATTGATGAGGATGATGACGACAAATACTGCCAACAAGAGCACGAAGGAGGGATAAGCCATGGCGCTGCGCACCTTGGTCAAGGTGGCCTGAGCCTTCTCCACGTAATCCGCCAGCTGTCGGAGCACCTTTCCTAGATTGCCGCTCCGCTCCCCGACCTCGATCATCCGGCAATATAGGTTCGAGAAGACCAGGGTGTGCTTCTTCATGGCATTCGAGAGCGAATTTCCCATGTGGACATCGTCCTCAATCTCACCCACGACCCGCGCCAGATACTTGTTGCTGACCTGCCCGGCCAAGAGCCGCAAGGCGGAGGTGATCGCTACTCCGGAGTCGATCAGCGTCGCCAATTGGCGCGAGAACAGGATGATGTCTCGAGACTTTGGTCCGAGCAGAGTCGGAAACTGCCGCGCCAGATCGAGCTTCTGCCGGGCGCTCTGCAGGTGGACGATGGTCAGGTCACGCTCCCAGAGCGCGACTTCTGCCGCCTGCTCGGTGTCTACATTCAGGACCCCTCGGGTCTGCTGTCCATCTGCGGTGATCGCTACATATCGATAAGGCATCTGTCATCCAGCTCCAATGGTCCAGCCTGGACTATCCAGGCTGCTTCCTACTCCATGGCGTAAACATTGCGCATGACTTCTTCGGGCGTGGTCACGCCCTGCTTGACTTTCATAATGCCGTCCCGTCGCATGGGGATCATCCCCTGCCTCTCGACTTCCGCTTTCAGTTCCGCGGCGCTGGCGCCCTTCAGGAAAAGCTGCTGGGTTGCCTCGCCCATGACCAGGAATTCGAACACGCCGGTCCTGCCGCTATAGCCAGTGTGACGGCAGAAATTGCAGCCAACGCCGACGTAGTATTCAGTCAATCCCTCGCCCAGGTCCGCTCGCAAGGTGGCTTGTTCCTCGCGGGAAGGCGTGACCAGGGATTTGCAATGTTCACAGATCCTGCGGATCAAGCGCTGCGCAACGACGCCGACCACGGATGAGGCGATCATGTAGCGCTCGATGCCCAGGTTCGCCAGACGGAAGAGCGCGCCGGGGGCGTCGTTGCTGTGGATCGACGAAAGCACCAGGTGACCGGTCAGCGCGGCCTGGGTTGCGATTTCCGCGGTCTCGAGGTCGCGGATCTCACCCACCAGGATGACATCCGGGTCCAGGCGCATGATGGCGCGCAGCCCCGAGGCGAAGGTGATTCCCGCCGCCCGATTGACCTGAATCTGATTGATCCCGGAGAATTCGAATTCGACCGGATCCTCTACGGTCATGATGTTGAGCTGGCGGCGGTCGAGCTCGTCCACGGCGGCATAGAGGGTGGTGGTCTTACCAGATCCGGTGGGACCCGCCACAAGGATCTTGCCGAAAGGCGCCTGGATCATCCGCCGGAAGATATTGAGGGACTCGGCGGGAAAACCAAGCCCGGGCAAGTTCATGATGGTGTCCGAACGGCCCAGAACACGGAGCACGGCAATCTCGCCCCAGGTCGTATCGCTCGTTGCGACTCGGAAGAAAATCTCATCCTCTCCGAACATGACCGAGAATTGGCCGTCCTGGTGGCGCCTGGTCTCGGCAATGTTCATGTCTGCCAGCACCTTGATCCTAGAGAGCAAGGGGGCGTGGATGCCGCGTGGCAGCGACAGCGCCTCCTGCAGCAAACCGTCGATGCGATAGCGAACGATCAGAGACTCGCGCATGGGCTCGATATGGATGTCGGAGGCGCGGTCGCGGACCGCCTGCTCCAGCATCATGTCCACCGAGCGCACGATGGGATCTTCGGCGGTCAGCTCGATGGTGCGTGGTCCCTCCCGATCGCTGGCGACTTCCGCCACAGGCGCGATTCCTGCCAGCGATTCCTGGATCGTGCCGCGCGCCTTGTAATTCAGGGCGATGGCGGTGTCGATGTCTTTCCCGACTCCCACCATGGGCATAATCCGCATGCCCGAACGGGCGGTGAGTTCCTCAATTACCTGTATATCTGTGGGGTCCTGCATGACGACCGCCATCGCCTCCCCGATCACATCCAATGGGATGAGATGATGCTTACGCGCGATGTCCTCCGGCACATGTTGAAGCACTTCGGGCTGCACGGCGTGGCGGCTGAGGTCGATGAGCGGCAGATTGAGGTGCAGGCTGAGCGCCATCGCCAGGCTCTCGGGGCTAACCCACTGCTTATCGGAGATGATGCTCCCCATCGATCGCCGGCCCGAGGCCTGCAGCTCATTTGCCTCATGAAGCTGCTCCTCAGAGATCAGCTCTGCCTCGAGCAAGACCTTTCCGAGCGGCTGGCTGGCAGCAGTGGCGCTATTGCTGGCCTGCGTTGCCATGTGCTTCTCTCCATTGATGGTGCTTGCCACCTTCGAGCAGGTTTTGGATGGCTTCCATCAGTTCGGATATTCCAAGCGGCTTAGCGAAGTAGGCATCCGCCCCGATGCGCATGGCGGTGGCCCTATCCTCGTCGCGCGCCTTGGCTGAGACCATGATCACAGGGATGGTTGCCATCTCCGGGTCTGACCTCAGGCGATGGCAGACCTCGAACCCATCGATCCCGGGCAGGAGTACATCCAAGATGACTAGATCCACTTTCTCAGACTTGGCTATCTCAAGCCCTTCCAGGCCATTCAGCGCCTTGATGGCCTCGTAGCCTTCCTCCTGGAGCGCGTACTCCACTAGAATGGCGGCCTGGGGATTGTCGTCGACCACCAGGATCTTGCCTCTGCCGTGCGGCTTCGACACAAGTGGCAACGCCAAGTTGAGGGAGGCGATCTTATCGGATGTACCCTCCACCCAGAAACGCCCGCTGTGGGCCTGGAGAATCTTCTCGGCAACGTAGATTGCCAGCCCCCGATTAGCTAATAGGCTCATATCGCCCCCCACATCACTTGCTGGGGCGTCATTCAGCAGTTCCGCCTCATCATTAACCGAGAATCGCATGACGATCCAAGCCTCTCTCTCGGCTGCGCTTACCGTCACGCTTCCCTTGCTGGAGGCGCTCTTGATGGCAGCTTGAAGCGTGTTGGCTATGGCGATGCGCAGCAAGGCTTCGTCGCCATGGATTTCGGGCAAGTCAACAAGCGATTTGGCTTCCACGGTTACACTTTTATCGGCCGCCGCCGGAGCGATCTGCTCGACGCCGGCCGTGAGAAGCTGGTCCATTCTCAAGAGAGTAGGCTTCAGCCTCAGGCGTCCCACCTCGATGAGCGAGGCGACCTGCAGGTCGCTTACTCGGCTGCTGAGAGTTTCGGTCTCCCGGTAGGCAATGCCCAGAAACTGCTTGGCCTGGCGAGCATCCGGCACCTTACCGGTCAGCAGCAGCTCCAGCGCCCCCCGGATGGTCTGCAGCGAGTCGCGAAATTCCTGCGCAGAGCTGGCCAGGATCTCCGCTCCGGATATCGTGGCCTCCACCTGAGACTCTATTGCTGTACTCTGCCCGCGCTCAGCGGCCCTTCCCTGCTGCCGAGGGCGCGTGGGCGCCTTTTGGCTGGCCTCTCGAGCTTCGAGCGCATCTTTGATTTCCTGCCCGATGGCCGAAGGCGCTCGCTTCTTTTCTTCTGGCTGAGAAGGCTTGTCGTTCATTTCAGCCTCGACTGATTTCTCTGCTTCCGAAAGGTCCCTGCTTCCGCCGGGTGGCTTCCAGGTACTCGTCGAGCATGGCCTGGGCGTAGCGGCGATGGCCACCGGGCGTGCGGAACGGCACCAGCAGTCCCTGCTTTTCGATGCGGTTGAGCGTGCTCAAGCTGATCCCGAGGAACTCGACCGCGTCTCGTGCGGTCAGTAATCGGTTAGTCGAGCGATTGCTGTTATCTGCCATCTTTGTTTTTTCCACCCCACGCGACGCACGCAAGCCTTGGTTGGATTGCGCCGGTCTGACACGATTTTGTTGGATTTGGGACGCTTCGAGCTTATGCCAAGGGGGGTGAAAAGAGTCTGGGAGCGAGGTCCCAGTTAAGTGATTGTAAGGTTGCGGGAGCCGTGTGGCACTCCGCTTGAATAAGCGGTGGGTAAAGCGGCCCTTATTATGGATTTGGGCGAAAAAGCGCAATAAGCGCTTCAAGATGCAGGGTCGGCTTGACAAATTGACACTGCGAATATACATTACTCATATACATCACTTTGGGAGTGAAGATGGAACGCACGCAGATCTACCTGACAGAGAAGGAGCGCAAGACCTTGAAGGCCATGAGTGCGCGCCTGGGCCGAAGCCAGAGCGCGCTGATTCGCGAGGCGGTAGACCGCTATATCGAGCGCGATCAGGAGGGCAGCCGTCTGGATCTTCTGCGGCAGGCGCGGGGCCTCTGGGCTAAACGTTACGACTTGCCCGACTTCGAAGGTATCCGGCGAGAACTCGATCGAATCGGCTCGCAATCGGACTGAGCGCTCATGGCCAGAAGATACCTGATCGACACGGATGTCCTGGTCGAGTATCTCCGCGGTAGCGATCGGGCCGCCG
The DNA here is from genome assembly GCA_036986135.1 of Anaerolineae bacterium. Lineage (GTDB taxonomy): Bacteria > Chloroflexota > Anaerolineae > Anaerolineales > E44-bin32 > JADFRG01. The sequence continues at coordinate 6,409 of BTQZ01000006.1, read as the reverse complement.
AATTTCTTGAGCAGCTTGAAGGGGAGCTGTTGATCTCCGCCATCACCCTGGCGGAGCTTTTTTCTGGGGCGCGAGGGTCAGACGAGCTCGATGCGCTGGATCAATTCATGCTGGCATTTGAGGTGGTTCCAGTTGATGAGCCATTGGCCAGAGCAGGCGGCCGGCTTCGGCAGGAGTACCATGCCAGCCACGGGGTCGGGTTAGCAGATGCGCTGATCGCGGCCTCCGCCACGTCGCGCGGAGCCGAGCTCGTGACCTTCAATCGCAGGCACTATCCGATGGTTCACGATCTGATGGTTCCGTATGAGCGGTGATCTGGGAAACGGCGGTGCACCCCATTTCTTGGACACTCTCAGGGCCTCAAGTGATCTATCGATCCTCAAGCAATCTTCGAGAAGCCCCATACTCGTTATCGATTAAGTACCTGAGAACAAGAAAGCCTTCGTTCCTTCCAGACCACAATTGTCGACGCTAATACTGGAGAGATACTCAGGCGGAAAACCCACTAATTACCTCCCGACACACAGCACCAATCTAGAATATCTGTCTTTGACTTTCCCCCAGTAAAAGTGCTAGACTGTGGCCGCCTGGTACCGTGGTCACGGTCCAGGGAGAAGTAGAGGGGGGGTCAATCCAGCGGGTTCGCAACGAGCCCAGAAAGCGGGGTTAGGAGAGGCTGAAGGACAACTGCCAGGGGTCTCCAACATCTTATTCGAGACCGAGCGCACCCTTTATTCCATGAGAACTTCATCCTTTATCTAGTAAGTCCTCGAGCCTAACTTCCCAGCCCTAGCAAACTAAATCGAATAGCGAGCCGGTCGCGTGCGCGGCCGGAACTTGCGGCTTACCAGCCGAAGGCGGTTCGCTTGGCGAACCCCGCGGAACAGCCACGATGTGTGCCGTGCCGTCTTAGGTATGCGCGGAAGCACCGTCACAAGGGTGGAGAGTATGTCTGATCGGACTCTCGTGCTCGTCATCGACGACGAGGTCGAGGCCAACGAAATCCTCGCCATGCACCTCGAAAAGGATGGATACGAGGTGCTGACCGCCGCTTCCGGCGCCGAGGGACTACGGCTCGCATACGACCACCAACCCGATGCGGTGATCCTCGACATCCGCATGCCGGGTATGGACGGCCGCGAAGTCTGCGCGCGTCTGCGAGACATCAGCGACGCGGTGATATTGTTCTTTACCGTGCTCAGTGACAGTCAGGAGGCCATACGCGGGCTGCAGCTCGGCGCGGATGACTACATTGCGAAACCCGTTAAATACGCGGAATTGGCGGCGCGGCTCCAGGCTTGCCTGCGCAGGCGTGCGCGGATCGTTCCTGCCACCGGCCCCACGGGCGCACCCTGGAAGGTCGACCAGGCCAAGCGCCAGGTGGTGATCGAGGATCGCCGAGTACAGCTTACGCCCAAGGAATTCGAAGTCTTCAGGCTGTTTATGCAGCATCCGGATCAGGTCTTGAGCGTGGACGAGATCCTGACCCAGGCCTGGGGCCCCGAATACGTCGGCGACGTAGATCTGGTGAAGCAGTTTGTGTACCGCCTTCGGATAAAGCTCGAGGACGATCCATCTCGGCCCCGCCATTTTGTAACGGTACGGGGATCCGGATACTCATTTGAACCCGATCCCGAGCTGGACACCGGTGAGTTGCCTGAACTGGGTTCGAGCATCCCGGAGGGCATTTCGGATTTTCGCATCAAGGCCCGACGATGGGGCGAAGGCGCGCTGCAGTCGCGCACGATTTCATCTCCCCCTGGCGATTCCGCGCTTAGTTCATACCCCACCCCGCGCCACCTGCCGCGTCCCTCGAAGAGCCGATTCAGTCGGTGGAGCCAAACCACCAGGGATCGGGTCTCGCCATGGTTCGCGGGCTGGCCGCGCGTCAACATCGCCTGGCTGGCGCCGCCGGTTCTCATCATTCTGCTTTTGCTCGGCAGTGCCGTTGCTCGCGCCTCCGAGGGAGCCCTTCCCGGCGACGGAACCTACCCCTTCAAGCTCTTGGTGGAGCGGGCGCAGCTTCTGGCTACCATCGATGAATCCCGCGCCCTCGAGCTGCGGCTCGAGTTCTTGCAGCGCAGGGTCGATGAGATTGCGAGCCTTTCAGAAACGGGCCGCAACGAGGACATCCATGTGGCAGTGAAGCGTCTGGAAGGGGAAGTAGACCAGGCCATCCAGCGCTTTACGAGGGAGAACGGCGCAGGGCCGCCCATGTTCCCCGAGACGGAGTTTGAAGGTCACTTGGAAGAACTTATCCAGCTCCGGGAGCAGTCTCCCCCGGATCTGGAACCGGCTTATTCCAGCGCCATTGAAGCCACACAGGTATTGCGATCGCGTATGCTGGGCATCGGACAGCCCAAGCGGGCCAGAGATCTTGTCCCCCGCATGACCGCCGACAGCCTCTCCGACCAATAGGCCGTGGTTTCCCCTTTACATAATCAAGGGATTTACCCCTCGTTCACGATTTAAAGACCAACTTCCTCGGTCGATCTCTAATGTTAACCCCCTGTTTACCGCAAAGTGACCCCCTTCCTGTAGATTCGAACTGAGGCCGTCGCGGCAGTTGCCGCAAACTGGGGGGACGCGCCCGAATCCATATAAGGTCGGGCCATCAGTGATCCATTTTCAACCCCAAGGAGTACCCCGGGTGAGGGGGGCTCCTGAGACATACCACCAATCAAACGCTGCGCCGCTCAACTCGGAATCGGGTGTGCAGGATCTGTCTTATAGACTCGCGCATCATCCAGGGCAACCATGGTAAACGGGCGAATAAGGGTACTGATCGCGGACGATCATCCCGTGCTTGCCGAGGGGCTGCGGCTCTACCTGAGCGACGCGGACCTCGATGTGATCGGGACTGCCGCGGACGGTCAGCAAGCGCTCGAGATGACCGTGGAGCATGAGCCGGACGTCCTCCTGCTGGATCTGCGCATGCCGGGAATGGACGGCTTTCAGGCGCTCTCTGCTATCAAGGACACCCGGCCTGAGACCAACATCATCATCCTGACCGCCTACGCCTCGAACGAAAACCTGACCGAATCCTTTCGGCTGGGGGCCTCCGGGTTCCTCTCGAAGTCGAGCGATCCGGCGCACATTCCGGCTGCGATCCGGGTGGTCGCGGCAGGCGATGCGATCGTCGATCGGGACCTGCTGCAAGGCGCTATGCGCGCCATGAGCGAGCCGGCCCGGCCGAGTCTCCGAGAGTCGGTTGAGGCGGTCTTCGAAGGTGGAATGCCGGATCTCACCAGGCAGGAAGCCAAAGTGCTGCGGCTGATCGCCAACGGTTTGGAGAACAAGGGCATCGCGGAAACGTTGTGCGTCAGCCACAACACGATCAAGACCCACATGCGAAATATTTACTCGAAACTTGGCGTCAATGGACGGACGCAGGCCGCGATCTGGGCCATGCGGAATGGGGTAGCCGACTAACTTAAAAAAGCCTAAAAAAAGATCACCCCCGGGGATGAGGCGAATTCATTCTCGGGGGTGATGGCTTTAAAGGAAGGTTGCCTGAGACTGAGGGCGGTCCTCAAATGCCGGAGGGCCTGGGGGATCTCGCCGAAGTTAGTCCGGCGAAACAAGGCAGCACTTACTTCCTGCCGCTGCTGAGATCCAGAACACACAACTGAAGCACGTGCCCAAAGGGCGTTTTACGCTCGGTATGCCCGTAGGGTACGTCGGAAGACCTTCTGTAGAGGTGAGAGATCCCGCGAAGGCGCTTTTGTTTGTAGGCAGGAGGAGCGTTGCCTTCGCAGAGTGCTGGTGCTCGAGAGAGTGGAGACAACCGAAAGCAGCGAGGAGCCTTGAGTTTCCTGAGGCAGTCCCAGATTCACATGATCGACGAAGCGCTCACCGATGTGGGGGAGTTTGGCGAAGTTCGATTGATCGTGACGAAGGGCCGCCTGCGTTTCGTGGTCACCCAACACAGCCACGATGCGCTGCAGTGGGAAGAGGAAGCCCGCAACGGGGTCCGTCGGACCGACCCCTCCTCGCTTACTTCTAGCTCTGCTGCTAGCACAAGCGGTAGTTGATCTACCTGAGTAAGGAGGAGTGGCCCGTCTGATGACTGAGCATTGGTATGCACTCCGCAGCAAGCCCCGCAAGGAGTTGACGCTCTGGCGCCAGCTTCAATCGCGTCAAGTTGAAAACTTCTGTCCTTGTATCCGTGTGAATCCCGTCAATCCTCGTTCCAGCCATGTGCGTCCCTATTTCCCGGGATACCTGTTCGTGCGCGCCGATCTGGAGCAGGAAGGGCAGTCGAAGTTCAATTACATGCCCTACGCCATTGGGCTGGTGGGCTTTGGGGGAGAGCCGGCCAAAGTGCCGGCAGATTTCATCCTGGCGCTGAGAAAGCGCATGGTGGAGATCAAGCAGGCGGGTGGAGAGCTCTTTTACGACATGAACCAGGGCGATCCGGTTTGGATCACGGGCGGCCCCTTCGACGGATATCGGGCAATCTTCGACGCGCGGATCAGCGGAGAGGACCGCGTGCGGGTGCTGCTTGAAATGCTGAGCGACCAGCTGGTACCGCTGGAGATGAATGCGGCCTTCATCGAGAAGGCCAGAAATGTGCGGCCGGCCTTCCGTCACTAGCTGAACAGGGGCAGTCGCCCCCGTAGGCCGGCCGGCAATTTGGCGCTCTGAATTTATCCAAGTCCATGTCGGAAGGGCGGAGCACGCCTCGACAAACCCCAGTGAATTCCAATCAAAACGGAAGATCCGCCGGCTCCGGCCTGAGGCTCTATCTTCGGCGGCAGGCTTCGAGCACTTCCCGCTACATCGTCGAGCAGACGCTCTATCTGCTTTTCGGCTGGATTCCGACCGTGGTCGGCATCGGGATTCGCAGCGTGGTCTACCGCTCGATCCTGCGCACCGACGGCTGGGCGGCCATCGAGAACGGGGTGCGCCTGCGTTTTGCGGACAACATCCGCCTGGGGCATGGGGTCTATCTGGACGAGCGCACCTACCTGCATGCCACCCCCGGCGGGATAAACATTGGCGACAACACCGTCGTGATGCATGGGGCCATATTGCATGTTTACAACTTCCGCAATCTCCCGCAGGCCGGCATCCGTATCGGCCGCGACTGCCTGATCGGTGAATACAACGTCATCCGTGGGCAGGGCGGGGTTGATATCGGCCATCGGGTCTACACCTCGCCTTATGCGCAGTTGCTGGCTGTGAACCATGTATATGAAGACCCCCAACGTCCCTTTGTCGAGCAAGGAATAACCGCCGAAGGGATCGTGGTTGAAGATGACGTGTGGATCGGAGCGGGAGCCATCGTGACCGATGGCGTCCACATCGGCAAAGGCTCGGTCGTCGCGGCCGGCGCGGTGGTCACCCGAGATGTTCCCCCGCACACCGTGGTCGCCGGTGTCCCTGCCCGACCCGTCAAGCAGATCGAAGCCGGGGCATCGGACGGGCGCCGGCGCGAGGTCTACTTCGTGAAAGAGCAGGCATAGACATGCGCCCTTCGGAGTGCATTTCTCCCTGGTTCCCCTGCTCCCACGCTCCCCGTCATTCCCTTGACCCACGCGCGCCACTAATTGACGCGAAAGGCCCAATTTCATGACGACACTCTCCGTAGTCATCCCTGCCTACAACGAAGAGCGAGGGATCGCCGAGATCATCCAGCGCACGCTCGGCGCGGCCATGGATCTCCCCTCCGCCGGCGTGGACGGAATGGAGCTGCTCATCGTCGATGATGGGTCCAAAGACCGCACGGCCGAGATCGCTTCCGGCTACAGCAGCGTGCGCCTGATCCAACATGAGGTGAACCGCGGCTACGGCGCGGCGCTGAAGACCGGATTCTCCAGGGCGATGGGCGACCTCATCGGCTTCCTGGATGCGGACGGAACCTATCCGCCGGAGCACTTCCCCGAGCTATGTAAAGAAGCAATGAACGGCGCCGAGCTCGTGATCGGCTCACGCATGTCCGGGGCGGACAGCAAGATGCCTATCACGCGCCGGATTGGAAACCTGTTCTTTGCCAACCTGTTGAGTTTGATCGGCCGCCAGCACGTGACCGACACGGCCAGCGGCATGCGAGTGTTTCGCCGTGAGGTGTTGGAGCGAGTGCTGCCGCTTCCCGACGGCCTGAACCTGACGCCCGTGATGAGTACCCGCGCCATCCATGAAGGCGTGGTCATGAAGGAGATCCCAATCCCTTACGACGAGCGGGTGGGGAATTCCAAGCTCAGCGTGGTGCGCGACGGCACGCTCTTCCTGCAATCGATGGTGTGGACGGTGCTGACCTACAATCCGGTCCGCATTTTCGGCCTCATAGGCCTGGCGGGCGTAGCTCTAGCGGCTCTCGTGGGGCTTGGACTGATAATCGTTCGCCTGAGCGGGGTCACGACCCTGGGTCCGACCGGTGTAGCGGCCGTTTACGCCGCCATGGTTG
>BTQZ01000005.1:0-96369 GCA_036986135.1 Anaerolineae bacterium | reverse complement strand
TTCAGGCACGTGATCCTAAGTCACGTGCTTATCCGCGGTTGATCGTTAGTCAAGGCTCGACTGGACAACCAGTGAAAGCCAGGGCGACAGTGTAGCGCTTGGCCAATGGTATAGTAGCGTCAATCGTATAGTCGGTTAAGCGTGCAGCAAGTGCCGCCAGGCCCATGTATGGTTTGGCGGCCTTTTTATTAATCAGCGAAAAGCCTCAATTGCAGACCAGCAGATTGAAGGTATCCCATGGCCATCAAAGTCAATGATCGGGCAGTTCACTCCACACACGGGGTAGGGCGTGTCATCAAGAAAGAGATACGGCGGTTTCCCGCTGGCCCCAAACGCCTTTACTACAACTTTGAGTTCCCCACTGGTACGGTTTGGGTGCCGGTGGAGGGATCCGCTAGCGGATTACGGCAGCTGACACCAAAAGCAGACCTCGATCGATATCGAAATCTGTTAAGGAGCCGGCCGACGCCTCTGGTCGCGGACCACCGGCAGCGTCTTCTCGCTTTGAAGGAGCGCCAGAAGGACAATTCCATCGATGCCAAGTGCAAGCTGGTGCGCGATCTAAGCGCACTTGGTTGGCACAAAGAGCTGAACAAAAGTAATAGAGCTGTGCTGCGAATCGCACGTAATGCCGTATGCGAAGAATGGGCAGCGGTTGAGGGGTTGTCGCTTGCTGATGCCACTCAAGAAGTTATGACTCTGCTGGGTGATGGGAAAAAGGCCTACCTGGAGTAGAACAGCCGGGGTACTCCAGGGTCAGTTGATTGACAGCGCCAATGTGAGGTCAATGCGGATCACGCCCTTCCATTCGCCCCTGAGATGTGTGGACTCCCGGCGAATTTTGCTCGGGGTGAAGGTAGATCGTCTACCGTGCAAGCAGCCTATCTGCGGCGCTTCGAGCGGTGGCGGTAGTGAGTGCTCCGGTCGTTTCGGCGAGCCTGGCTACGCTTGCGGTTCGACACCGTACTTGACTGTGGCTTCGATTGGCTCTCCAGGACTGAGGTTTCCGGCACAATTTTCCCATAGTTGAATTCGGGCAGCCGTCGCCGTTCGATTCTTGTTCCCAGCTGCTTTTCAATCTCTCGCACCATCTTTTCATCCGCTCGTGCGGCAAATGTGAATGCTTCTCCAGTCCTACGAGCGCGGCCGGTTCGGCCGATCCGATGAGTGTAGTCATCGACAGTATTCGGTATATCGAAGTTGATCACGTGGGATATTTCAGACACGTCAATACCTCGAGATGCGACATCGGTGGCGGCAAGAATGTCGTACTTCCCTTTGCGAAAGCCATCGATCGCTCTCTGTCGAGCATTCTGCGACATGTTTCCTTGCAGCGCAGCCGCTCGATGACCCCTCTTTGCTAGATCGCGTGCGAGGTTTCGAGCCCGATGCTTTGTGCGGGTAAAGATCAAGACGCGGCCGGTGGGAGTTTGCTCCAACATCGCCAGAAGAAGGCTCTTCTTGAGATTCGCGGCCACCGGATAAAGCACATGCGAAACTGTCTTCGCCGGGGCAATCTCCCCGATTTGAACGGTGACCGGATCCTGGAGGATCCGACCTGCCAGTTTACGAATGTCCTCCGGCATCGTGGCAGCGAAGAAAAGGTTCTGGCGTTGGGGAGGCAGCAGCTTGAGGATGCGACGGATGTCGGGCAGGAATCCCATATCCATCATGCGATCGGCTTCATCCAACACCAGGACCTCAACGCGGGACAGATCGATATCGCCATCGGCCGCGATGTCGAGCAGGCGACCGGGACAAGCGATAACGATCTCTGCGCCTTTCTGGAGCCGCGCGACCTGGGAAGCTTTGCTCACGCCACCATAGACTGAGACATTCCGTACCTTGATGTTTTGGCTGAACTCGCGAGACATGTCGTGAATCTGCTCAGCGAGCTCGCGTGTGGGCGCCACGATGAGGACGCGTACCCGGCGCATAGGCCCCTTAATAAGCCGTTGCAGGATCGGCAGCATAAAGGCTGCGGTTTTCCCGGTGCCGGTCTGGGCAATGCCCATCAAGTCACGGCCCGCGAGCACCTTGGGAATGGCTTGCTGCTGGATTGGAGTAGGTGTGGTGTAACCGACCGCGTTAATGCGTGCGGTAATACGAGGATCAAAAGAAAACTGGTCGAAATTCACTGAAAGCGCTCCTTGGCTACCATGAGCCAAGTCACACTCTCAGCCCAAATACTATTAGAAACCGAATGTGCTTGGATCGTAGGATCGCAAGCACAAGGCTGGATTATAGCCGCTCCTGGGCAATTAAGTTAACCAATCGTGGCGCCCATCCTCACCCACGCTTCATACCAAGATGCTCCCGTGAGCACGTGATCTTTTAGGATGAACACGTCAGCTGTCGCCTTTGAAGACTTCATCCTGAGCCGGGAAGCGATGCTCTGCAGCCCGGCGACGATCGACTTCTACCGCCGGATGCTCACGCCCTTCCTCGAATTCACCAACGGTAACGAGCTCTCAAATCGCCACGTCCGCGCGTTCCTGGCGTCCGTCGCGCAGCGCGGCGTCTCCTCATCCACCGTCCACGCCCATACCCACGGCGACGTTCACGCCGGCACCTACGAACACGCCCACGCCGCCGCCAATTCAAGAATTCCCATTACGGCACTTGGCGTTCCCGGACCTGAGCGTTCGGGCGTGTCGGCAACTACTCATCATCAGGTCCATGTCTGGGTGCCTTGGTGGCTTTGCCAATCCAGCGATCTTGTGCAGATTGCAAAACGGGTACCGCGGGAAGCAGCTATGGGTTAGCAAGCGGGATTATCGTAACAATATGTTGCACGATAACAAAAGTAATGTTATTGTGCATAATAATGTTATGGAGATGGAGATGAAACTCCTCGATGATTTCGTCAAATATGTCTCGGATCTGACTGGAAACACTGTACATCCCGAGGAACTATCTCAAGAGAAGAAAGACAGGCTCCCGATCTTCTTGTCTCGCAGCTACTCACTACATAGAGCAAGCATCATGGGCAGGGGCTACCTGTTGCTAATTCATGAGCATGGAGACGAGCCAACGCCAGCAAAAGCGGCGACCTATGCCGAGACGATAAGGGACGCCTTGCGTGAACAGGCTGTTTTCGTTTTCCCACAGCTCGATGCATTCGTGCGGGATAGATTAATCAAGCAAGGCGTACCGTTTGTCGTTCCCTATCGACATTTATTCCTGCCGATTGGCTTGATTGACAGTCGCGAGCAGCCACCTCGCGGACCATCAGCCGAACGACAGTCAAATGCATTATCCGCACCCGCTCAGGTCATGCTGCTGTATTACCTTCTCAATCTAAGCAGGACCGAGGAGTGGTCGCTCAAGCAATGGTCCGAGGTGCTTGGTTACTCTCAAATGAGCATGAGTCGTGCTTGGAGGGAGCTTGCATCGCACGACCTTTGTGCAGGGAAAAACCGAGGTCGGAGCCTTGTTCTCCGATTTCCTAAGCAAAGTCGAGAGACTTGGAATAGGGCATCTCCCCACCTCCAAAATCCCGTACGGCACCGTATTTCGGCGACGATTGGCGATACCGACTACCTCCACCTGCGCAAATCTGGCCTAACCGCACTTGCAGAGCGCACGCTTATTTCCAGCGGAGACAGAGTCACATATGCCACGGCCTTGGCCAATTGGAAAGCTGCGATTGACAAGGAATACGCTCGGAAGGCGTCGAGAGCCGATGAGTCCAGCGCGATTATCGAAACTTGGCGATATGATCCCGCGATTCTTTCGCCTGAAGAAGAAAGCGTGGATCCATTGTCCCTTTTCCTTTCTCTTCGGGATGATCCTGATGAACGAATTCAAGGCTCTCTCGAGGACATGATAGATAGGTTCTCGTGGCAGATGTAGTAGGCCTTGACACCTTCATAGTCCACTTCGAGGGATATGAACACCATTATGTACTCATAGGCGGCGCTGCATGCTCCCTATGGCTGGGTGCTCAAGGCCTATCATTTCGAAGCACAAGAGACCCAGATGTCGTCATCATCGCTGAGGGGATGAACGTCGAATTTGCCAGGCTATTGTGGGACTTCATCAGCGATGGCAAGTTCTTGAGCCTTGAGCAGGCAACTGGAAAGCCGCAGCTATATCGGTTTTACGGCCCAGAGACCGCCGGCTATCCCTATATGATCGAGCTCTTGACCAGGAGACTCCTGGACTTGCCCGAATCCGTGCATCTAACGCCGATGCCTTTCAGCGATGAGGTATCCAGCCTGTCGGCTATTCTCCTCGATGACAACTACTATTTCTTTGTTCTGGAACACAAAGAACAGATAGAAGGGGCAAGCACAATACCTGGCAGATGCCTGATCCCGCTCAAGGCAAAGGCCTGCTTGGATTTGATTGAGCAGATCTTTGGTCTTTAGCATTTAATCGAGACGTTCCATACTACCGGACCATTTCGAGGCTTGAATGGCCTGGCAGACGTTGAAGACTGAGTAGGTCCATCCCTCCATTGAGCGCCCATGTTGTGAAGGTTCGCCTGCGCATATTGAAAGTGATATGGACCCCCGACTTGCGGCTGAAGCGGGCCATGAGCGTGGCGCCGCCCCAGCCTCCCGCCAAGAACTGCGGGATCTGCGACCGCTGAAAGCTGCGGGACTTCCGCTCTTCGATATTGTCCGCACCCTGCAGTTTGATACCCCTTTTTCTGGATACTGCCCGAGCCTGGGATGAGCTCCAGCGAAGCAGCGCCCGGCGGGTTTTTGCGCCCACGTAGGTCACTCTCGCTTTGCCGCCCTTCCCGCGCCGGACGTGGACAATTCCCGTGCGAAAGTCAATGGCGCCCCAATCCAGGGCCAACGCCTCGCCGCTGGCTTTGGATTGGGAGATCCTGCTCGCCAACACTAGCTACAATGGCCGCCACAAGCATGTCGTGGGCAATGACCATGATGAACGCATGGGGCGATTCGTAATTGTTTATTCCGCGGCGAAAGTACGGGAATTGGCCTTGATTGCGAACTGAAGTCAAAGGTTGCCTGATTCATTTTCCCCATGCAAGATGGCGAGGAACCGTCTACGCAGAACCCAAGATAGGCAGGTCGTTCTCTCGCCCATCTTGGTAAAGGATGGGTAGCGTGTTACAAAATGGCAATGACACCACGCCACCGCATCATGGCTAACATCTACGGGACGTTTAGAAAGAACTAAACTTTGAACCCGAATGGGGCCAGGTCCCTCGGGTCTTAAATACACGTACGGAGGTAAGCCGGTGACGTCCAAACTCATCATTCGTTCACGCCAGGAGCAGCCCATCTACACGCGGCAGGTGGCGGCCCAACTGGCGCAGGTTTCGACAGAATTCTTGTATTCTTGCGAGGAAGAAAACTTGATTCAAGTGCAGGTGATGGCCGGCGGCGGACAAGGGTACAGCGTGGCCGATATTCTCCACTTGGCCCGCATCCGTCGTCTGCATGATGACCTGGATCCGGATTTGCCGGCCGTAGAAATCACACTCAGCTTGCGCCAGCGGGTGTTGGATCTACTGGCTCAACTGGATGAATTGGAGCGACGACGGGCACGACGCGAGCGAGAATTGATGGACGAGATTCGACAACTGCGGCGCGGCCTGGCCGAGAAAGCGGATTGGCGGTGGTAAGGAGCATCCACGATGCGTATTGACAAACTGACGCAAAAAGGTCAGGAAGCCCTTCACGAGGCCCAAAGTCTGGCCCAAGAGCATAACCATTCGGCCATTGAGCCGGAGCATCTACTCAAAGCGCTCGTTGAGCAGGAAGGCGGGGTGATCCCCTCCGTACTACAGCGGATTGGCGCAAATCAAGACCTGCTCGCTGAGGGTATCGAACAGGCGTTGACGCGGATGCCACGGATCACGGGTGGGTCCGTCGAGGTGGGTATGAGCCAGGACCTGGTCAATGTCCTCCAGGAAGCGGAAAAGATCGCCGGCGATATGACGGACGAATATACGTCCACGGAACACCTGCTGCTGGCGATGGCCCAGCCGAAAGCGGGACGCATCCGTGACCTGCTGGCGCAGCACGGCGTGGACTACAACAGCATCATGCAAGCCCTGGCCGGGATTCGCGGCTCGCAACGGGTTACCAGCTCAACGCCGGAGGCACAATACGAGGCGCTGGTCAAATACGGCCGAGATCTGACCCAGGAAGCTCGGAAGGGTAAACTCGATCCGGTTATCGGACGTGACGATGAGATCCGGCGCGTCATCCGGATCCTCAGCCGGCGCACCAAGAACAACCCGGTACTTATCGGCGAAGCTGGCGTAGGCAAGACCGCCATCGCCGAGGGACTGGCCCAGCGCATCGTGCGCGGCGACATCCCATCAGGACTTAAGGACAAGCGGCTCGTGGCGTTGGATTTGGGAGCCCTGGTGGCCGGCGCCAAGTACCGGGGTGAGTTCGAGGAGCGCCTGAAGGCAGTACTCCAGGAGATCCGGGAATCTGAAGGGCAGATCATCCTCTTCATTGATGAAATGCACACCCTGGTGGGCGCAGGCGCGGCCGAAGGCGCAATGGACGCCAGCAACATGCTCAAGCCAATGCTGGCACGCGGTGAATTGCACGCCATCGGCGCCACCACGTTGGACGAGTTCCGCAAATACATCGAGAAAGATGCGGCCCTGGAGCGGCGCTTTCAGCCTGTCCACGTGTCCGAACCGAGCATCGAGGACACCGTCAGCATCTTGCGCGGCCTCAAGGAGCGCTACGAGGTGCATCACGGGGTGCGCATCACGGACGGGGCAGTGATTGCCGCGGCGACGCTGAGCCAGCGCTATATCACCGACCGTTTCCTGCCGGACAAGGCAATTGACCTGGTGGATGAGGCGGCCAGTCGCCTGCGCATGGAGATTGACAGCAAGCCGGCTGAGCTGGACGAGGTGGACCGGGAGATCATGCAGCTGGAGATCGAGCGGGAGGCGCTTAAAAAGGAAAAGGATCGAGCCAGCAAGAAGCGCTTGCAAGACCTGGAAGAGGACCTGGCCAACCTGAAGGAGCAAAGCACGCAGTTGACGGCACGCTGGCAGGCGGAGAAAGAAGCTATCCAGAATGTGCGCGACATCAAGGAGCAGATTGACCAGGTGCGCCTGCAAATCGAGCAGGCCGAGCGCGAGGTGGATTTGCAGAAAGCGGCCGAACTCCGCTACAGCCGGCTGCGAGAATTGGAGCAAGACCTGATCGCGGCCGAGGCGAGGCTCAACGATTTGCAGCGCGACGACGCCATGCTCAAGGAAGAGGTAGACGCCGAGGATATCGCCTATATCGTCGGCAAGTGGACGGGCATTCCGGTCAGTAAGCTGCTGGAAGGGGAGATCGAGAAGCTGGTGCACATGGAAGACAATCTCCACCAACGGGTGATCGGGCAGGACGAGGCGATTAATGCAGTCGCGGCCGCGGTGCGCCGCAGCCGTTCTGGGCTGCAGGACCCGAATCGGCCGATTGGATCCTTCATCTTCTTGGGCCCGACGGGCGTGGGCAAAACAGAACTGGCGCGGGCGCTGGCCGAATTCCTGTTCGACGATGAGCACAACATGGTGCGCATTGACATGAGCGAGTACCAGGAGCGGCACACGGTAGCCCGCCTGATTGGCGCTCCGCCCGGATACGTGGGTTACGAGGAAGGTGGCCAATTGACGGAAGCGGTCCGCCGCCGCCCGTACAGCGTGGTGCTGTTCGACGAGATCGAGAAGGCGCATTCGGAGGTGTTCAACGTCTTCTTGCAGCTGCTGGACGACGGCCGCCTAACCGACGGGCAAGGGCGGACGGTGGACTTTCGCAACACGGTCATCATCATGACCAGCAACGTTGGCAGCCAGTACATTATGGATGTAGACGATGAAGCGATGATGCGGGAGCGAGTGATGGATGCTTTGCGCAACCATTTCCGGCCCGAATTCTTGAACCGGGTGGACGAGATCGTCATCTTCCATCGCCTGGAGCGTGAAGACCTGCGTCAGATCGCCGAAATTCAGCTCGACCACATGCGCCAGTTGCTGGCCAAGAAAAATATCACGATTGCCCTTACCGAGGCTGCGACAGACCTATTGGTTCAAGAAGGGTACGATCCAGCCTACGGCGCACGGCCCTTGAAGCAAGTCATCCAGCGCAAGGTTGTCGATCCGCTGGCGCTTCAGGTGCTCCAGGACGAGGTGCGCGATGGCGACCACATTCTGGTGGATGCAATAGGCGACGAACTCACATTCACCGTTGCGGAACCGGCCGTGGTAGAAGAACCCGGCACTGTTTAAGTTTAGAGAGGTTGAACGCCCTCGCGAACAAGCCTTAGGATGCGGGCCCGCCGGGCATGGCCAACAATAAACCAGAGCTTGCCGCCATCCAGGAAGAAGTCGTGGTATGCCGCGCATGTCCCCGACTGGTGGCCCACCGCGAGGAAGTCGCGGTTCGCAAGACCAGGCGGTTCGCCGAGGAAACCTACTGGGGGCGGCCGGTGCCATCCTTCGGAGACCCGCAAGCTCAACTCCTGATCGTCGGCCTGGCGCCGGCGGCGCACGGCGCGAATCGAACCGGCAGGATGTTCACCGGGGATCGGAGCGGCGAGTGGCTGTTCGAGGCCATGTATCAATACGGGTTCTCTACCCAGCCGGCGCCTGCCTCGAGGAAGGATGGCCTCAAGCTCGAGAACGCCTACATCACCGCGGTCGTGCGCTGTGCACCCCCAGCAAACAAGCCTAGTCGACTTGAGAAAGAAACCTGCCGAAGCTTCCTGGTTCGGGAGCTTGCAGCGCTTCAGCGTTTGCGAGTCGTACTAGCCCTCGGCAAGATCGGGTTCGATGGTTTCCTCGCTGCCTGGGCTGAGATGGGGGGGCAAGTCCCGAGGCCAAAACCAAAGTTCGCCCACCGCGCGGCGTGCACCCTCGCGGATGGTCTCCACTTATTAGCGAGCTATCACCCCAGTCAGCAGAACACCTTCACCGGCAGGCTCACCCGCCCCATGTTTCACGATGTCTTTCGCGAGGCTAGACGGCGAGTTGATGCTCCGGCGGGTCGTGCCCCTTCGCCTTCCTGAAAAAGCTCAAACGATGATCGGATGACCCAGCAGATCGTTTGTGTTGACAACCTCCGCAGCATCGTATATGCTTTCGCAATCGTGAAACCGTTTGCTGCTTCTCAGCCGCGTGCTCGTCGACCATACCGGAATGCTGGTCTGGACTATGGGGCTGCCTGAGTAGCAACTAACATACGCACGCATATCCCCGCCAGACCGGCATTGAGGTCTGGCGGTTTCTTTTTAAGGAGTGGCAATGATCGAAGTCGGAGTCTTGGGTGCGACCGGCTACACTGGGGCGGAGTTGATCCGGCTGATCGGCCGCCACGAGCAGGTCCGGCTTGCATTCGCGACCTCGCGGTCCAATCCGGATCGGAGTCTGGCGCAGGTCTTCCCCGGAGCCCCGGAGGTCGATCTGATCGCTCCGGAACACGCTCCCCTAAAAGACGTGGATCTGGTTTTCCTCTGCCTAGCGCATGGGCAGTCGGCTGAAGTGGCCGCTGCGGCCTTGCAGGCCGGCACGCGCGTGATCGACCTGAGCGCCGACTTCCGCCTCGCAGATGCGGACACCTACCAGCAATGGTACGGGCAGCCGCACGCCGCCCCCGAGCTGCTCGATGAGGCGGTCTATGGCCTGACGGAAATCGCACGGGAGCAGTTGTCCGGCGCCCGCCTGGTGGCCAATCCCGGTTGCTATCCGACCACGGTCCTGCTTGCGCTGTATCCGCTGCTGCTCGGATCGGCGGTGAGCGGACAGGTGATCGTGGACGCCAAATCCGGCGTCTCAGGAGCGGGCCGGACGCCAAAGCTCGCTACGCACTTCGTAGAGGTGGCAGGTGACCTGCGGCCGTACAGCATCGGCCGGACGCATAGACACCTGCCAGAGATGGAGGCGATGATCGCCCTTTGGGGCGACTCGCACCCAAAGCTGATTTTCAGCCCCCACCTCGTGCCTATCCCTCGTGGCCTGCTCTCCACTCTGTACGTCCCGCTGCGTTCGGGCTGGGTCGAGTCGCAGCTTCATGAGCTCTATCTCGAGACGTACGCGGATGAACCGTTTATCACCATCCTTCCCGTAGGAGAGGTGGCGACCCTGCGTCAGGTCAACTACAGCAATCGATGCGTGATCGGCATGACGGAAGTCGAAGGGACCCTGGTCGTCACTGCCGCCATCGACAATCTGCAAAAAGGGGCAGCCGGACAGGCGCTGCAAAACATGAACGTCGTCTTCGGATTGGAGGAAACCGCCGGCCTGCTCTAGAGCCGGGCGGGAGACAGCGATGCGAGTGAGCGAGGTCGTCGGCGGGAATCGACTCGACCTACAGAAAGGCGCCGCCGGACAGGCGCTTCAGAACATGAGCGTCGTCTTCGGATTGGAGGAGACCGCCGGGCTGCTCTAGGGCCGGGTGGGAGATAGCGATGCGTGTGATCAAGGTCGGGGGAAACAGACTGGACGAACCGGGATTTCGAGAGCAGCTGGCCGGCGTGGTCGCCGATCTGCCCGGCCCGGTGATCCTGGTCCATGGTGGGGGGCAGGCCGTGGACGAGGTTCAACTACTCCTGGGATCGGCGCCGGTGAGGGTGCAGGGGCTGCGCCGCACCGGCCCGGAGGCCTTGCGAGCGGTGCTGATGGTGCTCTGCGGCGATTTGAGGGCACAGCTCGTGGCGGCCTTGATGAGGAATGGAATAAGGGCGATCGGCCTGAGCGGATTCGACGCCGGCCTGATTCGCGTGCGCAAGCTGGATCACCCGACCGTGGATTTGGGATTCGTCGGCGAGGTGGTCAGGGTCGAGACCGAACTATTGCGTACGCTGCTCGAGGCGGGTCTCCTTCCCGTAATATCGCCGCTCTCGCTCGGCCTGGACGGCCAGATCTACAACGTCAATGCCGACAGCGCAGCGGGCGCCATCGCCGAGGCGATGGGCGCCAGCGAACTGGCCTTCGTCTCGGACGTCTCCGGCGTGCACCGCTCGGGGCGGCTCGTATCGCAGCTCGCAATCGGCCAGACAGAGAGTTTGATCGCCAAGAAAGAGATCCGCGCGGGGATGGTCCCCAAGGTGCGCGCCGGCTCCGATGCGCTGCGCGGCGGAGTGCCGCAGGTGAGAATCGTCGACCTGCCCGGCCTCGCCACCGGCGGAGGCACGCTGCTGACCGCGGGAGGGTCCTAGCCGATGGACGCAAAGCAAATCATCCAGGTCGAGTCTCGCTACCGAGAAATGCTGCAAGCCGCGAAGGAATCCTAGCCCATGGATACGCGACAGATCGTCCAGGCCGAAGCCCGTTATCTGGTGCATACCTACAACCGTCCGCCGGTGGTCTTCACTCGCGGAGAGGGGAGCTACCTCTTCGACTCCGAGGGCAAGCGGTACCTCGACTTCGCGGCCGGCATCGCCGTTACCGCTCTCGGACACGCGCATCCTGCCTGGCTCGAGGCGCTGCATGAGCAAAGCCGGGCGCTAACGCACATCAGCAATCTGTTCCACAGCGAGCCACAGGTCGAACTGGCCCGACGGTTGGTGGAGAGCTCCTTTGCCGACCGGGTCTTCTTTTCTAACACCGGCGCCGAGGCGAATGAGGCCGCGCTAAAGTTTTCGCGCAAGTGGGCTCGGCTCAACTATGGAGAGGAAAAGACCGAGATCCTCGCCTTCGAGGGCGCGTTCCACGGCCGCACGATGGGCGCCCTGTCGCTTACCCACAAAGCAGCCTACCGGCTTCCATTTGCACCGCTCGTACCAGGCGTTACGTTCCTCCCATTTATCGATCTGGCCGCGGCCGAGCGGGCGATCAGCGATCGAGTGTGTGCGGTATTCGTCGAGCCGATCCAGGGTGAGAGCGGAGTGCACGTCGCCGAGGCGGAATTTCTGGCCGGGCTGCGCAGGCTGTGTGACAAGCACCATGTTCTGCTGGTTTTCGATGAGGTGCAGTGTGGTCTGGGCCGCACCGGTCGCCTCTGGGCGCACGAGTGGTCAGGAGTGACCCCCGACATCATGACCTTGGCCAAGCCGCTGGCAGGGGGATTGCCCATTGGGGCCACTTTGGTCACCGAGCCGATTGCCTCGGCTATCGAACCTGGGGATCATGGAAGCACCTTCGCAGCCGGCCCGCTTATTTGCAGCGTGGCATGCGTCGTATTCGATGAAGTCGGTCGACCGGACTTCTTGCAGCGGGTGGAAACTAGCGGCGAGAAACTGCGTGCGGGCCTGCTCGCGCTCGGCGAGGATCGGATCATCGAGCTGCGGGGACGCGGCCTGCTGCTCGGCGTTCAGGGGCGTGGCCCGGTCAAACCCCTGATCGAAGCCGCCCGGCGGGGTGGACTGATCGTGATCGGCGCCGGCGAAGATGTCTTGCGAATTTGCCCGCCGCTGACCATTACTCCCGAGGAGATCGAGGCAGGGCTCGAGATCCTTGCTGATAGTTGGAACGCGCTGGAGCGGGCCGATGGAGACTGAGGTCCGCGGGGCGGGTCCGCACGACGTTACGGAGATTGCTGCTCTGGTTGCGAGCTACGCAAAGCTCGGCGAGCTGCTGCCCCGTACTCGCGGCGAAATAGCGTCGAGCCTGGATGATTGGGTGGTTGCCGTTCGGGACGATGCGGTTCAGGCCTGCGGCTCGCTGGTCCACTACACGTCGACGTTGACCGAGGTCCGTTCTCTGGCAGTGGCCGATGGGGCCAAGCGCAACGGCCTGGGTATGGCGATCGGACGTGCGCTCATTGACGAGGCGCGCGGCCGGGGCATCGCTACGCTATTCGCCCTGACGCGCGCCACAGGCTTCTTCCAGAAGCTCGGTTTCGAGCTCAGCCCCGCAGCGCGTTTTCCTGAAAAAGTGTGGCGCGATTGCCGAATGTGCCCGATTCAGGATCGTTGCGACGAGGTAGCAGTCGTCATGTATCTGAATGGGGCTTGAGGCCCTTATTTCGTTAATCAAGGAGGTTTCCATGGCAGGATCAGACATCCATAAAGTCGTACTGGCATACTCGGGAGGGCTCGACACTTCTGTCATCGTTCCCTGGCTGCGCGAGAACTACGGTTGCCAAGTGATCTGTTTCACCGCGGATATCGGGCAGGGCGAGGAACTGACCGGGCTGGAGGAGAAGGCCGTGGCAAGCGGCGCCAGCAAACTGGTTCAGGTAGATCTGCGGGAAGAGTTTGCACGAGACTTCCTCTTTCCCATGCTGCAATCCGGCGCCGTCTACGAGCGCAAGTACCTGCTAGGGACTGCCATCGCGCGGCCGCTGATTGCCAAGTGGCAGGCGGCCACCGCGGTTCAAGAGGGCGCCGATGCGGTTTCCCACGGCTGTACAGGGAAGGGCAACGATCAGGTTCGGTTCGAGTTGACTTATAAGGCGCTGGCCCCGAAACTCAAGGTGATCGCACCCTGGCGGGAATGGGACATTCGGTCCCGGGAAGATGCGCTGGAGTATGCGGAACTGAACAACATTCCCGTCGCGGCCACCACGCGTTCCATTTACAGTCGCGACCGAAACCTGTGGCATTTCTCCCATGAGGGAGGTCCGCTCGAAGATCCGGCGCAGGAGGCGGAGGAATCTGTGTTCCAATGGACCGCCTCGCCCGAACATGCGCCGGATCAGCCCGAGCTCGTCGAGATTGGTTTCGAACAGGGGGTGCCGACTTCGGTGAACGGAGAGGGCATCGGGCCATCCGCCTTGGTCGAACGGCTCAACACGTTGGGTGCCCGTCACGGGATCGGCCGGGTGGACATGGTCGAAAATCGTCTGGTCGGTGTGAAGTCGCGCGGCGTTTACGAAACACCGGGCGGCACCATTCTTTCGGTCGCCCACCAGGATCTCGAATCGATCTGCCTCGACCGAGACACGCTGCACTTCAAGGAGCTGATCGCGCTCCGATACGCGGAGTTGATCTACTACGGCAAGTGGTTCACTCCGTTGAGGCACGCGCTGGGGACCTTTATCGCAGAGACACAGGCAACGATGACGGGATGGGTTCGCGTCAAGCTGCATAAGGGCCGCGCGGCTGCCGTCGGGCGCTACAGCCCATACAGCCTTTATCGGGAGGATTTGGCCACCTTCGGCGCCGACGATGTCTACGATCAATCCGACGCGAAGGGGTTCATCGACCTCTTCGGACTCCAGATAAAGGTGCGCGCGCTGACGGAAGAGCTCCCGTCCACGACTCCAGGGCTCGCGGTTCAAAGGGATTGAGAGGACTCAGGAAATGAAGATTCTCGCCGATGGTGGAGTAACTTCCCCGCAAGGTTTCGAAGCGGCCGCCAGCGCCTGTGGCCTCAAGCCGTCCGGCGCCCCGGATCTGGCACTGGTCGTTTCTGAGCGAGATTGCAGCGGCGCGGGCGTATTCACCCGCAACAGTCTGCCGGCCGCGCCCGTGACCCTCGATCGAGTGACGCTGAAGCGGAATTCGGATCGCTTGCGAGGCGTGGTTGCGAATTCCGGCAATGCCAACGCATGCACCGGGCTGGCCGGCCTGGAAGCCGCCCAGGAAATGCAGCGCCTCACCGCGGAGAGCCTGAGCTGCGTCGCCGACCAGGTGCTCGTGCTTTCCACCGGCGTGATCGGCGTGCAGCTTGATGTGGCAAAGGTGGGGCGCGGGATTCGCCAGTCCGTCGCGGGACTCGCGGCGGAAAACGGCTCGGCCGCGGCCGAGGCGATCATGACCACCGATACGCGCCCCAAGCAGGTCGCGGTAAGCGTGGAGCTGCCGGGAGGAACGGTCACGATCGGGGGCATGGCGAAGGGCTCGGGAATGATCCATCCCGACATGGCCACCATGCTGGCGGTGCTGACCACTGACGCGCAGGTCGCGGCGCCGGTCCTCCAGCGTCTGCTGCGAAGCGCGGTGGAGCGCTCGTTCAATCGGATTTCGGTGGACGGCGACACCAGCACCAACGACAGCGTCCTGTTGCTCGCAAACGGCGCCAGCGGCGTGGAGCTGGAGGAGCAGGCCGACCTGGCGCCCTTCACGGAGGCGCTCGATCGGGTCTGCCTGACCCTGGCGCAGGCGATCGTCCGCGATGGCGAAGGCGCCACGAAGTTCGTAACCTTGTCGGTGGTGGGCGCGCCCGAAGAAAAGGCCGCGGTGTGGATCGCAAGGACCATCGCCACCTCGCCGCTGGTGAAGACCGCGCTGGCCGGCGGTGATCCAAACTGGGGCCGGGTGCTGGCCGCGGCCGGTCGTGCCGGCATCGGGCTCGATCCAAGCCGGCTCGGGCTCTGGATCGGCAGCGATGGCGAAGACGAGCTGCAGCTGGTTCGGGCCGGCGAAGCCGCCGATTGGGAAGAGGCCGCGGCCGCGTCGATCCTGGCCCAACCGGAGATCACGCTGCGGCTGGACCTGGGGCAGGGAGAGGCGTCGGCCACCGTGTGGACCTGCGATCTGACTCACGAGTACGTTACGATCAATACCGATTACCGCACATAGCAGAGGGGGAGGCGCATGAGGCTGTGGGGAAGTAGGATGGGTAAGGATTCGGATCCGGTTTTCGCCCAACTCAATTCAAGCTTCGCGTTCGACCGCCGCCTCTATTCCGAGGACATCGACGCCAGCCTGGCATGGGCCCGCGCGCTCGGCCGCGCCGAAGTGATAACCGAGTCCGACCTCGAAGCCATTTCCGCCGGGCTTGAGGGTGTCCGTGAAACACTCGCCGACCCCGCATTCGAACCGCTCCCGACCGATGAGGACATCCACACCGCCGTCGAGCGTCTGCTCACCGAGCGCATCGGGCCGGTGGCGGGCAAGCTGCATACCGGGCGCAGCCGCAACGATCAGGTGGCCACCGATTTCCGTCTGTGGGTGATGCGCGCCTGCGACCGGATCGATGAGGCGATCCTTGATCTGGCCGAGGCCGTAATTCAAAGCGCGGAGGTCGGCGTCGATCTTCCGATGCCCGGATATACCCATATGCGGCCGGCGCAGCCAGTCACCTGGGGCCATTGGGTGCTCTCCTCGTTCTGGCCGCTGCTTCGCAGCAGAGACCGGTTCACGCGGGCTCGCATGTCCGCATCCGTGCTGCCTCTGGGCTCCGCAGCCCTCGCCGGCACGGCTTACCCGATCGACCGCCAGGCGATCGCCGGCGATTTGGGCTTCGAATCGGTCAGCTCCAACAGCATCGACGCCGTTTCCGACCGGGAGTTCACGGTGGAGTTTCTTTTCGCGGCTGCGATGCTTGAGGTTAACCTCAGCCGTCTAGCGGAAGGGCTGATCCTGTTCAGCGGACCCGAATATGGATTCATCGAGCTTGACGAGGCCTACACTACTGGTTCCAGCTTGATGCCCCAGAAGCGGAATCCCGATGCATTGGAGCTGACCCGCGCCAAAGCCGGACGCCTGGTCGGCCATTTGACCGGATTGCTGATGACCCTCAAGGGCCTACCCTCCGCCTACGACAAAGACCTGCAGGAAGACAAGCCGCCGGTTTTCGACGCTCACGACACGCTGCTCGAAGTCTTGCCCGTGCTGACCGGCCTGATCGGGACGCTGGAGCCGAATCCCGAACGCATGGAGGCCGCCATCACGCCCGATATGCTGTCGACCGATCTGGCCGATTACCTGGTTGGCAAAGGCGTGCCATTCCGAGAGGCACACTCAGTTGCCGGCAGAGCCGTGCGGCTGGCGGACGAGAAGCAGCTGGCGCTGGATCAGCTTACCTTGCAGGAACTGCAATCTTTGGACGGCCGCTTTGAGCCCGATGTGGTCGAGATCTTCGACCTGCAGGCGGCGCTTGGGCGGCGGAGCAGCATGGGAGGCACGGCGCCCGGCGCGGTCAAAGCTCAACTGGATGCCGCCAAGGCGATGCTAACCGAAATGGAAACCAGTTAGGAGAACATTCAGATGAGCCGCGATTTTGTGCCATTTGCACTAGAGCGAATGATGTCGATGTGGGAGAACCAGGTGGATTACAACCTGTCGGAAAGCGGCGTGATCCCCGTCACGACCGAAGAGCTGGTCGGGGATCCGAAGCTGATCGAGGACCTGCTTTCGACGGGGCTCAACTATCCTCAGTCGAACGGTATCCTCGAGCTGCGAGAGAATATTGCCGCCCTCTACCCTGGTGCGACACCGGACAATATCATCGTCACGACCGGAGCGGCGCAGGCGAACTTCACCACACTTTTGACCCTCATGGAGCCGAGCGACGAGATCGTCGTGATGCTTCCCAACTACATGCAAATCTGGGGCATCGCCCAGAACTTCGGGCTAGATCTCAAGACCTTCACGCTCATTGAGGAGCTCGACTGGGCCGTAGATGTCGACGAACTCGACCGCACCGTCACGGAAAAGACGAAGCTCATTGCAGTCTGCAATCCGAATAACCCCTCGGGCCATATCATGACGCCGGAGGAAATGGAGGCCGTAGTTTCTGCGGCCGACCGAGCAGGAGCATGGCTCCTGGCGGATGAAGTGTATGCAGGGGCGGAGCGAGTGACTGAAGAGGCTACGCCGTCGTTTTGGGATCGCTATGACAAGGTGCTGGCGGTTGGCAGCATGTCAAAGGCCTACGGTCTGCCGGGCCTGCGGCTTGGCTGGGTGGTGGCGCCGCCGGATGCGGCCAAACAGATCTGGGCCCGCCAAGACTACATCACGATCGGCAACACGATGCTTGGGAATATCCTGGCAGCCCATGCGCTTTCTCCAGACGTGCGCCCCCGTCTCCTGGTCCGGACGCGCGAATTTATTCAGCGTGGCTACAGCAGCTTCGAGCGCTGGGCCCAGCAACATGATGGGCTCTTCTCATGGGTTCCTCCGCAAGCCGCGGCAATCGTTTTTGTGCGCTATCCCGGGGAGGCCAACTCAGCAGAATTGTGCGAGCGCCTAATTCATGAGTACAGCACCTATGTCGTGCCGGGCGATCATTTCGGGCTGGACGGACACATACGCATCAGCTTCGGTCTTCCAGAAGACTATCTCTTGGAGGGCCTCGACCGCGTGGCCGCAGTGATCGAATCGGTTCGTTAGGACCTCGATCCACACCCTCCGATTCACAGCCGATCCTCTAGGAGCGGATCCGCCTGAACCGTGAAGCCGAGCTCTGCAGCCAGCAGATGATCGACTCACAAAGGCCCGCAACCAAGTCAGCGATGCCGCTAATGGCTTCGAGTTCCGATGTGGACTTCTCGGCCCCAGGGAGCGGATAGGGCTATTCTGCCAGCTGCTCGCTCAAGAACCTCCGCACTTGGGTCCAGTATTCCCCTACTTCAAAGAACATCATGTGGCCATCGTTTTGGTACGGGGGGAGGATGAGGAACTCGACCTCCTTTCCGGCTGCGAGCAGCGCTTGATTGAGTTCGCGCATCGCAGTGAGGTGATCTTGCTGAACGACGTCGTTCTCGGAGACCAACAGCAGCACCGCCGCCGATCAGGTCGCCCAGTCCGCCGTGGTTGTAGATGACGGGGGGGAAGGGCGCCTCGCCCTCTGGGACGCAAAGGTAGCCTTTCAGCTCATGAGTTCCGGTCTGATAAACAATCTCCGAAAGCCCCGCAGCAACCTGGACGGGAGTGGGCGATGTATCGGGTTTTTGGATCGGACGGGTTGGGGGCACATCTGTGGGCACTGCGACGTCGTCTGGGAGAGGTGTGCCGGGGATCTGTAGATTGACCTCGGATGGCTCAGCAATAGCAGGCTTCAGCGCCTCAGACGCCCGGCAAATGCTCGCCAGTATTGTAAGCAACCCTAAAGCGATGGCTCGCTTCATGGAGTGGGCTTACTGCTCCTCAAAGGGATACTCAAAAACCATTAAATTGCCGGCAGCGGGGAACCCCGTCCACCAGACCAGCTGGTAACCCTCCGTCACGTAATCCTCGATGGTGCAGCGGATGGACGCTCCAGGGGCGACGGATGCTGGTAGGCCGTGGCACTGGACGGGAAACCACTCTATGAAGAACTCCGCCTGGCTCAACTCCACCGTGAGGCCAGAGTGGTTAATAAGCTCCATCTCCACGCAGAGAGGCTCACATGGCTGGGTTAGCAGGGCAACCTCGCCGGCAGATTCCCCGAAGTAGGGCAGCTGGCGCGTGCTGAGGCATCGTTCAATGAATTCTCCATTCTCGGAAGCCTCCAGGGCAGGCAGGATTCCTCCTCTCTCACCAGCCCTGATCTTCTCCAGCGCGTCTGCCCCGATAAGGTCGCTCATACATGCTTCTGAAGCCACCGTCTGGGATGGCCACCAGTCCAAGGTGAAGCCCAACACCGCCTCTTCGAACTCATCCTGAAAGGTGCCATTGGAGGCCATGGGATTGAGCTGGAAACCGCTGGGAGGATCGACAATCTGGCCGAAACAGTTCACTTCCCTTTCAGGGACGAGGTGTTTGGATAAGTCCGTGTTGTCCATCGTGATCCAATCCTCAACGCCGCTGACCACAAACCCATAGCCCATGTTCTGTCCCTTCAGGACATTGCCGGTGACGACCGCGCCGCGGCTGCTCAGGGTCATTTCCTCCTCGGGCATGCAGCCCACATAAGGGCCCATGGCGATACCGCGCCGGATGAGCGCGCCCGCCGCATCGATGACGTTGCCAATCACGCGTGTGCCGGTGAAATCGCCATCGTAGGGACCGTAATCCCCCATGGCAATACCGTAGAACATAATTCTGTTCTCGGCCCGGATGGTGTTGTTGGCGACGAGCGAGCCGGGCGCCTGGAAGATGACGATCCCGCCATCCGTGACATCGACGATCGTGTTGTTCTCCACGATACTGTTGCGGCAGCCTAGGGAAATGCCGTCTGCCATGGCGTAATCTGCCCGCCCACCAGGCCCGAGCTCATTGTTCCTTACGATCGAGCCCGAACACACCAGATCATCGCCGTGGGCGACGACCAGGACAGACCACCCCCGCGGTTCGTAGGCCTTGACCCATTCCACCTGCGTGCCTGTGCCGTTACCTCCCCATTCGATGAGGCCCCCAGGTGCAACACCGGGTGCGGGTTCGGCTCCTACGCCGAGTTCGGGTCGGTTTCCGTCGATGATGACGTGGCTCAGCTTTACGTCTGACCGGTTCCCTGCCGAAACAGCGGTTGACACATCCTTGTGGACGATCCTCAGCAGCGCCCTAGAATCGTCCGTAGGGCGGCCCTGGGTATAGATCTCTTGGTTATCGTCGGTGAAGGACACCGTATCGGTCAGCTCAAACAGTGCGTTGGGGCACAACACGGCTTTCGATCCGGGACCAGTGAGCGCGCTCTGGATGCTGCTGTGGTCCCCGGAGGGGATGCAAGGCTCGGCGGTGCGTTCCTGTTCTTCAGTTATGGGGGTTGGTTGTGTGGCCTGCTGCGGAGAAATGACCGCTGGAGTGGGTGGTTCAGGCCGGGCACATGCAGCGGCGGTCGCAGCGAGCCCGAGCAAAAGCAGGCCATGAATCTTGAATCGTATGCGGCTGCTCCACCTACTCACTCGGACTCCTTCGCCTGCGATATGCGTCTATCATGTGCAAGCTGTGCTGCTTCATCAATCCCTCTATAGTACAGACACGGGAGAGGGGCAAACTCGGTGGGCTAGGGACCTTCTCCGTTTGGGCTTAAATCCAAATGGGGGAGAGGTGCCGGAATAGGGGAGGGGGAGGACGGCGATGCAGCGCAAGCTTTCCACGGCCGAGCCGTTCTGCACTGTGCCTCCCTCATTGTCCGTGACCGTCCACGCGAACGCGAGAACGTTGAGCATTAGGCCCCTTCCGAGGCAGGCAAGCCTTCAGATTTCACCCAGGAACGGCAGCTAAGAATCGCTAACGATTTTCTGACATTTTATTGATGCGATTCAGACGTGAGTTTCCTAAGATCCGACTGAACCGAATCTTTGTATAAGGAGGTATGCGATGGCTAACTTAATTCGGTGGGAACCGTTTCGGGAGAGCCGTCAGCTGCATGAGATGCTCGACCGATTCATGGAGCGGGCCCTTTATACCGAC
The DNA here is from genome assembly GCA_036986135.1 of Anaerolineae bacterium. Taxonomy (GTDB): domain Bacteria; phylum Chloroflexota; class Anaerolineae; order Anaerolineales; family E44-bin32; genus JADFRG01. The sequence goes on along the minus strand of BTQZ01000005.1, from coordinate 75,486 downwards.
CCATGGTTCAACGGTTCAGGAGCGGAGCGACTTCCTCTGGATGTGCTGCAGACGGAGGACGAGTTCGTCATTACAGCCAACATCCCGGGCATAAAGCCAGAGGACGTTGACGTCTCGGTTTCTGGTGACGTTCTAACCATACGTGGTGAGGTCACCGAGGAGAAGGAGGAGGGTGGAGAAGGAAAAACCTACCTCCTCCGTGAGCGGCGCCTAAAGAGCTTCTCCCGATCCGTCACTCTGCCCGTCAGTGTGAATGCGGATAAAGCCGAGGCGAAGTTCAAAGATGGGGTCTTGACCCTCACGCTACCCAAGGTAGAGGAAGTCAAACCGAAGCGGATTGCGGTCAAGGCTCGCTAGCCTACCGTACCCGCACAACCTGCAGCGCCTGAGGAATACCCTCAGGCGCCTTTTTTAGTGTGCGATCTCGAGCTGCGCAGCGGCGAGCCCGCGCAGAACTCTATGGAAACGGCGCAGCCGGCTTTGCTCGCGGGGGAGGGGCGCCGGCTGCGCCGGGAAGCAGGGAAGGTGGAACGGTGCTCGTCAAGCGCCGCTCCACCAGGTTTTATGGCGACGACCCAGAGGCGTCGCCTGCAACACGCAAGGTTCAGGCACGGATCTCCTGGCGCTGGAACAGAACGTAGCTGACGGCAAAGAGCAAGATGGTTACCGCGATCATTCCCGTCAGATGCGGCCAGATCAGCATCAGGCTCTCACCAAAGGGCAGCGGAGCTCCGGCAATCGCCCCCTGGAGCTGCGAAGGCAACACCAGCCCGAATGACCGGGTGGCCGGATTGAGCAGGCCAACCATCGCCTCAATGAAAAGCGTATTCGGTGAGATGCGACTCAGGGCCTGGATCCGCGCGCCCTGGGCAACAAGCTGATCAACCGTAATTGCCGGTCTCGGCCCGATCGCCCTGCCAAAGACACTGGCGATGATGTCCCAAAAGATGGTGAAGAACAGCCAGGTGGCGATCGAGGCCAGGGCGGCGGTGGCGGGTTGGCGTAGGACTGTTGAAAAGATCAGTCCCACGCCCAGCCAGATGCCGCCGTAGAAGATCGTGACCACCAGGAAGACGAGGCTACGCGCTACTTCCTCGGCGCTGGGCGGGATGCCGTATCCGATGATTCCGAGCCCCATCAGGACCAGCCATATTGCTGACAGAACCATGGACAGCGTCAGCAATCCGGAGAGGAACTTGCCCAGTAGCAGGGCGTCGCGGTAGATCGGCTGCGCCAAAACCCGCGAAAGCGTTCGCTGGCTGAACTCGCCGTTCACGGCATCGAAGGCCAACGCGATGGCGATGAGTGGAACCAAGAATCCGAGAAAACCTACGAACGCCGGAAGCGGATCTTGGGAAGTCGTGAACAGCTTCAGGAAGAGGAAATCCTCCTGTCCGGAGGTTCTGGAGACATTGCTCAGGGCCATGTAGGCCGTCACTCCTGCAGTCGCCAAGATCAACAGCTCCAGGATCAGCATCCGCACGCTGGACAGGTGATCCGCCAATTCCTTCGTCACGACCGCCGAGATGCCTTTCCAGGGAGATCCCTCGCGTTTCGTTTCTCGCTCACGCAGCCTGGGCATGTGCCACCTCCTCAAAGTACTTTGCGTAAACCTCATCCAGGGAGGGACGATCGAGATCAAGCGAAAACAGCCGGCCTCCGGATCGAACCACGGCCTGGGCCACTTGCGGCCGGAGATCATCAGTGGTCTTGAGTACCAGCCGATCGGCTCCGTCCATCTCCAGTGCCGTCACTCCCGGCAGTCTCTGGAGCTGCCTTTGAAGATCACCATCGGGTCCATCTACCTGCAATTCGATCCGATATCCGCCTCCCAGGACCTGTTCCGCCAATTCGCGGACCGTGCCTTCCAGCAGCATTCTTCCATGGCGAAAGAGCCCCACTCGATCGCAGACCTCCTGCACTTGGTGCAGGAGATGTGAGGACAGGAGCACCGTGATCCCCTGCTCTCTTAGCTCCTTGATTGTGCCCAGGAAGCCATGCGCCGCCTCCGGATCGAGGCCAAGCGTAGGCTCGTCCATGATCACCACTTGCGGCCGCTTTATGAGCAGTTCGGCGACGCCCAGGCGTTGTCGCATTCCACGCGAGTAGGTGCCGACCCGGTTGTCGGCTGCTTCTGCGAGGCCCATCTGCTCGAGCGCGCGATCGATCCGTTTTGTGAACTCCGAGCGCCCTAAGCCCAGCAGCTTGGAGGTGTAGATCAGGTTCTCACGTCCGGTCAAGCGATCGTAGAAACCGACCTCATCCGGCAAGTAGCCCACCCTTGATTTCACCTGCAGCGGCTGACGCATCGGATCGTAGCCCAGCACCTGAACGGAGCCGGTGGTCGGTTCGGTAAGACCGAGCAACATCAGGATGGTGGTGGTCTTGCCGGAACCGTTGGGCCCGAGCAGGCCATATACCTCGCCTCTCCGCACTTTCAGGTCGAGGTCGTTAACCGCCAGGAACTCTCCATAGCGCTTGGTCAGCCTCCAGGTCCGTATGACGTGCTCAGTCATGTCAGCCCTCCTAGCGTCGGCCAAATCGCGTCACTGCGATTCCCACAACCCCTACCGCGGCCGCGATCAGGCCGATCCCAACCAGGCCCCACAGGGTCGAGGTCCTGACGGTCGCCCGATATTCAACCGACGTCGATGCTCCCGACTCCGGTTGAGCGCGGAAGGTCAGCATGTAGTCACCTGCGAGCGCCTTTTCAGCAGGGGTCACACTTGCCGTGACCTCGACCTGTTTCGAGGAGTCGATGGTCTTGATGAGCTCGGGTTCGAAGGTAACCGTCCACCCTCGCGGCTCGCTGGCATTCAGCTTGATCCCGTGTGCAGCGGCCGAACCAGTATTCTTGACGAGCAGCTTGATCGGTGTCTCCTCTTCGGCCTGCAAGCGACCGGATAGTCGACCATCGGGGGTAGTGATCGAAAGCGTCGATTGGCCCACAACCTCGGCCTCCAATTCCAGGATGGCTTCTGCCTCCCCCCCTCGGGCAAAGAGGGTGATGGGGAAGTTGCCGGCCGGGATGCCTGCAAAAAGTGGGTCTACCTCCACCGTCATGCGCTCCGACTGATCCACTTCGAGGGGCAAGCTTGTGACTTCCTGCCCACTATTCTTGAAAATCACTTGATAGAAGGGGGGCGCTTCGGCCTGCAGGTCCACCAGCAGATCTTCACCGCCTTCATTCTTCAGCGTTACGCTATAGCGGAGAGTCGAGTCCGGTTTGCCGCGCAAGACCGGCAGCTCCACGTCAAACGCCAGGCTCGGCGGCAATCGGTTCTCTACCATCAATGTGATCGGCAGAACCGCAATCGTTCCATCGCCCTGGGCTCGGACCCGCAGCGTGTATTCGCCCGGCCCGGTATCGTCCGCAGTCTCAATTCTGAGCTTGAGATCGGTTTCCTTGCCGGGCTCGACATACGCGGAGAGCACCACTCGGCTTCCGTCACGAAAGTTCGCCGACCAACCTTCAGGAAGATCCAGGACCTCAAGATTAGCGACCTGGGCTTCGGCTTGGCTGCGCAGCACCAGCTTTAGAGAAACGCTGTCGCCAATACCCACCGCCTGGGCCGGGAACTCCGTGACGATGCTGAGCCCCGTGGGTTCTTCTGCCCATGCCGTATCGGTCCCACCCGCAGACAGGGAGAGCATTGCGGCAAGGAGCACGGCCGGAACAAAAATTCGAGACATCTCACACCTCCTCAAATTCATTTCAGCCTGGTGATGGCTTCGTCTATTTAGGAGCGCGTTCCAAAGAGACGCGGCTCTCTTGTATTGGATTGGGGTCTGGAGACGATTTGAGGCACTCTCTCCAGCGGCCCAAATCGATGCTCATTATTGGTACGCGAACATATGAAAAATGTAGGAGAAACTTTAAGAGTCGATTAATGCGCCGGCGAACCTTAATCCACGTCTAATCTGCGCTCTAACATTCTTCAGACGCAATCTCGGTATGCTGAAAGTCGAATTTCAGATTCTCAATCGGCCGCAATTCGATTCCTCTGGAAACGGATCTCGCCCGATGAGCGGACGAGCCGGCGCGAGCCCAGAGGGATCGAGGGTGAGAGCGCTGGCTCGTTGAGTTAATACGGAGGGTTAGAGATGCCAATGAGTAAGAAGATCATGGTCCCGACAATCCTGGTCGCGTCCGTTGCGATTTCGGCCTGCGCCGCCCTTCCTTCCCCGATCGTCCTGCTTCCCGCGCTGGTTGAGGAGGGGGAGGAGTTTGTATCTGAATTGGCTGCGCGTGTCACGACCGATGAGCAGGAACGCCAGGTCGAGTCGCAACCCAGAATCGATGAAAGGGTCGTGTCGGCCGAGCTCGATGGAGGGCTTGCCGATCTCTACGAGCAGGTCAATCCGTCGATCGTCAATATCCAGGTGCGGCAGCAGGCCAGCGTCACCGCCCCAAAGATGCCCGATTCACCCTTTCCATTCCCCTTTCAGTTTCCGAATTTTCCGCAAGAAGGCTTCCTATACGGGCAAGGCTCGGGATTCATCTTTGATGATCAGGGCCATATCGTCACCAACCAGCATGTGGTGGCCGGCGCCGAAGAAGTGATGGTTACCTTCAGCGATGGAACCTCGGCCCAGGCCGATCTGGTGGGTACGGACCCGGCCTCTGATCTGGCGGTAATCCAGGTGAGCCAGCCGCCGGAATCTGGACTTCCGCTGGTCCTGGCCAGCTCAGATGAGCTGAGGGTGGGCGAGCCAGTGGTTGCCATCGGAAATCCCTTCGGTCTGCAGGGAAGCATGACCGCCGGGATCGTCAGCGCTCTCGGGCGGACCCTGCCCTCTCAGGCACAGGCCGAGAACGGAGCGGTCTTCAATATCCCGGGCGTGATCCAGACCGATGCAGCGATAAACCCCGGCAACTCCGGGGGACCACTGCTGAATCTCTCCGGCCAAGTCGTGGGAGTGAACACCGCCATCGAGTCACAGGTCGGTCAATTCGCCGGCGTCGGCTTTGCGATACCCTCCGACTCTGTAGCGCGGATCGTACCTGTGCTGATCAAGCAGGGCGAGTACGCGCACCCCTGGCTCGGCATAGCGGGAACCGATCTTACTTCCCTGCATCGTGAAGCCATGGACTTGGATCCTGCCCAGCGCGGCCTGCTGCTCATAAGCGTTGCTGAGGACAGTCCCGCTCAGCGGGCACACCTGCGCGGCAGCGACACTGAAACTGAGCTGGATGGCCGGTCGCTGCTAATCGGCGGTGACGTCATCGTCAGCATCGACGATCAGCCCGTGCTGGACTTCGAGGACCTATCGGCCTACATCTCGCAAGAGACCGAGCCCGGCCAGCAGGTCACGCTTGGCATCCTGCGGGACGGCAAAGCAATGGAAATCGATGTGGTGCTGGGGAGGCGTCCGAGCGAGTAGAACGCCAGGCCCTGGGATAATTACTGCGGCTCGCCAGGCCGAGAGCCTCCGGTGGACCGCCGCCAAGCGACGCAGCGGCCGGATTCGGGCCCGCGTCTAACACAGCATTGCAGGGAAAGCCTAAAAGCCCCGCCGCTTGGGGGCTTTTGGGCTCCTTGCTGTAGGCCTGCAACATTGTGCGCCATTTCCCGGTATTGCTAGACAGACGGCAGCCGCGATTGGACCGTCAGGAATCTCAACGCGGAGCAGCCAATTGCCAGACACCTCCAAATCGACAGGCTGGGAGAAAGCCAGGCAAATCGGATCACGCCTGGTTTTTGTGATTCTCTCAACAACCATCATGGTCTTCTTCTCCGAAAAAGCGTATTGGTATTCACAGGGATTTGTGCTGGGAGAACTCATCCTGTTCTACGCCTTCCCTGTCTATGCCATCCTGTGGGCGGTTGAACGATTCCGCGTTCGCAGCATGCCGGCGCTCATTCTCGTGGCGGCATTGTTCGCTTTCCTGATTGAGGGAGTGCTGACGCCGGTGATTTACGAAGCCGGGTTGCTCGATCCCGTGATGCCCGCCTATTTCATCGGTTGGCACGGACTGTTGAGCGTGGTCTTTGGCTGGTATCTCCTGCGAAAATGGCTGGTACACGCCCAATGGCGGCGGATCCTCGCCGGCTCGGCCCTGTTCGGCCTGTTCTGGGGAATCTGGTCCATCACCTTCTGGTTGCCAGAGAACGCGGCGGAGTGGGAGCAGCTGGTGGAGGCTGGAGAAGTTGCGCCCGGGGGCACACTATGGACCGTGCCGGAGTTCGCAACTTATGTGTTTTTCTTCACCCTGATGCTGGGGACGAGCCATTGGCTGCTGGGGCGCGGCATCTGGCAGACCCAGTTCAATCTGAGCAAGGCAGAAAAGTGGATCCTTACGCTTGTGCTCGTCGCACTCTTTGTTACGCTGGTTCTGCCGGTGCTTCCTCTGGCAATCGTTAAGCTGGCAGTAATGCTGGCCATCATTTATCTGGCCTTGCGGCTGAATCGCAGCCGTGAAGCAGAAGGGACATTGCTCACGGAATTGGGAGGCTCGGTGCGCTTCCTACCTCTCCTGGGCCTGCTGCCAATGCCCGCGTTGGCAACCGCCGTGTACGCCATCGCCAGCAACATTCAATCTTCCGAAGATCTAATCCGCACACTCCAGGAGAGCATTCCCCCTTTGCAGGCGCTGGTCGGCGCCGCCGTGTTCTTATGGGCTTTGGCTTCCACTCTCCGGTCACGAGCCAAACCACCGGAACTTGCCGCCTCGCGACTAGTCTAGTTAGGGTGGAGAAGGACTTCAGCACATTCGAAGTTCACGTTGCTATCCGCAAGCTGGGTGACGAGTGCAAGGCCTCATGGCTTGAGGTCAGTGGCGTCTTCTTTTGCCACTGCGACCGCCTTTTCCGTTTCACCCTCACTTCGTTCTCCGAATCAGGTCAACAGCGCGCTTCTAGTGGATGGTTGAACGCACGCGCGTGGCTCGGCGGAGCGATAGGGCTGGCTTTGGCGGTTTCCCCGGATTTCTGCAGCTGCGGCCCCGGCCGAGGCGCCTTCCCCGCGCGGGATGCCTGCGCTCAGCTATAGGGCCGCGTTCCCACTAGCAATCCATAGCCGAGCGTGCCACCTTCGATCGACTCGGCCGCCTCCCGGCGCTCAGCCTACGGGCCGCGTTCCCACGAGCAGCCCGTAGCTGAGCGTGCCACCTTCGATGGTCTCGGCGGCGCTTGCTGCAACCCGCTTGGCCTGCCCAAGGTCAACGCCGGGCAGCTCGATCTTCCGTACCTTCAGGATCAATTCGGCCCCGAGCAGCTTGGCTCGCACATTGCTGACAGTCGAGGCGAGCACCTCCGGATGCGGCTCTGCTCGATCAATGCGAAAGCCGGCCTGCTCGAGCAGGGCCTCATAACGATCCAGCGGGAGAGCGTCCGCGATGCATATGATCTGAGCCAGGAGCCCGGTGAGCTCCTCCGGCAGCGGGCCGTTCAGCGTGATGTCGCTCAACCCCACTTGCCCTCCGGGCCTGAGCACGCGCGCGAATTCGCCGGCTGCGGAGCGCTTGTCTGGAAAGGTGCAGAAGGAGCATTCGCAGATCAGCGCATCGAAGGCGCCGTCGGGAAACGGCAAGCGCTCGGAATCTCCATGCTCGAAACGCGCCAGATGTTCGACGCCGGCTTCTCGTGCACGCAGTCGCGCCTGTCCCACGAGTTCTGCACTGTAGTCCAGGCCGACGACCTCGCATCCGAAATGCTCTGCCACGAAAACTGCGCTGGCGCCGGTGCCGGAGGCGACATCGAGCACTCGCTGCCCCGGACTCAGCTCCAGCATGGTTCCCAGCCGCTCGGTGAGCACGAGACCGCCCGGGTGAAACGAATCACCCAAGAGCAGGCGCGCATAATCGGTTTCGTAGAGAGCAGCGCAGCAGGTCTTGACCTCAGCAGCCTCCGGGGCGGGATGCCTCACTTAAGCTCGGCACCGGTCGGAACGGGAACCATTACTTTTGTTCGCCATTCGGATGAAAGGAGAAGGTCAGCGGCTCGGGGTCGAACGCAATGCCTTGATGCCGCCGCGCGCGCTGGCGCTGCGCGAGCTGGTCACGCGCCTGCTCCCGGTACCCGACATTGTTGTAGGCGCAGAAGGGGATCTGCTTGCCGTCCGGCAGCAATATCTCCTTGCAGCACTTCATGACATTCTTTTGGTTGAAGGTCCAGGGATCGAGGAAGTCTTGCAGCGCGATCATGAACATGTGTTCCGAGATCTCCGCCATCTCCGAATCCTCCAGCAGACCGCAGATGGAGCAACCAAGTGCAAAGTCGCGGCCCGACTTCTCCGTTCCTGGGACGGCCGAGGAAGACCAAAGCCCTTCGAGCGCGGTCTGGATCGCCTCGGCGCTGAACTCACCGACATCTGGCAAGATTCGATTCGACACGTAGTCCAGATAATCTTCGATATCGATGAAGCGCGGCAGCGGCAGGACCGTTTCGTCCTCGACAAAGGCGTAGGTCACCGAGTTGCAGGTGGGGAAGCAGCAGGGGACCGGGAAGAAGTCCTTCTCCACAAATAACCCCTCCGTCTGGGCTGCAATCAGCTTGATGATGTCGGGATTCGTCATCCGGGTCATTGGATCATGATCCCCATGACGTCCGGAGTGAAACGCGGGTTGAAAGGTGATCCCGCGAACCGCCGGGTGCTGCAACCCGAATCGGACGATGTCGCCCAGCTCGTGCTCATTGACGTTGCGCTCCACTGCCGGCACTAGAACGACCGTGCAGCCGATCTCCGCCAGCCGATCCAGCGCGCGCAGCTTCTCGTCCAGGATGTCGGCCTCGCCCCTCAGGATGCGGTAGGTTTCCGGCTCGAAGCCGTCGAACTGAAAATAAATCGCCGGGCGCGGATCGATCCCGGCAAGCTGCTCGAGGAATCCATCGTCGGCGGCGATGCGCTTGCCGTTTGTATTTAGCATCACGTGTCCGATGTCCCTACGGGTGGCCGCCTCCAGCATTGGGATGATCTCGGGATGAATCGACGGCTCACCGCCCGAGAATTGAATCGCCTCCGGTCGGCCCTCGGTTTCTACGAAGTGATCCAGGATTCGTTCTACCTCCGCCAGCGTGAGATTGAAACCCGCGCCGGCCTCCGCGAAACAAAGCGGGCAATCCATGTTGCATGCGCTGTTTACTTCGATGATCCCCAAGCAGGCATGCTGCTGATGGTCGGGACAGAGTCCGCAGTCGTGCGGGCAGCCACGATCGATTTCAGTCGAAAACTTCAGCGGGATTGCGCCGGGTTTGTTGAAACGGGCAGAGGCCACGTATGCCTCAGCATCCCCATAAATGAGCCCCTCGAAGGGCCCGTGCTCCGGACAGCGTTTGCGCATGTAGACCTTGTCATCCCGCAACAGCACTTGAGCATCGATGACCCGGCGGCAGACCGGGCAAATGCTACGCGTGAGCTCATAGAAAACAGAATCCGAATCCTGCTTCACGGTGCTGGCGGAGGGAGGAATCATCAACGGGGAGCTCATTCGAGTAACTCTAGTGAGAAAGCTCTGGGTAGGGTGTGAGCGGGAATACAACTCAAGACGCTCGCCAAGCCGCTGCTTACGCTTGCCTCGCCAGTAGCCGGCAGGTTCCGCTGCCAGCGGCTCGCAGTCTCCCTCGTGGTTCAGGTCCTGCTTGATTCTGCGAGGCGCGCTGGTCTTCGCAACCGCCCGATCAGCCGATCAGTTGGCGATAGGCGGCGACATAACGCTTGGCGATTCCCGCCCAACTGTATTCCTTCCGAACGAGCGCCAGGGCATTACCTCCGCGCCGACTGCTCTCTGCCTCATCGGTAAGAGCCTGGTAGATGGTCTGCGCTAGGGATTGAAGATCGTCAACCTCGGCGAACCAGCCATTGGCGCCCGGACCCGTGTCGACCACAAAGCTTAACGGCCCTCCGCTCCGCGTAGCGATCACCGGTACCCTGGCCGCCATCGCCTCCAGGAATACCTGACCGAAAGGTTCATAGTAGGAGGGGGCGACGAACACGTCGGCGAGGCTGAGCCCTTTCGACAGGAGGCCATGCGGCAGCCAGCCGGTGAAGAAGACGTTCGTCAGGCCTAGTTCGCGTGCGACGGTGTGGGGATGCCGGCCTTCCCACTCGCCCGGCATCCCTCCCCAAATGAGCAGGTTGAAGGGCGGCCAATCGGGACCCTCTTCAAACCGGCCGTTTACTTCCGCAACCGCTTCGACTAAGAGCGGAACGCGCTTGAAGTCCAGAAAGCGACCGACATACATAAGCAGCGGTTTGAGTCCACCCGAGGCGATCTTGAATCTCTCCAGATCCGCCTCCGCGTAACGCACGCTCCCGGGCGCGCCACCCTCATCCCAACCCTGCGGATCTTCTACCAGTATTTGGCGCAAGAAAGCCAGTTTCCGGTCTTCATCCCAGCCTAGCGGCCTGAAGAGGGAAGTATCCACACCGTTGGATATGAACGTAATATCCCGATCATCAATTCCGAACTCGGCCATTCCCCGCTGGCGGACGTCAGGGCTGATCGCAAAGAAGTGCTTCACCGAGTCGGCTGCCTGGGCCATGATCCCGCGCCAGAGGTCTTGGAACGGAGCCTCCTCACGCGCCTCATCTTCCAGGAGCGCGAGGTTCTCCAACATCTTGATCTCGGTCCCGTGAAGCTGGCTCGCTCTGGGCACAGCTTGAAAGACTTCAGCCGCCGCCAAGTGCATGTGATTGAGGTGATGCAGATGGATCAGGTCCGGCTGGAAGCGCTGGCTCAGATCCTGAAACAGTACCTCCCAGGAACGACGCAGCGCGGCATACTCGTCGGCGTTGACTTTGTAGAACGCCCGGTCGGGAACGCCGGGTTTGTCTTCGTAGCTGGGATGAAAAGGCACCTGCCACTCCGGCGAAATGGGGTTCTTGCCGTTCTCGAACCCCCGCCAGGCTTCTGTATAGTCCACAAGCGTGAGCGGGATATCGCCGTAAAACGTGGTTGCCGCATGCTGCGGATCCCCGTCGCTCAAGGTTCCGGTCGCCACCTGTACCTCGTGGCCCGAGTCAATAAGCGCCTGCGAGAGGTAGCGGACGACCTGAGCGCTGCCTCCGCGCGGGTAGAAAACCAGACATTGCAGGATCCTCAATTTGTCGGAATCCGTTTCAGCTACCAATGGACATCTTCCTCTCCGCCCTGATATCCAATTTACAGAGCATTTGAGTTGACGGGGATCGGTCGCGCCCGGGTCGGGCTCCGAATTACGGATTGGGCGGAGCTCAAAGGTTAGGTTTGTAGATATTGTATGCGGCTATTGCTCGCGTTCGCGCCGGGGCTCCTGCTTCCGGCCCGAACTCAGATGCAGCCTATCAGCGCTTCACATCCCAGAAAGGATAGTCGCCGGGCCAGATCCAATCATAGACTGCCCGATGAAAAGGGCTCGCGCGGGCCTTTGACCCTCACGCCTGGCGGCGCGGGTTGGCGGGCATGGCTGGCCCGAGCCCATTTTGCAGCGAATGTGGGGCGGTGGGAGTCTGTTTGGACCAGGGCGCGCAGACCAGACATGCGCATACAAGGGCAGGCGCACACCGATCGCCTGTTGCTTCAATAAGCAAATCCCGGCTTCTTGAAGAAACCGGGATTCATATTGAGCGTGTAGCTGCCTAGGACTGAGGGGTAATCGTCACCAGGATCTGGTAGTTTGTAAAGCCCTCCACCAGTGATACGAAACCATTCTCATCTTCCCCAAGGTTAGGTCCTGCCTGCCGGGGAGCCTGGTCGGCTCCTTCCCCGGGAGTTTGATCGAGTTCCGTCCCGGCGTTCCACAGGAAAAACCGATCGGTGATATCGCCGCTTACGGGGCTGCTGTCGGCTCCGAATAATTCGATGCCCTCCGCACCTGGGGCAAAGAACCAGTCATTGGATTGCACGAACATCGTTGCGAGGGTCAGATATTGGCCGGGGTAGGCCGCGACCGTGAATTCATAGGCCGCTCCGGGGCCTGCGGGTCCGGGAGCATCCGCACCCACGGGCTTGCTGGCTGCAAGCGGCCATCACGAAGGCCGATGAGAGCAGCACTCCGAACAGTAGCTTTCTTGTTTTCACTATCTTGTCTCCTCCAATTGCTTACAGGGTTGATCGGACACGGAGACATCTTGCTAGACAATCCTTATGGAGGTCTAAAGAATTGATTGTGTATTCCTTAACCACTTCATGGATCGAGTGCGGCGAGGATTTCGATAGGCGAGCTGAGGAGGGAAGGGGCGGGGTGAATTCAGTCGGGTGAGAAATCGCTAGCGACCGAAAAATCGAGAAACTCGTGACAGTGACCGCATCCAATCTCGGGCACCTCGACTGGCTCGGCGGTAAACACACAGGAGGAGGAAACTTCCACGCCGCGTCCCATACCGAGGATTCCCGATTTGACCTTGGCTTCCAGCACAAGATTCTGGCAGGCGTTCGCCATGGCAATGCGCGGCACGCGACACTTGCCGCACAAATCGGGTGCCCAGGTGCCGCCGTTAGGCGACTCCGCAATCAGTCGGCACTCCTGCCGCTCTCGACCACGGTGGTAGTCCTCAAAATAGTAGGGACATTCCGTCCCGGCTGGTGTGCGCATAGCCAAAACTCTCGATTTTTCGCGGCCGTATAGCGGGCTTGCGGAATGCCTTGTCTAGGGCGTGTCGCTTGGCGCTTCTTGGCCGACTAAAGATCGGCGTGGGCGCGGGCCGAATTCGCCGGCGATTCCGCTCCAGTATCTTCCCGATCCAAGCCGGCCAGATTATAGCAAGCGAATGCCGCTAGTGGGTGAGCTTGAGGTTAAAGGGGAGGGCTATACGCGCGTGACATACTCGCCATTGCGAGTGTCGACGCGAATGGTGTTGCCGGCCTCGATGAATAGGGGGACCTGCACCTTTATGCCGGTCTCGGTGGTGACGCTCTTGGTGGCGCCCGTGGCGGTGTCGCCCTTTACGCTAGTTTCGGCCTCCGTAACTTCGAGGTCCACCGCGCTTGGCAGCTCGATCTCGAGTGGTTCATTGTCATTGAAAGTTAGTTTCACCTCCAGTCCATCGGTCAGGTACTTAACCGCATCTCCGAGGATTGAGGCGTTGAGCGTAGGCTGCTCATAGGTCTCATTGTCCATGAATGTGAATAGATCGCCCTCGCGGTAAAGAAATTGGGCCATCCGGTAGTCGAGGCGGATATCCTGGACGCGATCGCCGGAGTTAAAGGTCTTTTCCAACAGCGCGCCGCTGCGTAGATCGCGCACTTTGAGGCGAATGGTGGCCTTGCCGCGACCCGGTTTGTGATGCGAGTACTCGATCACCTTGTAGATCTGTCCGTCCAGCTCAAAGGTGACCCCGCTGCGAAGTTCGTTTACGTCAATCATGGCGGTTTGGATTATAGCGCGGTGCAATCGGGCGAGAAGATCCGGCGGGGTCTACACTCAACATAAGTGCGCGCTGGGGGAGATGCGGGAGAGTGCGGGAGTCGGAGAGGGGTCGATGCTATGAATTCCTAGATCCCCAGCCAACGCGCCGCCTGGCCGGGCAGGTCGTTCATGGGTCCGATGTGTTGAGTCACATTCGGGAGGGAGTGGATAAATGCCCTGCCATAGCTCTTGGTAAGCAATCGGCTATCGAAGCTCACCACGATGCCCCGATCGGAGCGAGTGCGGATCAGCCGGCCGAACCCTTGGCGAAAGCGCAAGATTGCTTCCGGAAGCGAGTACTCGCCGAAGGAGTTCTCATAGGTCTCGGCCCGGGCGGCGATGATCGGATCGCTCGGCACATCGAACGGAAGCCGGGCGATCGCCAGCACCGACAACGCATCGCCCGGAATATCTACCCCTTCCCAAAACGATCTCGAGCCCAGCAGCACGGCTTGCTCGGTAGAGCGAAAGTTCTCGAGCAGGGCGTGGCGGGAGGCTCCGGCACTCTGCTCCAGCACGACGATGCCCTCACTGGCGAGGGGGGCTGAAATTGCCCTGGCGGTCGTCATAAGCTGCTGGTTGGAGGTGAACAGCACCAGCGCGCGCCCGCCGGTGGCTCGACAGAGCGAAACAAGACCGCGCTCGAAAGCCGCCTGGTACGCTCGGCGCTCCTGCGGTTCCGGAATGTCATTGATGAGGTACAGCAGCGTAGAGCTCTCGAAGTCGAAGGGCGAACCTAAAGCCAGTTCGTCGGCATCCGTCGCGCCGAGCCGACGCCGAATGTAGTCGAACTCCCCGGCCGTCGTCAGCGTGGCCGAAGTGACCACCACAGACTCTTTCTCGTGCCAGATGTATTTCTCAACCAGAGGACCGACCTCAAGCGGAGCGGCGTGCATGGATAGGTGGCCCGGTTCACCCCGCAGTTCGAGCCAGTAAATGCGCTGAGGATCGGCTTGAAATATCAGTTCGTCCAGGCTGGCGATGATCTCGCCAAGATCACCAGCCAGCGCGCGCAGGCTTACTGCCAGATCCTCCGAGAGGCCGGCATCCGAAACTAGCAGCAGGCCTTCCGCCGGCGCTTCGATCGCGCGCTCACCGATTTCTTCGGACGCAGCGATGATGCCCTGAAGCGAATCCAAGACTTTGGACAGCGGATTGCGAAGTTCATCCCATCCGATCTCAACTTCGCTCCAGAAGGGGAGGGTGCGGGTGGAAGGCAATATCCGTTCCTGCTGGCCGTAGCGACCGACTGGACGACCGTCCCGCCGGCGGTCCATGAACTCCAGGAGACGCTTAAAGAATCTTGCCGTCAATTGCTGAGCCTCACGCGCCGACTCAGTTACGGTGGTGGCGATGGGCTGAAACTGTGCAAATTGCTCCGCCGGCAGGGTCTCCTTCGCCAACTGAAGCACGCGTTGGGTTGTGGTCCCCGACAATTCCCGCAGCACCCGATTGAGATCGGCCTCCGTGACATCAAATCGAAGACCGCGAGTAGTAGCGGCTTCCAGATGATGTCCCTCATCGATGACAAGGTATTGATAGTCCGGTATCACGCGATTTCCGGTTGCGATATCCGCCAGCAGCAGCGCATGATTGACGATTACCACATGCGCGCACTCCGCCTCCCGGCGAGATCGATAATAGGGGCAGGTCCCGCCAGTGTGCTGCAGACAGGCCTCCATGCTGCAGTCCTCGTAGTCTGAGGACAGCCGCGACCAGATTGCCGCCTCCACCGGTCCGCGGATATTGATCTCGCTGACATCACCCGTGCCTCCTTTTGCCAGCCAGACCAACACCTTGGCAAAGATACGTGCCTCTTCCGCATTGTGTGGACCTATGCGGGCCATGGCAGATAGCCGGCGCGGACAGAGATAATTCCGCCGGCCCTTTAGCACCGCCGCTTTGTAGTCCTTCCCCAGCGCGGCCTGCAAATCTGGAATGTCCTTGTGGACCAGTTGATCCTGGAGGTTGATGGTATTAGTGGAGATCAATACGCGAAGACCGGTCGTCACCGCCCACTCAAGGCTGGGAATGAGATAGGCCATCGACTTTCCAGTCCCCGTGCCGGCTTCGACCAACAGGTGGCGACTCTCGGCCAGAGCCTCGCCTACTGCCTTGAGCATCTGGACCTGCTGAGTTCGGTTCTCATAACCCTCAATTGCCTGCGAGAGCGCGCCCCCGGGCTCGATCAGGCTCGCCAATTCCTCGATATCGATGCCCGCAGGTTCGTCGAGCGGCATAAGAGCGCGCTCAGAGCTCGGATGTGAGACGAATGAAGCAAAGTCGAGCCGGCCGTTTTCCGGAACTTTTTCGCCCGATTCGATTCGCTCGTCCATTGCCGCCTCAAATACCCAGCCGGCGCCCCAGTCTATAGGCTGCGCCATCTCGCTGAGGGCCTTCAAAAGCGGGTACGGGAGCTCCATCACGTGCTCATACAGCCGCTTGAACACATGCATCGTGGTCTTGGCGTCGTCCAGCGCCCGATGGGCGCTCATAGAAGGGACCTTCAGAAGGCTGGCCAGCGCCCCCAGGCTGTAGCGTCCGGCGTCGGGCAGAACTACGGCAGCCAGATCGTAGGTATCGAGCGGTAGATTGGATCCGAAGAGGCCCCGACGACGGAGGAAACTGAGGTCGAACTCCACCCGGTGACCTACAATCGGATCCTCGCCCACAAAAGCCTCGAGCGATTCGAGAACCTCATTGATTCTGGGCGCTCCGGATAGCATCTCGTCGGTGATCCCGGTAAGCTGCGTGATAAAGCGAGAGAGGGGTCGCCCCGGATTCACAAGCCGCGTCCATTCATCTTCCTGCCGCGAATCGCGGAACCTGACGGCGCCGATCTCGATGATGGCATCCGTCACTGGATCTAAGCCGGTTGTTTCGATGTCCAGCGAAACGAGGGTCTGCATGCGCGGGGTCTGTCCTACGGCAGGCGCATGCAGTATAACCGCTGTGCTATACTGCGCGCCCCGCGGGATGCGGGAGGACCAGAAGGCTATGATTTGAGGGCAACCAGCTGTGATGGTTGGGGTTTGTTTTAAGGAAGCGGACGGGCCGGGGCGGGAAGAAAAGTGACGCCCTATGAAAGCGATGAGATGGAGCTCGTTCGACGGGCCGCTTCCGAGCCGGAGGCGTTCGGCGAGCTCTACAATCGACATGTTACGCGCATTTACAACTACATCTACTATCGCACCGGCGACTATCAGGACGCCGAGGATTTAACGGCGCGGGTCTTCCAGCGAGCGCTTGGGCACGTGGGGAACTTCCAGGACCAGGGCGTGCCGTTCTCCGCCTGGCTGTACCGGATCGCGCACAATCTGGTGGCGAACTGGCATCGTGATCGGAGCCGACGCCCGGTCGTGCCGCTGGAAGACCATGTGGCCGACACCGGCGCGATCACGCACCCGGAAGCGCTGGCCATGGCGCAGGAGCAGAACTGGATGCTGCTGCGGGCGGTGCGCAAGCTGCCGCCCGATCGCCAGCAATTGCTGATCCTGAAATTCGTCGAGCGGCTTTCGAATGCCGAAATCGGCCAGATCATGGGTCGTACGGAGGGTGCCATTAAAAGCCTTTACCATCGGACGCTGAACTCGCTTCGGGACCAGATCAAAATGATGGATGACGGGGCAACAGGAAGCCCGGATTAGGGACAGATGCGCATCGGTTGGAACCGTCAGAGGTTAGATCGTAAGAGGATCGAGGAACTGCTTGAGGATTCGCTCGTTCCTGTCGAGCCGAACCCCTCCTTTGTGAGCGATCTGCGCGCGCGGCTGGTGACGATCAAGGGAGGTCGGGTGCTCTCCCCATGGGTGCTGGTGCTGATCCTGGCCTCCATCATCATCTTTGCTGCTAGCGCGCTGGGATTCGCAATCCGCATCTTGCTGGGCTTACTAGGTCTCGTCGGTCTCATGGAGCGCCGGCGGCGCGAATCAAAGGCGCTTGTCGCCTAACCATCGCATCAAAACCTAATGAAGGGGAGCGCCGCCGGCCTAAATCGCGGCACGGTGCATAAGAGGCAAACAATAAAAAGGCCGAGAGCCTGTCGCTCTCGGCCTCTTGCGTATTCTATCTGTTTGCGTCGATTGGCTAGAATAGCCCCCAGTCAGCGCCGACGCCCTCTTCCATCATGCTCGGATCCCACGGATCCATCGACATCTCGATGGTAGTTACCTTTCCGGTGGCTTCTTCGGCCTTGGCGCGCGATGTCTCCAGGAGGGCGGGTCCATACGGGCAAAACGGAGTGGTCAAGATCATCTTCACCTGTTGTGTGGAATCCTCGATCTTCAGGTCACGGATCAGGCCCAGCTCAATTACACTTAATCCGATCTCCGGATCCATCACCTGTCGCAGTGCTTGCCGTACCTGTTCGGACTGCTCGGGGTTCGTGGAATCCGCTTCCCAGATCGCGCTCTGTACTGCATCCTCGCTCATGCGGGGAATTCCTCCTTCGATTCCAGCACCTTCAGCGTGAAGGTGCAATGGGTATCGCCGTCCAGCAGGCAATTCACGCGCTCCGTGGGTAGATCAAGCGCGGTAGCGATAAAGTGAGTGTCCACTGCGCAGACCTCAGGGTGCATTCGCCCGATTTGAACGTAGGGGCATCCGAGCTCGTGGATAATCACTTCGTCCCCGCGCCACTCATACTCAGCGTCAAAGCCTTCCTCCCCAAGCATCTCCATCAAACGCGGCAGGCGCTCCTCAAGCGACAGACCCTTGAGCTGCACCGCATACTGAATTGCCATCGCATTCGCCACGCCGGTGAATAGCTCGGTTATGAGCTCCTCCGACACGTGATCCTTGATCTCATCGAGCAGTCGGTTGGTCAGCTTGAAATATCGCCCCGGATAGAGCTCGAAGGCCTTTTCGGTCAAAGAAAAAACGTGATAGGGCCGGCCAACGCCGTGCTTGACCTCTTCCGCCACCACAAGATCCTTCGCCTGCAGCGCAGATATATGGTGACGCACGGAAACGGGTGATACTTCTGCCGCTTCCGCCAGATCGTTCACGGTGCACTTTCCTTGCGCCTTGAGCCTCCGCAGAATGACCTCTCGCGTGGGGGATGCCATAACAAAGAAAGTATAGCATGCGGCCCCTTTCCAGGTCAATATTTCTCATATTTGCTATATTTATTAGGACCAATCGAACCAGATTTTGCGCGCCGAATGGCTTTCGGCAAAGGGGGCGCCCCTTAGACGTGGTAATATTTCAAAGAATATTGACGAATATTGTACGGCGTGCTATAATCCGGCCTTATTCGTGCATAAAGGGGCAGTCCAATTTCCGTTACGCTAGAAATCAAGGACCTCCACGCCTCGGTTGAGGGGAAGGAGATCCTAAAGGGCGTCGATCTTACGGTAACGCAGGGGGAGACTCACGCCTTAATGGGACCTAATGGGGCCGGAAAATCGACCCTGGCGAATGTCTTGATGGGCCATCCTGCGTATGAGGTAACCCAGGGCGAGGTGCTCTTCAAGGGCGAGAACATCGTGGATCTAGCTCCCGACGAGCGATCTCGCATGGGCCTTTTTCTGGCTTTCCAGTATCCGGTGGCAATACCCGGGGTCTCGGTTGCCAATTTCCTGCGCATGGCAATCAACGCCCACCGCGCAGCCGAGAATGGAACCGGCAAGAATATCTCGATTCCCGAGTTTCGGGACCTGCTCAGGGGCAAGATGGATCTGTTGAAGATTCCCCACGAGTTCGCCGGACGATTTCTGAACGACGGATTTTCTGGGGGCGAGAAGAAGCGCGCTGAAATTCTACAGCTCGCTACCTTGGAGCCCGATATTGCCATCCTGGACGAGACCGATTCCGGATTGGACATCGACGCAGTGCGCATCGTAGCGAAGGGAATCAACGCACTCGTTGGCGAAGAGCTCGGCATACTCATCATCACCCACTACCAGCGCATCCTGAACTACATCAAGGCCGATTTCGTGCACATTCTCTTGGCCGGCCGGATACTCCAATCCGGCGGTCCGGAGCTGGCCGAGCATCTAGAAGAGGTCGGGTACGAAGGAATCCTGGAACTTTAGGCATGGCCACACCCGCAGATCTCAAACAGCTGGACGGAATGGGCAAATATAAATACGGATTCAGCGATCCGGACGTCACCGTGTTCAAGACGCGCAAAGGACTCAATCAGGAGGTCGTGCGTCAGATCTCGGCCATGAAGGAAGAGCCGGAATGGATGCTGGAGTTTCGGCTAAATGCGCTGGATCACTTCTTCGAGCGACCCATCCCGGACTGGGGTCCGGACCTCAGCCGCCTGGATCTGGACAACATCTACTATTACGTCAAGCCCTCCGAGTCCGAGAGCAAATCCTGGGAAGACGTGGACGACACGATCAAGGCAACCTTCGATAAGCTTGGCATCCCGGAGGCGGAGCAGAAGTTCCTGGCAGGCGTCGGTGCGCAATACGAATCGGAAATGGTGTACCACAGCATCCAGGAGCACCTGGATGCGCTGGGCGTCATCTTCGTCAGCATCGAGGACGGGCTCAAGAACCACGAAGACATCTTCCGCGAGTACTTTGGCACCGTCATCCCCCACACGGACAACAAGTTCGCGGCACTCAACAGCGCGGTGTGGTCCGGTGGATCGTTCGTTTATGTACCCTCCGGAGTAAAGGTGGAGCTTCCACTGCAGGCTTACTTCCGCATGAACACGGCCAATCTCGGCCAGTTCGAACGCACGCTGATCATTCTCGAAGAGGGCGCCGAGGTTCACTATGTGGAAGGGTGCACCGCTCCGATTTACACCACTGATTCATTTCACAGTGGAGTCATTGAGATCGTGGTCAAGAAGGGCGCCCGCTCGCGCTATACGACCATCCAGAACTGGTCGGTGAACGTTTACAACCTGGTCACCCAGCGCGCGATGGTTCACGAGAATGCTCAACATGAATGGGTGGACGCAAATCTGGGCAGCCAGCTGACCATGAAGTACCCCTCCTGCTACTTGGTGGGTGAGGGAGCCCACGGCGGGATCTTATCCATGGCATTCGCAGGGAAGGGGCAGCATCAGGATACGGGTGGCAAAGTCATCCATGTGGCGCCAAAGACGACCAGCCGCATTACGTCGAAGTCGATCAGCAAGGATGGTGGGCGCGCATCCTACCGAGGCTTGCTCAAGATCTACGAGAACGCCGCGGGATCGCGATCCAACGTCGTGTGCGATGCGCTTCTGTTGGATGATGAGTCTCGCTCCGATACCTATCCGTACATCGAAATTGATGAAAACGATGTCAGTGTCGGACATGAGGCTTCGGTCAGCAAGATAGGCGAGGAGCAGCTCTTCTATTTGAAGAGCCGCGGCTTATCTGAGGAGGAAGCGATCACCATGGTGGTCTCAGGCTTCATTGAGCCCTTGGTGCGCGAGCTGCCCATGGAATATGCGGTGGAGATGAACCGATTGATCCAGCTGCAGATGGAAGGGTCCATCGGATAACGTCTTCGGACTCCGGGGCCCGCAGAACCCCCAGGAGCCGGCGGGAGCCGGCTTTTCGTATGGAACTGGCATATGAGCACTGATCCCAAGCTAAAGCGGAAGAGAATCGTTCGGCGGTCGACCGCTCCCGAGTTTCAATTTTCATTCGAAGAAGTGGCGAAGGCCTCCGAGGGGCTCAACGAGCCCGGCTGGCTGAGAGAGCGCCGTGAGTCCGCCTGGGAGGTCTGGGAATCGCTTCCCCTGCCAACCGTCAAAGACGAACCCTGGAGACGAACCGATCTGCGGAACATCCCGGCCGATCGCTTTGTGGCGCGACCCAGCGACAATGGGCGAGTGGATCAGGAGTACCGGAGGCGCGGGCCGTCGCTCTTGCTGCACCCTGGCCACGATTCCATACTAGACAATTTGAACCAAATCGGCGACCAGCGTGTCGTATTGGCTGATTGGGCCACGGCAGTCCGCGAGCATGAGGAGCTTCTGCGGAAGCACCTTGGCTCGGTGGTTCCTGACGATGAGGGCAAGTTTTCCGCTCTTGCTGCTGCATTGGCCACTGACGGTGTGCTGGTGTACATTCCCACCGGTGTGCATCTCGAAGTCCCGCTGCATTCCACACTCTGGGCGCCAGGCAGCGATCTGGCGGTCCTCAGCCGGGTCCTAATTGTGGTCGAGGACGACGCTTCTGCCACAGTGGTGCATGAAATGGCTTCTCCCGGAGGAGATGAAGCGTCGTTACACTCCGGAATCGTGGAAGTTGCCGTCGGCCGAGGGGCTCAGCTAACTTTTGTGGAGATCCAAAACTGGGGCGATCGAGTGTGGAATTTCACCCATGAACGAGCCAGGGTGGGTCGGGATGGCCGTATGGACTGGATCTTTGGCGCGGTCGGGAGTCATCTCACGAAGAATTTCTCAGAATTGACGCTGGACGGGCAGGGGGCGCAGGGTCGTTGGACCGGGTTTTACTTTGCCGATGGCATTCAGCACCTGGATCACGATACGCAGCAGAACCATCTGGCCCCTAACACGACCAGTGACCTGCTGTTCAAAGGCGCGTTGGTCGATCGAAGCCGGTCGGTGTGGCAGGGCATGATCTATGTCGCACCTGGCGCCCAGCGTACCGACGGATTTCAGGCCAATCGCAATCTGATTCTCAGCAAGCGCGCGCGCGCGGATTCCATCCCCGGTCTCGAAATTTTGGCGGATGACGTACGCTGCACACATGGCGCCACCGTCAGCCAATTGGAAGAGGAGCCAATCTTCTACCTGATGTCCCGCGGAATCCCGCGGGAAGAGGCCGAGCGGCTGGTGGTGGAGGGTTTTTTCGCTTCGGTGATGAAGCGCATTCCGCTAGAGAGTGTCCGGGATCAATTCGAAAAAATGATTGACAGGAAGCTCGGACATCGCGTCTAATTAGGGAGGACACGAATCGTAAGGGATAATGATTTTATGGCATCGGAGAAAGCGGCGGCCACTACAGTAGAACCTCGCAGATACGACGTTGGGGATTTGGTCGATATTCTGTGCGATCACATGCGTGGTGAGCAGCGCGTAAACGATTGGTTGCAAGGAGTGGTCGTACAGGCGGATTACAAGATGGTGGCTGTGCAGTTCAATCAGGACGTATACCTGACGGACGGATGGATGGTGCCCGATCGCGTGTTGTGGACGCGACAAGACAGCGATAAGATTCGGAACTCCAAGAAGCGTCGCGTCGCAAAGAGCACCAAAAGCAAGAAGAGCAAGTAACGGTCCTACAATTAGGATCTCGACCAAGAGATCCTGGAGGCTTCCCTGTATTGGCAGTCCCTCAAACGCTAGACACACTGGACGTCGGAGCGATTCGGAAAGACTTCCCCATCTTGAAGCGTGAGATTCACGAGGGGGTTCCACTGGTCTACCTGGATTCAGCTGCCAGTTCCCAGAAGCCGGAGCAGGTGATCCGTGCGATGTCTCGGTTCTACGAAACGGAGTACGCCAACGTTCACCGCGGAATCTACACGCTGGCCGAAGAGGCGACTGCGGCCTTTGAATCGGCTCGCGAGCGGGTGGGGGAGTTCGTCGGCGCAGAGTCGTCGCGCCAGATCATCTTCACGCGGAACGCGACCGAGGCCATTAATTTAGTTTCCAATAGCTGGGGCCGCGCCAACCTCGGCGAGGGAGACCTGGTGTTGCTCACTGAAATGGAGCACCACTCTAATATCGTTCCCTGGCAAATGCTAGCCTCTGAACTCGGCTTCAAGATCGAATACGCGCCGATTACAGACGATCACCGCATCGATCTCGACTCATATGGCGATCTGCTCGAGCGGCAGCCAAAGCTGGTGGGCTTCACGCAGATGTCGAATGTGCTGGGGACGATCAATCCGGTAGCCGAAATGGCCGAGATGGCCCATGCAGCCGGCGCGGTGGTGCTGGTCGACGGCGCGCAATCGGTGCCGCACATGGTCGTGAACGTCGCCGAGCTTGATATCGATTTTCTGGCCTTCTCGGCCCACAAGATGTGCGGCCCCTCAGGAATCGGGGCACTTTACGGCCGGCGGGAGCTGCTGGAAGAGATGCCGCCGTTCATGGGAGGCGGCGAGATGATCAAGCGCGTGCAGTTCGACGCGTTTTCCGTGACGGAGCTGCCGAGCAAGTTCGAAGCCGGAACTCCGCCGATCGCGCAGGCGGTTGGCTTCGGTGCCGCCGTCGATTACCTCTCCAAGCTGGGCATGCGGGCCATCCGGCAGCACGAGCAGGAGATCATCAAGCGAGCCTTGGAGCAACTGGAAGAAGTTCCGGGGGTACGCGTTCTTGGTCCTGCGGCAGAACACAAGGGTGGCGTTGCGGCATTCACTTTCGCCGATGCGCACCCACACGACGTGGCCCAAATCCTGGATCGACGAGGGGTCGCAGTTCGCGCGGGACATCACTGTGCGATGCCCCTTCACGAAAAACTCGGATTGCCAGCTACCACGCGCGCCTCCTTTTATCTTTACAACACGCCGGAAGATATTGATAGCCTGATCGAAGGGCTGTACGCAGTTCGGGAGGTCTTTGCATAACCCGTGGACGATCTATACCGTGAACAAATCATCGATCGATACAAGAATCCGCAGATGCGAGGCAACCTCGATCCTCATGACTACAGCTATGAAGACGACAACCCGCTGTGTGGAGATCGCATTCGCATGGATCTCCGAGTCGACGGCGAGGGACGAGTCACGGAGGCCGCCTTTTCGGGGGAGGGCTGCGCCATATCGCAGGCCTCGGCCGATCTGTTGACAGAGAAGGTCGTGGGCATGTCCATGGATGAGGTAAAGTCCTTCACCAAGGATGAATTGATCGAGATGCTTGGCATAGATTTGGGACCGGTGCGCCTGAAGTGTGCGCTGCTGTCGCTCAAGGTGCTCAAGGCAGGGGTATACGGGCTGGATGAGCTCGAGGAAGAGTTGGCCGCGCTCTAGTCTTCGGTGCTCGCCGCTCAATCCTTTGCCGTCGGTGATCGCCGGCGGTTTTTGCTGGCGCCCTAGCATTAGGCGCCAGCATGGCGCCCTAGCATTAGGCGCCAGCATGGCGCCCTAGCATTAGGCGCCAGCATGGCGCCCTAGCATTAGGCGCCAGCATGGCGCCCTAGCATTAGGCCCCAGCATGGCGCCCCAGCATGGGGTACAGCGATATGTACAACTACGTAGAAGTCGACGCCGAGCATCTTGAGTATGTGACCGTTGCTGAAGTTAATGAGCTTGGCAACGGCGAGCGTTTGATGCTCGACATCGACGGCGAGACGATAGCGGTGTTCAACATCGCAGATCACTACTACGCAATCGCGGATGTCTGTTCGCACGACGACGGCCCGGTGGCAGAGGGCGAGCTTGTCGACTACGAGATCGCCTGCCCGCGACACGGAGCGAAATTCGACATTCGCAGCGGCCAGGTTCTGACGCTCCCCGCAGTCGTAGATATTCCCGCCTACCCGGTCCGGATCGAGGGAAACGAGATCCAGGTCGGCCTTCCGGTTGATGCCTAGCTGGATCAGGCGAAGCGAGAATCGGCTCGGTCTACCGCCTGCCGAGTCGGATGAAACGATATTCAGATCGGCATCCCCGTCAGAGCTTGGCCGGATCCAGACATTCATCAGTTCAAGCACTGAAGCTTTCGTTGTAACATTGTGCGGTTGAGACACACCCCTGGCACGCTATTCGATAGGATGAAATGAACATGGCAGACAAGTGGGTTTACCGGTTTGAGGAAGTTGAGGACGCCGAGCAGGCGGCCGGAGATTGGGAAGGCGTGCGGGGCCTCCTGGGAGGCAAAGGCGCCAATCTTGCCGACATGACTCGATTGGAAATCCCGGTTCCACCGGGTTTTGTCATTACGACCGAGGCCTGCAACGCGTATCTCGCGCAGGACGAATCGTTCCCTGAAGAGATGTGGGATCAGGTGCTCGAAGCGATGGCAGCTACCGAAAAGGACGCCGGGAGGAAATTTGGCGATCCGACGGATCCGCTGCTCGTTTCCTGCCGTTCGGGCGCCAAGTTTTCCATGCCTGGAATGATGGACACCGTACTCAACATCGGCCTCAATGAAGATACGGTTCAAGGGTTGATGCAGCAAACGGGCGACGAGCGATTTGCCTACGACGCCTATCGGCGACTGGTGCAGATGTTTGGCTCGGTCGTGATGGGCGTGCCGGCCGAACCGTTCGAGGAGATCATAGCGGAGTACCAGGAGAAAAAGGGCGTCGAGAGCGATACCGAGCTGGCGGCGGAGGACTGGAAAGCCATCACCGAGCGCTTCAAAGAGATCGTCGAGAAGGAAACGGGTTCGGAATTCCCAACCGAGCCGATAGATCAGCTGCGTCTGGCCATCGAGGCGGTGTTCAAGTCGTGGAACGGAAAGCGCGCGGTGGATTATCGGAACGCGGCGGGGATCGCGCACGATCTATGCACCGGAGTGAGCATCCAGACCATGGTGTTTGGCAACATGGGCATGGACTCCGGAACCGGCGTGAGCACGACCCGTGATATCTCGACCGGCGAGGACGTGATCGAGGGCGACTATCTGTTGAACGCGCAAGGCGAAGACGTGGTGGCGGGCATCCGCATTACGAAGCGCATCGAGGAACTCAAGGCGGACATGCCGGAGGCCTATGCGGAGCTGGAATCGATCAGCGAACGCCTGGAAAAACACTATCGCGAGGTGCAAGATGTGGAATTTACGATCGAGCACAGCAAGCTGTGGATGCTCCAGACGCGTGATAGTAAGCGTACAGCGCAAGCCGCGGTCCGCATCGCAGCGGACCTGGCGGACGAAGGTTTGATCACTCGCGAGGAGGCCGTATCGCGGATCTCGCCCGATCAAGTCGATTTCTTTTTGCATCCGCAGTTCGATATCGAGATCATGAAGGCGGCCACCAGGGAAGGCCGCATGTTGGCCAGTGGATTAAACGTCTCGCCCGGAGCGGCGGTGGGCCAGGTGGCCCTGGACGCCGACAAGGCCGAAGCCTGGGCGAAGAAGGAAGGTCGACAGGTCATCATGGTGCGCCCGGAGACCAAACCCGACGACGTCCACGGCATGCTGGCCGCAAAGGGAATCTTGACCAGCCGTGGGGGCCGCACCAGCCACGCCGCGCTCGTCGCTCGCCAATTCGGCAAGCCAGCCGTCGTGGGTGTCAGTAAGATGAGGATCGATCTGGATAGGCGCGTCATCTCGGTCGACGGGCGAGAGATTAAGGAAGGCGACTGGATATCCATCGACGGTACGCGCGGGGAGGTGTATCTCGGACAGCTCGACACCATGGTGCCGGACTTCAACGATCCGTATCTCATTAAGATTCTGTCCTGGGCCGACGATATCCGTCGCCTGGGGGTTTGGGCGAATGCGGACTACCCGGACGATGCAAAGCGCGCGCGGGGATACGGTGCGGAAGGCATCGGTCTGTGCCGCACGGAGCACATGTTCTTTCAGGCCGAGCGGCTGCCGATCGTGCAGAACATGATCCTGGCAGATACTGAGGAGGAACGAGCAGAGGCGCTCGACAAGCTCCTGCCGTACCAGCGCGAGGATTTTGCAGGGTTGTTCCGTGCCATGGACGGCCTCCCGGTGATCATCCGCTTGATCGATCCGCCGCTGCACGAATTCCTGCCCAGTCACGATGAGCTGCTGGTTGAGGTCACTCGACTGCGAGACTCGGGAAAGGATCCGGATCGGCTCAAGGAGCAGGAGCATCTGCTCAGCGCGGTGGAGGGCATGCGGGAGGCCAATCCGATGCTGGGGCTGCGTGGGGTGAGGCTGGGCATCCACATGCCCGCGGTCACCGAAATGCAGGTGCGTGCGATCATGGAAGCCGCAGTTGAGGTGAGCAAAGAAGGCGTGGACGTGCATCCGGAAATCATGATCCCGCTGATTAGCCACGTCAACGAGCTCAAGACGCAGCAGGCGACTCTAGAGCGAGTGGCCGAAGAAGTGATGAAGGAGCAGGAAGTCGACGTCGACTTCAAATTCGGAACCATGATCGAGATCCCTCGTGCGGCGCTCACCGCTCGCGAAGTGGCTGAAATCGCGGAGTTCTTCTCGTTCGGGACAAACGATCTAACGCAGACCACCTACGGCATCAGCCGAGATGACGCGGAGGCGAGCTTTCTTGTCGAGTACATGGAGAAGGAGATCTTGCCGGCCAATCCGTTCCAGTCCATCGATCCGGATGGAGTTGGCCGCTTGATGCAGATCGCTACGAACGAAGGTCGCGAAACGCGTTCCGATCTGGAGGTCGGGATCTGCGGCGAGCACGGAGGCGATCCCGATTCGATCCGCCTTTGCCACCAGTACGGGTTGGATTATGTAAGCTGTTCGCCGTTTCGCGTGCCGGTTGCGAGATTGGCTGCCGCGCATGCCGCGCTGGAGCAGGCCTAGCCTGACCTTAAAGCCGAACGATCGAGTCCGGCTAGCGGATTGGCGAAGACAGGTGGCCGAGATGTACTCGAAGATTCGCCAATTGGAGCCGGAACAGGGCTGGCGTGCCTTTAGGAGGGAGCGCGATGTCCTGCTTAAAACGCACCATCGAAGCCCGCTGAGCGAACCGCAACGCGGGCGTTTCAAAAAACTAGAGTACTTCCCCTATGATTTCCAATGGCGGCTGACCGTACCGCTTGAGCCGCCAAGCTCCCAATCACCCATTGAGATCGATCTGGGCGAGGAGGGCGATTTCAGGATCACGGAGATGGGTCGGGTCCGGATCCGAGCCGATGCCAGGCTGAGCCTATATTGGGTGGAAGGCTATGGGGGAGGACTGTTCCTGCCATTTGCCGACGGGACCAACGGTGGTGCGACCTACGGGGGAGGGCGTTATCTGCTCGACGGAATCAAAGGTGCCGATCTCGGAATGCAGGGAGAGCAACTGATTCTCGATTTCAACTTTGCCTACAACCCCTCTTGTGTGTACGACGAGCGTTGGGTTTGCCCATTGCCGCCGGAGCGAAACCGCCTTCCATTCGAGGTAGAAGCGGGTGAGAAGGCGTTTCATTTAGATCCAGCCTAGATCGCGCCTCCTTCGTTGCAGACCGGTTGCCATTGGATCCGGTGTTTAACGCCCCCCCTCGCGATGTCTGGGTCGCTCCCGCCTCTGCCAGCTTTTGGCGCATCTCCGGGTGGTGGACGTTCAATCCCGTCGTCTGGAGAATCGTCGTCGCCGAATCGAGGAGATCCGGGCGGTGCTCCGCCAGAATCTCGCAGGCGATGCCCCTTGCCCGTTCCCGGGCGTGCTGCCCCCCTGGCAGACCCCCGGAGGGGGGCTGAGGCTATGTCCTTTTCATTGGATTGTCCCCCCTCAGTGAGGCGTGGCTAGCCCTTCAACTCCCGCGCCATATCCACCGCACTGCCTGCGTCTGGGGAGTACGCATCGGCGCCGATCTGCTCGGCAAAAGCGGCCGTCACCGGCGCGCCGCCGATCATGATCTTGACCGAGTCCCGCAGCCCAGCCTCTTCCAGGGCCTCAATCGTCGTCTTCATCTGGGTCATGGTGGTGGTCAGCATGGCGCTCATCCCGACCAGATCGGGCTTGTGCTCGCGGACGGCGTCAACAAAAGCGCTTGGCTCTACGTCAGTCCCCAGATCGATGGTCTCAAAGCCACCCCCTTCCAGCATCATCTTGACCAGATTCTTACCAATGTCGTGCAGGTCACCTTTCACTGTTCCCACAACGTACTTGCCCGAACTGGCGATATCACTGTCAGCCAGCAGCGGTCGCAACACACCCATGCCGGCCTGCATGGCGCGTGCCGCGATAAGCACCTCGGGCACAAAGAGATCGCCCGCCTTAAAATCTCGGCCGACCTCGTCCATGCCGGCGAGCAGCGCGCCATTCAAAACCTCGCCCGGTGCGATTCCCGCGTCCAGCGCCTGTTGGACCAACTCGACGACTTCTTCAGTCTCGCCGTGGTACAGGTTCGTTGCGATTTTCTGCAGTACGTCTGCCATTGCCTGAAACCTCCGATAGTATTTTGATTTTCGAAACGCTATGTCAAGCCTTAAGCCGGAATCCCTCCGGAAATGAATCCTCGCCATCCAGCACAAACTGGTGAAACCCCGTGATATACGCGCTCCCAGTGACCTTAGGGATTAAAGCGGGGAAAAGCTCTGAGTCGCTGCCAACCTGCGTTCCGGCTACCACCTGACCCGTGAAACGTGTCCCAATGATGCTTTCGGTCACAAATGGTTCGCCCAGGCCCAGTTGACCTCCTGCAAATCGCAGCGCAACTTCAGCACACGTGCCAGCGCCACATGGAGACCGGTCGAGCACATGGTCGCCCAAGATCACCACGTTCCGACTATCTACCTCATCGCTGACGAGCTCCACATAAAACCTCAAGTCAATGATCTTCTCAATGTGTGGCAACTCGGGG
Organism: Anaerolineae bacterium; assembly: GCA_036986135.1. Classification (GTDB taxonomy): domain Bacteria; phylum Chloroflexota; class Anaerolineae; order Anaerolineales; family E44-bin32; genus JADFRG01. The sequence goes on along the minus strand of BTQZ01000005.1, from coordinate 45,829 downwards.
TGACGGACTGGGACTTGCTCATTGGCTGCCGTCAAGATGCGCATGCCCAGATCAGCTAGTCGCGCGGCATTGTCTGGGATAAGCTCGATCTCCAATTGACGGGCATTAACGAAGACGAAGAAGAGACCTCCAAAGATCACATCCACCACAAGGTCACCAACCTCCGGCACCTTAAGGGTGACATCCCAGCGATAGATAAAAGACGGCACGTTCTCGAAGGAGACTGCCAGCACATGCCCATCCCTAATCTGCGCATGGGCACGAACAGGACCAGAAGGAGTGTCAAGGGTTATGAGAGTCCCTGTTGTCTAACTTTCAAAAGTGAACCGTTTATACCTGAAAAGTGAACTGTATCCAATTGAAAAGTGAACTGATGGTGGCGCCCCATCGGACTATTTCTGCGTGTAGATTTCTCCCTTCGCCGAGGAGTAGGAATCTATGTCCCGGCTCCATCGACGCTTCACCTTTGAACAGGTCGACGTCCATCTCGTGCCAGACATCTCCAAGCAGCTCATGAGGATCCGCCTCTGGTGGCATGACCAAATGGTGCATTCGGTTTTATTGCCATTGGGCGAGTTTAGAGTTCGCTTTTGAAGTTTACGAGAGTTCACTTTTCAAAGGCTGCTAACATGCCTTTCTCTGAGGATGTCATATAAACTTCATAAATTACCCGATGCGGCCACTTCATTTCCTAGAAAAAGCGATCCGCGTGAAACTCGATGAAATGTACGTCCCGAAGCCGGGTGCCCATGCCTATCCGGTGGCAGTGACCCGCGGGCCGGCCAGCGTGGTTGCTGCCTTTGCGGCCCTGACCCCCCGCTCTGACGATCTTGCTCGCACAGGTATTCCTGGGTGAGAGGTTGGTCGTACGGCAGTGGGTGGGAATTGGCATGGCGCTCACCGCGGTGTTGCTTATTGCGGTCTAGGGCGCCATGAGGAAAGGCGGCTGGTACGTGCTTGCGGCAGGAGCCCTGTGGGGGACGACCGGGACCGCCCAGGCCTTCGCACCAGCAGGCGCGCAACCCTATGTAATTGGAGCGCTTCGACTGGCCATCGCAAGCGCAGCTCTGATTCCATACGCTCTGTCACGGCGAGCGCTCCCCAGCGCGCATCGCTGGCCAACCCTCCCAACCGGGGTTGCGGCGCTGTGCATGGCCGCCTACCAGCCGCTGTTCTTTGGAGCGGTCGTCACGACAGGAGTGGCATTAGGGACTATTGTTGCCATTGGAAGCGCGCCGGTCATTGCCGGAGCGCTAGCATGGTTTGTGAGGGGAGAACGACCCAGCCCTCGCTGGGTGGTCGCCTCGGCACTGGCGGTCCTGGGAACAGCTCTCCTGTTTGCGGGAGAATCGGGGGGCGGAGTAACCATCGAAGGGATAGCGCTCGCCCTCGGCGCCGGGGCCGCCTATGCAGTTTATGTGGTTGCGAGCAAGAGCTTGCTCGAAAACCAAAAACCGGATGCGGTGATCGCGGTCGTGTTCGGCCTGAGCGCGCTGATCCTGCTGCCGGTTTTCTTCTTTGCGGAACTTGATTGGGTGTTCACTGCCGGTGGGGCGATCACTGTGCTGTACCTGGGCCTCGTGGCCACCGCGGTGGCCTATGTTCTCTTTGTGCGCGGACTCAACCTTCTCCCTGTTGGATCGACCGTTACTTTGTCGCTAGCCGAACCACTGACTGCGGCCGCTCTCGGAGTTATTGTGCTCGGAGAGCGCCCTGGCCCCGCCGCTGTTTTGGGTGCCTTGCTGCTGTTGGCTGGCCTCGCCATTATCGGGCTTCAACCCTCGCGCCTGGCCACCGAATCGATGGGTACTTGAATCCCCCGAGGTGTGAATAGCGATGCCGAACGATCGAGTCCAGCCTGCAGATTGGCGAAGTCAGGTAGCCGAGATTATCAGGAAAAGGCTGCGCTAAAGATCAGATTCATTTCTCAAGGGCGCCGACAAAGAAAACGATCCCAAAATAGATCATAAATCCGCCGGTCACAATGATCAGTGCGCGGTAGCGTCGATCGGTAAGGATCCGCCGCCCGGCGCTGGCCGAGGCCGACAGGAAAGTATCCCAGGTAAAATCGGCGCTGATATGCCCCAGATAGAAGGCGGCCAGGGTCGCGATGCTGATCGCTTGAGCTTGAGCTAGATAGCCCGCCGCCACCGTCACCCACCACACATACCAGAACGGGTTGGCAAGCGTCGTAGCAACGCCCAGCCCGAACAACGCGGGGTAGGAACTTGGCTGGCTGGCTTCCTGGGGGTGGGGAAGACGGATCGTGCCGCGCGCGGCTGCGTAGATGTAGGCTCCTCCGATTGCCAGCAAAGTGAGTCCGCCAAGCAGTCCGATGATGGTGCCGGCCAGCGGAGCGTTCATCAGAGTCGCCAGTCCGAAGGTGATAAGGACCACCATTAGAAATTCAAGGATTGAATGGCCGCTGGCAACCATGGGTCCGACCCGCCAGCCCTGGCGCGGGGATTCGCTCAATATGGCGGCGGTCACAGGGCCCGGTGAGACGACCGCGCCGAAGGTGACCACGAACGCAAAAACGAAAACGGCGGCAAGTGAGTCAGTCGACAAATTCGCCAACGAATGGACGAAGCGTCATTTTACTGGAGGTGAGTGAAGTAGCCAGGAATCCGTGACAAGGCCAGGGGAAGCGGATTTACAGCAGTCTGCCTAGGGGGCTTTGACGAAGCGCCGGAGGTCGGGGAAGACGAGCTTTTTGTGATCCGACTTGCGCAGGGCGGATCGATTAGCGGCCTCGAAGTTGAGCAGCACTTCCTTCAACGCCCGCACCTGCCATCCTGGCGGATCCTGCGAGAACACCGCGAGCACCGCAGTATGGAGCCCAGGGATCAACAAAAGCCCGGAGCCGTCGTCCAGATGGGTGGCCAGCATTCGACCCGGCCCCGACTCTTTGCGAGGCGGTCCGAAGGTGCGGAGCAAGCCCATCGCTTCTTCAGCAGCATCCGGCATTTCCCCCTGGATGAAGATCTGATCTCGAGACTCGAGATCATAAATCGCTACGCAGGTGCATAGCGCCTCGTTGAGCTGCATCAAGAAGGTAGTGCGGCCCTCCTCGAGCACCACCCGCCAGCGATCGCTGCTCGGATGAGCCTCTCTGAGCCGCATCGCAACTTCGCGCTGTTCTTGATAGTGCCTGCGGATGGCCCGGTATTGAGAACCGTTGATGCGGCCGTTCTCAAAATCGTCCTCCAGCCGCTCGAGCTTTTCGTCGATATTGGACAGCATTTCCATGAGCTCAGGAGAACTCTGGGTTTCGGCCTCCATCCTCAGCGTTTCTTCGATGGAGCGCTCCGTTAGCGAGTCTTCGGGGATGAAGTCCTCGATGGCCACTTCTTCGACGAATACTGCGGGTGTTTCGCCTTCGAGCTGCGTCAGGCGCATGTCCTGCTCACGGAGCAACTCACGCACTGCGCGCAGCTGACCGGCGCTGATCGTCCCATCGCAGAACGCCAGAGCGGACGAGAGCATACGCTCTCCGGCCAAAGCCAGCTGCTCCCGGGCGCGCTGGATCTCGGGGTCAACCCCCGTTTCGGTCTCCTGGTTGTTGACTTCCGTCTCGACCAGGGGGCCTGTACCTGACATGGAACTATCATACATGGGGGCCCCTGAGCGGATCAGATGACTAGGGTACCAGGGCGTTTTGGGGCGCTTTTTCAAGTCACTTTAAATAATCAGTCAAAGGGGGATTTCGGCGTGTTTTTGTGCTGGTGACCCGATTGGGTCGAGGGAACATGGCAAACGGAGTGCGATATACTCTAGCGCCGAAAGGCGCGGGCAAGGACCTGCCGGCATAAGCGCCGCAAGGCGCTGGCAAGGACGTACCGGGAGAAGCGTCGCAAGGCAGGGGCAATGATGTACAAGGAGAGGGCCAGTGGAGGTCGCAGAATCGTATTCATGAGTCGGCTTGTCGGCGTGCTCTTTCTGTTCACGTTGAGCGCCTGCAGCTTCTCGTCGCAGGATGCCGTTACTCCCACACCCTCCAGTGAGCAGGTGCTCCAAACTGCCCAGGCGATCGCCCAGGCGACAATCGACTCTGTAACCCCGACTCCGACGTTGGCGCCGCCGACCGATACTCCCGGACCGCCAACCGAAACCTTCACGCCCGAACCCACCGGCACGCCATCAACGCCTGTTGTTACGGCGGATTACAACGCCAATGTGCGTGCTGGGCCGGGCGAGGAATATGAAGGGCTCGATTTCTTCCTGGCAGGGGAACAGGCCAACGTGGCGGGTCGCTACGACGACACGCCCATCGGCACCTGGTGGTTCATACGGCGCATCGGCGATGGGAGAGATGGCTGGGTCTGGTCCGGCGCGGCGACCTTGAGCGGCAGCGAGGCTGGCATCCCGGTCCTGGAACCGCCGCCCACGCCCACACCTACGGAGGAGCCAACCGGTCCGCCTCCTACGCCCAGCGAAACCCCAACCGCTACCGCCACCCCGTAGCGCGCTATCCGAACTCGATTCCTTGTGCCAGCGGCAGCTCCTTGGACCAGTTGATCGTGTTCGTCTGTCGGCGCATGTAGGCCTTCCAGGCGTCCGAGCCGGACTCGCGCCCGCCTCCGGTCTCCTTCTCTCCTCCGAAGGCGCCCCCGATTTCGGCGCCCGAGGTTCCGATGTTTACGTTTGCGATCCCACAATCGGAGCCGCGCGAACAGAGGAAGGTCTCCACCGTCCGCATGCTGTCCGTGAAAATGGCGCTGGACAGACCCTGCGGAACGTCGTTGTGGATCTCCATGGCCTGGTCAAGGGTGTCGTACTCGAGCAGGTAGAGGATCGGCGCGAAGGTCTCCTGCTTCACGATTTCCGACTGCTCGGGCATCCTGACGATGGTGGGCTCCACGAAGTTCGGTCCGAGGTCGGGAAGCGCGTTGCCACCCGCAACGATCTCGCCCCCCTGTTCTTTGATTTTCTCAAGTGCATCGAGCATCTCTTCCACCGCAACGCCTGCCACCAGCGGCCCCATTAGCGTCCCCTCCTCGAGCGGATCTCCCAGCCGCACCTGTTCGTAGCCCTTAATCAGACGCTGTTCCAAATCATCGGAAATATCTTTGTGCACGATAATGCGGCGCGTGCTCGTGCAACGTTGGCCCGCCGTTCCGACCGCACCAAACAGGATCGCCCGCGTGGCCAGGTCCAGGTCGGCATCCTCCGCCACTACGATGGCGTTGTTGCCGCCCAGCTCGAGAATGGTCCGCCCAAAGCGACGCGCCACGGTTTCAGAGACTCGACGGCCGATCTTGGTCGAACCGGTGAAGGACACGAGCGGTACGCGCGTGTCGTTGAGCAGTAGCTCGCCAACGTCGGATCCGCTCCCGATGACGAGGTTGAATATCCCCGTCAGGCCATGATCTGCCATGACCTTGTTCGCCATATGCTGAAGGGCTATTGCCGTAAGCGGTACATATGAGGAGGGCTTCCAGATCACGGGATCTCCACACACCGCTGCAATTGCGGCGTTCCAGGACCAGACCGCCGCCGGAAAATTGAAGGCGGTGATCACGCCGACCGGACCCAGTGGATGCCACTGCTCGTACATGCGGTGAGCGGGTCGTTCCGAATGCATCGTCAGCCCGTACAGCTGGCGAGAGAGACCCACTGCGAAGTCGCAGATGTCGATCATCTCCTGCACTTCGCCATGCCCCTCCGCTCGGATCTTGCCCATCTCCAGGCTGACGAGGTCTCCCAGCGGCTCCTTGAATTCCCGAATCAGCTCGGCCAGGTCCCGCACGACCAGACCCCGCTTCGGAGCAGGCACCTCCTGCCAGGTCTTGAAGCTCTCAGCTGCTGCGCTGGCCACCCGTTCATAGGTATCCGGTGAAGCTTGGATGACGCTCGCAATCGGCTGGTTGTTGGTCGGGTTGTAGGAAATCAATTCCTTCCCGGCCGGGTCCTTGATCCACTGATCGGGCCCGGTGCATGCCCCGGCGTTGAGATCCTCAAGGTCGAGTTTCTTGAGCAGTGATTGCATGAAATAAACTCCTGTTGACGCGAGGAATCTAGTTTACCAAATGGGGATCGTCAGGCGACCACGCGCGTGCCCAACGCGTACCCAAGCAGCGCGCCCTGAAGATTTCCGGAAGAGGCGCCGGAAAAGATTCGTACTTCGATTTCCGGCATAGCCGTGGCTAGCGCCAAAGCTTGCTCGACTTTATGGGCCATCCCGCCCGTGACGTCGGTGGATGCTGCGCCCTGCAGCTGGATGTCTGCGATCTGGTCTGCCGAGATCTCGGGCATGAGCCGCTCGCGAGCCGGATACCGTTCAAATACCCCTTCTTCAATGCCCGCTAGCAGGATCCTGTCGGGCTTCAGCGCTTTGGCCAGGTGCGCCATCACCTTTTCGGTCGACAGGATCGCGGCTCCCTGGCCTCGATCAAACACGATATCGCCCTGAACGACCGGGAGCTGACCCGCTTTCAGTGCCCTGCGGATCGGCTCGTGGGGCAGCTGTGCGATCTCGCCATGATTCGATACGGTGAAGGCCGAGGGTGGAAATGAGAACGCCGGAAGGCCGGCCTCGAGGAGCGTATCCATTACGATCCGGTGTAGTCGATTAGCGGCTGCCCAGACTTCCCGAACCCCGCGCCACTCCTCTGCGGTTTTTACTCCCTCCTGGATGCTGAACTCCGCCGCGGCCGCATGACCGAACGATCCGGAGCCATGACCGATCAGCAGCTTGATCTCCGGTTTGGTGCGCATTGCCTGCTTAATTTCCCTGGCCAGTCGTTGAAGGACACCGATCTGCGCGGTTTCGCGCTGCGACTTATCGGTAATGAGCGAGCCGCCCAGCTTGAGGAAAATCACTGGCCGATTTCAGTCTGGATGGTGCGAACCGCGCCCGCCTCATGCAGCGCGGCGTCAACCGCGTCAAGCGACGAATCGTCAACCAGCGCGATCATAATGCCTCCGCCGCCGGCGCCGGAGAGCTTGGCGCCCAGAGCGCCCGCGTCCCTGGCGGCCCGGATCAATCGCTCCAGGCTGGGAGCGCTGACTCCCAATGCTTCGAGCAGCGTCTGATCGTGATTCATGAGCGGACCGAGATTGCGGATTTCACCTCGGCCGATGGAGGCTGCGGCCTGATTGGTCAGCTCGCCGATCGAATCGAATAAGGCATCCACAAACTCAGTGTCCCCGGACCAGCGACCCCGCAGCATGGTGACCAGCTCCTTGGTGGGGGCAGGTTCACCCGTGTCTCCGATCACGAACTGGAAGCGACCGGTGACCCCCAGCGGTCTTGGCTCCTCTCCTTTAATGAACAGCACTGGAATCTCGAATGCCACCACAGTGTTGTCGATCCCGGATGGATCTCCGTGGTGCAGCTTTTCGATCTCAAAGGCCATCTGAGCCACCCGATCCGCGGCAAGCTCGTGCTCAAAGTACTTACAAACCGTACGAATAATCGCCACCGACACCGCGGCACTAGATCCCAAGCCGGAGGCGGGGGGAATGTCCGAAGTGACACGCACCTGAAAGCCGCCTGAGGCCTGTGTTTCTTCCATGGAGAGACGAATGGCCCTTGCCAGCGGTTGGCTGTCCGGCATTTCATCCAGGTAGGCATCGACCCCGACCTCGGGAGCCTCGACCTTGACCCGAGCTTCATCCAGCGCGAGCACTTCCGCGTGCGCGCGGACCGCCTGAACGGGCGCTGCCAGCGCCGGACGACCGTAAACGGCAGCGTGCTCGCCAAGCAGAATTACCTTTCCGGGTGCAGAGGCCTTCGTCATAGGTTCTCCAAACCGGCTCACTCGAAGACCGGAGCGTCCAAGTCTCCGTCATCAGGCCCGCAAACTCAGAGGTAGAGGATCAAAGCTGCCAGCAATCCCCACAGAACCAGTGTAGCTAGGAGGGGTCGGTCGGTGAGAATCAGCTCCTCCGGTGCGCCCCCGGCGTTCTCTATGTGGATCAGATAAATGTAGCGAAAGACCCCATAGATCACGAAGGGGATGGTGAGCATCATCAGATTATTCGATGGCAGGTTTTGCGCCGAAAACGTATAGAGCGAATAGGCCATGATGGTCGAGGCCGACACGATTACGATCAGCTGATCCAGGAGCCCAATCGTGTATCCGTCGAGAACTTTGCGATGGGCGTTGGCTCCTTCGGCCAGCAGTATGATTTCTGCACGCCGCTTGCCAAACCCAATGATGAGGGCCAAGAAGGTGGTAACGACATATAGCCAGGGAGAAAAGCGGGCCACCTCAATCAGCGCAACGCCGGCCGCCACCCGTAATACGAAGCCGGCAGCGATAATCAACACGTCGATAATAGGCGCATGTTTCAGCCAGAACGAATAGAGTAGGTTGAGGACGAAATACAGCGTGACGATCCAGCCGAAGCCTGGTTCGAGGGCGAAGCTGGCAGCCATAGAGAACACCGCCAGCGCAATGGCGAACACCACCGCCACCGGGATGGATAACAGTCCAGCGGCAATGGGGCGATTGCGCTTTGTGGGGTGCTGGCGATCGGCCTCCACATCCGCGATATCGTTCAGGACATAGACTGCGCTGGAGATGAGGCACAGCAGCACGAACCCGGCGACGGTGCGGAGCAAGGGGTCTCGCTGCGTCAGTTGCTCGTCAAAAATAAGCGCAGCAAAGATGAAGACGTTCTTCGTCCACTGACGGGGACGCATGGCCCTAATGAGCGCTTTAAGCATCTCGCGCATAATAGCAGGTGCGTTGACACGGAGCAAGCATGCGGGGGGGCAAGGTGCGGGGGAGCAGAGGAGCGTGGGAGCGCGGGAGGCAGGGAGCTAGATGGCCAAGAACAAGCTGAGAGTTGACCAACTGCTGGTGGAACGAGGTCTGGCCGAATCACGGACAAGCGCCCAGCGCCTGGTGATGGCCGGCCAAGTTCGTGTTGCCGGCGAAATGGTGCACAAGCCATCCGTGACGGTGGCCTCAGACGCGATCCTGGAGGTCGAGGGCGGCCCGCCATACGTCTCACGGGCCGGTGAGAAGCTTGAGGCAGGGCTGAAGGCGTTCCAGATCCAGCCGGAGGCAAGAATCTGTGCCGACGTGGGATCTTCGACAGGCGGTTTTACGGATTGTCTTCTTCAGCAAGGCGCCCAGCGTGTCTACGCCATCGATGTCGGCAAGGGGCAGCTCCATTGGAAGTTGCGGCAAGATGCGCGCGTGGTGGTGTTGGAGAAAATCAATGCCCGCTATCTAGAAGAGCTTCCCGAATTGGTCTCACTCATTACGATCGATGTCTCTTTCATCTCGGCGCTACGCATCCTGACCCAGGCGGCCAAGTGGCTTAGTGCCGACGGCGAGATTGTATTACTGATCAAACCGCAGTTCGAAGCCGGCCCCAAACAGGTGGGGAAAGGGGGGATCGTCAGCGATCCAGCTGTCCACAGGGAGGTCCTGGAAGCCTTGACGGAGGGAGCCTCGGAACTCGGGCTTTACGCGCACGGCCTCATTCGGTCTCCGGTGCTGGGTGCAAAGGGAAATCAGGAGTATTTGGCATGGCTGCGCCCCACGCAGAGCGGGGTTCCAATTGAGCAACTCATTGAATCTCTTTTCTCTTCAAATGGAGGAAGCCTAACCTAGAGAGGGGGGCCGGGGCAGCAAACCCCTCTTGGAGCTATAATCGCCAGCTTGGATCGGGGGTCATGCACTCCGGCGAGGGGCTGCGAAAGCTACGATCCACGTGGCCTCGCAGATCCGATTGGATCCGTTCCTTTCTAGCTTGTGAGTGTCCCTTCGAACTAGAGCCCACTATCCGGGTCAGCCGTTCTCACCTATTAGAGGCCAAGATGCCAACAAACTTCCCCTCAGCCAGAGTTTGGAGCCTGTCATGCGCGCCCTGATTACTGGAGGCGCAGGATTCATTGGAATCCAAACCGCCAATCGCCTTTTAGGTATGGGCGAGGAGGTGGTTCTTCTTGATAACCTGTCCCGGAAAGGCAGCCGGCAGAATCTCGCATGGCTCAAGGAGAAGCACGGAGACTACCCCTTCGAGCAGGGCGATGTACGGGACTACGCGAGCATGATTGCGATGATGGAGCGCTATCGGCCGCTCGACGTCGTTTTCCATTTTGCAGCACAGGTAGCGGTGACCTCCTCCGTACAGAACCCGAGAGAGGACTTCGACATCAACGCCCTCGGTACGCTCAATGTCCTTGAATCGGTCCGTCAAGTCGGCCTCGATCCGGTTTTTCTTTACACCTCCACCAATAAGGTTTACGGGGGCATGGATGAGATCGAAATCGTCGAGGATGAGACCCGCTACCGGTATGCCTCGCTGCCCAACGGAATCCCGGAGACCGCGCCGCTCGACTTTCACTCGCCCTATGGGTGCTCCAAGGGGGCTGCCGATCAATACGTTCGAGATTACCAGCGGATCTACGGGATGCGTACCATAGTGTTTCGGAATTCGTGCATTTACGGATCGCGCCAGTTCGGAATCGAAGATCAGGGCTGGGTAGCATGGTTCATTATCGCCTGGCTGCAGCAGCATCCGCTGACCATCTACGGCAACGGGAAGCAAGTGCGGGACCTGCTGTTCATCGACGACTTGATCGACGGGATGCTCATGGCCGTGGAGCGAGTGGATCGAACCCAGGGCCAGATTTACAACATGGGCGGCGGCGTGGACAACAGTCTCTCCATCTGGAGAGAGTGCGGCCCGATGCTTGAGGAGCTCGTCGGGGGGCCAATTCAAGTCGAGCATGGCGACTGGCGTCCGGGAGATCAGCGGGTCTATATCTCAGACGTTCGTAAGGCGGCTCAGGATTTTGATTGGCGGCCTTCGGTAGCGCCCAAGGAGGGCATTAAGCAGCTTTACGCCTGGGCCTCAGAGAATGCACACCTCTTTAGGCAGTAGGTTTGCTCGGGGCTAGCCGACCGATGAGGATTCTGTTCGCCCTCACCTACTATCGGCCTCACATCTCGGGGCTGACGATTTATGCGCAGCGCCTTGCAGAGGCCCTGGCGGATCTGGGGCACTCCGTGACGGTGCTGACCTCCCGCTACGATCCGGCTCTTCCGCTCAATGAGCATATAGATGGAGTGCGGATCGTAAGAGTTCCGGTGGCCTTTCGGCTCAGCAAAGGGGTCGTCATGCCGCGGTTCGGGTTGGAGGCCACCCGCCTCGTCCGTTCGCATGATGTCCTGAGCCTGCACCTGCCTCAATTCGATGCGGCGGGATTGGCCATCCGCGGGCGGGCAACCAACCGCCCGACGGTCCTGACCTACCACTGTGACCTGCAGCTGCCGACCGGAATAGTGAATCGCGCGGCCAACCTGACCGTTGGCCTTGCCAACCGCATCGCGGCCACCTTCGCAGACCGGATTGTCGCCTATACCCAAGACTATGCCGTAAACTCGCCCTTCCTGTCCCGATACCTGGACAAAGTAAAGGTGATCCCGCCTCCAGTTGAAGTGCCACCCATTGATGAGAATGAGCTCAACAATTTCCGTGACGAGCACGCGATCGGAACGGAGCCGGTTATCGGGATGGCCTCGCGACTGGCGGCCGAGAAGGGCGTGGAGATCCTCTTGCACGCGCTGCCGGTCGTTCTCGAGCGCTACCCAGAGACGCGGGTTTTGTTCGCCGGGCAATATTCGGACGTGCTCGGGGAGGCCGAATATGCGGCACGCCTTGCGCCGCTGCTGAGGCGGTTCAATTCCCAGTGGACCTTTCTTGGGGTGCTGCGGCCGCGCGAAATGGCGGCATTCTTTCGGAGCTGCGATGTCACCATACTCCCCAGCCTCAACAGCACGGAAAGCTTTGGATTGGTTCAAATTGAATCGATGATTTGTGGAACCCCGGTGGTGGCCTCGGATCTACCGGGCGTGAGGCAGCCCGTGCTCACAACTGGGATGGGCAAGATCTCACCCGTAGGCGATTCGCAGGCACTTGCCCAGGCAATTTTGAGCGTCCTGGAGAACCCGGGTGCCTTCCGAAAAGAGGCGAAGGAAATCCGCTCTCAATTCGAGCCGCAGCACACCGCAGCGGCCTACGTGCAGCTTTTCGAGGAGCTTCTAGCCGAAGCTTAATGGCGGACTACCTCTGGCCACATCTTGAGGCGCTACCTTACTTTCGGGGCATGCTGCGGGCGGTCGAGGCGCGGCTCATGCATGAAGTGCCCCTGCCACGATGGGTGCTCGATGTTGGCTGTGGTGATGGCCATTTCGCGTCCGTGGCGTTCGAACAGATGATCGACGTAGGAATCGACCGCGACCATGCTTCTCTTAGAGAGGCGAAGAGCAAAGGCGCCTATCGCTGGCTGGTTCAGGCAAGCGGCGATGAGCTGCCGTTTAAGGATTCCAGCTTTGGGAGCGCTTTAAGCAACTCAGTGTTGGAACATGTCAGCAACCTGGATGGGGTGTTGGCCGAGAGCGCGCGCGTTCTAAAGGCAAATGCGCCATTTGCGATCACCGTTCCAAACCCCGGTTATCGTTCGGAGCTCAGCCTGCCTCGCTTCCTGAATCGGGTGCGGCTGAAGCGATTGTCTCGCGGCTACCGCGATTGGTTTATGCGGATGTCACGCACATGGAACCTGCTGGACGAAGCAGGGTGGGGATCGAGGTTCGAGCGGGCCGGGTTCGAGGTTGAGCAGTCGGAACGCTATTTCTCACCCTCCGCCTTGCGCGCGCTAGAGTGGGGTCACTACTTCGGCGCGCCCACGCTGCTCCCCAGGTGGCTTACGGGCCGATGGATCCTGGTGCCAAGCAGGTGGAATCTCCTGTTGACGGAGAAGTTCACGCGTCGATACTATCTGGAAGCGCCCTCTCCAGAGGGCACTTATACCTTCTATCTGGCCTCTAAGGTGGGGCCAACCGAATCACATCTATCGCAAGCCCAACCGGTAGAGAGCTCGCGGTCTGAGGGAAACCAAATTGGCAACTGAGCGCGACGAAGTCGAACCCACCGTTCTGGACTGGTTCATTTCACTCATGCGGTTGCGGCCGATTCCCATCCCCGAACCCGGAACTCAACCTGCTCCCTCATTGCCGCCTCTAGCGGCAAAGGCCGAGGCCCCCGGTGAGCGTGTCGCGATTCGCCTGCAGATCACTCAGCTTCGGGTGCCGGCGGCACTGCTGCTGGCCTTTGTCGCCCAAATCGGGCTTGCAAGCCACAGTAATGTGGCGCTGTTTGTAAGTCTCTACATCGCAGCTGCGGTGCTTGTTGGATGGGCGGTGTGGGCCGGCGACTTCGGCGATGTGATCCGGCCACGCACCCACCTAAGGTCTGCAGCGGCGGCCTACGACCCTAGATGGCTTGTCGCGGGGCTGGGCCTGGCCATCCTGGCCTACCTCACGTCCAGCGACAATACTTTTCGATTGACCACCCTGGTTTTTTGGATCGCTTCGATCCTCATAACAGGGCGCGCGTTCTGGCTCGGTGAGCTCCCGGGGGCGGGGCTTCCCGCCAGGGTTAGAAATTTCATTGCCAGGCCGCAACTGCGACTCAAGCTGGATGGGTGGAGCCTGCTCGTTCTAGCGGCGTTTGGAGTAGTCGCTTTTTTCCGTTTCTCCAACCTGGCAGAAGTCCCTTACGGGATGTGGAGCGATCACGCCGAGAAATACCTGGACATTGTAGACATACTCAATGGCAAGACCTCCATCTTCTTCCCCCGCAATACGGGGCGAGAGCCGGCGCAATTCTATCTAGCCGCGGCTGCGATCAAATGGCTCGGTGCCGACTTCTCCTTTCTTACGCTGAAGTCTATTACAGCGCTTGCCGGACTTATTGCAGTTCCCTATGTCTACCTGTTTGGTCGTGAAGTTGGGGGGCGAACGGTAGGACTGTTTGCTATGTCCTTGGTCGGTATTGCCTTCTGGCCGAATATTGTTGCACGCATCGGGCTGCGTCATGTATTCCACATTACCTTCACGGCTCCTGCGCTTTACTACATGCTGCGCGGATTCAAAGCCCGGAAGCAAAACGATTTTGTGCTGGCGGGTTTCTTCGTGGGTTTGAGCGCATACGGATACACGGCCTCGCGCATCTTGCCGCTTGTCATCGGACTAGGGTTGGTGCTCTATCTGGCGCATCGAGTTTCACGTGGCCACAGGGCGCAGTCAGTGGCTTGGGTGGGAGTCGCGGCGCTGATAGCGATCGTCGTGGCGGTTCCTCTCTTGCGGGTCGCATCTGAGTTTCCGGACGATGTGCTCTACCGAAGCCTGACTCGTATAGCCCAATCAGAGCGGCCTCTTCCGGGTGCGCCGCTCAAGCTCTTCCTGGGAAATATGTGGAACGCCTTGCGCATGTTCAGCTGGGACTTTGGGCAGATCTGGATCCTGGCCATCCCCGGCCGTCCGGCGCTGGACTGGGTGACCGGCGCCCTCTTTCATTTCGGGCTGGTCTTAGTCGTTGTTCGATACGTGAAGGACCGCAGCTGGATCAATCTGTTCCTCGTGCTCTCGATTCCAATCCTGCTGCTGCCCTCTGTGCTTTCGCTGGCCTTTCCGGGCGAAAATCCACATCCCAGTCGGGCCGGTGGAGCCATTATTCCCGTGTTTACGATCGCGGGCATCGGCCTTGCCTCGATTTGGAGCTGGTCGCAGGAATTCCTCGAGGCGCCGTGGCGTAAGCGCATTGGCGTGGGGCTGGTTGGGGGAATGTTCTTAGTAGCGGCCGTGACGAACTATGACCTGGTCATGGGCGAATATGGAGATCTGCAGCGGCAAAACACCTGGAACACAGACCAAGCAGCGGAAGTGGTCGGTAACTTCACGACCTCCATCGGCGCGTTTGAAGACGTGTATATGATCGCCTATCCGCATTGGATGGATTCGCGGCTGGTGGCGCTCCTGGCGGGAAGGCCGGGTGCCGACATTGTCTTGTGGCCCGACCAGATCGAGGCGCTTGTCGAAGTGAACACCCCTCAACTCTTCTTGCTGCACAACGCAGACTTGGAGGGCCTCGATCGATTACGCGCCAAATTCCCGGGCGGAATCACCAACCGGCACGCAGCGGAGGTCGAGGGGAGAGACTTCATCACCTACCTGGTGCTCGGGGACGATTCGTGACCCAAATCGATGCAGCTCCCCTGCGGCGACGTTACACGATCGAAATCATTTTGATCGGAGTGCTTCTCCTTGCGGCCGCACTGCGGCTGGTCGGCATTGGGTGGGATCGCCAGACCCATATGCATCCCGATGAGCGCTTCCTGACGATGGTTGAGACCAGCCTTCAGTTTCCGGATTCCATCGGCCAGTACTTCGATACGGCAACCTCACCCTTCAATCCCAATAACGTCGGCCACACCTTCTTCGTCTATGGCACGCTCCCGATCTTCCTGGTACGCATCATTGGCGAGTGGATCAGCCAGACCGGATACGATCAGATCTACATCGTCGGACGGGCGGCATCTGCCGTGTTCGATACCGTATCGGTTTACCTGATCTACCTTATCGGGGCGCGGCTCTACAGCCGGCGCGTGGGATTGCTGGCGGCCGCCTTTACCGCTACCTCCGTGCTGCTCATCCAGCACGCTCACTTTTTCGTCGTCGACACATTCGCCAACACCTTCATCCTGATCGGAATCTACTTTGCCGTGCGAGCCATGGACGAGGGCAAGCTGCTCCATTACGTGCTCTTCGGGGCGGCGCTGGGTATGGCGGTGGCTTCGAAAATCAGCGCCGTGCCGCTGGCCGGCGTGATCATTCTGGCATCCATCGTGCGCCTTTGGGGTCAGGGTGAACGCCCCGCCTGGACGCACGAGTTGGGGCGGCTGGTCCTGGCTGCTCTCGTATCCTTGCTGACCTTTCGCGTGTTTCAACCCTACGCCTTCAGCGGGGTTGGGCTAAATCCGCTCTGGCTTGACAGCCTAGGGCAGGTGAATTCGCTCGCCTCTGGGGAGGCCGACGTCCCGTTCGTCTGGCAATGGGCTCAGCGCATTCCGCTGCTCTTTGCCTTCCGCAACCTCGTGTCGTACGGCATGGGAGTGCCGCTTGGGATCTTGGCCTGGGCCGGGTGGGGCTGGGCGCTGATCCGCACTCTGCGTGGAGATTGGCAGCGGCACCTCATCCCGCTGGTTTGGACCGGCGCGTACTTCCTTTGGCGCGGCTCCGGATTTACGAGCGCCATGCGCTATCAGCTTCCCATCTATCCGACCCTGGCGCTCTTTGCGTCCTGGGCGTTCTGGGAAGCATGGGAACGCGCGCGCGACCTGCGCATCCGAGAGCGGCTGCCCGTCAGATGGCTGGTGGGAGGGGTGGGGGCCTTCGTGCTCCTGGCAACCTTTGTGTACGCGGTGGCCTTCGCCGCCAACTACGTAAGGCCCTTCACGCGCTATGAGGCCTCCTCCTGGATCTACCAAAACGTCCCGAGTCCAGTCAATTTGGTGCTGAACGATGAGCGGTTGGAACCTATTCCGTATCCGGGTCAGCTTGTTCTCGATGCAGGCGACCCGACGGAGCTGACCTTCAGAAACCGGTTCGATGGGGAGGTGACTTCTATCTATCTCCCCTATGTGAGCGGTCCATCGGGGGCCGCGACCTCGCTGATGGTCTCACTCAGCGACAACAGCGGCCAGCTCGCAAGCGGGCAATATGCGGGCACCCTGGCCGCCGATGGAGAGAGCCGCATCGAAGTGAGATTCGATCGGCCAGTAACGATCGAAGCCGATAAGGACTACAGCCTAAGACTGCAGCCGGGTTTTGGTCAGAGTTTGAGCCTGCGCGGCTCGGTGCTAATTACCGAGACCAGCTGGGACGACGCGCTGCCATTACCCATTGAAGGTCGCAACGGTTTCGCCGGCATCTACACCGGCGTCAACCAAGAGCTGTATTGGCCCGACGATGAAGACAAAGAGGCGAATGGGATCCCGGACAAGCTGGAGCGGATCGTCTCTACGCTGACGGAGGGGGACTATTTGGTCATTACTTCCAGCCGTCAATACGGATCCGTCGGTCGGCTGCCGCAGCGATGGCCGCTCACCGTGGCCTACTATCGGGCATTGTTCGACTGCCCTAATGGCGTTGCGGTGGAGGTCTGTGCAGCCGCAGCTGAGCCCGGAGAGGTTCAGGGGAAACTGGGATACGAGCTGATCGCCACGTTCGAGCGTAACCCCCGGATCGGCCCGTTTGAATTCAAGGACCAGCTCGCTGAAGAACCCTTCACGGTGTACGACCATCCCAAGGTGCTCATTTTTGCCAAGCAACCCGGTTTCGATCCGGAGGATGTGCAAGCCCGGCTTGCCAGCGTGGATGTCTCTCGCGTGCAGAATCTGCCCCCGAATGAAATCGGGTCCGTTCCGCCGGACCTGCTGCTCACGGAGGAGCAGCTAGAGATTCAGCAAGCCGGGGGTACATGGTCCGAGCTCTTCTCCCGGGAGAGCCTCATCAATCGATCGCAGCCACTGGGAGTCGTCGCATGGTGGCTGATATTGGGCGTCCTCGGCCTGCTGGCATTCCCGCTCGTACGGACCGCCTTCCCTGGGCTGCGCGACGGTGGCTATCCACTCAGCAAGCTGGTCGCTCTACTATTCATTGCCTGGGCGAGTTGGATGGCCGCAAGCCTCGGTCTTCGCTACACGCGGGGCACCATCCTATTGATGGTGCTGCTGCTGGCTGCCGTTTCGGCGGCCCTCGCATGGCGGGATCGAGAGGCCCTGCTCGCGCTTTTCCGCGAACGACGCCGAGAAATTCTCTTCATTGAGGCCCTGGCCCTTGGATTCTTCCTGTTTGATCTCGCCATTCGGATTGGCAATCCGGATCTATGGCACCGCTACCTCGGCGGCGAGAAGCCGATGGATTTTTCTTATCTAAATGCGGTGCTTCGCAGCTCGACCTTCCCGCCCTACGATCCCTGGTATGCGGGCGGTTACATCAACTACTACTACTTCGGATTCGTGCTGGTCGGCACTCCGATCAAATTGCTCGGCCTGATCCCCTCCGTGGCCTACAACCTCGTGCTCCCCACCTTGTTCTCCTTGTCCGCCCTGGCTGCCTACGCGGTCGGCACCAATCTGGTGGCGCGAGCGGGAAAGGCCTACGACGCAGTGCGAGCCGTGAGCCCCAGGGTAGCGGGCCTGGCCGCCGCGCTTGCGCTGGTGGTCTTGGGCAACCTGGGGACGGTCCGGTTGATTTATGGAGCGCTGGAAGAAGTGGGCGCGCGCGGTGGTGACGGCACGTCACTGGGGGTGGCCGATGCCGCCGTAGGACTCGGCAGAGTGCTTTCGCAGCAGGATCGGCTTCCGATCGGATTGAACAACTGGTACTGGGAACCAAGCCGGGCAATCGCCGCCGGACCGGGTGAAGCGGGTCCTATTACGGAGTTCCCCTTCTTCACCTTCCTGTACGCCGACCTGCACGCGCACATGATCAGCCTGCCCCTGACGGTGCTGGCATTAGCCTGGGCGATCTCCTGGGTGCTTGCGGCCGATAAAGGCATTGCGCTCCGGTGGGTGGATCGAATTCTGGCGATTGGAATGGGCGCCCTTACGATCGGGGTCCTTGCGCCGACCAACACCTGGGATTTTCCCGTGTACTGGACGCTGGGCGCGCTGGCAGTGGCGGCCGCGCCCGTGATCCGTGAGCGCGGCTTCACCTTGAGAGCCGCGGTCGAGGCGGTGGTCAGCGCAGCAGTGCTCCTATTGCTCGCCAACTTGCTTTTCCGCCCCTACTACATCTGGTATGGAGCCGGGTATACCGAGGTAGACCTCTGGCAAGGATCGCGTACATCGATCGACAGCTACGTTACCGTCCACGGGCTCTTCCTGGTCGTCCTGCTGCCCTGGCTGGCCTGGGAAACGCGCCAGTGGATGGCCGCCACCCCGCTCTCGTCCCTCAGCCGGATACGACCTTACTTTGGGCTCATCATCGCGGTGGTGCTGGCTTCTGCTATTGCCGTCGCATTTCTCACCGCCGACGGATTCAGTATTGCCCCACTCGTGGCGCTGGTTTTCGTGTGGAGTGGCGCCCTCGTCCTTCGACGCAACTTTCCCATAGAGAAACGCATAGCGCTGGTCATGGTGGGTACCGCTGCCGCGCTGACCTTCCTGGTCGAGGCCGTCGTGCTGGTCGGCGATATTGGACGTATGAATACGGTCTTCAAGTTCTACCTGCAGGTGTGGACCCTGTTCACCATGGCGGGCAGCGCGGCGCTGGTTTGGTTGTTGGCCGATCTGCCGGCCTGGGGACCGCGCGCACGCTGGGCATGGAGCGCGGTCTTTGCCGCGGCGCTGTTTGGCGCTGCGCTTTATCCGCTCACGGCCACGTTCGCCAAGATCCGTGATCGCATGACTCCCCTGACTCCCATTTCGCTGGATGGCATGGCATTTATGAAGGAGGCGATCTATGATGACCTCGGGCAGCAGATCAGCCTGGCCGGAGATTACGAGGCCATCCAGTGGATGCAGGAGAACGTGAAGGGCTCGCCCGTGATCGTTGAGGCCCAGATTCCGGAGTATCGATGGGGCTCGCGCTTCTCCATCTATACCGGACTCCCCACGGTGCTTGGGTGGAGCTGGCACCAGCGCCAGCAGCGCGCGGTGGTGGAGTCGCTCGATGTTCCCACGCGCGCGGAGGACATTTCGAGCTTCTATGTGACCCCCTCACCGTCCGAGGCGATCGATTTCCTCTCCCAGTATGATGTACGCTATATTGTCGTCGGCGAATTGGAGAAGCTTTACTACGAGAGTTTCGACCAATGTCAGCCCATCGATGGGGGAGGGCGGGTGACTTGTGATATGTCGGGCAGGCTCGTCGGACAGCGAACGCTCGATGTCCCGGCAAGCCAATGTGAAATGCTGGGCTCGGCTCTCGCCTGTCCCACCGGCGGGATCAAGAAGTTTGAGGTTATGGAGTCCCTGGGCATCCTGCGCGCGGTCTATCGCAACGGCTCCACGACCATCTACGAGGTCCTGACTTGATCGTTGCCTGGTGGCTGGTTGCCAGCCTGCTGGGCCTGCTGGCCTTTCCCTTAACCTACCGCATCTTTCACCGTCTTCCAGACCGAGGCTACGCGTTCGCGCGCCCGCTCGGTCTGCTGGGCGCCAGTTATGTACTGTGGCTCGGCGCTAGCATAGAACTCATCCCGAACAACCTTGGAGGAGCCGTCGGCGCACTCATTCTGCTGGGCTCCCTGAGCTTGTGGGCCCTGCGCGGCAAGCGGAAAGAAATCATAAACTGGATCACAGCCAATCGCCGGACGCTGATTGGCATGGAAGTGCTTTTCGGAGTTAGCTACCTGGTGTGGGCATTCGTCCGGGCCAATAACCCTGAGATCCAGTTCACGGAGAAGCCCATGGAGCTGGCCTTCCTCAATGGCATTCTCCGGTCGGAATCGTTCCCGCCCTTGGACCCTTGGCTCTCCGGCTACGGAATCTCCTATTACTACTTCGGCTACGTGATGATCTCCTTGCTCACTCAACTGACTGGCGCTTCCAGCGGCATGGCCTTCAATCTGGCCAATGCCCTGTGGTTTGCCATGGTGGCGACCGCAAGCTACTCGATCCTGTATAACCTGCTCGCCGCACGGGCTGGGGGAACGAAGGCGCCGAATCTGCTGGTTCCACTGCTCGCGCCGTTGTTTGTCTTGGTTGCCGGCAACTTGGAAGGCTTCTTGGACGTTCTGTATTCGAGACAGTTGTTTTGGCAGCAACTCCCAAGCGGCGAGATGCAGTCCAGCTTCTGGGAATGGCTCGACATCAAGCAGCTCTCGGATCCCCCAGTATCGGAGGCGAGATGGATTCCCGACCGTTTCCTCTGGTGGTGGCGCGCCTCGCGTGTGGTTAGGGACGTCAATTTGGCCGGCGTCGATATCGAGGTGATCGACGAATTCCCATTCTTCTCATTCCTACTGGCCGACAATCACCCACACTTGCTTGCGATTCCCTATGCACTGATGGCGGTCGCATTCTCCTTGCAGATTTACCTGGGCGGAATACGCGGTGATCTGCGTCTAGCGCAATCGAGACTTTCCCGCGAGCGCCTCACGCGGGTGGCATGGGTGATCGGCGGGATCGTGCTCTCCCTGATCTTGCTGCGCGGGATCCTGGGCGCGACGGGGTCTGAAGCACTTTCCGTGCTGGAGGCCATTCAGCGCGCCTCGGTCGAGGTGCTGATCGCAGTCGTGGGACTGACCCTGGCCGCTGTGTTCCTGTTGGTTTTGATCGGAGTGCTGCCTGTTTCCTTGCGGCGGGAGGAGTTTGTGTTTTCAGCCTGGCTGTTCGGCAGTCTGGCCTTCCTGAACACCTGGGATTCGCCGATCTACCTTGCGCTCCTTATCGCGGCTCTGGCGTGGGTCAGCCGCCGAGATCGCTTCAGCTTGTGGGCGCCAAGGCTGCTCTACACCGGCCTTTCATTGGGAGCCGCGGCCATCTTGCTGTACCTGCCCTGGTACCCGAGCTTCGCTTCCCAGGCCAGCGGCATCGTAGCCAACGTGATGTTCCCCACGCGGATCCAGCAGTTTGTCGTGATGTTTGGCGTCTCTTTTATTCCGATCGTGGTCTGGCTGATCTGGCGAGGCCGGGGCAAAAGCGGCCATCGCGCGCTGATCTGGAAAGTAGGGCTCGGGATTCCGCTCTTGCTGTTGATTGTGGCGCTGCTGTTTGGCGCCGCGAACTACGCAGCGGTAATTGGCGACCCGATCCTGCTCGAAAACGCGCTGCGTGGCCTGGGCGCCTCGGGAGGCACCGTGCAGGAAGGGATACGCGCAGTTCTGGAGGAGGGCCTCGAGCGCCGGCTGCTGTTCTCTGGGACCGTACTGGTCCTTGGCCTCACCCTGGGAGTGAGCACCTGGCTATTAGTGGTTGCTGGTAAGGAATCGGATCAGGAAAAATCGGATACAGTCTGGCCCTTCGCGATCCTGCTGATCGGGGTCGGTGCGCTCCTGGTGCTTACGCCGGAGTTCGTCTATTTACGGGACCTGTTCGGCACGCGCATGAATACCGTATTCAAGTTTTACTATTCGGCCTGGATTCTCTGGGGCCTGGCGGCCGCCTACGCATGCGTGGAGCTATGGCCTGCCAGCATCCGATTGCCCCAGGTTGGCAAAGTAGCGGTCTTCTTTCCGCTGGTGCTGGGTCTCGTCTATCCCCTACTGGCGACATGGACCAAGACCAATGGGTTTAATCCCGGCGGGGGCAGGACATTGGATGGAAACGCCTACCTTGCCAGCCAAAGCACGGCGGACTACGATGCGATCCAGTGGATCAACGAAACCCTGCCCAGGGGCGTGATCGCGGAAGCCATCGGGGGCAGCTACAGTCAATATGCGCGCGTGTCGACCCACACCGGGCTGCCGACCGTACTGGGCTGGGGCGGACATGAAGTGCAGTGGCGAGGAGACGCCGAGCCGCAAGGATCGCGCCAGGGCGACATCCAGCGGTTATATGAGACATCGAGTTGGCCCGAGGCGGTTGAGCTTCTTGATAAGTACGGAATCGACTACGTTTATGTCGGCCCGCTGGAGCTCTCGACTTACTTGAGACTGAACGAAGGTAAATTCGAGATCTTTATGAATAAGGTCTTTGACAACGGGTCGGTGCGTATTTATTCTAGAGGGTCTGCGGGATGACGAAGGCGCCTTCCAAGCAGGAAACCCTGCCCGAGGGTCAGGCCTCCCTCTCGCTGGAAGTTCTGCTCTACGCACTGGTCGTGCTGCTCGCAATGTGGCTGCGGTTGGCAAGGCTCGATCTATACCCACTGACCGATAGTGAAGCCGAGCACGCGCTCGCGGCTGTTACTTCGAGTGAAGCGCTTGCCGGCTCCGGATCTCCCGCACACCGAACACTTACCAGCCTGGCGTTCACCCTAGGCGGAGAGAGCGAAGCCGCCGCGCGCTGGGCTCCCGCGCTGGCCGGTGTGGCGCTGATACTGACCCCGGCGCTCCTGCGGCGCCAGATCGGCCGCGGTCCGGCATTCATGAGCGCCCTGCTGTTGGCAATTTCCCCAGTTCTATGGACTGCCTCCCGCACTGCAGACGGAACGACTCTCGCAGCCCTAGGCATCACAGCGGCTGCGTTCCTGCTGGTCAGTGGGCGCATTGAATGGTCGGCAGTTTTCCTCGGCCTGGCGCTGGCGTCCGGCCCTGCGGCGCTGACAGGCTTGACGAGCATCGGAGCGGGGGCCGGAGTATTCGCGGTTCTCCGCAGACGGCGCACCAATCCGGGGGCGACACTCGCTTACCCGATCCCAAAATCCCAATCTTGGCTTAAAGGACTCGCCATAGCGGGTACGATCGCAGTGCTGGTAGCCACCGGGGCAGGTATCTTTCCTGACTCGCTGCAGGGCATCTTCGCGGGGCTGGGAAAATGGGTGAGCGGATGGTTTAAGAGCAGCGGAATCGCGACCGCTACGCTATTGGTAATGCTGCTCGCGTATGAACCGCTGGTTTCTGTGGCGGGGGGTATCGGCGTTATAGGTAGGTTCAGAAAAGGGAATGCCGTGGAGGCATTCTTAGCCAGTTGGGCGATTGGCGCCGTTCTTGTGATCGTTCTCTATCGGGGGCGCGAGCCGGCTGATATTGTTTGGATCGCAATTCCGCTCACGCTATTGGCTGGTCTCGTTATTAGCGCATTGCTGGACAGGGTTTTTCAGCCCGAGAATGTTTGGTTGGCAATCGGTTTTACCGGAGCGATAGTGGCCTTGATGGCGTTTGCCTATCTCCAGCTGCGTGCGGGTGTCAGTGGGCTGGAGTACTTGCAGACCTTCCTTGGAATCCCCACCCAATTTGCGGCTGCCGCCATGGGGATCGGGCTCGCTGGGCTGGCCTTGATCCTGCTCGCGACGGGTTGGTCGAGGGAGGTCGCGTTGCCCATCGCCGGTGGGGCGGCAATTCTGGTCTTGTTGGGAGCGAGCATTTCCGCGGGGGCCGCGCTAAACTTTGGAGAACCCACCGCAAGAGAGCTTTACCGCCCGCAAGCCAGTACGCTTGGCCTCATCGCCCTGCGCGAGTCGCTGCGCACTCTCTCTCGTGCTGAATCCGGGCGGCCGGATGCGCTTCCGATCGAGATGAGCGATCGGCCATCTTCGGCGCTTGCCTGGGCGACGCGCGATTTCCCCGCGTTCGAAGGCTCCGGGAGCCCCGCCCTCGTCATCACGCGCGAAGGGGCCCCGTTGCCGGGTGAGTACCTGGGACAGTCGGTCACGATAGGCGAAAGCTGGGGCTGGACCGGCTGGCTGCCACCTGACTTGATCAGCTGGCTGGTGATCCGCGATGCGCCTACTGTGCCCGATCGCTGGGTCCTGCTGGTTCGCAAGGACGTGGCCGGAGTGGAGGAATTGCCTCCTGTTGAGCTTGAGCCCTGAGCGCGACAGTCTCATTGCCATCGACGGCCCAGCTGCCTCGGGCAAGTCGACGCTCGCACAACATCTGGCCACCCAGTTGGGATATCTCTACTTCGATACCGGGGTCATGTATCGAGCGGCCACGCTTGCCGGCCTGCAGGCAGGGATCCCGCCCAGCGATGAAAAGCGCATCTCAGAGTTGGCCTTCGAACTCTCGATCGATGTGCGTCCTCCATCCAAGCCAGATGGTCGACAATATGATGTCATCATGAATGGGGAAGACGTGACCTGGGAGCTCCGGACTGAAGCCGTGGATGCCAACGTTTCCGAAGTTTCTGCCTACTCCGGAGTCAGACGGGCCATGACGAAGAGGCAGCGAGAGATCGGCAGGCGGGGCAAGGTGGTCATGGTTGGCCGCGACATAGGCACGGTTGTGCTTCCCGAAGCCGACTTGAAGATTTTTCTCGAGGCTTCGGTAGAGGAGCGCGCCAGGCGTCGACATGAAGAGCGGCTGGCCCGCGGAGAAGAGGTTGAATATGAAGAGGTCTTGGAAGCCATGCGTACCCGCGATCACATCGACTCCAGTCGTGATCTGGCGCCGCTGCAAGCGGCCGAAAATGCAGTGATCATTGATTCCACCCATATGAGCTTCGAAGAGGTGCTGGAACGGGCGCTCGAGCTCGTGCAAGGATAATTCAATGAATCTCAGGAAGCGCTCCTGAGTTGCAGGTCTGCTAAGGGAGATCTCCAATCCGTCCAAATCCATTGGCTCCAGATCCGCATCCACTGCATCGGAGCCACCGTTGAACTACGATCACGAACGTCTGGAGGGCAGGCGAAGGATCCTCCGATGGCTGATCCACCAGGTCGGGTATCGGCTCCTGGCCAGGTTTGGCAGAGCCGAAAACATCGAGAACCTTCCCGCGCATGGATCGGCGATTGTGATATTCAATCACATCGCATTTATCGATCCTATTGTGGTGCTGAGCGTACTGCCCAGAAATGCCATCCCATTGGCGCGCCATGATGTATTCGGCATTCCCGGATGGGGCATTTTCCCTCGATTGTGGGATGTGATCCCCGTCCGGCGGGATGAAGTGGATCGCGGCGCGCTTCGCAAGGCGCTGGCCGTTCTTGAAGCCGGCGAAGTGCTGCTGGTAGCGCCCGAAGGCACACGAAATCCCAGCCTTCAGCGCGCCAAGTCCGGACTGGCCTACTTGGCTCTGAAGAGTGGGGCACCCATTGTTCCGGTCGCAATCGAAGGCACAAAGGGCTATCCCACACTGATCGTCGGTAGAAACAACCTGGCGCCGATCGTCATTCGTGTGGGGCGGCCGTTCCAGTACAAAGAAATGCAGGGGCGGTGGAATCACGATCGCCTGCGAATGATGACCGACGAAGCGATGTACGTCTTGTCGGAGATGCTGCCGGAGGAGCGACGAGGGGTCTATTCGGATCTGAGCCACGCGACGACCGATACGATCGAAATGTTGTGAAGCCAGAATCATCGAATCGTCATTGCGAGCGTAGCGACGAAGCAATCCCCCCCTGCGGGGAACTTTCTGATAGGGTCGCGTGTATAATGTCGGCCCCGTCTTGCTGGCTCCATCCCAGCATCGAGAAAGGGAGGTGTAAGGGAGCAACGAGCATAGGCTAGAAAGGTAAGCGCAAGGCCCCGGCGATATGCCGGGGTGACGAGGGAGAGGGTTCCCCGCCGCGCGGCGGGGCTAACCGGAACGATCCGGCGGCTCTCCACTGCCGGACCGGGAAGATCGAAGGATCAGCGGATACCCTCCGGGCGTGCCACCGCCCGCACCTTTCTTCATTCGGTACCTGGGAACAATGCCGGGCGGCAACGCCGCGGCCAAACCTCAGACAGTGGCATCAGCCTTGTAACCTAAATCAGGAGAGGAACGATGTGCGGAATCGTCGGCTATGTCGGCTCGCGCAATGCGACTCCCATTATCTTTGACGGGCTCAAGCGCCTGGAATACCGCGGCTACGACTCGGCCGGCCTGGCGGTCGTACATGAGGGTCAAGTGGAGATCCGGCGCGATGCAGGAAAAATCGAGAAGCTAGGAGAGCTCCTGGCCCGATCGCCCGTGGAGGGCACGATCGGCATCGGACACACTCGCTGGGCCACTCACGGCGAGCCCAGCGCACGCAACGCCCACCCCCACACCGGCGAATCCGGTGAAGTGGTACTGGTCCACAACGGGATCGTAGAAAATTTCCTCCCACTGCGAGAGGAGCTCTCGGCGGAGGGAGTCAGATTCAGCTCAGAGACCGACACGGAAGTGATCGCGCAGCTTGTAGAGCGCTACCTGTCGGTAGAGGGTGGGATCGCGGAGGCTGCGCGGAAAGCGCTGGGTCACCTGCGGGGCGCCCACGGTATCGTGCTGCTTTCTACGCGCGAACCGGACAAAATCGTGGCCGCCCGACTGGGCAACGCGGGAGGAGTAGTGATCGGCCTGGGTGAGGGAGAGATGTACGTGGCTTCGGACATTCCCGCCATTCTGGAGCATACCCGCAGGATGGCGTTCCTCGAATCGGGTCAGATGGCCGTGGTCACTCGGGACGGCTTCAAAGCCTATACCCTCGAAGGAGAACCGGTTGAGTTGGAGATCCAGACCGTCCCGTGGGATCCGGTGTCGGCCGCAAAGGGCGAGTACAAGCACTTCATGCTCAAGGAGATCTACGAGCAGGTGCGATCGCTCACCGACACCATCGGCGGCAGGGCGGATTTTAAGGCGGGCCGCGTGAGGTTCGGGCATCTGGAACTTAATGAGCAGTCGGCACGCGACATCCGCAAGATCATCATCACCGCTTGTGGAACCGCGGCGCACGCAGGCATGGTGGGCAAGATCCTGATCGAACGCCTTGCCAGGCTGCCGGTTGAGGTCGACATCGCCTCCGAATTTCGCTACCGTGAGCCCTTGGTGGATGAGGGAACGGTCGTCATTGCCATCAGCCAGTCGGGAGAGACGGCGGATACCCTGGCGGCCATTGAGGAAGCTCGCCGGCTTGGCGCCGAGATCTGGAGCATCGTCAATGTGATCGGTTCGCAGGCGATGCGCGCCGCAGACGGATACATCGGCATGCATGCCGGCCCGGAAATCGGGGTGGCCTCTACGAAGGCTTATACCGCGCCCCTGGTCGATTTGTACATGCTGGCCGTGCTCCTGGCGGAGCTTAGAGGAGCCATCGACGGTGGCGAGCGACGGCGATTAGTTTCGGATCTAGGGCGCGTGCCGGACCTGGTGGGGAAATGCCTGGATCGCGCCGATCAAGCGGAGCGGATCGCTCGCCGCCTGAAGGATATGGAGCACTGCCTGTACCTGGGACGGGGCATCAACATGCCGACCGCATATGAGGGGGCTCTGAAGCTAAAGGAGATCTCCTATATTCATGCAGAAGGGTACCCTGCGGGAGAGATGAAGCACGGCCCCATCGCCCTGATCGATGAGGAGATGCCGGTGGTTGCCATATGCCCGCAGGATCCCTGGTATGAGAAGACCGTCAGCCAGGTGGAGCAGACCAAGGCGCGGGGTGGGGTGGTGATCGCAGTGGCGACCGATGGAGATGAGCTGATATCCGAGGTCGCCGATCACATACTCTGGGTGCCGGAGACCCCCTGGCTGCTCAATCCCGTCACCACTATGATTCCTCTTCAGCTCCTGGCTTACCACATCGCCGTGCTGCGGGGGGCGGATGTAGATCAGCCGCGCAACCTGGCGAAGAGCGTGACCGTCGAATAGCGACGGCAGCCAACATCGAGCCATCTGTCGATGAGGCCAGAGAGCAGTAGCTTGGACTCCCTGGCTTCTCTAGGGTCCGTAGTTCGGCCCCCGTAGGCGGATCCTACAACGACGCGAGATGGCGGACTATAAGCGCCCGCGCTGGATCCAGTTCGTGGACGAACTGCCCAAGACTGCCACCGGAAGAAAACCGACGTCCTAGACTGCGGTAACCGGTAAGTCTCCGCAGCTCTAGACGGGCCTCAGCCACATGTCTGAGGCCCTATTGATGCCCATCAGGCCGCGAGATAAGCTATCTCCCGCGAACATTAAGGCGTTCTCACGCGCACCTATTAGAATTCGCCTTCATGCCGCGGTCGGGTTTGCATGCCTCCCGCCCGCGACGATTCTTAAACTGGCACTGCGTATGCGATGAGTCAGGCACGGAGTTGTGAAATGAGTAGGTACGCTGTGCGGGTCGACGGTTGAGATTCTTGGACAGTTGTCCAGCGATGAAATCAACCGATCGGCTGGTGACGGCCGAAGTATTTAGTCGCATAGTAACTTCAGACGCCGCGCGTAGCAGTGCGTGCTGCGACTTTTCTTGCGCTGGAGCGTACATATGAATAGCCCGTCCCGGCCAAAGTTGGATACAGCCATGACAGATAACCACGCCTTAGTGAAGCTCCGCGATGTGGCCAAGGACTACGAGGGCCCGCAAGGACCGATTCACGCCCTCAAGAGCGTCAATATGAGCGTCACCACCGGCGAGTTTGTTGGCATTCGCGGTCCGTCGGGCAGCGGAAAGTCGACGTTGCTCAACATGATCACCGGCGTCGACCGACCGACCGGCGGCCAGGTACTCGTCAACGGGCAGGACCTCACCGAACTTAATGAGGACCGTCTGGCCCGCTGGCGCGGCGACACCGTTGGGGTCGTATTCCAGTTTTTCCAGCTGTTGCCCACGCTCACCGTTCTGGAGAACGTGATGCTCCCCATGGACTTCGCGCGGAGGGGGCGACCGAAGGAACGACTGGAGCGGGCTCAGATGCTCCTGGAGCAGGTGGGCTTGGCCGACCAGGCCCACAAGCTGCCCAACGCGCTCTCGGGCGGTCAGCAGCAGCGGGCGGCCATTGCCCGCGCGCTGGCAAATGATCCTCCGCTGCTGGTCGGGGACGAGCCCACCGGAAACCTTGACAGTAAGACTGCGCATGGCGTCTTTGACGCATTCGAGGAGCTTGTGGCGCAGGGAAAGACCTTCCTGATGGTCACGCACTCGAACTCGCTTGCCGCGCGATTCCCGCGCGTGATTGAAGTGTTTGACGGTGAGCTGTTCGAGAACGGAGCTCGTCCCGGAAAATGAGAATCGCTTACCGTAAGGTCATCCGAGATCTGTGGAGCAACAAGGCCAGGACGGTTCTTGTTGTGTCGAGCATTGCAGTCGGCGTGATGGCGGTTGGCATGATCTTCTCCAGCAACACGCTCATGGTGCGGCGGCTGACGGCGGCCCAAATCGCGAGCTCCCCAAGCAACGTCTGGCTCTTCCTGCGCGGGCTCATCGACGACGACGGTATTGCCAGCATCGAACGCCTTCCAGAAGTTCAGGCAGCCCAGGGAAGGGCAGAGCGAGGCGTGAATTGGAAAGCTTCCATAGAGGATGAGTGGGCGGATGCAAATGTTGTTGCCATCGAGGACTACCAGAGCCAGGAATACGATCTGCTTCAGCTGCGCGAGGGAGCCTGGCCCGGATCTGATTCGGTGCTCGTGGAGTGGAACCACGTAGAGCCCTACGGGATCCCTGAGATCGGAAACCCGATCTACTTCGAGGTCAATGGATATGCCAGGGCATTCACCGTGGTGGGCATCCTGCGGGATCCCAGTGTGGCGGCCCCACCGTTCACGGACAAACCATCCTTCTACGTTACCCGCGATGTCATGTCGCGGCTGGTGGGCTCGCGAAACTTTGGCCAACTGCGATTGTCGATTCCAGATTACACAGAGCAGGAGGCCGAGCGCGTTTCTGCAATCGTCGAAGACAAATTGGAGCTGCAGGGCATCGGAGTGAGTTTCAGCTGGATTCAGGACCCGACGCGCCACTGGGCGCAGGACATCCTGGATGGGATCGGATTGATCCTGACCGTGATGGCGGTGGCAGCTCTCTTCTTGAGCGCCATTCTGGTTATCAATACCATCAACGCCGTGATTGCGCAGCAGATCCCACAGATCGGGATCATGAAGACCATTGGGGGCGTCCGTCGGCAAATCTCGCAGCTTTACCTGGCAGGAGTCGCGATCTACGGGATCCTGGCCCTGGCCCTGGCCGTGCCGCTTGGAGCCTATGCCGGCTACGCGCTGTCGCGCTACATGCTGGGCATCGTCAACGTCCCGGTGACGAATTTCGAGCTAGCCTCGACCTCGGTCTGGATTCAGATCGCGGCCGGCCTGTTGGTCCCATTGATTGCCGCACTCTGGCCCATCTTGCGCGGTGTGGCGATTTCGGTGAGCGACGCGATCCGCCGCTACGGCGTTGGATCGGGGCGCTACGGGGCGGGCCGCGTGGATCGGGCACTTGCGAGCGTACGCGGATTGCCAACTATGGTCACGCTTTCGCTGCGCAATACCTTCAGACGTATGGGCCGCGTGATCCTGACGCTGGCGGTGCTGATCATGGCCGGCGCGGTATTCATGATGGTCATCACGACGCATTACTCGTTTACGCGAGCGATCGCCGAGATCTGGGGCGGCCTGGGCTTTGATACCTTCGTTGTGTTTGAAGGGCTTCAGCGCATTGACGAGGTCGAACCCATGATCGAAGCACATCCCAATGTGGAGCGGGTGGAGATGTGGGTGTGGGAGGGTGCCGGCGCGCGTGTGCCAGGGGATTCTGGACCCGGATCCGATTATCGCATCGCGCTTCAAGGGGTGCCGCGTGATACGGAGATGTATACGCCAACGTTGACCGCGGGACGCAATCTCGATCCCGAGGACGGTCATGCCTTGCTGCTCAACCAGAAGCTGGCAAGGGATATGGGCCTGTCGCTTGGCGACGAAATCGAAATTGACCTCGGTAGCGCCGGCACTTCCAACTGGACTATTGTCGGCCTCATCTTCGATCTCATCAACGACCAGGCCACGGCCTATATGCATGTCGATACGCTCAATGAGGAGTTGCATAGAGTGGGGCGGGCTCCGGTTGCGCGTATCCTTTCGAAGGACAGCACGCGGGCCGCACAGGATGCACTGATAAGCGACCTGGAGCAGATGTTTGAGGCGCAGGGCATCGGCCTGGCGTTCGTGCGTGCCTCCATCGAAGATCAGGAGCAAGCAGAAGCCCAATTCAGTATCCTGACCACGATATTGATGACGATGACCATCGTCATGGCGCTCGTCGGCAGCATCGGGCTCTCGGGGACTCTGTCGATCAACGTGATCGAACGCAGGCGGGAGATCGGCGTCATGCGCGCGGTTGGCGGCTCTTCTCGCGACGTCGCATTGATCATGGTCATGGAAGGATTGCTGCTCGGAATTACGAGCTGGGTGATCGCGGTGCCCATAAGTATCCTGGCCGGCAGACCCTTCGTCGAAAACATCGGCGAGATCATTCAATTCCCCGGTCCCTATCAGCTTTCAATGAGTGGACTGTGGATCTGGCTGCTTATCGTGGTAGTGCTTTCGCTCGTGGCAAGCTGGCTGCCAGCTCGGCGTGCTACGCAGATCAGCGTCAATGAAAGCCTGGCGTACGAATAGAGTTTTGAATGCGGATTCGGGTGGGCTCCAACGAGGGCTCGAGGCGTAGGGAGTAATCTGTCATGAAGGGTATTAAAAAATTTAGGTGGATCGGAATCGGCCTTCTGGCTTTTGCGTTGGTGGCTTGCAGCACCAACGGCAATGCAACCGAAGAAGGCGACCTCCCCATCGTGGTCGACGATTTCTCGGTCATCGCGGATGGCCGACTGAATCCGATCGAATCGGCTCAGCTGAGCTTCAAAACCGGGGGCGAGATCCTCGCGGTGCTGGTCAAGGAGGGGGAATCGGTCGTAAAGGGCCAGCCGCTCGTGCGCCTGGCGAACCGAGAGCAGTTCGAGGCAGCCGTTGCCGCGGGCGGATTAGAGTTGGTCAGCGCTCAGCAGGCATTGGATACGCTCTACAAGAATGCCGATACGATGGCCGCACAGGCCCAGCAGGATGTCGCGAACGCACGCGAGGAATTGCGGAAGGCGGAGTACACCTGGTCCGTACAGCAGGAAGGCAATCGAGCCAGCAAATCGAGCATCAACGGCGCCGAAGCTAACCTCATCCTGGCACGGAAGAATCTTAATGACGCGCGGGAGGAGTACGGTGGCGTCTCTGGGCGGGGCAACGACGACGCGGCAAAGGCGCTGGGGCAGAAGAACCTTTCCAATGCTCAGCGGGATTACGATGCCGCGCTTCGCAACCTGAACTGGCTCACAGGCCGGCCGACCGAGATCCAGCAAGCAATGCTCGATGCGGACGTGGCGATCGCTCAGGCGAGGCTGGCTGCGGCCGAGAACGAATGGGAGCAACGCCAGGATGGGCCGGATCCAGATGATGTCACTCTGGCTGCGGCGCGGATCGCAAACGCGGAAGCTCAGCTGGCTGCCGCGAAGGCTGCATTAGCGAACGTCGAACTGACGGCGCCATTTGCAGGCACCGTGGCTGGCGTGATGACCAAGGTGGGGGAGATGGCCGTGCCCGGTCAGCCGGCGGTTGTGCTGGCCGACTTCTCCAGCTGGGTGATCGAGACCGACAACCTGACCGAGATCGAACTGCCGGAGATCAGTGTGGGTCAGCAGGTCAAGATCAACTTCGATGCGCTATCGGACGTGGAACTGCGCGGAACGGTGACCGCGATCCGACCGCTCTTCGTGATCCGCCAGGGGGACGTGACCTACGTGGTGAAGATCGCTCTCGATGAGGACGATCCGCGGCTGCAGTGGGGGCTTACCGCGGTGGTGACTTTTGGAGAGCCAGCTAGGGCGGCTGAATAGGCCTTGACGGTCAGCTGATCACCGATCTGAGTGGTCGACCCATCGGCACGAAACGTTTCCGGCCGCGCAGCCATTTCATCCTGTTCGCAGAGCTGAGTGCTTCCCTCGCCGTCGGTGAACGGAAGGTGACGGTTCAGTCGGCAGCTCCACGCTTATGTGAGGGTTTGTCAGGCGAGTCCAGCTAACGCGCTGCGTGCGCGAGCGCCTTATCGAGCTGGCGGGAGAGCTCATCGACCTCTGTCGTCGGAAGCTGACACGTAAAGCCCTGACACAGATAAGCCGTTGGCAGCCCGTCGCGCATGGTCCGCTCGGCCATCAGCATAGGCAGTCCCTCTTCCCCCGGCTCCCCGCCGGCGATGATGAGGTTAGGTAGGTAGTCCGCGTCGGCGCGGGAAGACAGCTCCTTGAAGCCGGCATCGGACGGGGAGCCTGAAATGGCGAGCTGAAGCTGTGGGCCGAGTGCGAAATCCATTGCATTGAGCCATCCCGCGAAGGCAGTAGGATGCTGTGGGGCGGTTAGGGCCATGGCGCGCAGGGCCGACTCGGCGGGCTCGATGTAGCGCGTCTCGCCCTCATACGCACCCAAGGTGAGCAGCAGCGTTACCGCCAGCGTATTTCCGCTGGGCGTGGGGCTGTCCTGAATCGACTTAGGACGGGCGATCAGCTGCTCATGGTCGTTACGCGTGTCGAAGAAGCCACCCCGCGGATCGGCAAACGCCTCCAGGATCTCGTTCGCCTGGCTCACTGCCTCTCGATACCAACGAAGATCGAAATCGGCCTGATAGAGCGCCAGCAGGCCCTGACCCAGCGCCGCATGGTCTTCTAGATAGGCCGTGTAGCGCGCCTCGCCCTCCCGCCAGGAACGCAGGAGCCGGCCGTCCACCACCAGGTTATCCAGCAGGAACCCGGCCAGCTGTTGGGCGGCCGCGAGATACTGCTCATTGCTGGATGCGCGTGCCGCCTCCGCCAGGGCAATCAGTGCCAGACCGTTCCACGCCGTAAGTACCTTGTTGTCCAGACCGGGTGGGACGCGCTGCGAGCGCGCTTCGAGCAGTGCCTTTCGTCCGGCCTCCAGGCGCGCATCGATTTCCGCGGATTCAAGGGAGAATTGACCGGAAAGTGAGTCGGTGTCGGCCGCGCGATAAAGAATGTTGTGCCCTTCGAAGTTTCCCTCCTCTGTCACACCGAAGGCCGCAATCACCACCTCCGGCTCATCGATTGCCTCTCGGATTTCATCCGCCGACCACATGTAATACTTGCCTTCTTCTCCCTCTGAATCAGCATCATACGAACTGAAGAAGCCGCCCATGGGATCGCGCATCTCCCGCAACATGAAAGCAAGCGTCTCATCTGCGATGCGCAACTGCTGCGGATTGCCAGTCACCTGCCAGCATTGAACATAGGCTCGCGCGAGCTGGGCGTTGTCGTAGAGCATTTTTTCAAAATGAGGGACCAGCCACTTCTCGTCGACCGAGTAGCGGGCGAAACCGCCGCCCAGCTGGTCGTACATCCCACCGGCTGCCATCGCCCCCAGGGCATGCGTCGCCATATCCAGCGCCAGCTTGTCCTTCGCTCGGGCGTGCCGCCGGAGCAAGAATTCGATAATCATCGGCTGGGGAAATTTCGGCGCTCCTCCCCAACCTCCGTGAGTCCAGTCGTAGCCGTGGAAGAGCGACTCTGCCGCTAGATCAAAGTGCTGAATGTCCAGATCTCCATCTCCCGGACGCAGAGCGGGAGCGGCCGCGATGCGATCCGTCAGTTCGTTCCCTACTTCCAGGAGACTTTCCCGATCGTTGCTCCACTTGTCGGCTATCGTGCGCAGAATTTCGCTGAATCCGGGCATGTTGAACCGGCGTGTCGGGGGATAATAGGTGCCGCCATAGAAGGGTCGGCCGTCCGGAGTCAAGAAGACGGACATCGGCCAGCCGCCCTGGCCTGTCATAGCTACCACCGCATCCATATAGAGACTATCGATGTCGGGTCGCTCTTCGCGGTCTACCTTGATATTCACAAAGTGCTCGTTCATGAGCGCGGCCGTATCCGGGTCCTCGAACGACTCATGCGCCATTACGTGGCACCAATGGCATGCGGCGTAGCCTATGCTCAGGAAGATCGGCTTATCCAGCTCCTTCGCCGCTTCGAGCGCCTCCGGGCCCCAGGGATACCATTCCACAGGATTCTCAGAGTGCTGCAGCAAATACGGAGAAGTGGAGTTTTTCAAATGGTTAGACATAAGTATTCAGCGGGGCGTCGGAGCCCGGCGCCGTAGACTCCCTTTCATAGTGCGGTGGTAAAATCCCGCCCCATGTCTGCAATTAAGTACATGCTGCGCTTGGTCCCGGCCCTGGCCATGATGACCGCTATTTTCGTGCTGTCCGCCATACCTGCCAGTAAGATCCCTACCTTTGGGCCGTATGACGTCTACCTGAAGAAGATGGGTCATGCAATCGGGTATGGCCTTTTGGGTGTGAGCTACTACTATGCCATGCCCACCCGGCTCCCTCGCTTCGTCCGCTGGACGATGGCGCTCGGCCTGTCGCTGGGATTTGCCCTCAGCGATGAATTTCACCAGTCGTTTGTCAGTGGCAGAACGTCCAGTATTCGAGACGTCGCGATCGATGGGTTGGGAGCATTCCTGGCGCTGTTCCTCGCGGCAGGGTACTCGTCGAAGATTAGCCTTCCCTTTCGAGCTGAGACACTTCCCAATTCGGCCCCTGACTGAGCTCGATATCCGCAAACGGCTCCGTCTGGCTCGCAACCACCTTCCGGTCCTTAACGAGCTCAAGCATCGCAAGAAATGCGACCACAACGTCCAGCCGGCTCTCCGCTGACGACAACAGCGAGTTGAAGCTGACATGTTGCTCTCTGGTCAGCAGATCCACGATCCACTGGATCTTGTCTCGAATGCGGATCTTGGGTGGCTCAACCGCGTGCTGCAAAGTAGGGCCTTCAGGCATGCCAGCCAGAGCCTCCATCATCGCCGCGCGCAACTCCTCGAGGCCCAGACCTCCTAGATCCAACTGCTCTTCGACGGGGGGTTCGCGCGTTAAGCGGAGATAGGTGCGTGCCCCGGCCTCTTCGCGGGCGGCCAGTTCGGTAGCAGCTTCTTTGAACTGCCGATAGAGCAGCAGCTGCCGAGCGAGCGCCTCCGCTGGATCCTCTTCTCCGGGCTCACGTTCCGGCGGTCGCGGCAGCAGGGCTTCGGACTTTATCTGGAGCAGCTTGGCTGCCACCACCAGGAATCCAGCGAGCTCAGCCGCTGGCTTCTCCGGAATCCGCTCCAAATGCTCCAGGAATTGATCGGTGACCTGAGCGAGGGCGACCGCGGTGATATCCAACTGCTCCTTTTCGATCAGTCGCAGCAAAAGATCGAGTGGGCCTTCGAAGACTGGCAGGTTGACCGAGTATTCAGATTCCACTACTGGATCACGGCCAGCACAAGGACGACAAGCACGATCAGCAGAATGGCAGCCGCCCCATAGAACAATATGCTGCGATCCTTTTCCTGTTGGCTAGCGAGGGCCTCAGCTTCCGCCGCCTTTCTCTTCCGGTCGATTTCCATGAGCTCCTCAAACCGATGGGCTGATGCGCGCGCCTCACTCTTCTGCAGGCCGACAACTTGAGTCTGCAGCCTGCGGATCCACAAGGGCTGGCCGGTTCCCCCCTGCCGATCGATCACGCTGGCCACGATCGAGAGCGGCTCGCCGCAGTTTGAACAAAGGTCGGCACCCTGTTCGTTGAGCTCTGTGCAAGCCGGGCATTCTGTACGTTCCGCGACAAAGTGTGTGCCGCAGTAGGCACATTCGAGGTTATGCTCGCCGCCGGTAATCAGCTCCGGCGCGGCGCATGCGGGGCAGGTGAGGTCCACGGGCGGATTATACAATCCGATTGCCAATATCCCCCTTATCCATCGCCGGCTTTCTCAGTGTGGTTGGAAGGCGCGCGTAATCGAAAAGAGGATCCCGTGGGGTCCGAGTTCCAACATCCCAGTCCACCGCCGATCCTTCAGAGGGTGGATGGAATGAACGGCAAAATCAAAGCGAGGATCCCCCTTGGGACCCGTTCTCCAACGCAGCCTTTGCCGTCCTTGGGTCCGCAGAGCGATGGAAAAGGGCTCTCAAATGAAGGCTAGGATCCTATGGAATCTGTGAATACGCTCACTGAAGCGGGGGCCCGAATCGAGTTCAATCGGGCTGAATGACCCATCGCATCACATAATTCCAGGTGGTAAGATACACGCCGCTCAAGGTGTCTATTAAGGCGAGGACAACTTATGAATACAGAACCTATTCACGTAACCGACGAAGCTTTTGAGGCAACCGTTCTGGAATCCAGCAAGCCAGTACTGGTGGATTTCTGGGCACCGTGGTGCGGTCCTTGTCTCATGGTGGCCCCGATCCTGGACAAGATTGCCGAAGAGTACGATGAGCGGCTGGTCGTGGCCAAAGTCAACACGGATGACAATCCAAGCTGGGCCATGCAGTACGGCGTGCAGGGCATCCCTACGATGCTCTTGATCGCCGATGGCAAGGTGGTGCACCGTCAGGTGGGCGCGCTTCCCGAGACGTACCTGCGGGACATGATAGATGAATTTGTGGGTGCGGTTGAAGACGCCTCCAACGGAAACGCCGCCAACGGAAGAGAAAACTAGCTAATAACTCCAGCTAGTCAAAAGGCGGAGCGTCGGCCCCGCCTTTTTTAATTCCAGATCGTGTTCGTGTTGCTCTAGTTTTTAGGTTTGGCGTCGGTGCGGAAGATTAGCGCTTCAACGCGCCGCCCTACCCGGCGCGACATTGAACGCACGCGGGCCATAGTTCTAATTCTGCGCGAGCGGCGCCGATCGACTTTGGTGATCACGCGTTCCGGCATTGTCATTTGCAGCGCCATGGCGCCCCACGACAGGCCGCCTCCAAATCCAACCAGCACCAGATTATCCCCGATGCGAATGCGGCCCTGATCCCAGGCCTCGCAGAAGGCCATGGGAATGGAGGCGGTGGAGGTGTTTCCGTACTTATCAACATTGATCGCAAATCGCTCGAGAGGAATCTTCAGGCCGCGAGCCGCGGCTTCGATGATGCGGATATTCGCCTGGTGCGGAACGATCAGGGAAACATCCTCCAGCGCAATCCCCGCGTCGTCAATGGCATCACGCGTAGCAGCCGCCATCACGCGCGTGGCGAAGCGGAAGACCTCCCGGCCGTTCATCTGAATGCAGTGCATGTTGTTGGCGGCGGATTCGGGGGTGGTCGGCATATAACTCCCGCCGGCAGGAATCGAAAGCAAATCGCCTCCTGAGCCGTCGGATCGCATTACGCAGGAGAGCACCCCACCCGGCTCGGGGCGACCCTCGACAAGAAACGCGCCGGCGCCGTCTCCAAACAAGACGGCCGTATTGCGGTCCTCATAGTTGACGACGCGCGACAAGGTCTCTGAACCGATCACCAGCGCCTTATCGATGTTCCCCGAACGCACGGATTGCGCGGCCATGTTCAGGGCGAAAATGAACCCCGTACAGGCGGCCGAGAGGTCGAAAGCTCCGGCCTGTGAAGCGCCGATGTTGTCCTGGATGATGGAGGCAGTAGCGGGAAAGACGTGCTCCGGCGAGCAGGTGGCCACGATGATCAGGTCGATTTCGCTGGCCTTCACGTCGGTCCCCTGGAGTGCCCGGAGTGCGGCCCTGGTGCCCAAGGAAGCGGTCGTCTCCGTCTTGTCCGCGATCCTTCGCTCCCGGATCCCGGTTCGAGAGATGATCCACTCGTCGGTGGCGTCTACGATTTGTTCAAGATCGTGATTGGTTAAAACGCGCTCGGGAACCGCCATCCCCCAGCCCGTAATGTGGGCATAGCGTGTCATGAGCCTGCAGCTTCAGTTACCTGACCGCCCTCCACTTTGGCAAAAACGAGTGTGGCATTGTGACCCCCGAATCCAAAGGAGTTGGACATCGCGTGCCCGAGTTTCTTCTCCCGCTTCGTGTTGGGGATATAGTCGAGATCACAATCGGGATCGGAGGTCTCATAGTTGATCGTGGGCGGCATGATCCCCTCTTGCAGCGCCTTGACACAGAAAATGGCTTCAATTCCCCCCGCAGCGCCCAACATGTGGCCCGTCATGGATTTCGTCGAGGAGATTGGTATGTCGTAGGCGACCTCTCCAAATACGGTCTTGATGGCAGCCGTCTCACTCATGTCATTGAGCTTGGTGCTCGTTCCGTGGGCATTGATGTAGTCAATTTCATCCAACTCGAGCTGAGCATTTTCCAGAGCAAGCTCCATGGAGGCGGCCGCGCCTGCCCCGTTTTCGGCCGGCGCGGTGATGTGATGAGCATCGTTGGTCGCGCCGTACCCGACGATTTCCGCCAGGATCTCCGCCCCGCGCGCCTTGGCATGTTCGAGCGATTCGAGTAGGAGCTGCGCGCTGCCTTCTCCCAGCACGAATCCGTCACGGTTGAGGTCAAATGGGCGTGAAGCGAGCTCGGGATCGTCGTTACGCTTTGACATTGCATCCATCTTATTGAAGCCCGCCACGGCCAACGGTACGACGGGGGCCTCTGATCCACCGGCGATCATCGCATCGGCATCGCCGCGTCGAATGATTTCCGCCGCCTCCCCGATGGCATTGGTGCCGGAAGCGCAGGCGGTGACGACCGCATAGTTTGGGCCGCGCATGCCGAATGAGATCGCGACCTGGCCGCCTGGAGCATCCGGCAGCATCATGGGCACGGTAAAGGGGCTGATCCACCGGGGGCCCTTATCAAGATACTGCTTTACCTGTGCGATCATGGTGCCAATCCCACCGATTCCAGTTCCAATGATCGCGCCGATGCGATCGCGGTTGCTCTCTGTGATCTTGAACTTCGCGTGCTCCAGCGCGTGCTTCGTGGCGACTACCGTCAATTGAGTAACGCGGTCGAGCCGGCGAGCCAGCTTGTGGCCGAGCTCCGCTACCGGATCAAAGCCTCGAACTTCGCCGGCGAAGCGCGTAATCAGGCCGCTGGCATCAAATTGAGTTATGGGTCCGATTCCTGAGCGGCCCTCCAGAATGGCATCCCAGGTTTCTCTGACAGAATTTCCAAGCGGGCTAAGGGTCCCAAGCCCGGTAACGACAACC
The DNA here is from genome assembly GCA_036986135.1 of Anaerolineae bacterium. Classification (GTDB taxonomy): domain Bacteria; phylum Chloroflexota; class Anaerolineae; order Anaerolineales; family E44-bin32; genus JADFRG01. Next base: position 5,767 of record BTQZ01000005.1, on the reverse strand, counting down.
CGTTTGCGGTCCACGGCTACCTCCAAAGCAAATAGATCGTCCCACGCCCACAGGGGGTAGCCCCACGTTCGCAGGTCACGGTCGCATCCCAAGCGGGATTCGGAGGAGTATAACACGGCGAGTGCGTAAAGGACGCGCAGGGGCCTTATGATAGAATGCGGGCCCTTTCGCAAGCGGATCCCGCTCTACTGCGATTATGTTAACTCGTTTCTCGTGGTCCTCGTAACCGGCGGGACCGGCTTTCTGGGCCGGGCCGTCATCCGCCAGCTCTCCCAATCAGACTATCGAGTTCGGACTCTAATCAGACCCAGCAGGCGATCGCCCGATCTACCTGCAGGCATACCGGTTGAAGCCGCGATCAGCAGCCTGCTCGACAAGCGGGGGGTGAGGGCAGCAATGGTGGGGGTGGACAGCGTCGTACACCTGGCGGGAGCCGAGCGCGGTGGATTGGAGGCTGGCTTGCGCGCGGTAGACGTTGAGGGGACGCGCGTGCTTGTGGAGGCCGCCCGTCAGGCCGGCGTGAGCCGAATAGTATACGTCAGCCACCTGGGCGCAGAGCCCTCCTCCGCATTTCCCGCGCTGCGCGCGAAGGCGCACGCTGAGGATACTATTCGCAAGAGCGGCCTGCCTCATACCGTTATCCGAAGCTCACTGGTGTATGGTGAGGGGGACCGCTTCACGACTTCCCTGGCGATGCTGCTCGGGATATCGCCGGGAATCTTTCCCCTGCCTGGCGATGGGAAAACTGCCATCCAACCGGTTTGGGTGGATGACCTGGCAACCTGTGTGGCCTGGTCGCTGGATGAAGAGGCCAAGATCGGCCAGACCTATGATGTTGGGGGCCCGGAATTCCTCACGCTGCGACAGGTGGTTGAGTTGGTGATGCAGGCGACCGGAAGTCACAGGTGGCTGGTATCCGCCTCTCCGCTCTACTTGCGGGGCATCACATGGCTCATCCAGCGCGTCCTGCCGAATCCGCCCCTGACGACGTTCTGGTTCGACTACCTGGCCTCCAGTCGAACTGCAAGCCTGGACGCACTACCCAGGATCTTCGGGTTGAAACCGTCCATGATGATTGACCGCTTGCGGTACCTGGGAGAGCGCAATTGGACCCTGGAATTCGTGGGACGGCAGCTGAGATGGACATAACGGAAATGATGGACATCATAATCAGGCCGCTCGCTGGCGTGGAAGAGATGAAGCAGGCGGAGGAATTGCAGCGGGTGGTGTGGCCGGGCAGCGAAACCGATATCGTCCCCGCCCACCTACTGCTTGCGGTTGCCTCAAGTGGGGGCCTGGTCCTGGGTGCGCTAGCAGACGATCGTCTGGTCGGGTATGTGATGGGATTCTTGGGAACCGACGAGGAGAGCCCCGACCGCGTAGCCATGGCGCGCCTTAAGCACTGCTCGCATCATATGGGAGTGCATCCGGACTCCCGTGGTCAGGGTCTGGCGTTCGAATTGAAACGCGCCCAGCGGGAAGCCCTCATCCGGCAAGGGATCCGCTTGGCAACCTGGACCTACGATCCGCTATTGAGTGTCAATGCCTATCTGAACCTCCACCGGCTGGGAGCCGTCTGCCGCACCTATAAGCGAGATGTCTACGGCGATATGCGAGATGGGCTGAACCAGGGGCTACCGACCGATCGGTTCCAGGTCGACTGGTGGGTCACCTCCAATCGGGTGGAAGCGCGCATCGAGCGGTCCCGTCCGCCGCTGGATCTGGCGCACTATCTATCCGCAGGTGCTCAGAAACTCAATTCGGCGGGGCTGGCGGATGACGATCTGCCGAGGCCTGGCGAGAGGGTTGAGGAACCCAGCGGCAATCTGGTTCTGGTGGAGATTCCTCCCGAGTTCCTCGAAGTCAAGCGGCTTGATATGGGGCTGGCAGGCGAATGGCGCACGCTCACTCGCTCGATCTTCGAAGGCGCCTTCGAGGCCGGATACGTTGCCACAGACTTTGTCTACCTGAAGGGGGAGAAGTACCCTCGCTCCTACTACGTGCTGAGTTCGGGCGAGAGTACGCTCGGATGATTCTACCTGCATCAAGATCCTCGAGTCCAAACCGTGAATTGCGCATAGCCATGGCCCGGAAAGGGGAATCTTGCGGGATTCATAGGGCGTAGGAACATGAGCATGGAGCATCAGCCAGTATGAAAATCGAGGCCGTAGAAATTCACCATATCTCGATGCCGCTGGTGCGGCGATTTGAGACCTCCATGCACGTCGAGCACGAGCGTGAATGCATCCTGATCCGCGTGGAGGGGGATGGACAGGAGGGCTGGGGCGAGTGTGTCGCTCAGCAAGTGCCCTGGTATTCATATGAGTCGGTCGGCACCGCCTGGCACGTGCTGGAGGATTTTCTCGTGCCCGCCATCCTGGGTGCAGAGCTAGAGAGCGCCGTGGACTTCCCCGGTCGAGTCAAGGGAATCAAGGGACACCCGATGGCCAAAGCCGGTCTTGAACTTGCCCTATGGGATCTCGAGGGCAGATTAGAAAGCATGCCTCTGGTTGAACTACTTGGGGGAGAGCGGATGAGCGTCGAAGTCGGAGTCTCGATCGGAATTCAGGAAGACGTCAGTACGTTGCTGAGCGTGATTCAGGATCACCTCGCAGAGGGGTACCGGCGCATCAAATTGAAGATCAAGCCCGGCACGGACCTTGAGATCGTGCGAGCCGTTCGTGAGGCTCACCCCGACCTGCGACTGCAGGTCGACGCCAACGCCGCATATGAGGTGAAGCAGTCGCACATCTTCGAGGAAATGGACTTGCTCACGCTGGAGCTCATCGAGCAGCCGTTCCCCGCGGAAGACATCCTGGCGCATGCCGCGCTCCAGGCGCGCCTGTCTACACCCGTATGCCTGGATGAAAGCATCGACTCAGCCACTATGGCGCGCCAGGCCCTCGATCTCGATGCGTGCCGTGTGATCAACATCAAACCTGGTCGCGTGGGGGGCCTGACCGAGGCGCTTAAGATTCACGATCTATGTTTGGAGCGTGACATTCCGGTATGGTGTGGCGGGATGCTTGAGACAGGGATCGGACGAGCCTCTAATCTGGCCCTGGCTTCGTTGCCTGGATTTACATTGCCCGGGGACATCTCAGCAACCGACCGCTACTATGAGCTGGATGTGGCGAGCCCGCGTTTCGAGCTCAACTCCGACGGTACGATCGATGTGCCGCAGGGTGCCGGACTGGGGGTCGTAGTCGATCGAACGGCGCTGGAGGGATTCACGATCCGGTCCAAACGCTTCACGGTCTGAGAAGCTCTTGCGCATAGCCATATTCCGGGGCCGGGATTGCTGCAAGGGAGCTGAAATTTGGGTGAGTAGGGCGAGGAAATCGCGTCGGGTTGATAGCCGCGGCCTCGCAGAATAGACAGGGGGTTAGGTCCGGCTATCCCTGGCCGACCAGACCGAGGAACCAGTCCAGTCCCAGGGCGCCGGCGTAGGCGATCGCCAGCATCTTGATCATCTTCCCCGCGAACGCCCAAATTAAAAATGCCGCGACCGGCATTCGTAGAGCGCCCGCGGCCGCGCCAGCGATATCAAAGATGGGATTTGGAGTGGCGGCCAGGACCAGTATGACCCAGCCGCCGTACTCTTTCATCAGCTCCTCCAAACGATCATAAGAAGGCGCACGTTCAAAGACCCCCCTGCCGCTGTAGCCGGCCAGGTAGCCAGTCAGTTCCCCCAGCGCGGCCCCGGCCGCGGCCGCCACAGCAACCAAGATTGGATTAAAGATGCTGCCCGCGATCATGGTGATGATAAAGCCGGGCGCAGGCAGCACTACGGTGGCATTCGTCATTAGGGAGATCAAGAAAATTCCGGGATATCCTAGAGCCTCAAAGTTCTTGATCTCATCTCTTAGCAGATACCCCGCGACCGTAATGGCGATCACCGCCATCAGCGCCAATAGGCGCAGCGCGGTGGTGCGCCAATCGTATTGGCGCAGCTCTCCGTCCTGGCGAACCTCTTCGCTCACTGTTCCGAAATCTCGATCGCCTCGATGGCTACCGCGGACGAGCTGGGATCGCTCGGGTCCCGCTCCGGAATCGCGAGTACTACATCCATTCCCGAGACTACATATCCAAAGACCGAGTGCTTGTCGTCGAGCCAGTCGGTCGCGACATGCGTGATGAAAAACTGCGACCCGTTTGTACCTGGCCCGGAATTGGCCATGGAAAGCACGCCGGGGCCGTCGTGGCGCAAATCCGGATGGAATTCGTCTTCGAATTTGTAGCCGGGGCCTCCCGTACCTGTGCCGGTGGGGTCGCCGGTCTGCGCCATGAAGTTCTTGATCACGCGATGGAAGACCACGCCGTCGTAAAAGCCTTCGCGTGCCAGGAAGGCGAAGTTGTTTACCGTGCGCGGCGCCTTGTCCGCGTAGAGTCGAAGCTCAATATTCCCGCCCGCAGTCTTGATCGTGGCATTGTATGTGCGCTCGGGGTCAACGCTCATCGGTGGTGGAGAACTATATTGCTGTGAACCCATTTCTACCTCCCTCTCATCGGCTGTCGAGCAGAGCGGATACGCGGGCAACGACCATATCCATCGCCACCGTATTCAGCCCACCCTCCGGAATGATGACATCGGCGAAACGCTTTGACGTTTCCACGAACTCTTCGTGCATTGGCCGTACGGTCGTCTCATACTGTTGGATGACCGATTCCATCGAGCGACCGCGCTCCTGAATGTCTCGCTGCAGCCGTCGGATAAAACGGATATCGGACGGAGTATCCACATAGATCTTCACATCAAACATGTCGCGCAGCTCGGGCTCGACAAAAACCAGGATTCCTTCCACCAGGATGACCTGATGGGGCTCAATAATTACGGTTTCCTGGGTCCGTTCGTGGCGAGTGAAATCGTAAACCGGGGCTTCTACGGTCTCCCAGTTCTTGAGCTGCTTTATATGCTCGATTATGAGGTCGGTGTCGAGCGAGTCCGGGTGATCGAAGTTGACCGAATCCCGCTGAGCCAGGGGAAGGTCGTTCAGGTCACGGTAGTAGGCATCGTGTGGGAGAAATGCGATGTTTTCGGCGCCGATGCGGCGCAGCACGACATCCGCGATCGTGGTCTTGCCCGAGCCGGTTCCGCCCGCGATGCCGATCACGAGCGGCGGCGATTTGTCGACCATGAGCGAATTATACGGTGCGGTCTACCGAGGATGCGAATGTGGTCAGCGGATGCTCGCCACCTGGCCCGCGGTGAGTTGTCGAAGATCATCGGGCGATAAGCTGAACACCGAGCGCGGGGTACCCGCTGCGGCCCAAATGTTGTCGTACTGCAGCAAGTCCCGGTCGATCAGAGTCTGTATCGATCCCGGCAGTCCAACCGGGGCCACTCCGCCGATGCTGAAGCCTGTTACCGCGCGCACAAAATCGGCGTCCGCCATGCGGACCGACTCTCCCACCAGCTGACTCACCCGTTCGAGGTCTGCGCGATTGAGGCCGCTCACCAGCACCAGATAGGGCGTCTCGGATCCCGAACCGCGGAAGACCAACGACTTTACGATCTGCCCCAGCTGGCAGCCAACCGCATCGGCGGCTTCCTGTGCGGTGCGAGTGCTCTGAGGTAATTCAACAACCTCTAGAGAAAGCCCTGACTGATCCAGAGCCTCCTGTACACGCTGCATGCTAGGTGAGATTTCTGCCATGGTCAAGGTGCGCGAGCCCTAAGCGTTCGGGCTCGCGAAAAGAGGGTGAGCCGATAGCGTGGTCAACGCATCCAGGAGCCACCAGCCGGATTCGAACCGGCGACCTAACG
>BTQZ01000004.1:0-130779 GCA_036986135.1 Anaerolineae bacterium | reverse complement strand
AAGTGACGATACTCGAATTGCTGCCCCGTATCGCGCCCTTTGAAGACGAGGAGATCAGCAGCGCCCTAGCTGAATATTTGGCCGACGAGGGCCTGCGGATCGTGACCGGATTTCAGACCACCTCCGTGGAGAAAGCTGACGGACGCTACTTGCTGCGTGGGACCCAGGATGAGGCCGAGTTGACCTTCGAAGCTCAAGCGCTTCTGGTGGCCACCGGGCGCCGTCCAAACACGGCCGGACTCGGTTTGGAAGAGGCGGGAGTTAAGCTCGGCAAGCGCGGCGAGATACTGGTGGATGAGCACCTTGCGACGGACAATTCAGAGGTCTACGCGGTTGGCGATGTTCTCGGTCGAGACATGTTCGTGTATGTCGCGGCCTACGACGGCATCCTGGCGGCCGAGAATGCGCTGGCCGGAGCGGGGCGAGTTTACGACGCCGAGTACATCGCACGTATCACCTTCACCGACCCTCAGGTTGCCTCCGCCGGGCTGACCGAAACACAGGCCCGAGAAAAGGGCTATGAAGTCAAGGTGAGTAGGCTGGGAATGGAGCACGTTCCGCGCGCGCTGGCGGCGCGCGACACCCGCGGATTGATCAAGCTTGTGTCGGATGCCTCCACAGATCGCCTGCTCGGGGCGCACATCCTCGCGCCGGAAGCAGGAGAGATGATTCAGACCGCGGTGATGGTCATCCGCTTCGGCATTACCGTGAGTGAAATGCGCGGCACGATGTTTCCGTACCTTACGAACGCCGAGGGGCTCAAGCTGGCCGCGCTGGCGTTCGACAAGGACGTGGCGATGCTCAGTTGCTGCGCGGGCTGAGCCGCGGGTCCAAAGGGAAAACTTCGAGACCGATTCTGCTGATCGAGCCGGCGGGGAAGCCGGTCTTTCGGAGCAACTACCCACTGATCGAGGATGAACTGCGTCAGCTCTTCGAGCTGGCCACGAGGAGAATCAAGGAGTTTGTTGATGCTCATGCCTGGTGAGCTTTCCGTATGACCACAAGAGAAACGCAGACCGTAGAACCTAGCACACCGGCCCCTGGCTGGCTATTCCCGGTCGCCGTTTTGCTGGCGCTTGTCGCAATCGGCGTCGGCTCAATGATCTTCCGCTCGGGAAACCTGGGGGCGCTGCCTGTGGCCTGGGCCTTCTCAGCTGGCATGTTGGCGACCGTCAATCCTTGTGGCTGGGCCCTGCTCCCCTCTTACGCGGCCTACTATCTTGGCTCAACCGAGGCGGGTTACGAGGAGCGCTCGACGATGCGCCGTGCGTCGGAAGGGCTGCGCCTGGGGCTGCTGATGACGGCCGGGTTTCTGGTGATTTTCAGCATCGTGGGGGCGGCCATTTCGCTCGGGCTGCGTGTTCTGGTTCAGGCCATGCCGTTCCTCGCCATCCTGGTTGGCCTTGGACTGATCGGCCTGGGTCTTTGGCTGCTGTTCGGCGGCTCGTTGAGGATATCCATCCCGACCCCCGCCATTAACGCGCAGGCGCGCAACCCGAAGTCAGTGTTCGCGTATGGGCTGGCCTACGGATTTGCCTCGCTTAGCTGTACATTGCCTATTTTTCTAGTGGTAATCGGCAGCAGCCTGGCCACAGGCACTCCGGGAGAGGCGGCAATCATGTTTGCCAGCTTCGGGGCCGGCATGGCGCTCGTTCTGATGGCAGTGGTCTTCAGCATCGCACTGGTGAAGGGGGCGATCGTTGAACAGGTGCAGGCAGTGCTCCCGTACGTGTACCGATTTGGCGCAGCGCTGCTTATCCTCGCGGGAGCATACCTGATCTGGTATCAGGGCCGCTACTTGCGATTTTTCTTACCCACATTCTGACGGGAGCTGTATAGATGACGATGCCGAGCAACAAAAGCAAACGCAACAGACAGGCCGAACGTAATAGAAGGGCCTTACGCCGAAGACGCGTATTGTGGGCTGTAGCGGGCGGGCTAGGCGTGTTTGTGGCCTGGGCGGTGATTTCCAACCAGTTGCCGACCACCAAAGTGCAGCCCGCAGCCGAACCGGCTCCGGACATCACGCTGACGACTCAACAGGGGGAATACCGTCTATCCGAGCAGAAAGGGGAGACGGTCGCCCTCTTCTTCGCGTTTGTGGGTTGACCGAGCTGTGCGCGGGAGGTTCCCGCGCTCAATCGAATTCGAGAGGAATTCGGCGTGGAGGTAGTAGCGGTCAATCTCTTGCCGCAAGCCAACTCTCTTGAAGAGTGGCAAGCCTTTCTTGAGGAATTTGGTGCGGCCGATTTCGTTTGGGCCGCGGATACTCTCGACCAGCTTGCTTCGCGGACTTACAACATTCAGTCGCTAGGCACGACGATCATCATCGACCGCGATGGGCAGCTGGTCTATCGCGATGAAATCGCCAGTTCCTTCGAGATGCTGCAGCCAGCGATCTTGGCGGCGCTTGACTAAGGACTCGCGAGGAGGTTCTCATGTCGCAGACTCGGAGCAAGATCAAAGGCTATGTGATGGGTGCATTTGCTTTTGTTGCCTGTCCCTGTCATTTACCGATTACGCTGCCGCTTCTCGTGGTGCTTACAGCTGGCACCGCCTTCAGCGCCTGGCTGTCGAACAACTTCCTGATGATCGCCGCAGCTTCGACCGTGATCTTTGTCGGCGCACTCGTGCTGGCTTTGAAGTGGACCGGCAGGTCGATTCCATTTCTCGCCAGCAAACGGAAAGCGCCGGCAGAAGTCGTTTTGGTCACCTCTCGCAGATGCAAGGACTGCAATGTGGCAGCGCAGGTGTGGAATGAGTTGGCGGCCTCCCACAAGTTTCGATTTGAAAAGGTAGAAATTATGTCGGGGGAAGGGAGATCACTTGCTGCGCGGCACAATATCTTGGCGACTCCGACGACGCTAATCGATGGCAAAGTGGCCTTCCGCGGTATCCCGAAAAGGCACTTGGCGAAGGCGGCCGTACGACGTCCATCGAATTGGAGAAGCCTCGAGGCGAGTGGCTAGGCGCCCAAACGAATCGCATTGAGGCTAAATCCAAGCGCAAATGCTAACTCGGGCGCGATGTTCAACGGAGATCCGTGAGGAAGTTTCCGTTCCATGCAATGGTAGGATTTGCAGTGGAATCATCATCGCTTGAAGAACGAAGGAGGTAAGCACATGTCAGTCACGACGGCGCCCCCGGTTACGACCTATCTCGAACCAGAACTGATCGAGAACCTGCAAAATCGTCTGAATCGCATCGAGGGTCACGTCCGCGGAGTAAATCGCATGCTGGAAGACCGTGAGAGCTGCGACGATATCCTGGTACAGCTATCGGCGATCAAGGCCGCCGTGAACCAGGTAACGATCAAGCTCTTGGATGGTCACATGAACATCTGCCTAGTAGAATACGCGGCCACTGACGATGTCGAAGCGCTTGAGCATTTTAGGCGCTCCATAGCGCTGGTGATGAAAAACTACTGAGGCGACTTCGGTGCAGATCGCCGAATTGCAATCACTGCGAAGGCAGGGAACGGATCGGTTAATCATTCATTCCGGTCGCGGTGCCAGACGGTCTACTCGATGAAGCCGCGACAACACCAAACAAGATTGGATGAATGTCCCTACTGCACAGAAGCCCTTGCGCCCAATTTGCTCCACATTTGCCCCGCAGAATGCTGCTTCGTTGTGGGATACGAAGGCGAGGAAAGGGTCATCTGTCCTTATTGTGAGTTGGAGTTTGAGATCTCGGCTGGGCATGCATGCTTTGAGCTGATCGCGCGGACCGAACCGGTACAATGATCGCGCCGGGGGCGCAGTCCTCGCGCTCAATTCAAGGCTTTCTGTGCTGCCACTCCACCCATCGAGGTGGAGTTTTCTCTTGGCACAGTAGAGGCCGGTCGGCGGTTCGAACGGCAATCGCCATCAGCGGTCAATCCCGCATGGAGGAAGTAATATGAGCGACAAATTCGACGTGGCTGTGATTGGCGCCGGGCAGGGCGGTCTGCCCGCCGCGCATATGGCGGCCAACCTGGGCGCCAAAGTCCTTCTGGTTGAAGCGCGGGAGGTGGGCGGCACTTGAGTGAATGAGGGGTGCATCCCCACCAAGACCTTGTTAAGGTCTGCCGAAGTCATGCACCTAGTACGAGATCGCGCAGCCGAGTTTGGGGTGCGCGGAGTCGAGCCTGAACACCTCTCGTTTGATCTGGCGGCGGCGATGGCCCGCAAGGACGCCATCGTGGCCGGGATTCACTCTGGGATCTACAAGAACCTGGAGCGGAATAAGAACATCACATTTATGAAGGGACATGCAGAATTCACCTCGCCGGTCGACATTCGGATCGACGGTAAGGCCGTGACGGCGGAGAAGAGCGTCCTGGCCATCGGCTCCCAGCCCGCGCCGTTTGCCATCCCAGGCCTCGAAGAGGCGGGATTCATCACGAATTATGAAGCGTTGAAGCTGGAAGAACTGCCGAACTCGATGATCATCATCGGGGCAGGGTACGAGGGGGTGGAGTTCGCCCAAATGTACGCGCGCTACGGCACGCGAGTCGCGATGCTCGGTCGTGCCTCACGGGTCATGCCTAAGGAAGAGCCCGAGCTCTCCGAGATGCTGGGCGAGATCCTTACCGCAGAGGGCGTGGACCTGCATACTTCCGCCGAGGTGATCCAGGCCGGCGCGGTAAACGGCATGCGATACGTTATTGCCCGGGAGGAGGGGTCCGAGAGGCGGTACGAGGCGGAGCAACTGCTGCTGGCTGTCGGGCGTACCGCCCGAGTAGATGATCTGGGTTTGTTCGAAGCGGGCGTGGAGATGGAGGGGCCGTTCGTCAAGGCCGATGAGCACTTGCGCACATCGGCGAGAAACGTCTGGTCGATCGGCGATGCGAATGGCGGCCAGATGTTTACCCACCGCGCTACCTACGATGGACCGATCGCGGCGCTAAACATTGTGAAAGCCCTGGGCCGGGAAGTGGACTACCGAGTGGTGCCGAGGGCAGTATTTACGGAGCCTGCCTTGGCAAGCGTCGGCCTGACCGAGGCGGAGGCGAAGGCCGAGGGGCGAGCGGTGAAGGTGGGGACGGCCGATTTTGCGTCATCCGGTCGAGCGAAGGCCATCGGTCAATCGCAAGGAATCGTCAAGCTGGTTGCAGACGATGAGACGGGAGAGTTGCTGGGTGGGCACATCCTCGGCCCGCACGCAGACATCCTGATCCATGAGATCGTGACCGCCATGTATAAGAAGGGGACCGCGGAATCCATCGCCAAATCGATTCACGTGCATCCCACTCTGAGCGAAGTCGTCAAGCGGGCAGCGAAGGCGGCGCGTTGACACTTATTATGGCTCGCGACGGAGCAATTGCTGTTTTGCCAAGTGGGCCCTGTATGATGGAGCGATGGGCTAGTTTGTCGTGAAGCAGTCGCTCAGCGGTGTTCTGGATGGCCACGAACTGGGAAGACGTGGTCTGCCATCGCCTACTTATCGCATCTGCCAGCCGACTTGAAGTCCTACATCCAGGCCAAGGCTATGCCGGATTGGGCAAGTTGTCTATCAGAAAGCGTGAGCGGGCGATCCTCGCGGGTCAGTATCCTGCCTTCGCTTCGCTCTACGAGGATGGGCGGGCTTCGGTTGTAGCAGCAGCCATCTCCACTGGGCCTGCGCTTACTTCTCCCTCAAAGTAGCGCCGCTGGAAGGCAAAAGCCACATTCACCAGCCCGATCATCACCGGCACTTCGATAAGCGGGCCGATCACCGCTGCGAAGGCTGATCCGGAGTTGAGGCCGAACACGGCAATTGTCACTGCGATAGCCAGCTCGAAGTTATTGCTGGCCGCCGTGAAGGCTAGGGTGGTCGTTTTGGAGTAATTCGCGCCGATTCGGTGGCCCATCCAGAAGCTGACCAGAAACATCAATATGAAATACAGCATCAGCGGGATGGCAATTCGTACGACGTCCAGGGGGATGGACACGATCAAGCTGCCCTTCAGACTGAACATCACTACGATCGTGAAGAGCAGGGCAATCAGAGTCAGCGGGCTGATCCGCGGCACAAAGCGCGTCTCGTACCATGTTTTTCCCTTGGCTCGCAGCAGAATCTTACGGGTCAGGAAGGCGGCAATCATCGGGATCCCCAAGTAGATGAAGACACTCTTTGCGATCTCGCCAATACCGATCTCCACTACACTGCCCTGCAAGCCAAACAGAGGCGGCAGCTTGGTGATGAACAACCAAGCGAAAATGCTGTAGAACAGAACCTGGAAAATACTGTTGATAGCCACCAAGCCTGCGGCATACTCGTTGTCGCCCTTGGCCAGCTCGTTCCACACGATCACCATGGCGATACAACGTGCCAGCCCGATCATGATTAGCCCGGCCATATATTCTGGGTAACCACGCAAGAACGTGATCGCCAGCACAAACATCAGCGTCGGTCCTATGACCCAGTTTTGCAGCAGCGACAAGCCCAGGATCTTCCAGTTGCGGAACACGTCCCTCAGCTCTTCATAGTGCACCTTGGCCAGCGGCGGGTACATCATCAGGATCAAGCCGATGGCGATCGGGATATTGGTCGTCCCAACCTGGAAGCGATTGATAAAAGCCTCCACGCCGGGCATGAAGTAACCGGCGCTTACTCCGATGGCCATCGCCAGGAAGATCCATAGGGTCAGGAAGCGATCCAGAACAGAAAGCTGCCTGGTGACAGCTTTTGGCGCGGCCAATGTTGTGCTCGCGAGTTCAGTCATGATCGGTTGTCTCAAATGGGCCATTCGCCTTGGCTGCGATCCATCGCTTGAGCAATGCCGGAACTTGGCGGGCCATATCGTCACGCACTTGGCGGAAGACGGCCATCCTTTCCTCTTCCGTGCCAGCAACTTTGCTCGGATCGGGAAAGCCTGCGTGTTCTCTTATCCCTTGGCCCAGCCAAGTAGGACATTTCTCGGCCGCGTCATCGCACACGGTCACCACCACATCGAAACGAACATCCCGAAATTCATCGGCGGATTTAGTAAGGCCATCATGCGAAATGCCGATTTCGGCTAGCGCGCGGAGGGCAAGCGGGTGAACGAGACTTGCTGGCTCTGTACCGGCGGAAACCGCCTCCCACTCTTCGCCCATGCGGGCGTTTATGATCGCCTCGGCCATCTGGGACCGAGCAGAGTTTCCCGTACACAGAAAGAGGACTTTGGCCATAATAGTTCAGCCTCCATTGAAGTTATTCAGTAAAAATTATTGAGCGGCAGCATCCAATTCCGCCACGGCGTCAAGACTGTGTTGCGGACCACAGTTGGGGTGGCGCGGTCTGATGCGAACGGGGTCAAAGAAGCCGCCGAAGGTCTTGATTAGCTTTCCCAGCGCTTGGCGATTAATGGAGTAGTAAACCCAGCGCGCGTCGGTTGCATCGCGTTCGACGTTGACAATGCCGGCTTCGCGCAGAACGCGGACGTGATGTGAGATCAGGTTGGGTGAAAGCTGCAGCCTATCGCCGATCTCGCAGTTGCACTGCACACCTTCCATCAGCAAATTGATGATTAGCAGTCGTTTCGGCTCGGAAAGAACCTTAAGCAAGCCAGCCAGAATATCCAAATCGATATGCGGCAGTTCGTTTGTGGGCATGGAAGAGGACCCCTAGAAGTAGTTCAATATACGTTGAATTATATAAAGCCGGCCAATGGTGTCAAGGCCCGCTGAAGTAGTAGCGTGAGAGGCATCACACTCCACTTCGAGGACCACTTCAAATAATCCCTCCAAGGGGCTGGGGATTCTGTCTCAGGTGCGCGGGCGGCAGGCCGCACCGACGATGCATACGGTCGCCGTCATGCCACTGGCTCGCCGCAATATGCACATAAGTGCCAACTTGCCTCAATCGGTTTGCCGCAGGAAGTACAGGCGGCAGGCTCTGGAGCCCTTTCATCTTGCGCCTCTGACGCACCTTGCCTGTGCTGCAGCGGGAGACTGAAGGCGAACGTAGACCCGGCGCCCTGCCAACTCTGCACCCAGATCTGTCCGCCGTGGGCTTCGACAATCCGCTTGGCAATGGTCAATCCCAGCCCCGACCCGCCAGTGGCGCGCGCTCGCGAGCGATCGGCCCGGTAGAAGCGTTCAAATACATGCGGCAGGTCTTCGGGCGGGATTCCGCTGCCCGTGTCCTGCACCCGGATTACCACCCGGTCTTCCTTCGCCTCAGCCCCAATCGTGATGGTTCCGCCAGCTCGCGTATGGTGCAGCGCGTTGGAGAGTAAGTTGAAGACCACCTGCTGGAGTCGCTGCTGATCGCCACGGATCTCGGGGAGCCCCTCTGGAAGGTCGGCCGTGAGCGTCACGCCCTTTTCCCGGGCCTGGCTCTGCAGGCCTTCACTTGCGCCAAGGGTCAATGCCCCAAGATCCACCAGTTGCCAGTCCAGCCTCAATTGCCCTGCCTCGGCCAGCGCCAGATCACTCAGGTCGGCGACCAGCCGGCCGAGCAAATCCGTCTGCTCATGTAGGGCGGTAAGATTCTCTTCATCCATGTCATACACGCCGTCCAGCATCGCCTCAAGACCGCCCTGAATCACCGTTAGCGGCGTGCGGAGCTCATGGGCGATGTCCGCAACCATGTTGCGGCGCTGAACCTCCGCCTGTGCCAGACTTTCAGCCATGCGGTTGAAGGACTGAGCCAGACGCCCTATCTCGTCCTGGGAATCCACATGAACCCGTCGGCCCAGTTGGCCTGCTGCAATGGCCTCCGCGGCCCGCGAAACGGAACGGAGCGGGGATGTGATCTGTCGGAACAATAGGGAGCCCAGGACCAGTGCCAGCAACCCAACGGTGACCGTCGTGATCAGGATCGAAAGATTCACCGCCTTGAGGAAATCTTCATCGGCCGGGTTGAGCACGGGTTCGATCATCGAACCGACCAGCACGGCGCCGACTGTATCCCCGTCAACGACTACTGGAACCGCTGACTCCAGGTGATCCGGTGGGTGCAGCTCATTCAGACTTGCGCCGCCGGTGTCTGTGATGACCTTCCCGGACGCGTCAAAAAGGACTACACGGTCGTCCAGCGGACCGGTGCTGCGGGCCATACTGAACAGACTTCCCATCCAGTCGCCCATCATGCCCGGGCCCATCGCCTCCCAATCCACTATCCCTGGATCCACTGACCAACGTGATCTGCCGCTCGCCTCAGCGACTCCAGCACTCTCCAACCAGGCTTCTACGCCGGACCAGCTTCCCTGATCAGCATAGTAAGCCGACATCATGCTGGCCAATTCGCTCGCTTGGGCCACGTCGTCCGAAAGCACTCGGCGCTTCAATTGGGTGGCGGTCGTTATTCGTACGGAGACGACCATTACCACAAAGCCCAGGAGGATAACTCCCAGGAACACACCCATCAAACGCGTCCACAAGCTTCGGCGCACCGACCATTACTCCTGTAAGAAGCGGTATCCCACGCCTCTCACCGTCTCAATGAAGCGCGGGCTACTCGGATCGTCGGAGAGCTTCCTGCGCAGATTCTTGATATGAACATCGATTGTCCGCTCGTAGCCAGCATAGGCATGGTCTTGGACCCGCTCCAGCAGCTGCATCCGGGTGAACACTTGGCCCGCGTGCTCCGCCAGGATTGCCAAAAGATCGAACTCCATGGTCGTTAGGTCCAGCGGCTGGCCGGCCAGCGCTGCTTGCCGCCTGGGGATGTCGAGAGAGATCTCCCCCGCAGTGACGACCTCGGGCCGGACCGGCTCCCCTTCGGTTCGGCGGAGGACGGCCCGCGTGCGGGCGACCACTTCGCGGGGGCTGAAAGGCTTGACAATATAGTCATCGGCGCCCAGCTCCAGACCGATCAGGCGATCGGTCTCCTCGATCCGCGCGGTCAGCATGATGATGGGGATGTCGGACTTGCGACGGAGCGCACGGCACACGTCCAGCCCGTCCATGCCCGGAAGGTTCAGGTCCAGAATGACCAGGTTGGGACGCTCGCGCCGAAAGACGGCCAGCGCTTCTTGGCCATCGGTCGCGGCTACAACGCTGTAGCCGGCCTTCTCAAGGTAGGCGCGTACAAGCTTGATGATTTCCAGCTCGTCTTCGACAACGAGGATCTTCCGGGGCATTCCTTTCTCTTATCTCAGAGCAAGCCCGGAGAGAGCTGCGCGGGGTTCAATGGAGCGCCGCACCGCAGGAGGGGCATACGTTCCAATCGGCCTTGACACCCCGTCCGCAGGTCGGACATTTGCGCACATATCCCGAGTCAGTGGATGGCGATGGCGCATCGGATTGCGTTGACGGAGGCCGCGTTTTGAACAACGCAGCCAGGCCTCCTCGCGTAATCAACGCGATGATCAGCAGCGGCACGCCGATAAGGACCACCAGAAACAGAAGTATCACCAAGAGCCCAGCACCCATCATCATTGGCTTCCCTCAGGCACTTTCTTTCGCATCTCGAATCGGATCGAGCGAGGCCAGCTCGCCACGCGCCAGCACCGCCTCCATTTCAAGCGCTTTGGCCTTCAATTGAGAGCGCAGGTCGGTGAGCCGCGCCAGTTCATCCCGCAGGGCTTGAGCCTGTCCTATGAGCCGAGCACGGCTCGTCGAAAGTTCCGCCTTCTCGGCTAGACGCTGCCGGGCGATTTGCTCATCGCCTTCACCCAACGCTTGGCGGGCAGCGCGCTCCTTGGCAGCCATTCTTTCTGCCATTTCAGCCGTGCGTGCTTCCAAATTGGAGAGAACCCTTTCCGAACCCTTACGTGCCTCTGCAAGCTGATTCAGTCGTGAGCGGATTCCTCGCAAAGCGTTCGTAACTTCCTGGTCCATGCGAGGGCCGCGCGGATGTCTTGAACCCGCTCGATGAACTGCCAGATCCGCCTGTCGCAACTGCCCTCGATTAGCTAAGGCCTGCAGGGCGGTGAAGACCTCCTCACTGATTTGGCCTTCACCATACATATTGTAAAGCTGGGCAAGGAGCTCTCCACCGCCCCTAGTGGGGTTCAGGGATGTAGCAGCGTCAGGCCGGGAGTTCCCTGCGGGAGTCGGCGCCTGAAGCAGGGAGTCGGCGAGGTAGAAAAGATCGCCCAGCACCGATCCGCAACCCATGGCTAGCCCGTTTCCTCGGCCAGCTCGACCTTGAGCCGCTCCAACTCGCTCTCCACGGCGGCAGACCGGGAAAGGCTGGCGAGCTCACGGTCGATGTCATCGCCCTCTGGCGACAGAACGTCTTCCAGCGCGCCGGAGGCGATGAGGTCGTCAATCGCTTCAACTCGGGACTGCATGGTCTGGATGCGGGATTCGGCGCGTTCGATGGCATGTCCGGCATCGGCCAGATCCTTCGAGATGCCGCTGGCCGCCTCCTTGACCTGAAGCTGCGCGCGCGAGGAGTCATAGAGCGCCTTCAGCTCCTCCTTGCGAGCCTGGAATAGCTCGATCTTCTGGCGCATATTGGCCTGACTGGTCTTCAGGCTTTCGACCTGGGCATCCAGGGAGGCAATGCTGTCGTTAAGCCCGTTCAGCCGTTCCTGGGTGACGGCCTTCCGCTCCAACGCTCGGGTTGCAAGATCTTCGCGGCCGACGCGCATGGCCTGCCGAGCCTGTTCCTCGCTCTTATCAATCGCCTTCTGTGCCTGACCCCGCTGGGCCTCCAGACTGCGCCGGGCAGTGGACACCTCGACCAAGCTATCGCTGATCTGGCGTAGGCTGGCCTGCAGGCGCGTCAGGCTGTAGTCGAGGCTAGCGCGCGGATCCTCCATGCCTTCAATTGCCTGGTTGGCCTTAGCGCCGAACACGGCTTTCAAGCGTGCGTAGAAACTCATTCGATTCTCTCCTTTTGGGATCACAGGGATATTAGGCGGTCACCAACTCTGCTCCGCAGTAGGCGCAGCGCGTCCAATCGGTCTCCACCGCCCGGTGGCATTCCGGGCAGGCAGTCAGCAGCTCCGCGCCGCAGCGCGGGCAGAAGACAAAATCCTGCTCTACCTGTGCGCCACACTGTGGGCACGGCTTCGTCGCCGTCTGCGGCTGCTCGAGTTCCATCGGCGACTGCGCCATCTCTCGATGGTTATGTCTGTCTGTGGTGCGATGTCCAGGTCCACACATTGATTCTTCCTCCGGTTGTTCTTCGGCTACTGTTTCACGGTCTCGGCAACCATAGCGGCGCATGATGAAGCGAATGTGAAGCAATGGTGGATTAGCCGTGAAGAAGACTGCCGAAAAGATGGGCCGGATGCGGGTAACTACGCTGCGGGGAGAGTCTGAGCGTTCAGCCCGCGCTGCAGGAGAGCTGGGCTACATCCTTCTCGAAGGCCATTGCCGCCAGCTTCAAGCCTTCTACCTGTGCTAGGTAAGGAAAGAGGATCTCTTTGATGTTAGGGACCGCGAATCCGTTTGCGAGGCCGGATTTCACCGCCAGCGCAACCGAGGTTGACGTCAGTGGCTATAGAGAGGCTGGGATGCTTAAGATCCTACTTCCCAGCCGCAGCCCTGTTCCGGCGACCAGGCGCGTCAACCCCTCACCCAGCCACCACTTGTCGAAGAGCACCTTGCCTTGACGCCACATCCGGCTTGGCTGCCTCAGGTCTACTTGCGGCTCTGGGATGGCGTAGAAATTACCCGAAGCGAAGCCGGCCACACCACCGCCCATCTCCACCCAGCAGTATCCCATACCGTCGTACTCGTCTGCCGCCGGCCGCACCGCGACCTGGGCTGCGATACGGCGCGCCACAGTCTGTGCCTGACCGTGAGCGAAGACACCCGCCAAGGGGAGCCGCTTACCGTTGGCGAGTTTGATGAAGGCGATGTCTCCGATTGCGTACACGTTGGTTACATCAGCCGTGGTCACTTGCAGGGTACGGTTGTCGACCGGCACCCAGCCGGCCTCATTTGCCAACCCTGCCTGGCGCACCACAGCCGGCGCCTGATGGGGCGGGATGCCTACTAAAAAGTCAAAGGCGACGGGCTCACGGTTTGAAAAAAGCAATTGCTTTCCGGAGGGGTCTATTTCGGCCAGCTTCGCATCGGGGAAAAAGCCAATCCCCTTGGACTCCAACATGCCCACGACCGCATGTCCCACCTCTGCGCCTGCCACACCCAGCGGCAAGGCGCCGGGGTTGTACACTTCCATCTCGACATGCTGGCGCATGCCGTGGCGCCGGAAGTGATCTTCCAGCAGCAACGCGGTTTCAAATGGCGCAGCCGGGCACTTGAAAGGCATGGAGCTGATCACGACGACCATCCGGCCGCCCTTGAATTCATGCAGGGCATCGCGCAGGCGAGATGCACCGCTCAGATCGTAGGGTGTGTAGGCCGCCTCGCTGAAGCCCGGCATCGCTTCTGGGGCCAATTCAGCTCCCAGTGCAATGATCAGGAAATCGTACGATTGATCGCCGGCCGTGGTCTGGACCGTCATTTCCGTAGTGTTGATGCCTGTAGCCTCGCCCTGTATGAAGCTCACGCCCCATCGGTCCAGACGCCGCCCCAGGTCCAGGGTGGTGGATGCCGGTTCACGTTCCCCCAGCATCACGCCAAGGAATGCTGGGGAGAAGAAGTGCTCCTCATTCCTGTCGATGACGACCAGCTCGTGCTCGCGCCCCAGCTTCTTGCGCAATTCGTTCGCGGCCACCAGCCCGCCGATCCCGCCGCCAAGAATAACAACCCGCTTATCAATCATTTCTGTGCCTCCTCTGTCAATATCACGGGGCAGTCAGGCGAATGGCGGAGCAATCAGCCAGGATGCCCGTGGTTGCGGCCGCAGCAATAACCGCAGGTCTTTCCCTTATGCTCGGAATTATCTATCGTGGCGACCGAATGCATTTCTGTACCGCACAAGGGACCATCAGTCGTCGGGGCCTACCCCTCCTCCATCGGAATGCCAGTAACCGGGTCCTACGCACCGCCTACTCTCTGCGATGTAGACCTCAGAAAACCAGGATGCGATCGGCCTCCAGGGTCCAATCCCCTTCCAGATCAAGGTCACCGTTCAGCACGCTTTCGATCTTATCTTCAGGCTCGAGCCCGCGAGCCGCGCTGCAAGTCGCTCAAGTGGCTACCTGACCTCGACGCGCGAGGGATCTGATCATGCGCGCGATGTTGTAGTATCCATCGGGCGTTTTCTGGCCCTTGCGCGCGCAGAGCACACCATCACCGGTCAGAAAGACCCGAACGGCCACTCCCGACCGCTTGGCCAGGTTAAATGCCAAACGAAGGGCGTTGTAGGGACGTTCGTCCCCATAGGGTGCATCGTTGATGATTATGAGGGTGCTCATCGGGCCTCCCTTATGTGGTTGCGATTGAGCCTATCGGTGTTGACAGAATACCAGAAACACGCGGGCAGCTCCAAGTCATGTTGCTCGTTTCTGCCGGATCCTGAGGTCATGGAGCCCTCAAATAGGCCAGGCCGCATTTGGGTTCATGGTCGTGGATGGGAACAGGCGCACGGTGCACGGGTGGTGTTGTAAGGACCCAGCCTGCGCGTCACGGGGCAGCTCTATATGGTCACTCGAAGGGAGGTCCGCCTCTCCGCGGCACCTCCTGAGTTCGCAGTTTTCTTAGGAGAATAGCCCGATTCCGGCTGTGAGCTGAGAACTACTTCGCCGCAGGAGCTTGGACAGACCGGCTGGGGCGGCTTCGGAATGCCAATCTGAACGTTGGATAAACCATCCAAACCAGCGCGATTCCGAACAAGGCTCCGGTGACGGTGCGCATCAACCAATTGAATGAACCCAGCGCGTCGCCCACATAGAAGTCTAACGGGAAGGCGTTTTGGGTCAGCGCCTGCAGCCAGGCATTCGTGTCACGAAATCCTAGGCCGGTCAGCTCGCTCACCATGTGACTAACGCCATCCAGCGCCATCGGCAGTGACAGAATGAATACGCCTTTTAGGGAAAGCGGCCTGATCTGCCGGCGCGTGAGGCCGAACAACACCCCCACGAGCAAGATCGAGGAATAGATCGCCGAACACCGGTTGGCGATTGCCACCTTATAGCCGAAAACTGGGTCACCGAGAATCGCTCGCTGCTCGAAGAAATCCGTCGCTCCAGGCCAGGCGCTCAATATCTTGTCCATCGGGTACATTAGCTTCTGACCGAAAAGGAAGTAGGAGCGTTGCGGAAGCTGATGGCAGGTGAAGCCGTAGAGCGTGTAAAGCGCGGTTGCCGGCCCTGTATAGCCGGCTCTCATCAGCGCCGGGGCCAAGAGCGCCCCCAAGACGAACAAGCCGACCATGCTGTTGAAGATTGCCAGCCAATGTCGGGCTAACCAGGGCCGGCGCGCCCCCGATGGTTTCTCAAGACCGGGGCCCTGCTTAACACTCGTAGACGGAGGTGTCACGCCGCAGCCTCCGCTCCATTGAGATCTTTAAGGCGCCGCGTGCTTGAAACCTCCTGGGTGTCGAAATCGAGCACCCTCGAATTGTATGCGGGGTCGGATTGTGAAGGCCTACGGCTGATAAACTCGAGTGTCCGGGCGGAAGGCTGCCCAGGAAAACCAGAAATGATCCACTTTCACCAAGGGAGTGAGACTCTTCCCCTCGAGTTCGCCGTCGATGGCCTCTCCGAGAATGTTCCAGCTGCTGCCGGTCTGATCGTCGGTGATGGTGTCGCCGCTGAGGCTGAAGGTCAGGAGGCGTCCATCGACAGTGCGCTCGAAGACTCCATTTGATCCGACGTCCTGGCCCTGCGCCAGGCTGCCGCTGTCGAGAGCCGAAGCCAGCCCTTGTTGCCAGATGACCACTACCTCGGTGCCTCCGACCGTGTCATTGACCACGCCCTGTTCAACCAGGACATCGTTGGGATAGGCGACCGCCTCGCCGTTTAAATCCACGGTCGTGACCCGCGCCATCGGCAGAAGCCGCCCGGGTGTAGCCGGACCATCGTAAAGGAATGGGGAGCTGTTGATGCTGTCATACCCGACGTAAGGATTGCTCCCATAGTTGCGACTGTAGCCAGTCTCCCGCGAGAGCACTTGAGCGTCCGGGAAAGACTCCGCGGCCTCCGACCAGGCGATCGAGGCCGCCGGAAGAAAGGTCAGCTGAGTGCCAAGCAGTTCTCCGATCACGGCGTCGCCGGTCGCCTGCTGCCACCAGCTTTCGGTCTGGCGGTCGTACATCAGCAAGTTGCTGAATCGTAGGCGCCCGGTCGTACCAAAATCCAACCTCCTGCCATCGACCATCGCGTCAAATACGATTGCCGTGTTGCACAACGGGCAATAAGTGACCGTTACCGGTTGCCCACCGACGATGTCGTTAACGATTTCGTGCCAGATCATGATCTGCAGCGGGTAGATGCGAGTTTCGCCACCGGCCTCGAAGACGGTGACCGGCTCAAGATCCTCCAACCACTCATCCGCTTCGCTAACGGTGATGAACTGCGGATTGTCGATGGCTGGGATCCCGTCCTTGGGAGGACCGCCGGAGAGAATCTCGGAGTAGGCGATTGAACGCTTGCTGAAATCGGTGCTGAACTCTCGTTCGGCGCCGCGCGGCGGAGGCTCTTCCGGCAACTCCGCGGGCGCGATCGATTCGTTGCTCGAATCATCGACCGATTCGATTGCGGTGGGAGCTTCAATCGATTCGCTCTGCTTCTCAGCCGATGTCCCAGGGTCGTCATTCAATGTATCTACGCTCAAGCTTGGGCTGCAGGCGGCGATCACCACCGCCAGGCCCGCCGCTATATATAGGGATCGATTTATGTGCATTGCCTTGACCTTCGTTTCTCCTGCTAAGGACAGTGTAAGAAAGTTGCACCGGACAAGAGGTAAGGTATCTTCCAAGCGCCCGTATTTCTGCGGGAACATTCATAGCACTCTCATCTGGGATCTGGAAATCGCGATCTCTCACGCGACAAATGCCGAATGCCGGATCCCTTTCACTTAGAGTTGCCGATAGCCCGAACTCTTACCCGCGATCCACTCGGCGAGCCAGATTGACAAACGCGCCGGTATCCGCTAATATCCTGCAATATCTGAGTAGGTATTCACGTAACCTATGACCCCTGCAACCGCGGCAGAGCTCGCGTTGGACGAGCAGCTCGCCTCTCGAACGGCTGAATTGTTCCGCTCCCTGGGCGACACCAGCCGAGTGCGAATTATTTCGGTACTGGCCGGAGGCGAAATTAATGTTGGAGCGCTGGCTGAGGCTGTTGGAATCAGTGAGTCGGCCATCTCCCATCACATGCGCGGATTGCGCCAGATGCGACTAGTTCGCGCCCGTAAAGAAGGTCGCCAAGTCTTCTATTGTTTGGATGACGATCACATCCTGGATCTGTTTGAGCGAGGACTGGATCATGTACTGCACGGCTGACTCGGAACCGCGTGTCCCGATTCCGGTGCACGCCTTGCTTGTGGTGATGCTGACAGTCAGCTTGCTCGGCCACTATATGGCTGACGCAGCGGGAATCTCTGCTGAGATTCGCACACTCGGCTCAGGCGATACGGCCGTGATCGGGCGATCGGCCGAGGCGACCGGCGGAAGCACTTCGCTTTTGCATCTCGCCTTGTCGTTTGGTCACCTCAATCCGATCCAAGTGCTCGCGAGTCTTACGCTGACCCTGATGATCGGGTTTATGTTTCGAACGTTCTCGCCATTTCCCCCGCTGCTGCGCCCTCCAATCCTCTCCAACCGGACTCTTCTACCGAGCCTCTAGGTCCCGAATAGGACTTGAGGCAACGCATCCTACCCGTACGCAACAACCATTCTCACCGCGGAGCCGCAGGATCGCAGAGCACCGCAAACGTGGAGAACGTCAAATGACGGAAGCAACCATAGAACTGGAGATCCCCCTGCTGCTGCCGGGGATCGAAGACGATCGGGACGATTGTCTTCAGCGACTTGAGGAGGCCCTTCAAGATCGCAAAGGTATATCCCGATCGCATCTTGAACTTGAAAAATCGCCGGCACAGCTCTGCCTTCACTACGACCCGGCTGTGGTTTCTCTGGAGGACGTCCGCCGGCTGGCCGAACGAGCGGGGGCAGGGATCATCAACCGCTACCATCATGAGCGTCTTCCAATCGAGGGGATGGATTGCTCGGACTGCGCCGTGGTCCTGGAGCACAGCCTCTCACGGATTGACGGAGTTTTGAGCGTAAAGGTGAGCTACGCCGCTCAATTAATGCATGTCGAGCTGGACACTCGCCAGACCAGCCGGCGAGCGATCGAGAAGCGTGTCCGCCAACTCGGTTATCGCGTCCCCGTAGAAGGCATGCGAAGCTGGTATGAAGACAATCGAGAGTTGCTTTTCAGCCTGACCGGCGGCCTGCTGCTCCTGCTGGGCTGGGTCGGATCCCTCAGCCTGGGATTTCCAGCTGCGGCGAGCACGGCCCTGTATCTCGCGGCCTATGTGATCGCTGGATACGACATCACCCGCCATGCTCTTCATGCACTGCGTGAGCGGCATCTTGACACCGACTTATTGATGGTGGTGGCCGCGCTGGGCGCGGCGGCGTTGGGCGAGTTCGCCGAAGGCGCCCTCTTGCTATTTCTCTTCAGTCTGGGGCACGCGCTGGAGGAACGGGTGCTCGACCGGGCAAGGAATGCGATCCGCGCACTGGCGGACCTGGCGCCCAAGATCGCGCTGGTCCAACGCGACGGGGCGGAGATCGCAGTCCCGATCGAGGAAGTTCAGCTCGACGAGGTGGTCGTCGTCCGGCCCGGGGTACGAATTCCGGTGGATGGAGAAGTGCTGACCGGTGAATCCGGCGTCGACCAATCCCCGGTGACCGGCGAGTCGGTCCCGGTCGATAAGATCCCTGGCGATACAGTCTACGCCGGCTCTGTGAACGGAGAGGGCGCGCTGGAAGTGCGGGTCTCGAAGTTGGCCCGCGACAGCACGCTGGCGCGAGTCGTGGATATGGTCGAGCGAGCGGATGCCCAAAAGTCGCCCACCCAGCAAAGTACTGAGCGATTCACTCGGATTTTTATCCCAGCAGTTCTGGTTGTCGCCGCTCTGCTGATCGTGATCCCGCCGCTGTTTGGCGTCCCCTTCGCAGATTCCTTCCTGAGGGCGATGACGCTGCTGGTGGCGGCCTCGCCATGTGCCCTTGCCCTGGGTACGCCCTCCGCCGTCATGGCGGGTGTTGCACAGGCAGCCCGAAACGGCGTGCTGGTCAAGGGCGGCGTGCATCTGGAGAACCTGGGGCGCCTACGGGCGATCGCCTTCGACAAAACCGGCACCCTTACGAGGGGCGAGCCGAAGGTGACTGACGTGCTGACCTTCAATACCCGAGAAGAGGCAGCTGTACTGGCGCTTGCGGCTGCGGTCGAGAGTCGTTCGGCACACCCGCTGGCCCAAGCAGTGGTGCGATCGGCAGAGGGGCGAGGTCTGCGGCTACCTCTGGTGGGCGAAGCGGAGGCGGTGACCGGTCGAGGCATTAAAGCCCAAGTTGAGGGCAAGAGGGTTTGGATTGGCAACACTAAGCTCTTTGAGGCCGAAGGCATCGATCTTCCCCAGGCGGTGATCGATCCGGTCCAGGCGCTTGAGGCGCAGGGTAAGACCGTCATGTTGGTCAGCGAGGATCGAGAGATCATGGGAGCGATCGCTGTCGCAGATGTTGTAAGAAGAGACGCTCAGCTTGCGGTCGCAAAGCTCGCCAAGCTCGGATTAGATGAGACGATCATGCTGACCGGCGACAATGCGCGCGTGGCGGCTCATATCGCGGACCAGATCGGACTGACCGACTACCGGGCGGATTTGATGCCGGAAGACAAACTGCAGGCGATCCAGGCGCTTGTCGAAGAGTACGGCGTGGCCGGCATGGTGGGAGACGGGGTCAACGATGCGCCGGCGCTTGCCAACGCCACCGTCGGAATCGCAATGGGTGGGGCAGGCACCGATGTAGCCCTGGAGACGGCAGACGTGGCATTGATGGCAGATGACCTTGGTAAGCTGCCCTTTGCGGTGGGACTGGGGCGGTCGACCCTGGCCATCATCCGACAGAATCTGTTCATTTCGCTCGGCGTGATTGCGATCTTGGTTGTGCTGGCCCTGGGTGGGCTGGCCAGCATAGGTCTGGCGATCGTGTTCCATGAGGGGAGCACCCTGGTGGTGGTGTTGAATGCGGTCCGTCTGCTGGGCTTTCGAAATACCTCGTCCTCAGCTGCAAGGGCTTAGAAGCCGCAGCAAGGGTAAGCCTCTACTCACCTCAGGCGTCTAATGTTTGACGTAGTTTCGAGTTAGGGAATTGCGTAATATCACTTACGGTGCAGCCGACCTATGACCGATTAGGCTCGCACCGCTACGCGTGCGCTTGGACTTTGGAGTGACCAATGAAGCTAAGAATCCGATTCGCGTTATTTCCGGGGGTGCTGCTGCTGCTGGCGGCATGCGCCCCATCCGCGGCCCCCGAGCCGGCGCCGCCTGCAAATCTGCCAGGTGCGGCCGAGAGTAGTGATTTCGAGCGCGTCTCCGACTTTGAGCTGGTCGTTTACCAAGGCCAGGAAGTTCTCGGAGGCGATATCGTTCGCTTCCAGGAGCTGCTAGACCAGGGCAAACCGGTCGTGCTCAACTTCTGGGCGGGACTGTGCCCGCCCTGCAGGGTCGAGATGCCGGATCTTCAGGAAGTCTACGATGAGTACGGTGACCGGATGCTACTGGTCGGCCTCGATGTCGGTCCTTTCGTGGGGCTTGGATCGCAGGCGGACGCACAGGCTCTGCTGACTGAGCTGGCCGTCACTTACCCGGCCGGCACGACGACGGACGCCAATGTTGTGGTGGACTACGGCCTGCTCGGTATGCCAACCACCTACTTCATCTCACCCGAGGGGGAGCTCGTCGACACCTGGACCGGCCTGCTCACCAAAGACAAGCTGGTGGAGCTGGTGGAACAGCTCTTGGAAGCCTCGGCCAGCTAAAGCAGCGTAATAACTGCGCAGGCCAGCTCGTCATAAGACCATACGGGTAATCGGCCCCTTCAATAGTCGAGACTAATAATCTCCCGGCAGCCTGCCGAATATAAGGATATGAGCTAGGTCATGAGCGGCACTTGTGAGCGTGAGCATCTTCAGGAGTGGCCGGTGGCGAAAACACCGGCGGCTCGGCTGGTGGGAGTACACGCGATTGCCGCCGAGGAGACTCACCGTGGCAGGTAAAGAGTTGGGCCTCACAGCCGCGACCCCATCTAACGGCCTGAAGAATCTGGCTTCCTTTGTGATTCCGGCCGCGCTGGTATTAGGTATGATTCTTGCGCTCATCAGCCTGCAGTCCAGCGCCGAATCCAGCGCCGCAGACCTGGCTACATTTCTACCGATCGGCTTCGCATTTGCGGCGGGAATGGTGGCCAGCGTGAACCCCTGTGGTTTCCTGCTGCTGCCGTCTTATATCTCCTTCCAAATCGGGACATCGACCGCCGAAACGCAAACATCTCCGGCAGGGCGGAGGCTTGGGAGGGCGCTAGTCATGGGCCTCCTGGCAACCGCCGGATTCGTTGCCGTCTTCGCGCTTGTTGGCAGCGTGATTGTGGCCGGCGGGCAGTTTCTGGTCGGGATATTCCCCTTCGTTGGCCTGGCTATCGGAGTCCTGATGGTGGGCCTGGGAATTTGGCTCTTGCTCAGCAAGGCCAAACTCGGGATCATGGCCGCCTCTCGACTGACCATAACCCCCAAGCGAAACCCGCAGAACATCTTCCTCTTTGGAATTGTCTACGCCGCTGGCTCTTTGAGTTGCACCCTGCCGATCTTCCTGGTGGTGGTCGGAAGCTCATTTGCTACCCAGGGAATCGGCACCGCCTTCGGCCAATTCATCGGCTACGCGCTAGGCATGGGAATTGTGCTGATCGCGGTCACGGTCGCCAGCGCGCTGGCAGAGGGCACGATCTCCCGCTGGCTAAAAGGATTGCTACCCTACCTGGACCGTATCAGCGCTATGTTTCTAGTAGGGGCTGGCGCGTACCTCGTTTACTACTGGACGATCTTCGCCGACGCGATCTTCTAGCCCGAGCTGCAATCAAGCTTTTGGCCGAGTCCGCTCCACTTTGCGCTAATCGAAGCGCCACATCTAGCACTCGATCCACAGCCGTCGGCCACCAGCAATCCCCTTATGGCTCAGGAGTCCAGGTCGGTTCTGGCGTCGCCGGCCATCGACGGCTCAAGTCCTGCTGCATTCTGAGCTGCTCAGGTAACCACAGGCCGTGCAGATAGGCGACCACCGCGTGCACTTCGGCGTCTGTAAGATGTTCCCCATAGGCCGGCATCTGCCGGCCGAAGCCAAGCTTGCCTTCAACAATCCAGAGATGAATCTGCGGATCCGCGTGTTCCCAGGCATGTTCGCTGGCGTTCAGCGCGGGAGCCGCGAGCTCGTTGGCGTACCCTTCCGCTTCATTTCCGTGGCAGACCGCGCAGGTTGTCAGGTAGACCGAGCGACCCTGCTGGGCGCGATCCGGCCCCGTTCCCTGCAGCACCATTGCAGGTGTGGGCGAGGGGGCGCGGGTCGATGTCGGGCTGGGGGCGACCCGCGTAGGGGGTTCGGGAGGCGCGGCCTGGCAGGCGGTGAGAACGGTTGCTGCCAGGATCACCCCGCCGGTCACAAGCCGGCTTGCAGATTGCCTGCGTAGCACCTTCAACGGCGAGCGGGCTAACGAGATCAACACCACTTTACGCACGGGCCTCACCTCCATCTATGGCCGAGAGCAATTTCAATCGCGGCTCATTAATCTACCGTTAATTGTCGGCGGTTTTCCACAACTTCCGCCCGACCCAACCATTCCATGTGGCCAGCAGCACGTAAACCATCAGAAGAGAGAGGATACCCAGGTCATACGCGACTTGCCCTCCCACCGATACGGGATTGAGGAGGAAGACGTGTTCAGACAGAAAATGGAAGAAGCCGTGATCATCCTGGAGAGTCCTCCGATGTGCCAGAGCGGCTTAAGATCCGTGTTCACTGTGTGAACCCGCCTCGTACGCGCCCTCGGGCTCGCGATAGAAAATCAACTGCGCTGCAGCCACAAGTACCAGAATGATCCATGCGAACCCAAAAAGGCCGCTGTACGCGCCCGTGACCACTGCAATGAGACGCGCCAGACCAGCCAGGATGAACGTGCCGCCCAGGATGCGGTGGATGCGCACCGCCTTGACAGCCGCCGCATCGGTGCCGTGCTGCGGGTGAATGAGAAATATCACGCCGACCGCGCCCAGCGCCAGTGGCCAAGCGTAGCGTACGAAGCCGATGCCGGCCGCTAGCGCCACGATTTCGGCCACTCCTCCCAGGAATATGATGCCTCCCATGATCAGGTGCTGCCGATGCTGCGGGTCGGCCAGGACTAGCTCACGCCCGTACTTCTCGTCGCCATGGCTGAGGATGCCCAGCGGCAGCACCAGCCCAGCCAGCGCGAGCACGCCGGGCCAAGCGTAGACCCATCCGCCCGTCAGTACGCCAAGTATCTCCAAGAGTGCCAGAACGCCGACTATTGCCAACATGCCGCCTATGATCCAGTGGCCCAGATTCGACCAGTAACGCATCTTCTCAGCTAGATAGGGCGGCATTGCATCTAGGTTCTGCACTATTCTCCTCCTTAATGATTCGATGATGCATTCTGTTGAAGCTGAGGAAGTATACAGAGATTCCTCCATGAACTGAGTAGCCAACGCATCCCCACAAGTTCAAGAAAAAGCTGATCCCGGGTCCTCTTAGCGGGCCTAACGGATTAAGCGCATGATCACGTCCCAAAGATGACATTCGTCCTTCAAATACGCTATATATTTCGCGATAATGCACCGTATTCCACTATTCGCAAAGCAATTCCGCATTATGGAAAGATCCGCCGCCAATAGCTCCCGCATACGAGGTAGTGTTCAATCCGTTGAACGGGCATTTATGATTCTCGACCTTCTGCGGGACAACCGCGGGAGCATGGGTGTGAGCGAGATCGCGCATGCTCTAGACCTGAGTACCACAACCGCCCACCGGCTGCTTCAGACCCTTCTCATCCGCAAGGCAGTCCAACAAGATCCGACCAGCAGACAATACAGCCTCGCCCTGCAAATGCTGCTCTATGGCAAGGCCGTCTTGGATCAATGGGATTTTATCCGTAGCGCGCACCCCATGCTTGGCGAACTCTCAAAAAGCGTGAGAGAGACCGTCTTCATGGGCGTATTGGATGATTTCGAATTGGTGTATGTCGATCATGTTGATTCGCACGATCATGTCTTGCGTATGACGCCTCAGCTCGGTCGCAGGCAACCTTGCCATTGCACTGCTCTTGGCAAGGTTCTGCTTGCGCATGTCACATCAGCAGAGCTCGATGAATTCTTTTCGCAGCGAAAGCTGGAGCAGATAACGGAAAACACGATCACGCGTCCGGAGGTTCTAAGAGAGGAGCTTCACAGAATAGGGCAGCAGGGTTATGCCGTTGATCAAGAAGAGGTCGAGATAGGAATATGCTGCGTCGCTGCGCCAATCTGGGGAATGAGGGGACATGTCCTGGCGGCGATATCTGTATCGGGACCGTCGACTCGGCTGATGAAGAATGGGCTGGAGGGTTTGCTGAAAGACAGGGTGGTCGAGACTGCTACGAAAATCTCTTCACAGATCACCATGATGAGAACTCCTGCATCTGACCGAAGGCTACCCATGCAGCCCCCTGGAGGGCGCACATGACGGGATCCAAGATCCATGTTGGCGTCATAGGCGGCGGAATCTGGGGGACTTATCATCTTCGGGCGGCCAAGCAACTTGAAGCTGAAGGCAGGCTTGAACTCGTGGCTGTCGCCTCACACACACAGGCCACTGCTACTAGGCAGGCCCAATCGTTTGGAATTAAGGGTTACACCGATTACCGGTCGATGATCGAGGCCGAGAACCTCGACGCCATTACAGTGGCCACTCCGGATCATCTCCACCGTGAGATTGTCATTCACGCGCTCCAGCATAGTTTGCACGTTCTAGTCGAAAAACCCATGGATCTAACCACAGCAGGATGCAGAGCCATGATGGAAGTTGCAGAGGAGAAAGGTCTCCTCCTGCAGGTGGATCTTCACAAGCGCTATGACCCGTACAACATCGATATTAGGCGGCAGGTGCAGGAGGGAAAGATCGGCGAACCCTACTATGCGTATGCCTATATGGAGGACAAGATTACGGTTCCCTCTGAGTGGCTTTCCCGTTGGGCCGCGGAGTCCTCCCCTTTCTGGTTTCTTGGCGTTCATAAATATGACCTCGTGCGATGGGTGAGCGGCCGCGAAGCTCATTCTGTGTTTGCCCACGGATGCAAAGGCAAGCTTTCCTCCATGGGTATCGATACATACGATGCCGTCAGTGCCTCCATCCTCATGGATGGTGGACTGACGTGCACTATCGACGTGAATTGGATTCTGCCTCTTCAATTTGAGGCCGTTGTTAATCAGGGGCTACGAATCGTCGGAAGCGATGGACTCATCGAACTCGATAGCCAGGATCGTGGCCTTCGCTACTGTACCTCTGCAGACGGCGCAGTCACTCCCAACCTGGGAGCCATCTTCTCTGCACAAAGCGTCTTCGGTTGGCAGTCAGTAAATGGGTACTTCGTGGACGCCATTAAGGATTTCCTGGATAACGTGCGTTTCTTGAAATCGGGGGGCTCATTGAGAGAGCTTGAAGGTACATACCCCTCCGGATGGGATGGATTGAAGGTCACGCAAGTCGCGGAAGCGGTGCAAGCTAGCATCGAGGAGGGCCGCCGGATCGAAGTAGGTGAGATTGGGTGAAACGGGCCGCCGCTGAGATAAAGGCGAGCTCTCTCCAGGGAGGAGAATCAGTGTGAAGCTGCATTCCTACGAAACCCCGGTCAAGGAGATGGTTGAACGCTATCAGCAGCTCTATACCGCTGCCATCAATGATGTGTTCCAAGAACGCGATATGCATCATCAATGGTTGGGCCCGGATATCAAATGCTGCACAGTAGAACTGCGAAGCGAGGTTGTTGCAGGTTTTGCGTTCACGCTGCAATGGATTCTCGACCCCTTGCCCGATGAACGCGAGCGCCCGGCCGCCAAAATGGTGGCTTCCTACCCAGAAGACAGCATCATCATCGTCGATGCGGGCAACGATCAAACATCCGGGTTCTGGGGAGAGTTGGCGACCACAGTATGCATGGGCAACGGCGTAAATGGAGCGGTCATTAATGGAGGAGCTAAGGATACAGGCTTCGTGAAGATGATGGGGTTCCCCATCTTCTGCAGATTCACGAGTCCCGTGGACGGATTCTTTCGCTCAAGGCTCCGAGATTGGCAGATCCCCATCTGGTTCAACGATGTACTCATCCGTCCGGGGGATTTCGTTGTGGGTGACAGCGATGGGGTCTTGATCATCCCTCAAGAAATCGCAGAGGACGTCCTTGAGGAGACGGAAAGGAGGGCTGAGAACGAGTCAGACACGCGAAGACTTCTTAAAGAGGGAGTTTCTCCAGAAGAGGCTTCCAGGTTGACCGGCCGGAAAGACCTTTGAATTGCTTGGTCGGCCGGGAACATCCGATTGATCCGTTTTTCAATTTGCGAATGGAGGACATCATGAAGAAGAGACATATGCTTGGGACGCTGCTAGTCAGCTCCTTCCTCCTGGCGACCGCGGGGTGCGCCCCCGCGGCAGAGCCAGCAGAAGCTCCAGAGCCGGTCGTGATAACCGTCGAGGTTCCGGTCGTCGTGGAGAAGGAGGCGGCGCCAGAGGAAGCCGGTCCCGAGGAGCTGGCCCCCCTAGGGCCTGTGACACTCAAGTTCGCGGGCTGGACCTATGACCTGGAAAAGGTCCAGCAGAACTCTGATAAGTACGTGGATTGGGTGGCAGAGCAGGCGCCAGTGCCAGTCGATGTGAAAATCGATTGGTCTGACGCCGGATTCGGTGAGTTCGATACGTACGTCACCACGACTTTCGCAGGTGGAAACTCCTTCGATGTGCTGTATGGATCGGATCATTGGCTGGCCAAGTGGGCCGCGGCAGGCTGGGTGGTACCAGTCGAAGACTACTTCCCCGAAATAAGAGATTATGTGACGGATATCGCTCCATACTCGGTGGAAGCTATGACTTACGATGGCAAGCTCTATGGCCTGCCGTACTACACGGATGTCATGTACTTCTTCTATAACAAGACCATGTTGGAGGAGGCAGGCATCGCATCGCCGCCAACCACATGGGACGAGGTTACGGAGCAGTCGCTGATCCTCATGGATAAGGGGATCACCAGCCAGCCGTTTATGGTCGGTCTGAAGGCCGGAGCTTGGTTCGATGAGGGCTTCTTCGCACTGATCTACTCCGAAGGAGCGGATCTGTTCGATGAGAACTTCGAACCCATTTTCGAAACCGACTCAGGCCCGGTTTATGACATGATCGAGTACATAGCCGCATCCATCAACGACACCGGGATCGTGCCCACTAAGGTGCTCGAAATGACCGCCGTTGATGTGCAGCAGGCCTTCAAGAACGGCGACGCTGCTTTCGTCATCGTGCCGGGTTACATGGTGCGCGAGTTCAACACACCAGGGATCTCTAAGGTGGCCGGACAGGCTGAGGTTTCTATGATGCCAGGCGCTACCCATGCCACCGATGGCTACTCCCGCATGTACGTGATGGGAAATGGCGCGTTGAGGGATGAGGCGACCAAGGTGGCCTCTTGGGAGCTGATCGAGTTCCTGGGCGGCAAGACGACTGTAGATGGCGAGACTGGCTATCAGATCGCCAAGCGCTGGGCCGTGGAGAATGGATTGGGATTCTCGATACTGTCCTTGTGGCAGGATCCGGCCGTTGAGAAAGCCTTCTCTGCAATGGCTGACACCAGCGTCATGCAGGCTCAGAAGGAGCTAGCGATCTCCAAGGACGGAATATCGGCACCTTGGTTCGCTGAGTGGATCTCCTATGTTCGCACTGAGGTGCAGAAGGCCCTCTTGCGTCAGGAACCCACCGAATCCGTGCTTGAAAATATCAAGCAGCAGTGGCTTGACCTCAAGGCGGAATAACATCAAGGCGCGATTGCGCAGGGGTGAGGCCAGGCCTCACCCCTGCCTACTCTGGCTCAGGAGGTTGCATGCAATCTCCTTATGAGCGCAAACGATTCCGGCAGACTTCCTTGTTTGCCTATCGGATCATCTTGCCATCCCTGGTCTTTATCCTGTTTTTCATCGCATATCCTCTGCTCTATTCGTTTATTGTCGCCTTCAAAGAATATAAGTACGGAGTTCCGACCGGGAAGATCATCTGGTTCCAAAATTTTATAGATATCTTTACGAAATCAACGGTGGCGCCCGGGTTCTACAACTCCCTGGTGGTCACGATGAAATTCACGCTTGTGGCCGTAGTGGCAGTGGTCGTGATCTCCCTGGCGATTGCCTTATTGATCAACCAGCAATTCCGAGGCAGTGGCCTCATCAAGGTTGCACTTCTCCTGCCCTACGCAATCCCTGGCGCTGTGAGCGCAGTCATCTGGGCCTGGATCTATGATCCCAGCTTTGGGGTCATGAACGGCGTCCTCAACGGACTGGGCATCATCGACGAGTACATCACGGTGGCGGCCGATCCGCGGTGGGCGCTTTGGGCAATCTTATTTGCCTATGTCTGGAAGTTTGTCCCCTACAGCACTTTCCTCTTCGCTGCCGGATTGGCCACCATACCTTCCAGCGTCTATGAGGCGGCCCGCATGGACCGCGCCGGATCGATACGGGCCTTCTTTAAAGTCACGCTGCCTTTGTTACGACCCGTACTGCAGATGGTGCTCGTGATCCAGACGATTTTCGCCTTGGTAATGCACTTCGGGCTTGTTTTTGTGATTACTCAGGGTGGACCAGGCGACGCAACCAGGACCCTCGCTTGGCTTGTCTACGTGGAATCGTTCACCTTCACGCGGTTCGGCCGCGGAGCAGCCATGGCGATCATTCTGGCACTTATCATGATTGTCTTCATCTATCTCTATCTCGTGGTGCTCAACCCTGAGCGCCGACTGAAGCGACGGGAGGCTCCCTAGAGACGGAAGGGGAGGCCATGATTTTCAACACAATCTCCGGGCGACGTCGGGCCAAAAAGATCCTCGTGCTGCTCGTTAGCATCGTGGTGCTCCTCTACTTGCTTGCCCCCATTTACTGGGTAGTGGTCTCAAGCTTTCAAAAGGAGATTGCCCTCCAGGATAGGCCTCCACATTATTTCCCAAGTGCTGAGGTCTTCACCACGAACCACTACTACTTTATATTCACGGGTGTGATCCCGCCGAACTCGACGATCATGCTGCAATCCATGTACACCATGAGGGGCACTCTCGTCTATCCGGCCATTATCAACAGCATCATAATCGCGAGCATCGTAACGATAATCAATGTGGTGGTGGGTTTCCCTGCAGCCCATATCTTCGCCCGTTATAGATTTTTTGGCGACCGCAAAGTGTTCCTCTTGTTACTTGCAACACGGCTCTTACCCTCAATCTCGATCGTCGTGGCAATGTATATACTTCTCCTGCGGCTGGATCTGCTCGACACCAAGCTAGCCTTGGTGGGAATCTACTCTGCCATCACCCTCCCATTCACGATTTGGATTCTTCGTGCCTATTTCCACAACATACCGGTTGAATTCGAGGAGGCCGCAAGGTTGGATGGCTGCCGTTATATCCGAATGATGACGAAAGTGGTCGTTCCCCTGGCCCGGCCCGGGCTTATCGCTGCGGCGATCTTTGCCTTCATGGCTTCCTATGGCGAGTTCGTCTTTGCCACCATCCTGACCCAGACCATTCGATCCCAAACCCAGACCGCGGTCCTGGCTTCCCTTTCGCAAGGCATGAGCACTAGCCGGGGCATGATCGCGGCCGCGGCCACCCTGAGTATTCTCCCGCCGCTGCTGCTAGCGATCGTTTTCCGCAAGCACATCTTGGAAGGCCTCACGGCTCGATTGGGGCTCTGAGGAGGAGTCGGCATGGCTTTCTTGAGACTCGAATCCATTACCAAGCGCTTCCCGGGATGTTTGGCAGTAGACCGGCTTGACCTGGATGCTGACGAGGGCGATTTTGTGGTTCTTCTGGGACCGTCCGGCTGCGGAAAGACCACCACCCTCCGGATCATCGCTGGTCTGGAGATCCAGACCGACGGACAGGTGATATTGGGGGGGAGGGATATTTCAGACGTCCCTCCTGAGCGGCGGGATATGGCCATGGTCTTTCAAAACCTTGCGCTCTATCCCCACATGACAGTTTTCGACAACATCGCATTCTACCTACGGAACATTCGCAGGCCAAAAGATGAGATCCGTGATCGGGTAGCGAAAGCGGCGAACAGGGTCCAGATAGGAGAGCTGCTTGACCGTTATCCGGACCAGCTCAGTGGTGGCCAGCGGCAGCGAGTGGCCCTTGCTAGGGCTTTGGTTCGTAGCCCTAAGGTCTTTCTGCTCGATGAGCCTTTGGCTGCGCTCGATGCCAAGCTGCGCGCTGGCATGCGGTCGGAGTTCAAGCTGCTCCACAAAAGCCTGGTGGAGGAAGCTGGCGGCGTATCTGGGACTTTCATTTATGTGACCCATGATCAAGTGGAAGCCTTGACTCTTGGTACGCGAATTGCCGTCATGAATGAGGGACGGATTGCGCAGATCGCGTCACCATCCGACCTTTATAGAAGGCCGAGGAATATCTTCACCGCTACCTTTGTGGGAAGCCCGGAGATGAATCTGCTGGAAGGAAAACTGCAAAGAGCAAATGGTGATGCTGTCTTTCGTTTTCGAAACCTGGAAGTAGATGCAGGGGCAAAGGGCCTCGCTGCGCTTGGGAGGGCCAAAGAAGAGACTATCCCCGCGATCATGGGCATTCGACCCGAGTCCATTCACCTTGTGCGCGGAGAGACCCTAAAAGCTCTTGACGCTGAGATCGTCACGCTTGAGCTACTTGGCCAATCAAACTTGCTCATGCTGAAGATCGATGATCTTCCGCTCACATGCCTTGCGAATCCAGACATCGCCTTGCGCGAAAATGAAAGGATCGCCGTTCGCTTTGAGGCTGAATCCATGCATTTCTTTGATCCGAAGACCGAAGAGAGCCTACTGGTGGACGAAGAATGAAGATCTATATATCCGCCGATTTTGAAGGGGTCACGGGAGTCGTCGATCGACATCAGTGCTTCCCCGGCCATCCTGACTTCGAGCACGCCCGCCGCAGATGGATTGAGGAAATTAACGCCATTGTAGAAGGAGGGATTGAAGCCGGCGCTTCTGAATTCCTGGTGAACGAAGCACATGCGGCAATGAACTACCTGCTCCCTGAGCTTCTACATCCTAAGGCATCTTACATATCCGGCTATGTGAAGCGCGACAACCAGATGGAAGGTCTCGATCCATCCTTCGCCGGCGCGGTCATCATGGGTCATGCCATGGCCGGAACAGCCGGTGGCGTGCTCAATCACAGCTACGTGATGAGGGACGTGGTCGCCCTGCGTCTGAATGGTGAGACTGTGGGCGAGCTTGCACTGAATGCCTACTGGGGAGCTCTTCTCGGCGTCCCGCTTGTTCTGGTCGTAGGCGACGACAAATTCGCCGAGGAAGCCAAAGCTATCATCCCAAAAATCGAAATTGCGGTAGTCAAGCGCGGCTTATCGCAATTCACTGCCCAGAATCTGCCACTGCCGGATGCCCGCCAAGTCATTCGGGAGACCGCGAGAAAGGCTGTGGAGCGCGCAGGGGGGTTCTCGCCGCTTGAGCTGCCCGAATCTTTCGAATTGGAGATCGACTTCTCGCTCTCGGAGATCGCTCACCTTTGCGCGTTGATCCCAGGTGTTGAGCGAGTCAGCGGGCGGACCATTCGCTATCAGTCGACCGACTATCGGCAGGTCATGCACGTTCGCATCGTATGCACCAACCTGGCCTTGGCAACTGTGCGGGGTCACTTCTAGCTACAGGTGGAAGATCCCTAGGCTTCAGTGGTGGCTGGCGGGCACTGGTCGGCGGTCGAGAAGATGGAATGCAGAAATCGAGCGGAGAGTGATCGATTCTAGAGTAGTTGTCACTGATTTCATCGAGCCCGATCTGAAATGGGAAGCGGAGCAGTTCCGTGAGTTGGGGGTTAAGTTCTCAGCCCACCACCTGAAATTCGGGACCGCTCAGCAGCTCATAGCGGCTGCTGGCCAGTCGGATGTACTGATCGTCAATATGGCAAAGATCACGCGCGAAGTGATGGACGGCCTCGAGCGCTGCAGGCTGATCATTCGCCACGGTGCCGGCTATGACAACGTGGACATCCAGGCGGCGGCCACCCGAGGGATCAGTGTTTCCTATATCCCAGATTATTGTGTCAATGAGGTGGCCGAGCAGGCCATCATGCTGATCTTCGCTTGCCAGCGGAAGCTGATGATGCAAAAACGAATCTTGATGGATTCGTGTGACAAAGGCGAGTGGGCGTTCGATCCCATCTACCCGGTGTACTCGGTGCGTGGGAAAACTCTGGGCATCATCGGTTGCGGCAGAATCGGCAGCACCGTCTACAAGATGACGCAAGGCTTCGGGCTGCAATATCTGATCTACGACCCCTATCTCTCCGAGAAGCGGAAGCAATCGCTCGGCATTGAAACTACCCCTCTGGAAATCACTCTCCAGAAAGCGGATATCGTAACCGTGCACACCCCACTCAATGAAGAGACGTATCACCTGCTCGACGAGCCGCAATTCAGGCTCATGAAGCCAACAGCAATTCTCATCAACACCGCCCGCGGCGGCATTATCAACCTAGGTGCGCTGGACAAAGCATTGAAAGAGGGCGAGCTCGCACATGCGGGGATCGATGTCTATGAGGAGAAGGAGCCACCCGATCCAGAATCTCCGCTGCTGCATAACGAGCGGGCCACTTGCACACCCCACTTGTCATGGCTGTCCGAAGAAGCAGGCTGGAGCATCAGAGAAAAAATCGTGGAGGATGTTCGCCGCTTCTTGAGGGGTGAGAAGCCACGATTTCTAGTCGATCCGGAGGTTGAGAGTCCTGCCGCTTAATCCCGCCTTCGGATCCGTGCAGGCAGAGTAGTGTAACGATGACCAAACCCGAGAAGATGCAGGGCCTCTTTAAGACTGCCAAAGGCCCCGGGAATATGGCACTCATGGATGCGCCAATCCCCTCACCAAAGGTGGATGAGGTGCTGATCGAGGTCAAGGCGGCTGGCATATGCGGCACAGATATTCACATTCGCCACGACAGCTTTCCCTATTGGCCCCCAGTCATTATGGGTCACGAATTTTCGGGCGTCGTGGTCGAAGCTGGATCAACGGTCTCCAATTTCGCTGTGGGGGATCGTGTTGTGGCCGAGCCGCACACCAAGGCCTGCGGAAAATGCGAGCTGTGCCGCACCGGGCACATTCAATTGTGCTCTGAGAAGCGATCTCCAGGGTGGGGAATTGATGGCGCCTTCGCCCGGTTTATCGCCATGCCAGAGCATCTCCTACATCGCCTCCCCGATTCGGTTTCCTTCCAGGAAGCGGCATTAGTGGAGCCCACCGCCAACGTCGTTCAGGATGTTCTAGAACGCGGCATCGTCGAACCAAACGATTTCGTTGTCGTATTGGGACCGGGCCCCATCGGCCTGCTCTCGGTGATGGTCGCAAGAGCCGCCGGTGCTCGGACGGTCGCGCTGATCGGCACTGCAGCCGATGAGAGCATGCGGCTGCCGCTCGGGCGTGAGATCGGTGCCGATGAGATCATTGTTTCTGGTCAGCAGGATATTGTACGAGCCGTACAGGACCTCACGGACGGACGCGGCGCTGATTTGGTCGTGGAGGCATCGGGGGCCGCTCCTGCTATTGCCGCTACGCCCCACCTTGTGCGGCGGCTTGGAAGA
This sequence comes from Anaerolineae bacterium, assembly GCA_036986135.1. Taxonomy (GTDB): domain Bacteria; phylum Chloroflexota; class Anaerolineae; order Anaerolineales; family E44-bin32; genus JADFRG01. Next base: position 97,139 of record BTQZ01000004.1, on the reverse strand, counting down.
ATTACTGTCATCGGCATGACCGGACAAGACGCCGTTGCATTCCCTTGGGATGCTGCAATCTGGAAAGTGTGCACGATTGTTTTTAACCTGAGCACGGGCTTCACTTCTTGGGAGAAAACCATTGGATTGATTGCGTCAAAACAGATAGACGTCGCAAGGCTCATTACTCATTCGGCCCCGCTTACCGAATGGGAATCGGTGTTTGATGCAGTAGAGGAGATGCAAGCCGTAAAGGCGTTGCTGATTCCTTAGTGCAGCGAGTCATTAGGCGAATGTGAACGCATCAGAAGCAGTGCGGGATGAAACCATCGAACTGCTGATGGATCTGATTCGGATCCCCTCCACCCGAGGGGGAGAAGGCCCTGCAATCCGTCTCCTGCACCAGGCGTTGACCCCCTTCGTGGATCAGAATGAGTTCGTCCCGATCCGCGATTCCATCATGGAGGATCCGGACTATGCATTTCGAATTCCGGGGATCAGCTACGCGGATAGGCCGAATTTGGAGTGCATCATACGTGGCAGAGGAGATGGACCGTCGATCGTCTTCAATACCCACCTGGACGTCGTGCCGCCGAGCGAAGGACAGGAGCATGCTTTTTCACCTCACCTGAAGCACGGAAAGATCTATGGCCGAGGCGCATGCGATGCCAAAGGCCAAGCAGCGACATTGTTCGCACTGGCCAAGTTGCTCAGCCACTCGGGCGCGAAGCCCGCAGGAGATCTGTTCTTCCATTTTGTGGTTGAGGAGGAGAATGGAGGGAACGGCACCTTGGCCATGGTACGCCGCGGGGTCGCGGCCGATTGCGCGGTTGTGCTGGAACCATCGGAGCTCGCCGTCGTTCCCGCAGTGCGAGGCGCGGTCTGGTTTGAATTGAAGACCTTTGGTTATGCAAGCCATAGCGGCAGCAAAGATAGAGCTGTGAGCGCATTGAAGGAAGTTGTCCAAGCTATGAGTATCCTTGAGCGCTATCACGACAGGCTGCTTGAAGCTTCGAGGGGAGATCCGCTCTTCGATCGCCACGAGGATCCGATGCCGATAACCTTTGGTGAGTGTGCCGCCGGGAAATGGCCCGCAAGTGTCCCATCCGAAGCGACGGTCAAGGGAGTTCTCGGTTTCCTGCCAAACACCGACCGCCACCAGGTCCAATTGCAAATGGCGGAGGCCATTCGAGACGAAGGTGATGAATGGTTGCGCGATCACTTCGAAATCGATTTCCCGATGCTCAATTCCGACGGCTATGGCCTGGACGCAAAGCATCCGCTAGTGAGAGAGTTGGTAGAGGCCGTACAGCAGCAGGGCGCATCTGGCGAAATATGTGCCATGACCGCCGCCTGCGATGCATGGTTCTATAACAACCAGGCGGGTATCCCCACCGTTGTTTTTGGCCCAGGATCGCTTCGCCATGCGCATAGCCATGACGAGCAGATCCGTGTAGACGACATTATGACTGCCGCCTCTGCCTTGTACGCCTTCGTCCAATCGTTCGACGAAAGCGAGCTCAACGATGAATGAGGTGCTGATGAAGCTTGGTGAGTACGGCGTAGTGCCGGTAATCGCCATCCCAAGCGCAGACGATGCTCCTGCATTGGGGCAGGCGCTTCTGGAAGGCGGATTGCCTTGCGCCGAGATAACCTTCCGCACCGCTGCGGCGCAAGAATCCATTCGTTCGCTCTCGCGCACCCATCCCGAGATCTTGGTCGGCGCGGGGACCGTTCTCTCCAAGGAACAAGCCGAACGAGCCGCGGAGGCCGGCGCTCGATTCATTGTTTCCCCTGGCTATGACGCCGATGTTGTTACCTGGTGCCTCGACAACAATGTCGCCGTCACACCCGGTGTGGCGACACCAACGGAGATCAATATGGCTCTTGATCGAGGGCTCCAGGTGCTCAAGTTCTTCCCATCCGAGGCTCTGGGCGGCATCCGAACCATTAAGGCTATCGCTGGACCCTATCGGGAGGTTAAGTTCATTCCGACGGGTGGGATCAACCCCAAGAATCTGGCGGATTATCTGCGTTTGCCGGCCGTTCATTGCTGTGGTGGCAGCTGGCTGGCGAAGCGGGGGCTGATTGCCGATGGCGAGTTTGCTCAAATCTCGCGCCTGGTCCGGGAAGCCGTGGATATTGTTCACTCCACACGTGCGGAGGGCTCGCCATGAACGCTCGCGTGGTTTCCTTTGGCGAAATCATGCTGCGACTGAAGTCGCCTGGCTTTGAGCGCTTCTTTCAGTCTCCTGTCTTGGAGGCGACCTTCGGTGGTGGCGAGGCCAATGTTGCTATTTCGTTGGCCAGCTTTGGGGTGGACGTTGGCTTCGCAAGCGTTTTGCCTGCTAATCCGATTGGTGACGCTTGTGTGGCACGTCTCAGGGGATGCGGCGTGGATACCTCACCAATCGCCCGCGCCGGTGACCGCATGGGCATTTACTTTCTCGAACCCGGCGCCAATCAGCGCCCTTCAAAGGTCATCTACGACCGGTCAGGCTCGGCCATCGCGACGACGGGCCCTGAGGCGCTGGATTGGAACGCTATCTTCGACGGGGCCACGTGGTTTCACGTTACCGGAATCACCCCCGCATTGAGCCAATCTGCAGCAGACCACACCCTCACAGCCGTGCGAACCGCCAAGGAGCAAGGCATCACCGTCTCCTGCGACTACAATTTCCGAAAGAAATTATGGAAATACGGCAAGGAAGCCCCTGAAGTCATGACTGACATTGTGAAGTTAATTGATGTAGGCATTGCAAATGAGGAGGATTGCCAAAGGTCCCTCGGTATCAGTGTCGAAGCGGGCGATTGGGAGCAGGAGGTCGAGGCTGGCCAATTGGATCCGGAGAAGTACAGGACGCTCTGCGAGAAAGTAATGACGGCCTATCCTAACCTAAAATATCAGGCGATCACGCTCCGGGAGAGCTACAGCGCCAGTCACAATGGATGGGCAGCCTGTCTGCACAATGGCCAGGAATTCATACTGAGCACCAAATATGACATCACGCATATCGTCGATCGCGTTGGGGGCGGGGATGCGTTTTCGGCGGGGTTGATATACGGCATGGCAGCCGGCATGGAAGATCGCGAGGCACTCGAATTTGCTGCTGCTGCGTCTTGTCTAAAGCACTCCATCCCTGGCGATGCCAATCTGGCCACAGTCGATGAAGTGGCCCGACTCATGGGAGGCGAGGCTTCCGGCAGAGTCCAGCGGTAGGTTTCCAAGCGCTTGAGGTTTGCCAAGCGCGCAGCAACGCGTGACGTAGAGCAAAAAGGCATTTTGCAGTGCCTCGAGATCTGAGAATTGATAGAGGTACGGGAATGAAACTCCCACCAAAGCGACAGGTTCCTGGGCCCAAATCTGCAGAGTTGCTGCAGATCTCTCGCGGCTGTGAGCCTCCTTGCGTCTCCGATCAAGTCCCGGTGGTTTGGGACCATGCTGAACGGGTTTGGGTCACCGATGTGGACGGTAATGAATACCTCGATTTCACGTCCGGCGTCTTGGTGACCAATATCGGTCATTCCCACCCATCGCACGTGGCGGCCATTCGCCATCAGGCGGGCCGGCTGATGAACTGCTACTCGTTTCCCACCCCAGAACGGGTCACCCTTTCAAGAAATCTTCTTGGAACGCTTCCCTCCAATCTAGACCGGGTATTCCTGCTCACAACGGGATCAGAAGCTACCGAAGCCGCCCTGCGGGTGGCCAGGCGCTATACGAAAAAGTTCGAAGTGCTCGCTTTTCATGGTGGCTTCCACGGCAGGACGTATGGCGCGCTCAGTGTTGCCGGCAATCAAGCGACGCGACGTGGGTTCGGTCCACCAGTTCCGGGGGGGATTATGGCCCCCTACGCGTATTGCTATCGCTGCTTCTATGAGAAGCACTATCCTGAGTGCGATTTCTTCTGCATAGATGCGCTGGACAGAATCCTCCAAACTTCATCCTCGGGTGAGCTGGGATCTGTCATCGTGGAGCCCTATCAGGGAGCGGCCGGGTTCATCTTTCCTCCGGACGGTTGGTTGAAGGCGCTTGAAACATGGTGCCGCGATCGAAATCTGCTGCTCATCGTCGATGAAATCCAATCGAGTTTCGGCCGTACTGGCAAGCTCTATGCCATCGAATGGGAAAATGTCCAACCCCAAATGCTATGTTTGGGCAAGGGATTTGGCAGTGGCGTGCCATCCTCGGCTCTAGCAGCAGAATCCCGGATCTTTGATTCCTTAGCGGTAGGCGAGCTATCCAGCACGTGGGGCGGTAACCCACTGGCGAGCGCTGCTTCTATCGCCGTATTGGAGATCCTCTCCAAGGAAGACCTTGCTTCAAACGCCACCCGAGTGGGCGAGGTTCTAAAGACCAGTCTTGAGTCTATGCAGACAAAGCATAAATGCCTGGGCGATGTCCGCGGAAAAGGGTTGGTGATTGGCCTTGAGATTGTGGACCCTGTTGATGGGTACGCGCCTGCCCCAGATATGGCCCTTCAAATCCTGCAAATTGCTGCAGAGCACGGGATGCTGCTTGGTAAGGTGGGCATGCACGGAAATGTCATCCGCATCGCGCCGCCGCTGGTCATAACCGAGCAGGAAGCCGAACTCGGGGTCCGGATCCTAGACGCAGTGCTCGGTGAAGTAAAGGCCTGAGGACGGGCCGACTTGAAATATGGTCAATCCATCCGGGGCGGGATCCTCTTCTCATCGATGCGAATCGAGCTATGGACCAGGTGTTTGGTGACTCGATCCTCAGCGGCATTTTGGAAATGGAATTCGACCGCCAGCTATTTGTTCGCCCAAGGCTTGAAAAGATCAATTCATGGAACGGGTGCGCGGGAAGTGGTTTGACGCCCTTGCACGCTCGGTACTGTCGGATCGGACCCGCAGGAGGGAACTCTCATGAGCGATAAGGAAGGCATCGAAGTCAGCGAAGCCGAAATTGCTGCACACTGGCAGGAAGAAGAATATTTCTACCCACCGGCAGAATTCATCGCACAGGCCAATCTGACCGATCAGAGGGTGTTCGACCGATTCCGGCTTGAGAACTTTCCCGAGTGCTTCAAAGAATACGCAGACTTACTTACCTGGAATAGCTACTGGCACACGACTCTCGATACCAGCAACGCTCCGAGCTGGCGCTGGTTTGTGGGTGGGCGAATCAATGCCTGCTACAACTGCGTTGACCGTCACCTTCCAGTCTACCGGAACAAGGCCGCCATCATCTGGGTGCCGGAGCCGGAGGACGAACCGCATGTGGCCATCACCTACCAGGAACTGTACGCACGAGTTAACGAGGTGGCCGCCGTGCTGCGAGACTTTGCGGGGGTCAAGCCCGGCGACCGGGTGACGCTGCACCTGCCGATGGTCCCCGAACTACCGATCACGATGCTCGCCTGTGCCCGTCTGGGCGCCGTCCACTCCGAGGTCTTTGGGGGGTTCAGCGGCAAGGCTTGTGGCGAGCGGATTGCAGATTCGGGCTCTCGGATCCTGGTCACAATGGATGGCTATCACCGCTCCGGCGAGCTGCTCGACCACAAGGAGAAGTCTGACGGGGCGGTCGCGGTGGCTGAGGAGAATGGTCAGGCGGTCGAGAAAGTCCTCATCTGGCGGAGATATCCGGGGAAGTACGCCTCAAAGTCGCGCATGGTAGACGGTCGGGACTTCTTCGTGGACGAGCTGCTTCCCAACTATCTTGGCGCTCGCATCGAGCCGGTATCTATGCCGGCCGAAGCGCCACTCTTCCTGATGTACACAAGCGGCACCACGGGAAAACCGAAAGGCTGTCAGCACAATACAGGCGGCTATCTCGCATATGCTGCGGGTACTTCGAAATATGTGCAGGATATCCATCCAGAGGATGTGTATTGGTGCATGGCTGATATTGGATGGATTACGGGCCATTCCTACATCGTGTACGGGCCGCTTGCGCTCGCGGCTACTTCCGTCATGTATGAGGGGGTGCCGACGTGTCCGGACGCTGGGCGTCCCTGGAGGATTGCCGAGCGGCTAGGCGTCAACATATTTCACACGGCGCCGACGACGATCCGAATGCTGAGGAAGGCCGGCCCGGACGAGCCCGGTAAGTACAAGTTCCAATTCAAGCACATGACCACCGTCGGTGAGCCGATTGAGCCAGAGGTCTGGCGCTGGTACTACCACTTCGTCGGAAAAGGCAGAGCGGTGATTGTGGATACCTGGTGGCAGACCGAAACGGGCGGTTTCCTTTGTAGCACTATACCGGCGATACATCCGATGAAGCCTGGGAGCGCCGGACCGGGAATGCCGGGCATCCATCCCATCATCTATGATGAGGATGGCAATGTGATCGAACGCGGCCTGGGGAAGGCGGGAAACATCTGTATTCAGAACCCATGGCCCGGCGGCTTCGAGACGATCTGGGGGGACCGCGAGCGGTATGTCTCAACCTACTACAATAAGTATTGCAGGGACCCGGAGAGCAAAGACTGGAGAGATTGGCCCTACTTCACGGGAGACGCGGCAATTGAAGCCGCCGATGGGTATTACCGGATCTTGGGCAGGGTCGATGACGTGATCAACGTCGCCGGACACCGGTTGGGCACGAAAGAACTCGAGTCCGCCTGCCTGCTAGTACCAGAAGTTGGGGAAGCCGCCGTTGTACCTTTGGCTGATGATATCAAGGGGCGCGTACCGGACGTGTATGTCTCATTGAAACCTGAATACAAGCCGAACAAGAAGATTCGGGAGGCGATTGTAACTGCGATCGAAACAGAGATCGGAAAGATCGCGCGACCCAAGCATGTTCATATCGTGCCTGATATGCCAAAAACGCGATCCGGCAAGATTATGCGCCGCGTCCTTGCGGCCATCTCCGACGCCAAGGACATCGGCGACGTGACCACCTTGGCGAACCCGGAGATTGTGGAGGAAATTCGGGTAGTGGTTCAGGGGGCGTAGGTCGAATCATATAAGTGACACTCTTCTGAGCGCCTCTTCGGTTGCCTCATGAGGCAGTCAATCCCCTCTTGACATTCCAGCAACTGGAAGCTGTAAACTAGCCACCGGAACAGTTGGCACGCTCTTGTGCTTTCTGAATTCCCAAGCGTAGGAGATAGCGTCATGTCGTCGCCAGAGACCAAAGCGCGCAAATTGGATCATCTACAGGTCAATATCGGCGGAATGTCGTGCTCCTTTTGCACGATGACCATCCAGAAGGCCTATGGCCGCATGGAGGGTGTGGAGGAGGTCCACATCAGCCTGGCGCACGAAGAGGCCTTGATCGAGTATGACCCGGCGCAGCGGACACCCGATGAATTGCGGGAGGTTCTGCGCCAGTTGGGCTATACGGTGCGCGACCCTGACAAGGTGCAGGCCTTCGAGGAGCAAAAGGCGGAGCTCCAGGAGGCTCGAAAACGGCTGCTGGTGGCCGCCGCTTTTACGGCCGCCTCCCTGGCTATGATGATCGCTTCGTGGCTGGGCTATTCGCAGCCCTGGTTCCGCCTGGCAATGCCGGCTCTAGCACTGGCCACGGTCTTCGGGCCCGGTTTGCACATAGCGGTCATGGCGTACCAGTCTCTGCGACGCGGCATCCTCAACCAGCACGTGCTGCTTGAGTTTGGCGCCTTCGCGGGACTCGTCGGAGGCGTCATTGGCCTCTTCAGCCCGATATTTCCTGCTGCAGAATTCTTCGCCGTCGCCACCTTCATCACCACCTACCACCTGCTCTCTGGCTGGGCCTCGCTGCTGGTGAGAACTCGCGCCTCGCAGGCGGTGCGCAAGCTGCTTGATCTCCAACCAGCCACGGCACGCGTGGTGCGCTCGGATGGAACGGAAATTGAGATTCCTACGGCCGAGGTCCAGCCCGGTGACAAGGTGCGGGTGCGCCCCGGAGAGAACATCCCGGTGGACGGCCGCGTGGCCGACGGCGCTTCGGCGGTCGACGAGAGCCTGGTGACCGGTGAGCCGATCCCGGTCGAGAAGGGAATCGGTGTGCAGGTCATCGGCGGGTCGATCAACCAGACCGGCTCGCTCCTGGTGGAGGTCACCCAGGTCGGCGAGGAATCCTTCCTGGCCCAGGTCGCACGCCACATCGAGCAGGCGCGGGCGATGAAGCCGGGCATCCTTGCCCTGGCGGACAGGGTCCTGGCAGTGTACGTCCCCGGGGTCTTGGCCTTCGCCGGCCTGGCGATCCTGATCTGGACCCTGGGCGCCTGGCTGGTCACCGGCCAACCGGACCCGACCCGAGCGGTTTTCGCTGCTTTGGCAGTGTTGGTGATGGGCTACCCTTGCGCGCTGGGGATGGCCACACCCTTGGCGATGATCCGCGGCGGCGGCGAGGCTGCTCGCAAAGGCATCCTGATGCGCAGCGGCGAAGCCTTTCAAGTCTTCAAGGATGTCACCCGCGTCGTGCTGGATAAGACCGGGACGCTCACCCAAGGCAAGCCGGCCGTCGTGGCCGTGATCGCCAAGGGGCCGCATGGCTGGCAAGTGGTGGATGGGAATGAGGTGGCTGCGATCACAATGCGACGGGAGTTGCTGCGGCTCACGGCCAGCGCCGAGAGTGCCTCCGAGCACCCGCTGGCTCGCGCGATCGTCGAAAGCGCCCTCGGAGAGGCATTGGATCTCGCCGACGCGAGGGGCTTTTCCGCCACGCCCGGCAAGGGCGTCGTTGCGGCAGTTGAAGGCAAGTCCGTTCAAGTGGGAAGCCTGCGCTGGCTGGCCGAGCAGGTGTCAGTTCCACGCGAGGCCGAAGAACAGGCGGAAGCCCAGGCTGCCCTTGCGCGCACGGTCGTGGCGGTGGCGATCGATGGCAGCCTGGCCGGTATGGTGGCGGTCGCAGATGCGGTCAAGCCGGACGCCCGCCAGGCCATCCGGCGGATGCGCCGGGAAGGGCTGGAACCGGTGATGCTCACCGGGGATAATTGGCACACCGCGCGTGCCGTTGCCGCCGCGGTCGGTATCGATAAGATCTTCGCCGAGGTGCTCCCGGGCGAGAAAGCGAGTAAGGTGCGCGAGCTCCAGGGAAAGGGATTGCGAGTGGCCATGGTCGGCGACGGGATCAATGACGCGCCGGCGCTCGTGCAGGCGGATGTGGGCATCGCCATCGGCGCCGGCACCGACATCGCCATCGAGGCGGCTGACGTGGTACTGGTGGGTGAGCGGCTGACGGCCATCGTCGATGCCTATCACATCGGGGGTTCGTCCTACCGCAAAACGGTGCAAAACCTGGTGTTGGCCTTCAGCTTCAACGGTATCGGCGTCCCGCTGGCGGTGTCGGGGCTGGTGCCTCCCGTCTGGGCCATGGTCGCCATGGTCGCCAGCGTGAGCGCGGTGCTGATAAACTCCTTTGCCGGACGGCTGATCCCCAGAGGCGAGAAAGCCGAGGAAGAGGTACCTGAATTGCACAGTCTTAAGCTGCGTGTCCCGTCGATGAGCTGCTCGGGCTGCCTGGAGAGGATCACGCAAGCCGTGACCCGCCTCCCGGAGGTGGAGAATGTCGAGGGCGATCTCCAGGAGAAGCTCGTGATCGTCCAGTACCGTGATGGCCAGGCGGCGCCGGACGAGATACGCGAAGCCATTAACGAAGCTGGCTTCCCGGTGGGCTAAAAAAAATGAGTATCGTCGATATCTACACTCTCGTAGCGCCGCTTTATGACGGCGTGCGAAGCGCATGGGCTAAGGGGATCATGGGAAGGGCAGAAGCTTATTTGGAGCGCGAGGTCTTGCCCCGCCTCGTGACGCCCGAGACGCGCATCCTCGATCTGGGGAGCGGCACCGGCGTCAACCTTGCCCGCTTGCGACGGTTGGAACTGCCCTTCGCCAGCTATGTCGGCCTCGACATGACGCCGGCGATGCTGATGAAGGCTCAGGCCAAGCTGGACGGCCAAACGGCCGCGGCTTTCCTCCAGGGCGACATCTGGCGCCTGCCCTTCGCCGATCGGTCCTTTGATCTGGTCATTTCAACTTGGGCCTTGTCCCACCTCTGGCCACCGCACAAGGTTTTCGACGAAGTCGGCCGCGTGCTTGACCCGAAGGGCGCCGCGTTCGCTCTATTCTGGTCGCAGCCGGCATGGCCGATGAGTCAGGTTGCCAAATGGGTCGAGCAGCCATTTGAGATGAGATTTGTCGAGCGGGCCGATCTGGAGCGCAGCTTGGGGGAGCAAGCGATAACCCACCATTTCGCGGGTGGGTGGGGCGGCTCCATTGAATTCAAACCCAGCCCGATGTAGTGCTTCAACGGGAATTAAGACCGAAGGAGATTCGCAATCACAAGCCTGCGGCATCCGCCGCTTACGCATTTTGGAGGTCTTGCGGCCAGATCAGCGGTCTCCAGGCGAAGCGCCGCCGCTGGGCGGTTGGCCTTTCTTAGACGTAAATGGGGTCGCAGGCCATCAATACGCAGAGGCGCGAAGAAAGGTAAGAAATCGGCCCTGGCTGCGTCTATGAGTCATAGCTTAAACATTCCAGTTACTAGAAAGTACCTAGTGACCAGCGATACGACCAACAAGGGGAAAATCGAGATGTCCGATATAAACATGCTCAAACTGAAAGTCGTTGGCCAGAAGACTCTGCACTGCGCCGGCTGCGAACACACCGCCGAGTTCACGCTCTCAAACCTGCCCGGCGTGAAGTCCGTCAAGGCCGACCACAAGGCCCAGACCATTCAGGTCAGCCTGGCCCCAGATGAGACTGACCTCGAGAATGTGAAAGCCGAACTAGATCGGATCGGCTACCAAGTCGAGCTGGCATGAGCGTCGGGAGGAGTGAGCGGTCGATATGCCGGAGATACTGCAAATTGGGCAGGTAGCCCAGAAGCTAGATCTAAATCCCAAAACCATCCGCTATTACGAGGAAATCGGGCTGCTGCCCGAACCGAAGCGCACCCCGAGCGGATACCGCCAGTACGGGGCGCCGGACGTGGAGCGCATCGACTTCATCCGGAGGGCGCGGACGCTGGAGCTGTCGCTGGATGAGATCGGTGAGGTCCTGAGCTTTCGCGAAGCGGGCGAAGCTCCCTGTCCCTACGTGCTGCATTTGATCTCAGACAAGATCGAGCAGGTTGAGCGCAAGATCGAGGACTTGCGTGAGTTGCGTCGCGAGCTGCGAGATCTGCACGCCGAGGCTGCCGCCCTGCCGCTCGAGACCCTGGCCGCCAAGGGTCACCTCTGTCACATCATCGAGAATCGCCAGCTCAAACCGGACGGATAGTAGATGCCAGGCGAATGCTCATGGCTGTGGTGCGCCGGCCAGCATATTGGCTGCCATCAAGTCAGGACGGCCGTCCTCGCATCCCTCGGTGTCGTCCGGCCGAGAAACAGCCGGCCCAAGGGAGTTTCGCGGATGTGCTCGATCTCCTTCTCATAAGTCTGATCCACCACCTCGTCCAGGTTCACCTGGCCGTCTCGCAGGGTGACGATGCGCCGGCAGGACAAAGCCATCATGGGATCATGTGTGACGATGACCACCGTAACGCCTTCCTCCCCGTTGAGGCGGCGAAACAAATCCACCACTTCTCGACCGCTCTCACTATCCAGGTTGCCCGTTGGCTCGTCGGCCAGGATAAGCGAGGGGCGGTTGGCCAGAGCACGCGCGATGGCCACTCTCTGTCTCTCGCCTCCCGAGAGCTGGGCGGTGTAGGCATCGGCACGGTCTTCCAGCCCGACTTGGCCCAGCAGGAATCGAGCGCGCTGTTCCCGTTCGCGACGCGCAAGGCCCTGCCCGCGCATAGGCACCGCCGCGTTCTCGACCGCGGTCAAGGTTGGGATCAGGTTGTGCAATTGGAAGACAAAGCCTACCTCGCGGGAGCGAAAACGATCTAGCTTGCTTACGGTGGCCAGGTCGCGACCGTTGACGCACACCGTGCCGGTCGTTGGTCGATCGAGCGCGCCGATCAGATTCAGCAGGGTGGATTTGCCGCTTCCCGACGGCCCCATGATCGCGGCCAGGTCGCCGCGCATCACGGTCAGATTCACCGCCTCCAGCGCGCGCACTCGGGCGCCGTTGCTGTACTCTTTGGTCAGGTCGTGGGTCTCCACGACTGCATTGGGATCGTGCATCGCAGGTCTCCTATTCGTATCGCAGCGCCTCAGCCGGGGCCAGGCGTGATGCCCGCCAGGCCGGGTAGATTCCACCGATCAGCCCCAGGCCGACGGCCAGCCCCAGGGCCTGGGCCAGGAGCGCCGGGGTGAAAGCGCCTCCGACCAGCAGTTGGGCGGCGGGCGCCAGCTGGGCCAGACTCACCAATCCCAGTCCCAGGAGCAGTCCCAGCAGTCCGCCGCTGATGCTGAGTGCCAGAGCCTCACCGGACACCTTTCTCAGCACAGCCAGCCGGCTCCAGCCCAAGGCTCGCAGTGTGCCGATCTCGCGCCGGCGCTCGTAAACGCTCATCACCGTGGTGTTCAGCATCACAACTCCGCCCACGAGCAAGGCGATCACTCCCAGCCCCCATTCCAGGCCACGCACCATCTGGATGTCCCGAGTGTTTTCAAAGAACTCCGCCGCGCGCGAGGACATAACCTCCGGGAAACGAGTCTGGATCGCGGCGATGAACTCATCCGCCTGATCTCGATCGCGCAGTCTCAGGAAATAAAGCGTGACTTGGCCAGGGCGGCGCATGACCTGCTGGGCTTCGGCCAGGGGCATCACCGCCGCACCGTCCTGCATGGGCACGCCGGTCTCGAAGATGCCCACGATGGGAAAGCGCTCGTTGAACAGGGAGAGTTCGTCACCCACCCCCAACTCCATCACGCGTGAGGCCTGGCGGCCGATAATGATTTCCCTCCCGCCGCGCAGCGTCCGGCCCTCCGTGATCTGGTAGCGTCCGGTGATATAGGCATCTGGCTCAACGCCGAAGATGAGAAAGTATGGGGAAGCCGGCACGCTGGTGAAGCCGATAATCTGCCCGGCTAGTTCAGCCACCTGTGGCTGGTCCGACAGCCAGGCGCCAACGCTCTCACCGTCCAGCGCGCTGAGAGAAATGTCGATGACATCCGCCTGACGAAGCACCAAGTCCGTGTCGTCGGCCGTCGACACTTGTTTATATTGCCCCACGAAGCCTTCCCCCAGGCCAACCAGGGCAACCACCACGGCGACCCCCAGTGCGACGCCGCCCAGGGTCAGTATCCCGCGTGTCCTATTGCGCAGTGCATCTCGCAAAACTGGTATGGGGATCCAGCGCGGAGGGGGGCGGAGGTTGCCGCCCTCGGCACGCAGCGCATCGGCCGGGGCCATCCGGGCTGCCCGCCAGGCGGGGTAAAGACCTCCCACCGTGCCAAGGAAAAAAGTCACCGCCACCGATTGGAACAGCAAGCCGAACGTGATTTCGCCGCCCAGCAGTTGGCCCGAAGCGGTGCTGCCCAAGTACGCCAGCAAGACACAAGCCATAAGGATGCCGGCGGCCCATCCCAGGGCGCTCAGCGTAAGCGCCTCACCCAGGATCATGGTGAGCACATCCCACCGAGACCAGCCCAGCGCGCGCAGCGCGCCGATCTCCCGCGTGCGCTCGAAGACGCTCATGAGTATGGCGTTCATCATGCCCAGGCCGCCCACCACGATCGCGATGAAGGCGATGGCCCAGGCCATCGCGCCGATCACCTGTATGTCCTCGGTGTTCTCGGCCACCTCGCTGGCGCGCAGCACGCCGACGTCCGGGATTCCCGCTTCGATGCGTTGCCGCACTGCTTCACCGTCTGCCCCCGGTGCCAGCCAGACCTGGAATATGCTGACTTGATCCGTCTTCTTGAGGATCTTCTGAGCTCCGGCCAGGGTGAGCAATGCGCCGCCATCCTCCCAGGTTATGCCTGTCTCATACAGGCCGGACACCTGGAAGGTGCTCCCCCCGAGTGCAATACTGTCTCCGGGAGAGATTCCCAGACCGCCGGCGGCGATTCGGCCGAGCAAGATCTCGTCGGGAGCCGCCAGCTCGCGTCCCTCGGTGACCGTGAAACGCTCGATTCCCGCGCCGGCCGGATCGTAGCCATAAACCAGAAAATAAGGCGAGCCAGAGACCGGCAGCACGCCCAACAGTACACCCTCTACCTGCGCCACGCCGGGAACGGCGGCGATATCTCCGGCCAGGTTCACGTCCACGGCGCTGAAGAAGGCCTCGGACGCGCCGGCCTGCAGCACAGTCAGGTCGGCCCCGCCGGCGGTGAGCAATTCGTCGAACTTGTCTGTCAGCCCGGAGCCGATAGCTCCCAGGGCGACGATGGCCGCCACACCGATGGCGACCCCGATCAACGTCAGCGCGGTCCGAGCCTTACGTCGCAGAAGGTTTTTGAGAATCATCTCTTTTTCACAGTCGTGTTTCGCTTCCCGCCAAACTGGCATGTTCCAGTTGCAGCGTAGTGTGGTCGATGCTGAATTCCTCTTTCAGCCGCGCGCTAAGCGTCTCCAGAATTGCCTGCGCCTCGCCCGAGTCGATCTCATCGGCAAGCACCACATGGGCGCTCAGCGATTCCAACCCCGAGGTGATGGTCCATACGTGTAGATCATGAACCGCCTCGACGCCAGGCACGGCACCCATCGCCTCCTCGACCGCCTTCAAGTTGATGTGTGCCGGCGTAGCCTCGAGCAAGACATTCACCGCCTGCTTCATCAGCACCCAGGTCCGAGGGAGGATGAACACGCCGATCAGCACACTGAAAATCGGGTCAGCGTAAAACCAGCCGGTGGTCAGCATGATCAAGCTGGCGATGATCACCCCCAAGGAGCCAAGGGTATCGCTGATGACTTCCAGGAATGCGCCCCGCACATTCAGGCTCTCCTCTGCGCCCCGCCGCAGAAGCCAAATGCCGACCAGATTCACGGCCAGACCGACCACTGCTACGGCGAGCATCGGCAAGCTGGCCACTTCCTGCGGCTCTTGAAAACGGCGGTATGCCTCGAACAGGATATAGAACGAGATGAGAAACAGGGCCAAGGCGTTCGCCAGCGCGGCGAGAATCTCGACGCGGTAGTAGCCATAGGTCTTGTCAGGCGTCGCCGGCTTCTGAGACATCCACGCGGCGAACAGCGCCAGCCCTAGCCCGCCGACATCTGTGAGCATATGCGCCGCGTCCGCCAACAGTGCCAGGCTGTTCGTCAGAATCCCTCCCACGATCTCGACGACGAAGTAACCTAAAGTGAGAGCGAAAGTGATTCTCAAAGCCCGGCGGTGCTCCGCCGTGGCCGACAATGTCTCTTTCATCACTGCTTCAGTCATGTTCCTTAGTGTCCCAGCTGCTGCAAGTCGATCCTCGTCCAATAACCCCCGCCGGTGACACCAGCACGGGATTTTCCGGCACCGTGAAGGTCAGCAGGCCCAGCCCCGCTGGGCGGTGGGGATCACCCGTACAGCGGGCACACAGTGCGCTTATCGATATCAAGAAGTGATGATTGGGGGGCGATCTGGAGGAGGGAAGGATC
Source organism: Anaerolineae bacterium (assembly GCA_036986135.1). Taxonomy (GTDB): domain Bacteria; phylum Chloroflexota; class Anaerolineae; order Anaerolineales; family E44-bin32; genus JADFRG01. The sequence continues at coordinate 81,785 of BTQZ01000004.1, read as the reverse complement.
TAGAAGCGTCGAACTGAAAGGGCATCGCCAATTTGAAAATAAGGCCGATGAGCATTCCCAGGCCTACGGTCCAAGCCCAAGATAAGGCGTAGTGGACCGGATGAGCGATCAGCGTGTTCGCGCCCATTGAGCCTTGCAGCGTTGATGACATGGGGACTGGTGAAGGCGCAAATGCGTCGCCGGCGTAGTGGCCCAGGATACTCAGCAGCAGCAGAATCAGGATCAGAAGGACAATGACCCGCAAGATTGTGCGCGGGGCGATATCCCTGTCAGCCATGCAGTACATGATCTAGCCCACGCTTGAACAAATCGACGATGTGATCGTCGTCTAGGCTGTAGAAGACTTCGCGCCCCGCTTTCCGGGCGCGGACCATCCGCATCTGCCTTAGCCCGCGCAAATGGTGTGAGACCGCCGACTCGCTGATGCCCACAGCCTCTGCCAATGGGCCCACGTTCATTTCTCCCTCTGCCAGCGCAGAAATGATACGTACGCGGCTCGTGTCGCTCAATGCACGAAACAGCTCGGCCGTCTGGGCAGCAATCTGCTCGTCCAGCACATCCCGAGCCGCGTTTTTCTTATCCGATGTCATAGTGTGATATCTGAACAATTATTCAGATATGACACGATATTACATTCATATGTGGCCGGTGTCAAGCGATCGTCGATGGTGATTCGGGAAGACTTCGGACCTCGATGAATCTCTGGATCTGGCCTGAAGTCATGAGCGATGTCATAGCGGGCAGATTGGTCGCGGTAGGGGCGGGACGGACGGGGTCAGGCTGGCGGCCTGGCAGGCTGTGAGCCCGGTCACCGATTACAGATATGGAGCGTACAGGGCTTAGGAGCGCAACATCCGCAGGCCGTTGCCGATCACAACGAACTCGCTGATCTCATGCCCCAATATGGCGAGCGGGAGGGTGAGCCATCCCACAACGGCGCCGATCACCAGCGTACTGATTACGATGGCAGAGAGCACAAGGTTTTGGTTAACCACGGACTGATTGCGCTTCGCCAGCTGCAGAGCGTAGGCTAGCTTTTCGAGATCATCGGCCATCAGCGCTACGTCGGCAGTTTCCAGCGCCACATCTGTTCCGGCTGCGCCCATTGCCACCCCCACCGTAGCCTCGGCCAGCGCGGGCGCGTCATTCACGCCGTCGCCAACCATTGCCACGTGTCCGTAGCGCTCGGACAGCTCGCGCACCTTGACCACTTTGTCCTCTGGCTTGAGCTGGGCGTGGAACTCATCGATTCCTACTTCGTGGGCAAGGGCCCGGGCCGTGCGGGCGTTATCACCGGTAAGCATGACGACCTTCTGCGCGCCCGATTCATGTAGCGCGTGGATGGCCTGGCGTGCGTTCGGCCTGAGGTTGTCACGGATGCCGATCAGGCCCCAAGGTTGATCTTGGTCCCCCACGACGACCACTGTCTTGCCTTCCTCCTGTAGGCGGCGGATGTCGCCCCAAGCGCTGTCGAGCGACACACCCAGGCGACGGTCGAACAACTCAGGGCTGCCGACGTATACCGTGGTGCCGTTCGAATGTGCCACTGCGCCAGCGCCAGTGAGCGACTGAAATTCTCGGGTCTCCGCGGGAACCTCCGTCTGCGATTCGGCGTACCGGACGATGGCTCGCGCCAGGGGGTGTTCACTGAGCCGCTCGACGCCTGCCGCCAGGGATAGCACCTGTTGAGGTGAGGTCGGCAGCCCCTCCTGTTCCTGATGGCACACAAGCACGTCTGTCACATCCGGCTCGCCGCGCGTCAGGGTACCGGTCTTGTCCATTGCCACAACCCGTACCTTTGCTAATTCCTCCAAGTACATCCCGCCCTTTATCAGCACCCCCTGCCTGGCACCGGTTCCCAGTGAGGCCACGAGGGTGATCGGGATGGAGATCACCAGTGCGCAGGGTGCCGCAGCGACCATGAACACGGTGGCGCGGGTGATCGAGGTCGTCCAGTCAACGCCAAAAAGCAGCGGCGGTAAGAGGGCGATCAGCACCCCAACCAGCAGGATCGCTGGGCTGTAGCGTTCGCCAAAGCGATCGATGAAGCGCTGGCTTTTGCCTTTTCTTTCCCGGGCTTCCTCCACCATGTGTATGATGCGACTGAGGGTGTTGTCCGCAGCGGTCTTGATGGCGCGCACCTCGAGCGCGCCCTCGCCGTTGATACTGCCGGCGAAGACCGTGTCGCCGGTCTGCTTTTCAACCGGTACACTCTCACCGGTGACCGGAGCCTGGTTGACGCTTGAGTCACCAATCAGGATTCTGCCGTCTGTGGCGATGGATTGCCCGGGTTTGACGATGAAAATGTCGCCGAGCGCCAAATCCTCGACCGGAATCTCGACTTCACGATCCCCGCGACGCACCAGCGCCGTCTTTGGCGCCAGGTCCATCAAGGCCCGGATGGATGAACGAGTTTTTTCCTCGGCGTATTCCTCCGCGGCCTCCGAAATGGAGTACAGGAACACCAGCATGGCTCCCTCGGCGGGCTGTCCCATAATGGCGGCTACGAGCGCGGCGATGCTCATCAACAGCTCGATGCCGATCTCGCGCTTGAAGATCAGCTCCTCCAGCGCCTCGCGGCCAAAGTAGTAGCCGCCGATGAGGATGGCAGTCGCGTAGATCGCTGTCGAGGCGATCTCCGGCGCGCCAGCCAACCCGATCAGCCAGCCGACCAGCAGCAGCAGACCAGAGGCCAGGGAGGTCAGCACCTTGGGGTTTCGCCATGGTTTGGGTTGTTCGGATATGGGACGCCTTGCTTTTGAAGGGGATCTCAACTCTTAGGATTTATCCTTCAGCGGTCCACGGCATGGCTGCCGCATGGCCAGCCACCACCACAAGTGGGCCGCCACGAGACCAGCAAAGAGCAAACTGATGGTGGTGATGAAAGGCTTCATGGCTGCCTGCCGACTCCGATTCAAGGATCCAGAGGGGCTGCTACCTCTGCTGTATAGCGCGTGCAAAGGAATACTCCCCTGGCGACATCGGCCAGCAGCGTATCGGCCAACCCCAGCAGGTCGCCAACCCGATCATCGCTCAGTCCATAGATCACGTTGCGACCGTGCTGCTCTGAAGTGACCAGCCCGCAATCGCGGAGGCAGCCGAGGTGGTTGGAGGCGTTTGGTTGAGACAGGCCCGTCGCTTCAACGATCTCACTCACGGCCATTGGGCCACCCAACAGCGCCTCCAGGATGCTGAGGCGAGAAGGGTCGCCAAAGCCGCGGAAGAGCTTAGCCTTCAGAGCTAACCGTTTCTTGTCGATCGTCATCGGCATGGTGGGCCTCTTAAATATCAACATATCATTATAGGATGATATCTTAGCCTACGGCTTGCCGATCGCGCATCGGCAAGCTGCCGATCGGAATAACTCCAGCGACTATTCCTGCAAAGCTTCTTCGATCGCGGCTCGCAGCACCTGGTAGTTGGCTCCGTTCTCAATCAGTTGCCCATTGACAAACAGAGTCGGCGTGCCGCGCACACCGCTCCGCTGGCCGGAGCGAGTTTCCTGCTCGACGACTTGTTTGTATTTTTTCGTGTCCAGGCACTGCTCGAAGCTACCCGTGTCGAGTCCGAGCTCGGCGGCAAAACGCTTCAGATTGCCCTTACTGTAGGCGCCGATATTTTCGCCGGCCTGTTCGGCGAACAACTTATCGTAATACTCCCAGAACTGCCCCTGCTCTCCCGCGCATTCGGTCGCCTCCGCGGCCCATTGCGACTCGGGTCCGATAACGGCGAAGTGGCGGAAGACGAAACGGACCTTGCCGGTTGCGACGTACTCCTCTTGAAGCTGACGCTCCGCGCCAGTGGCAAACTGCCGGCAGTACGGTCATTGGAAGTCGCCATACTCCTCGACGATAACCGGCGCACTGGGCTCTCCTCTGCTTTTGTCCGTAGGATCTGGAAGCGGAATCAGACTGCGTCTAACGCGGGTGACAATGAAAAAGGTCAGACCCAGTGCCATCAGTATTCCCACCAATCCGTAGGTGAGATTGCGCCTTCGTCGCGCTTTTGCGCGCCGCGCGGCGATTCTCGATTTGCTCATGATTTGTCTCCTTTTCACGGTTTTCATTCTTTATGAATCAGACACTCATTGCGCCCATAGATACGCTACTGCGCTTCAAGAATCCATTAATTGCTCCTCAAGTTGGATCGTTTGGCTGGCGATCATGACTGGTTCGTCTGGTACGGGTTCGGAGCGCGTCGCCGATGGTCGGTTCGAAGATCCGCACCCGATCTGGAGGGCCGATGGTTGTGTCAGGTGGCTCATATGCTGTTCAAAGGACCCAAATGAGCATGATGACGCCGAGAGCCGCCATCGAGGCGCCGGTCACGGCGCGCACCCTCCGCGACGATGAGCGCTCCCAGGCCTGCATCTTCTTGCCCAGCACCTTATCCATCGAAAGGATCAGCACGACGATGAGAGGGATCACGAACATCAGGTTATAGAGCACCAGGTAAGCTAGGCCCTCCGCGAAACTCGCCTGGCTGCCCAGCAGGCCTAGGACCGCCACGTATGGGCCACCGGAACATGGGAACTCATGGATGCCAACCAGAACACCAAGCACCAGCGTAGTAGGCAGGGTGGCTCGGTACATCCAGTTCTTGAGCGATTCCTTGCTCTTTGAGGGCACCTCCAACCGGATCGGAAACCGGGGAAAGAGCGCGCCCAGCAAGTTGATCAGGCCGAACAGGATCAGCAGGGCTGCCCCGATCAGCCCCAGCCAGTGGCCCTGGACCAGAGTGGAGGCGCGCAGCAGCCCCAGTCCGATCAGGAAGTACACGCCATACACCGCGCCAATGTAGACGGCTCCCATCTTGGCCACCGAGGCGGTGGACTTGCGGATGGAATAAAGGAAGGTGATAAAGAACAGCAGAATGGCGATGGCACACGGGTTCACCCCGTCGACCAGGCCGGCCAACAGCACCGTCGGCAGCAGGAGGCTGGTTTTTTCAAGTTGTTCGCTGCTGAAGTCCGCCCGATTGGCCTCGAACCAATCCAGATAACTCTGCATGGGGCTGCTGCTTGGGTAGCTCCGGACCGGGCCTGCGAAGGCCCACGCCTGGTACATATCGCCTTCGCCCGCGCCTTCATCGCGATAAACAAGGATCCTTTCGAAGGTTCCGACTGGCGATTCGAGTAGTTCGCGCACCACGGCCTCGGGGGGCTCGCCCATCAGGATGATGCGACCGCCGTCGATGTAGACCGCCAGGTGGCTTTGCAGATCCAGCGGAATGCCCAGCTTTTCGTTGAGCTGGTTCAGCTCGCGCCGGTTCTCCGGCTGGTTGATGTAGTCTTTTCTGACGACCGTCACTTCGTAGTCCGATAGGATGTCGATCAGCGAGCCCTCGATGTACTTCACACACTCGTCGCAGGCCTCGTTGTAGTAGATGACGGCCTGCAGGCTGGCGGCTTGTGCCGTACTAGCGCCGCCTGTCACGGTCAGCCAGGCGAAGATCGGAATGAGCAGGCGCAGATTGAAGCGCATAGGTTTGGCTCCTAACAGCAGGTTAGAGTCTTTGGGATTTCTCCATCTTTCAACGATCCAAAGGGATTCCCGTACTCACGGATATTGGCGATCATCTCCCGGTTTGCTTCGGTTTCGAGGCCGTGAGCCACCAGGCCAGCGCGAATTCTCTCGCCCTCTGGGTCGTGATCCACGGGGCAAACCACCCGACAGGTCCGACAGAGCGTGCACTGGTAAAAGGTGAGGGCCGGCAAGCCGCCACCGGCCAGAATCGCGTGCCCGCGCGGGCTGACCGATTCCTGACGCACGACCGTAAAGACCGGGCAGGCCTCCCGGCAGAGCCCGCATTCAATGCAGGGCGGATTCTCTTGGCGTTCTACGAACATAGCTTGCCTCGGTTGATGAGGCGGCTTGGATCGTAGCGATCTTTCAGCTGCCGGACTTCCTCCCGAAATTCTGGGCCGGTCCAGCGCCGCTTTTTCAAACCGATCCCGTGCTCCCCGCTGATCCGGCCGCCCCATGCTTGCACCTGCTCGTAAAGCTTGATGAGGCGCTCATCACCAGGGCGGAAGCGAGGGTGAATAATCCCTGTGCCGAGGTGCCCGAACGCCGGGATGCCCTCTGCCTCCAGCCAATCGATCAGGGCCGCCAGCGCCTCTCCGTCCACCTGAGGGTCCTCGCTCATGGACATGCCCCGGCGGGAAAGTTGCGGCCCCAGGCTGTCCCGCTTGCGCCAGACATCAGCCATCCGGCCCAGATCCTCGATTTCTCCTCCGTCGCCCTCAAATTCGGCCAGCAGGTGCGGGCGGGCCGGCCAGCCGACCACCTTCGCGGCCCGGGCGTTCAGATATTCCAGAGCCATCAGGCGAGGATCTTCCAGCCAGCGGCTTCGTTGAGCCAGCAGAGCAGTGGCGTCGTCAAAGGCCCGCACCGTCAGGCTGCGCTGCCCGGGGAGCTCCGTCAGCTTCAGCTCGGTTTCCACAATCAGGCCGGTCGCTCCCTCCCGGCCCACGACATCCTCCAGCGCCTCGCCGCTCAGCCGGTGGATGCGCCCTGTTCCATCCACCATGGTCACGATCTCCACCCAGCTTCGCATGCTGCCGTAGCGCACGGCATGCATGCCGGAGGCATCGGTGGCGATCATCCCGCCGAGGGTGGCCGCGGGGTGGCTGCCGGGAACGACCGGAAGGTACAGTCCATATGGGTGTAGATGACGGTTAAGTCGGCCAATGACAACGCCCGCCTGCACACGCACTCCCTTCCGCCCGCTCCCTACATCCCCGATTTCGGTCAGGCGAGACAGGTCGACCACGATCGACCGCTGCGGCGTGGCCCCACCGCACAGCCCGGTCCCGGCGCCGCGCGGCGTGAGATCCGCGCCCTCGCGCTGCGCCCATACAACCACTTCTGCCAGGTCAGCTGCGCCCCGCGGCCAGACCACCGCCAGGCATTCTCCCTCGATGCGAGAAGCATCCCGGCTGCACGACAGCAGATCTTCGGGGCGGGCGGAAACATTCTCACTGCCCAGGCAGGTTTTCAGGAACTCCAAGTTCATCACGCCCCCTGCTCCAGGAGTGCCTGGCTGAATTCCAGCACTTCGATCTCGCCGGCGTTCTCTTTGAAGTGTGCATAGCAGAGCGGGCAGGCGGTGCACAGGCGCCCATTCTGCACCTGCGCCAGGCGGTCTTTTGCGATCGCGTTTGCCAGTTCCGGGAAGTTGGACTTTAGGCCTCCTCCTGCACCGCAGCACAGGCTGCTCTCCCGGTTATCCGGCAATTCCGCCACCTGCCAGCCGGCGTCGGCCAGCAGCCGGCGCGGTTCTTCGGTGATCCCCGACCAGCGCCCCAGATGACAGGGATCGTGGTAGGTGAGCGCCTCGCCGTTGACCGACCCGAGGTCGAGCCTGTTTTCTTGGGTCAGGACCTGCGTTACATGGAACGCTTCCAATTCGTAGTCATTTTTGAGGGTGTGGTAGCACCCGGGGCAATTGGTGATAACCTGACGCACGCTGAAGCGGGCGAAGACCGCCAGGTTCTTCGCTTTTAGTTCCTCAAAATCAGACTCGTATCCGGCGCGCTTCACCGGGCTGCCGCAGCACAGCGCTTCTCCGGGCAGGACGATGAAATCTACACCGGCGCGGCGCAGTAGGTGCTCGTAGCGCTCCTGCACCTCGGGCAGCGCGTAACGGGTGACGCAGCCGGGGTAATAGAGGGTGTTGCTCCCCGCGAGCTTCTCAAGCCAGCCTTTCAACATGGTTGCCTCTCCGCTCAGGGCTTGTTGATCTGCACATTGAATTCCACGGAGACCTCAGGAGCATCCGGGTCGTTGCTGCGCAGGTAGATAACGCGCTTCACATCGCCGAACAGGTCGTCCTCAACCGGGTCGAGCGAAACGAGCAGCTGAGCTGTTTCCCCGGGTGGGATCTCCGTACGATCCAGTTCCGCTACGGTGCAGCCGCAGGAGGTGCTGACCTTTTCGATTATCAAGAGGGCGTCTCCCGCGTTGCGCACCGTGTAGGCCAGCTCGATCCGCTCCTGGGCCCGTTCACCCAGGTCTTGCGACGTCGGTTCAACGACGATCCGGGGAGTCGGATTCCCGCACGCCGCCAGCAGCGGCAGGATGAGGGCCGCCAGCGCAGCCAGAAGCAGAACGGTGCGCGGTCTCATGTGGTCTCGAATGGGTGTCATAGTCACTCCGTCGTCCATGGATGTTGGCGATGGTCAGAATTAAGGCACTCATAGCTCTTCAATTCGAGGGTCACCGTGCGCAACCGGGACAAGACCATGTGCCGTGCAGTCAGGCCGGCTTTATGTCTCCCTCGGATGAGGCGAAGTGCGGAACTGGTTTATTAGGTGAGCTTGGGAGGTAACTTTGGTGGAGAGAGGTTAGATGCAGCTTCTAGGACAGGATCCTGAGGCGGCCAGTGATTCAGATGATCCGGGATGTCAATTACGTCTGGGGAAGGCGAGTGAAAACCGCAATGGACACAGCCAGCCCCTGGTGCGGCCCCGCCTTCCAGGCCAAGTGCACGGGACAAAGCGCAGTCACCGCCTGCAACCCCTGATGAGCTGCAGTCCGCGTCGATCACGAAGTTGGTCGTGAAGCTGATAGCAATTAGCAGAACGAGAAGAGTGCCTAATCGTCGACTCATTGAAGATGAGAGGAATCTATCATTACCGGCCACGGTTCCAATCCCTGTCCAGATTATCCTGCAAACCTTATGACGGTCATCGGCTTTCGTCAATCTGACTTTCTTCACTAAATCATCGATATGGATCACGCGTCGGAAAAGCGGCGAAAAGGGATCTCTAATGGCTATCTCATCCACGAGGCGCGCATCAGCAGCGTTCGATATGCTAGGATTTTGCCGGAGGTGAGATGAGCAAATCCACGCGCGAAAGAATCAAGGCAAAGAGACGTAAAGAGCGTACGCGGAGCATCATCATTGGGGGGGTGATCGCGGCTGTCGCAATCGCGGGAATCGCGTGGCTGGTTAACCAAGCCAGCGCGCGTGAAAGCGGTGAGTTTGTCGAGATCCCGCAGGTCCAGGCAGTGGAGGAGATGGAAAGTAGGGCGCATGTCGCCGATGGCTCCGATCCCGGGCCGTACAATTCGGATCCTCCGACCTCAGGCCAGATGTACTCTTCGCCAGCAGTGGCGGGATTCAATGATGCAGGAAGCGTGGATTCGTTCGGTGAATTCCCAGCTGGCCCTCTTATGCATAGCCAGGAGCATGGATACGTGATCTTCTGGTACAACTGCGACGCTCTCAATGAGTCTGAGTGCGATGACTTGAAAGATGGGATCAAGCAGGTCATGAGCCGGGTTGGGAACTTCAAAGTGATCGCCTTCCCGTGGCCCTCTATTGAGGAACCGGTTGTGATGACCTCGTGGGGCCGGATGCTGCGCTTCGATGAATTCGATGCAGATCTCGCCGAGCAATACGTGAGAAACTTCCGCAATCAGGCTCCGGAGCCGAACGCGCCCTAGAGGATCACCCCGAGAAGTACCGCTGTGCAGCGAAAATACAAAAAGGGCTGTCCCAAGAGGCAAAATCTGAGGGACAGCCCCCAATTTATTCGCGATAAGGCGGCACCTTAGTGCCATGGGGGCCGCGATTCCTGGGTCATGAAGGAGTGCTTTCCCCACCAATAAGGAATGAAGCTGTCTTTTGAGACAGCCCCAGCTTTATTGTTTGAGCTCGGAAGTTACAGCTGAGGCCTGCTCTAGCTTCGACGCGAAACGCCTATCCATCCACAAGCGCAGACCCAACAGTACGGCGATCCAGTAACCGAAGTACGCAACCACCTCCTCTAAGGAGGGGTTGCCGTTATAGCCAAATACCGCTGAAAGCATCTGGCCCAGGGAGGAGTTTTCGTCCAAGACATTGTTGGTGTCCCAAACATGTGCGTTGACGGTTGGAATGAGCCCCGCCCCCTGAAACTCTTGGATCCCATGCGCCAGCAATCCGGCAGCAAATAGCAGCAACAGCACGCTGGTGATGTTGAAGAAGAGACGGATGCTCAGCTGAGGGGTTGAAGCATAGATCAGGGCTCCAATCAAGATCGCCGTCGCAAGTCCCAGAATGGCGCCGATCAGTGTCCCTTGGCCATCAGACGCAAATGCGGCCGCAGACAGAAAGAGCACTGTCTCGACCCCTTCGCGGAACACCGCAATGAAGGCGACGAGTATGACCCCCCATTTTGTTCCAGTCTTGACTGCGTCTTGAACATTCCGCTCGAGGGAGGTCTTGACGAGGCGCGCTTGGTTACGCATCCAGAAAATCATCCAGGTCAGTACGCCGACGGCCAAGAACATGGTGGTGCCTTCAAAGATCACCTCAGCCCGACCTTCCAATCCCAGCCCCAGCAATTGGATGATGAAGCCCAGCCCCAGGCTGGCCAAAACCGCTGCAAATACCCCCAACCAGACGGACCTCCGTCCCTCCAAGTAACCTATCTTGCGCAGGTACCCCAGCACGATTCCGACAATCAGGGCGGCTTCCAGGCCCTCACGCAAGCCAATTAAGGCTGCTGCTATCATTTACGAGGTGACTCCTCCGCTAATAAAACAGGATTTGTTAGTGAAAAATGTACCAATCAAAGGCTCAATCGTCAATTGACATTGTTCTTAACCCGTTCTGCATGAGCCTAATTCTATGATTAACCTGGGCAAAAAAATCTCGCCGTAGCGCGACTTCGGACGGTGGGCACTGTAGTACCCTATGGGGCATGGTCGAGCCCACCGACCGTGACCTGGTGCTTCGCACGCGGCGCGGCGAGGTGGAAGCATTCGGGGAGATCGTAGCACGGTATCAACGGTCGGTCTTCAACGTCTGCTATCGAATGCTCGGCGAGCGAATGGAAGCTGAGGACCTGGCGCAGGAAACCTTCATACGTGCCTATGACCGATTGGAGACCTTCGATGTCGAGCGACCTTTCGGTCCGTGGATCCGTCGGGTGGCGACCAACGCCTGCCTAAACCATATACAAGGACAGAAGCCCGAGAGCTTCGAATTTGATGAAGAGCGAGACCAATCTCCGGCAGCCCCTCGGGAGGAGCCGGAGACCTATCTGCAGGGTGCGCAAGCCGCAGAGGAAGTGCGCAATGCGATCCTTGAGCTGCCGCCGCACTACCGAGCAGTGATCGAGTTGCGGCACTATCAAGAAATGAGCTATTCTGAAATCGCCGAGACGCTTGAGCTACCAATAAGCGACGTGAAGAGTCACCTGTACAGAGCTCGAAGGAAGCTGGCAGCGCTGCTTTCCGTCAATGAGTGAGCACTCGATCGACGAAACTCTCCAGGCCTACCTGGATGGCGAACTAGCTCAGCCGGAAGTGCGCGACCTCGAAGCCCACCTTCAAGTCTGCCCCGACTGTGCAGCCGAGCTGACGAGATTGCGCAGCCTCTTCCTATCCATTGAAAGCCTGCCGTCCGAACCGCTCGCTACCGATCTGGCCCCCGGGGTCTTGGCTGCCGTGCGGCCGCGCATCCCCTCGCTGGCGTTTGGTGAATTGCTGGCGGCCGCAGCTCTCACCGCCGGATTGGTACTGTGGCTCGGTGGTGGGGAGCTTCAGTCTCGGCTGGCTGGTGCCGCAGAACGATTGATAGGGCAATTGGAGCTCGCCGCGGCAGCCATCTCGACTACTCTCAATGATTTTCTAAACCAAGTGCCCGATTCGCCACAACTTGACGTTGCCGGGTTTGGAGACTTGATCGGAACCGTGCTCGTATCCCCCTCGATATTGTGGGCCGTGGCTGCCGCCGCGCTCGCGCTCTGGCTGCTGGGGAACGGGCTGGTCCTACGCCGCGTAAGGCGGGAGGGATAACAATGCCCGAGGCTCTAACGCTTCTAATCTTAGCTCCCCTGGTGACCTTGACGCTGGTTGCGTTATTTGTCGCAATGGGGGTCCTCTTTCCCCGGCAAATTACTGATGTAAAGTCGACCGGTTCTACCATGCCGGGCCGGTCGTTTCTCCTTGGCCTGATCAACGTCCTTTTCCTCTCCGTGATCGTGGCTGCGTTGAGCAATGGCGGCGAGTTCTTGCAGCTGCTTGCACTCCTGATTTTCGCCGTTCTAGTGGGTGGTCTGGCCTTCGGGCTGGCCGGCATGGCGCCCTTGATCGGCGAGCGCCTTCTTCCGGAGTCGAGTGGGATCCGACAGGCGGCCTGGGGCGCGGCCATCATGGTCGTGGCCAGCCTCACCCCCTTCGTCGGCTGGTTCCTGCTCTTTCCCTACCTCTCGTTCCGCGGACTAGGGGCTTTCATCCTCAGCCTGCTCACAAGACCCCCGAGCTAACCCACAGCCGAGCAGCACTCCAAAGAGCGCGCCAGCATCTGATTTTCGGCATCCTACCGACTGCAACATTCCATCCCATTCCCCTGTATTACACCGTGACGGAATGCGAGTCGCGTATTCCGCGAAAGGAGTCTGAATCATGGCCGACGTCAATGCGGTCTTTGGAACGCTGCTCGCTATAGGGATCATCTTCCCTGGCATGTTGATCGCCTGGTGGTTGATTTTTCCCGGATTCGTCGGGAAGGCCAGCTCGCGCATCGAGGGCACGCCCTGGCGCTGCCTGGCTCTCGGATCGGCGCTCGCACTTCCGATCGGATTCACCGCCGCAATCCTGTTCTCGATTGCGCTGGGTCCCGCTAACTTCCTTGGAGCGGTCCTGATCGTAGGCGCGTTGGCGCTTGCCAGCCTGGGGACCAGCGGCATGGCTGCAATGATGGGAAGGCGACTGCTGCCCCGATCGAAGGAAAGCACCTCTGAAGCGGCCGGCTTCCTGCGAGGAGCGGTTGCGCTGGAACTGGCGGCCGCCTTCCCCGTGATCGGCTGGTTCCTTGCCATTCCACTCATCGCTCTTTGCTCGCTCGGTGCGGCGGCATTTACCGCGTTGGGTCGGATGACGCAGGACCAGGCCGCCCGAGACGGTGCGGCCGCGCAAGACCAGCCCGCGCTCGGCCAAGTCTGAGGCATGGCGATCGAGCGTCGCGAATTCCTTCGCCTAGCCGGCCTAGTGGCCGGAGGGGCCGCCCTCTCCGCTTGCTCCCCACTATACCGGGAACTCTCGGGAGTTCCGCGTTCGATTACTGGGTGGGGTCCGATATCGGCCTTCGACAATCGGGTACTCAGCCGACTTACATACGGACCCACCATCGAAGAGCGGGAGCAGATCTCCCGGCAGGGCTGGCTGCGCTTCACGAAGACCTGGCGGATTACCACTCCAAACTCAGCGTCGTCGTCATGACTGAATTCGGGCGACGGGTGAAAGAGAACGCTAGTCTGGGCACCGATCATGGCCACGGCGGTCTCATGCTGTTGATGGGCGGCAATGTGGTGGGGATACCATCCATGGCAGGTGGCCTGGGTTGGAGCGAGATCAGCTTTTCGGACCGGGCGATCTGGCCGTGACCACAGACTATCGCGATGTTCTAGCGGAAGTCTGCAGGACGCGCCTCAACAACGAATCCATCGACCAGATCTTCCCCGATTTCAAACCCACTCAGTCTGGCTTTGTACGGGAGGGGTAGAAGTTCCCCAGCACCCGCGCTTCCCTGCCCGCCTGCGCCCCTTAAGGTTTCCAGTTCAGGAAGGTCTCCAGCACCCGCAAGTTGATCTCCAGGTCGGTGTCCCTGTGATTGGTAAGTTCGACATCTAGCGCGGGTATCCCCGCTTCTGCGGCCCAGTCCGCGAATTGTCCGGTGTAGAGACAGCCCGCGTTGATGGGCGGATAAGGGTATGGAGCGACCTCGGCCACCGCATTGGCAAGGTCCACCGACTCTGGCAGGGGAGGATGTCCGCCGGGGAAGATCCCGAGCGCCGCGCTGTGGTAGCTGAGGATCGCTTCTATTCCCTTGTCGAGGATGAGATCCATCAAAGCCGCCACCTCCGGTTCGGATGAGGGGGCGGTCCCGCCATGTATGGGGAGGTAATTCCAGCAGCCGGTCTTTGGCCAGTCCGCCTGCCAGCGCGAAGGCCAATTCCTATTTAGGTCCACACCATTCTCGTTGGCCCGACCGGCATAGCTGAGTGAGCGGGCATGGCCATCGGGATTGAGGGCGGGAAGCACGTAGAGGCTGACGTCAGGCGGGACGATGTCCGGATGGACAAGCAGATAGCTCATGAGCTGGTGTGCCAGCGCGATCGTGTTCCACTCATAGCCCCCGTGTATGCCTGCAACGATGAGGCGCGGCGAGGGCCCTGCTCCATACCGATACACGGTCAAGGGTCTTCCCGCTACGCTGTAGCCAATGATTTCCGGTCCGCTGGCGTAGGTCGTGGGACTCGGGTCTGGCGGCAGTGCAGCAGGCAGGCTGGGTATCGGCGTAGTGATCGCGACCGCAGAAGTTTCAGGCAAGGGGGAGGGCGAAAGGGTTGGGGGTGTGGTAGGCTGGTCTGCGCTCACGACGTCCGCCGAGCAGGCTGTCACGACGAATGACAGGCCGAATACACCAAGGATCATCAGGCGAGATCTCCGCACACCCATCACCTAAGCGCAGGAGTATATCGCAGCGCATCAAGCTCCGCCGGAATCCGGTTCACTCAGAGGGCCTACGCCCGCGGATCGCGCATCCCGCTAGAATATTTCCTGATAAGGCTGGACTTGGTGGGCGGTAGTCAATATGGTGCGCCATTTGCTAAAATGACTGCCGTTTCATCATGCCGCTAAAAGCCGGAGAGACCCTTCACGATCGGTACCACATTGAAAGCATCCTTGGCCAGGGAGGCATGGGCGCGGTGTACATGGCCAGGGACAAGAACCTCAACGTATTAGTAGCCGTCAAAGAAAATCTTTTCACCACCAAAGAGTACGCTCGACAATTCGAGCGTGAAGCCAGGATCCTGGCCAGCCTGCGGCACCCGAATCTTCCGCGGGTCACGGATCACTTTGTCATCGCGGGCCAGGGGCAATATCTGGTCATGGACTTCATTGAGGGGAAGGACCTGCGCGAGCGCATCGAGAGCAAGGGAGCCATATCGGAGGGTGAGGCTGTACCTTGGTTCCTGGAGACCTGCGACGCGCTGGCTTACTTGCACGGCCGCAAGCCCCACCCCATCCTCCACCGGGATGTCAAACCCGGCAACATCAAGATAACCCCTGACAATCGGGCCATATTGGTGGACTTTGGCTTGGCCAAGGTAGCGGACGAATCCGGGACAACGACGACAGGGGCCAAGGCCATGACGCCTGGCTTTTCGCCCCCTGAGCAGTACGGCACCGGCGGTACGGATGCTCGAACCGACGTTTACGCGACCGGTGCCACGATATACGCCTGCCTTACTGCCGAGATCCCTGAGGACTCGCTCGAGCGGGCGATGGGGCGCGAGGAACTCACACCGCTGCGCAAGCGCAGCCCGCGCGTTACGCCTGCGCTCGCCCGGGCAATCGAAAAGGCGTTAGCGATTCGGCCGGAGGAGCGCTATCAATCGATGGTCGAGTTCGCTTCTGCACTCGGGGCGGCCGCGCGGGCGAGCGGATCTACTCTGGTGCGCGACTTCCCATACCTGGAGCGATCCGCCCGTACGCCCATTACGGCGGGCTTCGCGGATATGACGACCCGGGTAGCCCTGGAAGACACCAAACCTACACGCTGGCCCAGAATTGCGGTCCCGCTGCTCGTAGTTTCTATGGTCGTTGTAGGGGCCGTCTTCGCGCTGCCGAACCTGCCTGAGGGCTTCGGCGGTTTGTCTGCGGCGGATGTCTCGCCCACTCCAACCCCCCTCGAACCTGAGGGGACTACGGAGATAGCGGTGGTTCTTCCCCCAGCCACACCTACGCTCGTGCTGCCTTCCGCAACGCCGCTCCCGACCGTGGACCCTGTGCTGACGCTCACTCCGCTTCCGACTCCGATCGGGGGTGGTATAGGCCAGATTGCTTTTGCCTCCGATAGGGATGGGGTGCCCCAGATCTACCTGGTCAACGTGGATGGCACGGGGTTGGTAGCGCTCACGAACTTACGCGATGGGGCCTGTCAGCCGTTCTGGGCTCCCGATGGCCAGGCGCTCGTGTTCACCACACCCTGCGCGGGGAGTCAGGAAACCTATCCCGGCGCGGGACTGTGGATCCTCGACATGGAAAATCTTCAGCCGCAACCACTTCAGACTGCGCCTGGAGGGGACTATGATCCGTCCTGGTCCCCGGAGGGGGAGCGCATCGCTTTCGCCTCAGGGCGCGGCGGACGACCGCAAATCTACTCCACGAATCTGGATGGTACCGAGGTCGAGAACCTGAGTAACAATTTCGCCCGTGAGCTGCAGCCCGTTTGGTCACCTCAGGGAACTGCTCTGTTGTTTGTTTCGTATCGAAAAGGCAATGCACAACTGTGGTCTATGTCCGACAATGGCGAGAATGATCAGCGTTTCGGTTTTGGCGATACGGAAGATACGCATCCGGCTTGGTCCCACGACGGTCAGCTGGTTGTTTTCCAACGGAGTGTTTCGGGAGTTCCCCGCTTGGTGGCCTCGCAATTTGAAGATCGCGGCATCCCCGATTTCCGGGTCTGTCAGCAGGCACCCTACAGCGGACAACCCATGGCGGAGCCAGACTTCTCGCCCGATGATCGCTGGCTGGCGATCGAGACCTGGCCGGACGGCATCAACCACGACATCGCCATCATGAGCACCAACTGCACCAGCGTCACTCATCTCACTGAAGACCCGGCGGAGGATTTCGACCCCGCCTGGAGACCCTAGGTAAAGGATATGTCTGCGAAAATCATTGACGGTAAGGCCATCGCGGCCGATCTTCGTGCGTGCGTTGCAGAGGGAGTGCATGAGCTCGAAAGCGCCGGGGGACCAACCCCCGGTTTGGCGACAGTTTTAATCGGCGAAGATCCGGCCTCGGAGACCTACGTGCGCATGAAGCGCAAGAAGAGCGCAGAGGTCGGAATCGAATCGTTTGCCCATGAGCTTCCTGCCGACAGCTCGCAGGAGGAAGTGGAGGCGCTCGTCGAGCAGCTCAATGCCGATCCCAGAGTCCACGGGATCCTGGTTCAGCTCCCACTTCCGGAAGGGCTGGATGAGGAATCGGTGCTGGCCAAGATCGATCTCAACAAAGACGTAGATGGGTTCCACCCGATCAACATCGGTAGACTGGCTCAAAAGGGACGTGAGCCGGCCTTTGTACCGGCGACGCCAGCCGGATGCATCACGCTGCTCAAACATGCCGGCGCGGACCTGGATGGGGCGAACGCGGTCGTTCTAGGGCGCTCCAACATCGTTGGCATGCCGGTCGCGCTGCTGTTGGTCCGTGAGAACGCAACCGTCACCATCTGCCATTCGCACACGCAGGACCTCCCGGGCGTTTGCCGGAGTGCGGACGTGCTGATCGTTGCCATCGGCAGAGCCGAGATGGTGCGTGGGGACTGGATCAAGCCCGGCGCCTACGTGATCGATGTGGGGATCAATCGCGTGGACGACCCCAGCCGCGAGCGCGGCTATCGGTTGGTGGGAGATGTGGCCTTTGACGAGACGGTTGAAGTTGCTGAGGCGATCACGCCGGTGCCCGGAGGTGTCGGTCCGATGACCATTGCCACGCTGCTTCAGAACACTCTTACCGCGGCCGAGCGCGCACGCTAATCGTGCGGCTCGACTACTACGACCTTACAGTAGCCCCAACGCATCTCTGACCGAGGATAGCGGATTACCCAAGGCTGGATCAGCCAGTGACTTCGGCCGCAGAGCAGCGGGAAGATCGGATCTTCCTCAACGAGCAGTCTTTCGCCAGCTCGTACAAATCCGATGTTCTGCCCACCGCTAAGAGGTCCCTGGTTATGAGTCCGACGACCATCGCCGTCCTGTGCTAGCACAAGTGACTTTGCGCATCCCCCGGCGGGTTGTCTGACAATTGACCACTCTTTGTGCCGGTGTTAGACTGACCCGAACCTGGGGTGCAAAGCCGAGGATCCTCTCCTTTTGGGCACCCCCGCTTAGAAGCAGACACCATCCACATGCAGTCAAAGCACCTCGTCGATGTCGCCATGGGCCGCAAACCGGCGGACATGGTCGTGCTTGGCGCGCGCTGGGTGTGCGTGCAGTCCGGTGAGATCCTGGACGACACGCAAATCGCCATCAGCGGCCAGCGGATTGCCTACGTCGGGGAAGATGCCGGGCACACCATCGGCGATGAGACGCTCATCATAGAGGCCGAGGGTCGGCACGCCGTACCTGGACTGCTGGATGGGCACATGCACATTGAATCTGGCATGCTTACCATCACGCAGTTTGTGCAGGCGGTCCTTCCGCACGGGACGACCGGCATCTTTATCGATCCACACGAAATCGCGAACATATTTGGACTGGATGGGGTGCGCATGATGGTGGATGAGGCCGCTTTGCAGCCGATCCACGTGTGGGTGCAGATGCCGTCTTGCGTCCCATCGGCGCCCGGGTTGGAAACCGCGGGAGCCAAGATCGGGCCGCATGAAGTGGCTCAGGCGTTGAGCTGGCCAGGCATCATCGGGCTTGGGGAGATGATGAACGTCCCCGGCGTGATCGCAGGCGACCAGCGTTTGCATGCCGAGATGGCAGAGGCCCGCGCCGCCCGCAGAGTAGCCGGCGGCCACTACGCCTCGTTCGATCTGGGAATTCCATTCCACGCCTATGTCGCCGGCGGCCCGGAAGATGATCACGAAGGTACACGCATTGAGGATGCGGTGGCCCGAGTCCGTCAGGGCATGAAGGTCTTTATGCGACTCGGCTCCGCGTGGCATGACGTGGCCGAGCAGATCCGGGCCGTGACTGAGCTCGGGCTCGATTCTCGCCATTTCATCCTGGTAACAGACGACATTCATTCCGGCACGCTGGTTCACGAGGGCCATATGGACCGAGTCGTGCGACACGCCATCGACCAGGGCGTGGAGCCGATGACGGCCATTCAGATGGCCACTCTCAATACTGCGGAGCATTTCGGGGTGTCAACCGATGTGGGTCAGATCGCACCGGGACGCTATGCCGATCTGCTTCTGGTTGGCGAACTTAGCGAATTCGAAGTCGAGATCGTGATCGCCAAGGGACTTGTGGCGGTACAGGAGGGGAAGATCCTGGTCGATCCACCGGATTTTGCCTACCCAGCGGAAGTGCGAGGATCGGTTCACCTGAAGAGAGAACTGATCGCGGCTGACTTCAAGCTGAGCGCACCAAGCAATGGACCAGTCACTGCCAACGTCATCGGCGTTAATGAAAATCAGGCACGTACGGAGCATCTGCATGCGGATCTGAAGCCGCAAAATGGCGTCCTAGAGGCGGACGTTGAAGCGGATCTAGCCAAGCTTGCTCTTGTCGAGAGGCATCGCGGCAACGGAACGGTTCAGCTCGGGCTAGTCCAAGGGTTTGGCCTGGACCAAGGATGCGCAGTGGCTTCTACCGTCGCCCACGACTCTCATCACATGCTGGTAGTGGGTACGGATGACGGCAACATGGCGCTGGCGGCCAATGAGTTGGCTAGAGTGGGGGGCGGCCAGATCGTGGTGCGCAACGGCGAGGTCATTGCGCTGGTTGAGCTGCCCATCGCGGGCTTGATGTCGGATGAGCCTGCAGAAGTGGTAGCGGGAAAGGCCGCCAGACTGCTTGAGGCATTTCGGAAATGTGGCTGCACCCTGAATAGTGCCAATATGCAGCTGAGTCTGCTTGCTCTGGTCGTGATCCCTGAGCTACGGATCTCCGACCTCGGTCTGGTCGATGTGAATCGCTTCGAAGTCGTGCCGCTGATAGACGAGAGCAGATGAGCAAACCTTATCAACGTACCGCGCACGCGTTGGCAGAGCTGCTTGAGCGAAGCGAGCCGGGAGAAGTTCTTCCCTCCGAACCGAGGCTGGCAGAGCAGTTGGGCGTCTCGCGTCCCACACTGCGGGAAGCTATGAGCGCCCTCGAGGATCGCGGGCTGATCGTGCGGCGTCAAGGGGTAGGAACCTATGTGCCACCGACGGTTATCGAAGCCGGCTTGGAAGAGCTGATAAGCATCGAGACAATGGCGGCCAGGGTGGGCCTGGAGGTGGAAATGGGAGATTCCGAGATCCTGCACCGCAGCTCAGATCCGGAGGAGGCTCAGCTGCTGGGAGTCGATCAGGTGATTGAGATCTCACGCGACATTCTAGCGGAGGGGGAAACTGTGGCCTACCTAGTTGACACTATCGGGAAAGACCTGATTCCTGACGCCGTGCTGGCCAAGGAATTTCACGGCTCCGTTTTGGATCTACTGTTGGAGCGTGGAGAGCCGGCGCTGGAGTATTCGAAAAGTGAGATTAGCGCGGTGTCCGCTGAAGGGCAGGTCGCCGAGCGGCTGGGAGTTCCGGCAGGATCCGTGCTGCTTCGGTTCGAAGCTAGTCTATTTACCAAGGACGGGCAGGTCGTGGATCGATCCCAGAGCTATTTTCGGCCCGGCACGTTCAAGTTTCATGTCGTTCGGCGGGTCGGACGCGGTCTGAGCACCGCAGCCTAATCTCGCGCGAGCGCTCTTTTGAGGACCAAGTCACAGGAGGACATCACAGATGAGAAGCTTTGCAGGACGAGACATTCTTTCGCTGAAGGGCTTTGAGCGTGCGGAGTATTTCCGCGTGTTCGAGACCGCAGATCGATTGGCCCATATCGCGCGTGATCGACGGAATTCAGATCTATTGGCCGGAAAGATCCTGGTCACCGCCTTTTACCAACCCAGTACACGCACGCGTCTGGCCCACGAGGCGGCCATGCTGCGGCTGGGTGGCGAGGTTACCGGCTTCGCCGACGCCAAGATGACCCGCGCCGGTGATTTCTATCAGGAATCAATCAAGGACACGGTGCACATGCTGGAGTATTACGGCGATGTGATCGTGATGCGCCACTTCGAGCAGGGTGCGCCCGCAGAGGCCGCGAAGTGGGCCAGCGTGCCAGTGATCAACGCTGGAGATGGCTGGGGAGAACATCCGACGCAAGTGCTTACGGACATGTACACCATCTTGAAAGAGAAAGGCACGCTGGACGGCCTGCATTTCGTTTTGGTCGGTGACATGCGCATGCGCACCATGCATTCCATGAGCTATGCAATGAGCCAGTTCGATATCAGCGCCAGCTACATCGCCCCGGAGGACATGTCGCTGACCGACGAGTTCAAGGTAGAAATCGATGAGCTCAACCTGGAGTACGATGAAATCGAGCACATTGAGCAGGTCATCGACAAGGCGGACGTGATCTATATGGAGCCGGTGGTACAGCCGGACTACACTAAGTCACGCGATGAGCGCACGGGTGAGGTGGGCATGACACCCGCGAACTATCAGGTGACCAGGGAGCTCATGAAGAAGGCCAAGGGAGATTCGATCATCCTGCACTCCCTGCCTCGCATGGATGAGCTGCTGGAAGAGGTGGACTACACGCGGCACGCACGCTACTGGGAAGAGGCCTTCAATGGGGTGGTGATGAGAATGGCGCTGCTTTCACTCGTTTTGGGGGCGATGGAGTAGGGGAGATCTCCACAGGGCTGACTCCACCACGAAAGGATATGGGATTCCGGAATAGACCGGCCGGCGCAATAGTCGACTGCGCATAGCCATCTACGCGAACGCCAGGCAGATGAGACGGGAGAGGTTGAGCACATGCAGACTGACCTAAGAGGCCGCGATCTGATCGGCGACCTGGATTTCAGCAAAGAAGAGGTGGAGACCGTTCTGGATGTGGCCTATGACCTCAAGCGCAAGCGGGCGCTGGGCGAGCCGCACGCCTATTTGCGCGATAAGACGCTTGCCATGCTGTTTTTCTTCAGCAGCACGCGCACGCGCGGTTCATTTGAATCGGGAATGGCGCAGCTGGGCGGGCACGCGGCCTTCATTGAATCCAAGACCACACAGATCGCGCACGGCGACACCGAGCGAGAGATCGGCGATATCTTCGGACGGTACTTCGACGGCATCGCCATCCGGCACGTGGACTGGGGAGTGGGGAACCAGTATCTGAACTTCGTCGCGAACGCTGCCCGTGTGCCGGTGCTCAACATGCAGTGCGAAACCTACCATCCCTTCCAGATCCTGGCCGATCTCATGACCATTCAAGAGAAAAAGGGTCCTGATCTGCGCGGGGTTAAGATGGTCGTTTCCTGGGCCTATGCCGCTTCGTATTTGAAGCCGGTCTCCGTCCCGCAATCGCTGATCCTGCAAATGCCGCGCTTCGGCTTGGATCTCACCCTGGCCCATCCACCGGAGTTCAAGTTGATGCAGGATGTAATGGAACAGGCGCAGGCCGAGGCGGAAAGGGCCGGGACGAAATTTAAGGTTGTGGAGGATATGGAAGCCGGCTTTGAGGGGGCGGAAGTGGTGTACGCCAAGTCCTGGGGCCCGCTGCTGACTACGCAGGATCCTGACGAAGGCAAACAAATCCAGGATCAATACGAGAGTTGGATCACGGACGAACGCAAGATGTCGCTGGCCCATAAGGACGCGATCTATATGCATCCGCTGCCGGCCGACCGTAATGTCGAGGTGACGGATGCGGTGATCGACGGACCGCAGAGCGTGGTATTCGACGAAGCCGAGAACCGCCTGCACGTACAAAAGGCGGTCATGGCACTGACGATGAAGTGAGGCGAGGGGAGAAGCTAATTTGGCAGAGAAAAAAGTGGCGGTGGTCGCCGTCGGCGGCAACTCGCTGATCAAGGACAAGGGACACAAGACCGTTCAGGACCAGTACGAAGCGGCGGCCGAGTCAATGAAGCACATCGCGGGCATGATCGAAGATGACTGGGATGTGGTGATTACCCACGGCAACGGGCCGCAAGTGGGCTTCATTCTCAGGCGATCCGAGCTCGCAAAGCATGAGCTTCACGAGGTGCCGCTGGACTACTGCGGCGCCGACAGCCAGGGCGCCATTGGCTATATGTTCCAGCAGTCGCTCTACAATGAGTTCACGCGACGCGGAATCGAGAAGCAGGCAGCCACCGTGGTCACTCAGGTGCTCGTGGACCGCAACGACCCGGCCTTCGAGGCGCCCACAAAGCCGATCGGATCCTTCATGGATGAGTCGACCGCCAATCGACGGGTGGATGCCGAAGGATGGGTCGTGGTGGAAGACGCCGGCCGAGGATGGCGCCGGATTGTACCTTCACCGTTGCCGGTGCGGATCGTTCAGCGGGAGGCGATCGAGTCGCTCATTGGAGATGGCTTTGTCGTGATCGCCGTGGGAGGCGGTGGAATTCCCGTTGTTCAAGACGAGGCGGGATATCTAGCTGGAGTCGAGGCGGTCATCGACAAGGACTTTGCGTCCGCATTGCTGGCCTCTCAGATCGGAGCCGATTTGCTTCTTATCTCGACAGCAGTCCCGCAGATTGCGTTAAACTATAACCAGCCAGATCAGCTGTGGTTGGACAAGGTGACCTTGGCAGAAGCCAAGGCTTACATGGAGCAGGGCCATTTTGCCAAAGGAAGTATGGAGCCTAAGGTACAGGCGATCATCAAATACCTGGAGGCTGGGGGCAAAGAAGCCCTGGTGACAGATCCGGACAATATCGAGCGAGCGCTCGCCGGCAAGACGGGGACCCGAATAGTCCCTTGACCGCCGGCGACTCATTTAATGAGAGGAGGTGACATCGCTCGGCTCGTAGCAACTACCGTCTGATTCCCACGAAACTCTACAATAGGAGGAGTACTAGATGATGAGACACAAAGCGGGGCTAGCTATCACTGTGCTGTTGGTCGGCGGGCTGCTGGTTGCGGCGTGCGCCCAGGAGCCGGCTACACCAGAGGAGATCACGGTCTCGGGATTCGGGGATGACGTGACCATCACGCTGCCCGAACCCGAGGAAGGCAAGACTAATGTGGCGTTCGTGTACATAGGGCCGATCGGCGATGCTGGGTGGACCTATGCCCACAATCAGGGTCGAGAGTACCTAGAGCAGAATGTAGACAACGTTCACACCGTCTATCTGGAGTCCATCCTCTCTGAGGCGGACGCGGCTCGGGTCATGCGCAACCTGGCGCGCAAAGGCTTTGATGCCATCATCGCTACCAGCTTCGAGTTCCAATTCCCGATGCCCGAGATAGCTGAAGAGTTTCCAGACACCGCCTTCTTGCACGTGTCGGGATTCCTGAAGAACGACGAAAACTTTGGAAATCTGTTCGGAGCGATGGAGCAGACCAAGTTCTTGGCCGGGATGGTCGCAGGTGCGCGCGCCAAGGAAGACGGGAGCAACCGTGTTGGCTACATCGCACCCTGGCCGATCGCGGAAGTGGTTCGGTTGAGTAATGCCCTAACGATGGGTGTGCGCGAGACTTGCCCCGAGTGTGAGGTCGACGTGCGCTGGATCTTCACCTGGTTCGATCCCGACAAGGAAATCCAAGCCGGTGAATCGCTGCTCGACGCAGGGGCCACAGTGGTCGTGACGGGTGCGGACACGCCGGGGCCGGTCCAGGCCGCCGGTGAGCGTGGACTGTGGGGAATTGCCTATGACAGCAATACCTCATGCGACGCCGATCCCGAGGCCTGCCTGACGGTTCCCTACTGGAACTGGGGCGTGGCCTATGAGGAATTCATCAAAGAAGTCCAGGCTGGAACGTGGACGCCCTCAGACTGGTATCCGGGTGCGGAGAGCGGTATCGTCGGCCTGCTGGGCCTGACCGACGGTGAGTTTCCTGATGCTGTGCCCGATTGGGTGATCCCCTTGGTAGAGGAGAAATGGGCCGAGATGCAGAGCGGCGAGTTCGACCGCTTCGATCTGTTTACGGGTCCAATCTACGACAACAAGGGCAACCTTGTCATCGCCGAGGGAGTAGTGCCAACTCAGGAAGATCTTGAGGGACTCGACCAGGCTACGATCGATAGCTTCGGACTCGACCGCGAGCCGTGCCAGATTTGCATGAACTTTCTCGTAGAGGGATTCCTGCCAGAGGCTGAGATCCCTGCAATGTCGGGTGGGTAGTCGATTCTGCAAGCGGGAAGCAGGTCGTTAGAAAACAGATACCGGACAGGTCCGTGACGCGGACCTGTCCGGTATCCTTTCACTCCAGGAGTTGAATGCAGCCGTGAGCGAGAACCGCCTCGCCGTTGAAATGCGAGGCATCGTCAAGCGCTTCCCCGGCGTGTTAGCCAACGATCGCGTCGACCTTGACGTTCGAGCGGGGGAAGTGCACGCACTGCTGGGCGAGAACGGGGCGGGCAAGAGCACGCTCATGAACATCCTCTCCGGGCTTTATCACCCGGACGAGGGTGAGATCTATGTAGACGGAGCAAAGGTCACCTTTGGATCGCCGAAGGACGCCATCCATGACGGCATCGGAATGATCCATCAGCATTTCATGTTGGTACCCGTCCTCTCCGTTGCCGAGAATCTAGTTCTGGGATTGGATGAAGCTCGATTTCTTCTCCGCCCCCAGAAGATCGAGGCGGAGGTGGAAGCGCTCAGCCAGCGGTTCAACATCAGCGTCGATCCGCGTGCCAAGATCTGGCAACTCTCCGTAGGTGAGCAGCAGCGAGTGGAAGTCTTGAAGATGCTCTACCGGGGAGCCAACATCCTCATTATGGACGAGCCCACAGCGGTGCTTACGCCTCAAGAGGTGGAGGAGCTCTTCCACACGCTGCGTGAGATGGCGAGCTCTGGCAAGACGATCATCTTCATCAGCCACAAGTTGCACGAAGTACTCGAGATCGCGGATCGGATCAGCGTCTTGCGACTCGGGCGCATGGTGTCCAGCGGCATTGACCTCGAAGGAGTGACGAAGAAGGATCTGGCAAGGCTCATGGTGGGACGAGAGGTTTTGTTCCGCATCGATCGAAAGGCCGCGACTCCCGGCGAGCCCATTCTAGAGATCAGGAACCTCCAGGCCCTTGACGACAAGGGTCTTCCGGCTCTGAAGGGGATATCGCTGGAGGTGCGTACTGGTGAAATCCTTGCCCTGGCGGGAGTGTCGGGGAACGGTCAGAGAGAGCTTGCCGAAGCAGTTACAGGGCTGCGCGAGGCGACGGGAGGATCGGTCATCGCGCAGGGTCGCGAAGTTACGAACGCTTCGCCCAGCCATGTGCTCGAGGCGGGACTATCTTTCGTTCCCGAGGACCGAGTGGGAATGGGCAGTGTTCCCAACATGAACATATCCGAGAACTTGGCCTTACGGAATTACCGCATCCCGCCGATTGGGAACGGATGGGTGATGAATCTCGTCGCCATGCGCGAGCAGGCCGAGAAACTCGTTGACGAATTCGACATTGCCACTCCCTCAATTGAAACTCCCTCACGACTGCTTTCGGGCGGCAATTTACAGAAGCTTATCCTGGCGCGAGAGATATCCGGAGCTCCTGCAATGCTGGTTGCCATGCAGCCCACTCGCGGATTGGACGTGGGCGCCACCGAAGCCGTGCATCGCATCTTGTTGGAGCAGCGAGACGAAGGCGCCGCCATTCTTATGATTTCCGAAGATCTGGACGAGATCATGGCGCTGGCCGACCGCATTGCCGTGATCTACGAGGGCCAAATCATGGGCGAGATGAGCGCTGAAGGTGCCGATATCGAGGAAATCGGTCTGATGATGGCCGGCACGCGAACAGCTCACAATGTCAAAGCCGGATAGCTGAAAATGAGCGCTCAGAGCTCGATCGCCGAACGGTTTCCATACCGCATCCGCATCCAAAAGCGCCTGGACAATCCGCGCTGGCTCTCGATCCTCTCCCCCGTCGTCCTGGTGATCGGCGCGTTGATCGTCGGTGGGGTGCTGCTATCGATCGTGGGAGTCAGCCCTTTCGTGGCGTATTCTCGCATCTTCCGGGCCGCCTTCGGCACACCTGCCGGCTGGCTGAGAGGTGAGCTCTATCCGCTGTCCGATACGACCATCAAGGCCACGCCACTGCTGCTGGCTGGTCTCAGCGTCGCGCTCGCTTTTCGCATGCAGCTGTGGAACATCGGCGCGGAGGGCCAGCTCCTGATTGGAGCCTGGGCAGCGACCGGCGTGGCACTCAAGCTGCTCAGCCCGGATACGCCGGCTTTCATCATGATCCCCGCAATGATGCTGGCTGCCTTCCTGGCAGGAGGACTTTACGGCGCGGTTCCCGGTGCACTGAAGGCTTGGTTAGGCGTGAATCTCATCATCACCACTCTGATGCTGAACTACGTGGCCGCGTTTTGGAACAACTTCTTCATCTACGGGCCGTGGTCGCTGCGTGGCTTTGGATTGACGCCGAAGTTTCCGCGGACTGCGTGGCTGCCGCGGCTGACTGAGTTCGCCGACCAATTCTCCATTCTGCGAGGACTGACTGCGCATGCCGGAATCCTGATCGGCCTCGCGGCCGCCTTCATCCTTTGGTACGTGCTGCGCAAAAGCAAGTTCGGCTACGAGATCAAGGTCATTGGAGATAATCCTGAAGCCGCACGCTATGCAGGCATGAATATCAAACGCAACATCCTGCTGGTGATGCTGATCAGTGGCGGCCTGGCTGGGCTGGCAGGAATGGGCGAGGTCTCCGGCGTCATTCACATCTTTCAAGAGCGCATCTCTCCCGGATACGGGTTTACGGCCATCATCGTCGCCTGGCTTGCAAAACTCAACCCCTGGGGGGTGGTTTTGGTAGCCTATCTTTTCGGCGGACTGCTGGTAGGCGGCGACGAGATTCAACCGTTCGGCATCGTGTCCATGCTGAATGGCGTGATTCTGTTTGTCGTGGTGGGCGGTGAGCTTCTCCTGCGGTACCGCGTGCGAATCGAGCGCAGCGAGTCTGTTACGCAGTCCGCGGCGGCGGGAGGGGGCCAGTGAGCAACTACCTGATCTTCATCACAACCATCCTTGCCGCGGGTGTGGCCTCGGGCACTCCGGTGCTGTTTGCAACGATTGGCGAGCTCTTTGCCGAGCGCGCCGGTGTGATAAACCTCGGCGTCGAGGGCATGATGTTGATGGGGGCAGTGACCGCATTTCTTGTGTCACACACCCTCGGGGATCCGTGGATTGCCTTGTTAGTGGGGATGATTGTAGGCGGTCTAATGAGCCTGCTTCACGCGCTAGCCTCGATCACCTTGCGGGCCGATCAGGTGGTGAGCGGGCTTGCGCTCACCTTTGTCGGGGCGGGCCTCAGCTCAGTGATTGGTTGGTCTCTGGTGGATGTTCGGGATGCCCCGCGCTTGCCCGCGCTGGATATCCCGCTGCTCGGGCAGATCCCAGTGCTAGGGCAGATCTTTTTTCAACACAACGTCATCGTCTATCTGGGTTTCATCATGGTGCCAATCGCCTGGTTCATCATCAATCGAACGCGGCCGGGCCTAAACATGCGTGCAGTAGGCGAGTACCCGGCCGCGGCGGACTCGGTGGGGATCAACGTGTTCCGGCTGCGGTATCTCTACGTGTTCGTTGGAGGGCTGCTTGCAGGATTGGCCGGGGCCAGCTTGAGCCTGGCGATCACTCCGCTTTGGATCGACGGCCTAACAGCCGGACAGGGCTGGATCGCTCTCGGTCTTGTGATCTTCGCAGGTTGGGGTCCATTCCGAGCGGCATTCGGATCCTACCTCTTCGGCGCGATCCGCCGTCTTCCGCTCGATCTACAGGGCGCTCCACCGCTGCCATTGGATGCGCATCTCATTCTGCAGGACCCGTTGCTCAGCTATTTTGCCAACATGCTGCCCTATCTGTTCGTAATCCTCGTGCTCGTGATCGCTTCCGGAGAGGCATTGCGAAAGCGACTCGGGGCCCCGGCTGCGTTGGGGATTCCCTATATTCGTGGGGAGAGAGGAATCTAGAGACGCGGGAGTATTATTCGAGCCAGCATATATTTACAGCGCAGACGCCCGCATAGGCGTCTTTCAACATCTGGGGAGACCATGAGCAATTTAGCGACACTTGAGGCACGCGTTCGCGCTGCGCTGGGCAGTGAGCCGCTCGATCTTCTCATTCGTGGCGTGCGACTCGTGGATGTGTTTTCGGGGCGGGTCACGGAAACCGACATCGGAATCCGAGCAGAGCGGATCGTCTCAATCTTTCCGAGTAGTGAAGCTGCCTCCCGCGAGACGATCGAAGCGGAAGGGCTCTACGCGCTCCCTGGGTTTATCGATGCTCACATTCACATCGAGAGCACTCTGCTCACTCCCGCCAGCCTGTCGGAAGTCATCGTCCCCACCGGAACAACGACGCTGCTCGTCGATCCCATGGAAGTGGCTAATGTTGCGGGTATCGAGGGCCTCGAAGCCTTTTTCAGTGGGGTCGAAGAGTTACCTTATCGAATGTTCGTTCAGGTGTCGTCGCGCGTGCCCACTGCGCCTGGCCTAGAGACGACCGGCGGAGACCTCGGAATCAAGCAGGTCGAGCGGATCCTTGCCTGGCCCGAAACTGTTAGCCTGGGAGAGCTTGACCCTTCAAAGGTCTTGAGATTGTCAGCCGAACATCTGCAGAAGGTGCTGGCCGCGTCAAAGCTCGGAAAGATCGCCAATGGGCACGCCATCGGCCTGGAAGGCGCGGAACTTGAGGCCTACGCCTCTGTCGGAATAACGGACGACCATGAGTGTGTCACTGTCGATCAGCTTGAGGCTCGTTTGGCTGTCGGTATGGCGGTCATGATACGGGAGGGTAGCTCAGAGCGGAACCTGCATGACTTGATTGCAGGCGTCCTGGAGCGCCAAATTGACACGCGCCACCTCATGTTTTGCACGGACGATAAGCATCCGTCTGATATCCGACGCGAGGGGCATATCAATTACAACGTCAATGAGGCCATACGCTTAGGTCTGAGTCCGCTGCAAGCGATTAAAATTGCTTCGATCAATGCGGCGGAGCACTTCAGGGTGGGTCATCTAATAGGGGCAATCGCGCCCGGGCGGTTCGCCGACATTCTGTTGTGCGCGTCTCTCGACGAAATCCGACCAGAGATGGTGCTGGTCGGGGGCCGAGTCGTGGCAGAGGGCGGTTCGCTCACAGACGATCTCAAGCCGCAGGAATTCCCTGACTGGCTGAAGCGGACGGTTCGCGTTCTAGCGGATCTCGAGCCCAATGAATTTGAGTTTCCCGCGCAAGGCACGACCGTGCGACTGCGTGTCATCGAGATCGTTCCGGATCAGATCTTCAACCATCTACGCGAGGCCGAACTCTCTATCAAGGATGGCTCGGCGCAGGCCGCGCCTGAGCTCGATGTTCTCAAGCTCGCGGTCGTGGAGCGGTACGGCAAGAACGGAAATGTCGCCGTTGGATGGACGAAGGGTTTCGGACTCAAACGGGGAGCGATCGCCGGGTCGGTGGCGCACGACCACCACAACATTCTTGTGGTCGGAACCAATGATGAAGATATGCTCCTGTGCGTAAGAGCCCTGGAAGAATCCCAGGGCGGCTTCGTCGTTGCAGAGAAAGGTAGAATCCTCGAAAGACTGCCGCTCCCGATAGCGGGCCTGATGAGCGAGCTGCCGGCCAGCGAGGTCGAAACACAACTCGAAAAGGTTCGCACCGCTGCGGCGTCTCTGGGATGCCAGTTGAAGACACCATTTATGACGCTCTCCTTCATATCGCTTCCCTCGATCCCGGAAGCCGGCTTCTCCGATAGAGGACTGATTGATGTGGCGAAACAAGCGCTGATCCCTGTGCGACTCGACGGACAGGGAAAGGGAGCTTCAGTGGATTCCATAGGAATGTGAGGAGCTGACCGCTTGCCACACTTCATCGGCTATCGATGCTCCACCTGTGCTGAAAAATATGACTGGGAGGATCCGGTCATGGTCTGTAGCAGGGACGGAGGCAACTTAGACATACTCCTGGACATCGATTCTGTAATACGAGCCTGCTCGCCCACAGAGATCGGCTCAAGCCGTGAGAATTCGATTTGGCGCTACTTGCCGCTGCTCCCGGTCGCGGATCCAGGAAATCAGGGTACCCAGCTGCGGGCAGTGGGCTGGACACCGTTCTTGAAGTCCCGTCGGATAGCGGCCGACTTGAGATTAGAGAATCTGTGGTTCAAAGACGATGGGCGCAACCCCACCGCTTCCTTTAAGGACCGCGCCAGCGCGGTGGTAGTGGCGCGGGCACGAGAGATCGGCGCGGGAACGGTAGTCACCGCCTCCACCGGCAACGCGGGCGCCGCGCTGGCCGGCATGGCCGCTGCGGTAGGGGTGCCGGCGGTGATCCTGGCCCCCGCCAATGCCCCACAAGCCAAGGTCGCTCAGCTCTTAATCTATGGAGCTCGAGTTGTGCTCGTGGACGGAAACTACGATCAGGCCTTCGAGCTCTCGTTGGAGGCCGCGGAGGAGTTTGGCTGGTACTGCCGCAACACCGGTTACAACGCGTTCACGGTCGAAGGAAAAAAAACCGCCGCGTTCGAAATCTGTGAGCAGCTCTCGGGTCCAGGGGTCAATCGATGGGAGGCGCCAGAGGCGGTCTTCGTGTCCGTGGGTGACGGAAATATCATCACCGGTCTGCATAAGGGTTTCAAGGACCTATTTGAGCTAGGTTGGATCGATCATGTGCCTCGGCTCTATGGCATTCAATCCACCGGATCGGCGGCGGTGACGCATGCCTTTGAGACGGGTGCGGAGGTGATTCAGCCCGTCCACTCCGATACCATTGCCGACAGCATTGCGGTCGACCTTCCGCGCGATGGGTTGCGCGCCCTGCGTGCGGTACGCGAAACGGGTGGGGCGATGATTGCCGTCGAGGATGGATCGATTTTGGAGGCCATCCGCACGCTTGGCCATGAGGCGGTCTTTGCGGAGCCGGCCGGAGCGACCGCCTATGCAGGTTTGGAAGCCGCGGTCGAGAGCGATCGTGTGGCATCGGACGCGCGGATCGTGGTGGTGATCACCGGCAGCGGACTCAAGGACGTTCCGGCTGCCATGCGTGCCGCCGGCGAAGCGGCAGTGATAGAACCGACGCTGGAGGCGCTGCGCGATGTGGTGTCCTAGCTTGGTCCCTTGCGCCGCCCAGAATTTCTCGCGCCGGGCTGCTGCTTTCCCGCTCGTGAGCGAGGCCGCGACGCGAAGTGGGCCTGTTGAGTTTCAAAAGGGGCCGACCATCGAACGGCATGCGCATAGCCACATCTGAGCTACCCAGGCAAATGTGAGAGAAATCGCGCGCGTGCTTTTTTTTCCAGAATCGCATAGCATATCGCCGGAGATATGAAAGCAAAAGTAGCAGACGAAAAGCCGACTTTCTCGGTGGTCGGGCCAGTCTTCGACGAAGTCGAAACGCTTCGTGAATTCTACGACCGGGTGCAGGCCGCCATGGATGCCATAGGAGAGCCCTGGGAGCTTGTGCTGGTGGATGACGGCAGCACGGATGGCTCCTCTAGCATCATCAGCGACTTGGCCCTTGAGGACAACCGTGTGCGTCCAGTGCTCTTCTCCCGCAACTTTGGACATCAGATTGCCGTGACGGCCGGGCTGGACTACAGCCGTGGCCAAGCGGTGGTGATCATCGACACCGACCTGCAGGATCCTCCGGAGCTCATTTCCGAGCTGGCTGAGAAGTGGCGTGAGGGCTACGAGGTGGTCTACGCCGTGCGCACGGAGCGGGAAGGGGAAGGCTGGTTCAAGCGCGCCACGGCCGCCGTTTTTTACCGGGTGATCAACAGCATTACGGAAGTTGAAATCCCGCTCAACGCGGGCGACTTCCGCTTGCTGGACCGGAAGGTAGTAGAGGCGCTAAAGAAAATGCGCGAGCATCATCGCTTTCCCCGCGCGATGACCGCCTGGGTGGGGTTTCGACAGGTCGGCGTCTCATACAAGCGCGCCGCACGCCAGGCGGGAGAGACGAAGTATCCGTTCCGCAAGATGCTCCGCCTGGCGATCAATGCCGTTACGGGCTTTTCCTATTTTCCATTACAGCTTGCGACTTATTTTGGTTTCTTCTCCGCAGTGCTCGCCATTATTGCAATTCCGATAGTGATCTATCTTCGTCTGTCAGGGAGGGCAGAGCTCTCGGGCCAGGCCACCACGCTCATCGCGGTTCTTTTTCTGGGAGGCGTTCAACTCATCTCTCTGGGCATTCTCGGCGAGTACATCGGCCGGCTTTACGACGAGGCGAAAAACCGTCCCCTATACGTGCTGCGCGAGGAGCCAGAGGAGGTCGCGGAAACAGAAAGGTAACCATGATTGACTTAACAATGTACGAGGATCGGCTCGAGCGAGCCGCCGGCCGCGCAAAGGAGCGCGGCGTTGTCGTCCCCACCTTCGCCCAGATGAAGGACCCTGCCAGCATTCCGGAGGGAATCCGCAAGAGGCTTGGCCAGGTCGGGCTGTGGGATGTGGACCCTTTGAATCTCTTCCGCATCAGCTGGAAGAACGAGCCCGTTGAAACCGGTGGTGGTTTTGGGGGAGTGAACTACATCGAATTCCCCAGCAGCCTGACCGGAGTCGAGGCTCGGATCCTGGCATTGGTCGGCAAGTGGTTCCCGACCGGGGCGCACAAGGTGGGCGCGGCATTTGGCTGTCTCGTGCCCAGCCTCGTGACCGGCCAATTCGATCCGACGAACCAAAAGGCGGTCTGGCCATCCACCGGCAACTACTGCCGGGGAGGCGCGTACGATTCGGCTTTGCTGGGTTGCCAGTCGGTGGCAATCTTGCCGGAAGGAATGAGCAAAGAACGTTTCGATTGGCTGGCCAACATAGCGGGAGAGGTGATCAAGACCCCCGGAAGCGAATCGAATGTGAAGGAGATCTTCGACAAGACCTGGGAGTTGCGCGAATCGGGAGAAGATCTGATGATCTTCAACCAGTTCGAGCAATTCGGGAATTACCTCTGGCACTACGAAGTGACCGGGCATGCCATGTTGGAGGTGCTCGAGCAGGAGCTCGGCCCCGGCGATGAATATCGCGGTGTCACGCTCACGACCGGCTCGGCGGGCACGATTGGCTGCGGGGATTTCTTGAAGCAGAAGTTTCCGAGAAGCAAGATCGCC
Organism: Anaerolineae bacterium; assembly: GCA_036986135.1. Lineage (GTDB taxonomy): Bacteria > Chloroflexota > Anaerolineae > Anaerolineales > E44-bin32 > JADFRG01. Next base: position 48,010 of record BTQZ01000004.1, on the reverse strand, counting down.
GCTGGCGAAGCCTCTCAGTGCCCAACATTGCTCGAGAACGGATTCGGCGCGCATCGCATCGAGGGCATTGGCGACAAGCACGTGCCCTGGATCCACAACGTCAAGAACACCGACATGGTAATCGACCTGGACGACAACGGGATCGTACACCTGGCACGGCTCTTCAACGAATCCGCCGGCCAGAACTATCTTGCATCGCAGGGGGTGCCCGAGGATACCCTAGGGCAGCTCGATCTGCTCGGGTTCTCCGGGATCGCCAACCTATCCTTGGCCATCAAGTTCGCCAAATACTACGAGCTGGGCAGCTCGGATGTCGTGATCACCGTGCTCACCGATTCGATGGATCTGTATCAAAGCCGCCTGGAGGAGATGAGCCAGGAGCGTGGTGAGTACACCGATCTGGAAGCGGCGGCTGATTTCGCTCGCTATCTAATGGGACTTACCACCGAGAATTTGCTGGAGCTTCGCTACACCGATCGGCGCCGGATCCACAACCTGAAGTACTTCACCTGGGTGGAACAGCAGGGGCGGACCTACGAAGAGATCATGGCGCAGTGGTACGATCGAGATTACTGGACTGCCACGCAGGGGCAGGTCGAGGAGATCGACCAGCACATAAAGGAATTTAATACGCGGGTCGGCTTGGGCTAGCCGCGTTTTCCTCCGTTTCAAGCCTCCCCGAAAGGGGAGGTTTCAGTTAACGGGGAAATTCATAGTTGACGGCCTAGAACAAATGATCTATTATATCGGATGCTCATGAAATCCGGCCGCCAGGTAGTGACCCGTGATTGGAAGGAGAACCCGCCGGGAGCGGAGGATCTGGTACTCGTTGCGATCTTGAACACGCCGCGGGACCTCGAGATCGCGCAGACTCTGGGATGGTATCGGATCCCCCTCGTAACCGCGCCTCGCACGGTGCGTGTGGACTGGCTGGCATTTTACCTTCCAGCGACTTTCGGCGAGCATCGCTGGACGGTGCGTTACCTGGCAGAAGTGCGTGGGTATGAGCTGAGAACGCGGCGTGAGCTGCTCTTCCAGGAGACCGATCATGAGCGGGTGGATGAGCCCTACTTCAAAATGCAGTTGGGACCCGTGCTCGAGCTCTCCCCTCCCATTGCATCTCGCTCCTGGCGGCGGTTCACCTTCCTCTTCACCACCGGGGATCGTCTATTGAATGCCGTCGACCTGACTGACCTGACCATCCCGCAAAGCCAGATTCGCGCACGCTTGTTGCGCGAACGAGCTGGCTCGATCCCCTCGACCCAGATCCCACTCTAGTTTCAACACACGCCCAATCTGAGACGGTCCGCACCAGCCAGAACTGCATCACATTACCGAGCACGGGTACTCCTCGCACAAATAGGACGCCAGTCGGCTCGACTTGTGGGGAGGTCGAATGTATCATTTGTGCGCTTGAGCTAACCTATTACATGCGACCACTGCGTATCTTCCTACCCCTGCTGATTGCATTTGGGCTGCTCGTCATCGGCCAGCCGGTGCAAGCCCAGACCAAGTCCCTCTTTTGGGACGGATGGGACACGACCCTCACCATTCTTCCCAATGGCGACTTGCACGTCCTCGAGCGCCAGCGCATCAATTTCACTAAGGGCACCTTCACCTTCGGATTCCGCGAGATCCCACTAGCCAAGACTGGCGGGATCACCCGAATTTCGGTTAGCGAGCCGGGGGTAGGCGTCTATGGCGAGGGCGGCTTCACCAAGCAGCCCTTCACCTTCGATGCTACGCAAGAGGGCGGGGACATGGCTATCCGCTGGTACTTCCCGCCGACCACCAATCAAATCCGCACCTTCGATATCGCCTATACAGTAAAGGACGCGCTGCGTGTTTATGACTCGGGTGACAAGCTCCAGTGGCAAGCCATCGCCACCGACCGCGATTTCCCCATCCAGGAAGTCAATGTGACGGTCGTGCTGCCCGACGGCGCGCAGTTCCAGATTATCGATTCGGCCGGTGTAGCTGCGACATGGGGTCAGAGCCCGGATGGATCCAGTGTGACCTTCCTGGCCAACGAACCCATGTCTCCTTCCGATTCATTGGAAGTAGGTATCGAATTCACTCACGGCATTATCCCGAACGAGGTACCCGCGTGGCAAGAGGAATTCGATAACGAGTTCTTCTACGACGAGAACGTGAAGCCTTTCGTGAACGCCGGCCTGGGGTTGTTGGCGGTGATGTTGATTTTCGGCGGTCCGGCGCTGGTGTTCCTGGTCTGGTATTCGCGGGGGCGAGATCCGAAGGTTGGCCCGGTTCCGGAATACATTACGGAACCGCCGGACGATCTTCCACCCGGCGTGCTCGGCACCTTGATCGACGAAAAGGCGGACATGCGAGATGTGGTCGCCACGATCGTCGATCTTGGACGCAAGGGGGCCCTTAGAATCGAAGAGACCGAAAAGAAGGGCTGGCTCGGCCTGGGATCTCCGGACTTCGTCTTTCAGAAGCAGGAGAGCGACGTTCCGCTGAATGCAGTCGAATCGGCAATCATAGGAGGCATATTCAAGCGGGGGCGGGACACCGTCGAGCTCAGCGATCTGCGCAACAAGTTCTACAAGACCCTGCCCAAGATCCAATCCAAGCTCTACAAGGAGATGGAAACTCGCAAACTGTTCCGCAAGAATCCGGATTCAACCCGCAAGCTTTGGCGCGGAATCGGATTTGCGCTGGTGGCCTTCGGGATCGGAATCGGGATCTTTCTCGGGGCGGTGCTCGCAAGGTACACCACCATGTTCCCCTGTCTCTTTGGTGGAATGGTCCTGACCGGAATCGCAGTGATCATCGCCGGTGGAGCGATGCCGGCCAAGACGGTCAAAGGATCCGAAGCAGCCGCCCGTTGGAAGGCCTTCAAGGTATACCTGCAGCGGATCGACAAGATCGAAGACCTTAAACTGGTCGGCGAGCTATTCGAGAAGTACTTGCCTTATGCCATCGCGCTTGGAATTCGCGACTCGTATGTTCGCAAGTTCGCGGCCGAGCCAAGCACGCCGGTGCCGACCTGGTGGGTGCCGTACGGACCCTATGCGTATGGGAGACCAACCACTACCTCGACCGGGCGAACCAGCCGAGCCGGTGGGCCCCGAGGACCGGGTGGGCTTGAAGGCATGGCGGGAAGCATGACCGGGGGTTTGGCGAGCATGAGCGCCGGGCTGACAAGCATGCTCAACAGCACCGGTCGTGTGCTGCGATCGGCTCCCTCCTCAAGCGGCACCAGCGGAGGCGGAGGATTCAGCGGCGGTGGCTTCAGTGGAGGCGGTGGTGGTGGGGGCGGATCGGCGGGATTTGGATAAATGAATTTGGGCAGGGTAGCCGGCATTCTCATGATCGTTGGAGGTATCGTCATCTTTGGATTTGGCGCCCTGTTCTCTCTTGGACAGAGAGCGGCCGGTGAGCTGAATGTTGGCGGCGCGATTGTCGGGCTTGGCCTGGCCAGTATTCCGGCCCTGTTTCTTGCCGGGATTGGCATCGTGCTTCTTACGCGGTCCCGCCAGGAGCAAGAAGAGGGCGAAGAACGCGCTGAGCTTCGCAAGATCCTGGACGTGGTTTTGAGTAGGGGCGAGGTTCAAATCAGCGACCTCGTGCTCGAACTGGGTACGAGCCGCAAAGAAGTGCAGGACCAGATTTACGCGCTGGTCGGCATGGGCCTGTACAGTGGTTACATCAATTGGGATGAGGGCACGCTGTATTCCGCTGAGGCCTCGAGCATTCGCGACTTGCGGCGCTGCAAATTCTGCGGGGGAGAAGTGGAATTTGCGGGCAAAGGCGTACTGCACTGCCCATACTGTGGCGCGGAGTATTTCATAAGCTAGACGAAACTCCCAATTGGCCGAGACTCCGGCGCCCTGCGGGGCGCCATTTTGTTTCCTGGTACGCGCGCCCAGACTTCCGTATGATCCCTGATACCGAACCGCACCCGCGCTCCTCCAAATGCGCTCCACATCTGATGCTGATGACACTTCATCAGGATGCAGCACCGTAGCTTGTGTTGCTTCTATAATTGCGTTCGTGGAGGAGACAGCTTGACCCCGCTCTTGATCAAGGGCGGCACGGTCCTCACCGTGCGCGGCCAAGAACTCGGTGATGTGCTCATCGAGGGCGAAACCATCCGGCGAGTCGGCCAGGACCTGGAGGCCGAAGGAGCTGATGTGGTGGATGCTGCCGGCAAGGTGTTGATGCCGGGTGGTATCGATCCCCATACACACCTAGACCTGCCCATGTTCGGCACCGTTTCTTCCGACGATCATTACACGGGCATGAAGGCCGCCGCATTTGGTGGAACAACGACCGTGCTGGATTTCGTGCCTCTTGACGCGAGCTCTCTAGCGGAGAGCGTGGAGCTGTGGCAGGCCAAAGCGCAGGTCAAGGCCGCCGTTGACTATGGACTGCACATGAATATCACTCGCCTGGATGAGGCCATCCGAGCCGAGATCCCTGGCCTCACGGAGCAGGGGATCACAACCCTGAAAGTATTCACCGCTTACAACGGTCGACTGCGGCTTCGAGACGGGGAGATCTTTGAAGTTATGCGCACCGCCGCCGAGCACGGGATGCTGACCCTGATGCATGCTGAAAACGGAGACGTAATCGAGATTCTGACCGCAGAGGCTCTTGCCGCCGGCCGCACCGCGCCGGAATGGCACGCGCATACGCGGCCGGCATGGGGAGCAGTAGAAGCCGTGCTTCGGGGGGTTGCGCTGGCAGAGCAGGCTCATGCGCCGCTGTACGTGGTGCACGTCAACACGGCCGGAGGCCTGGATCAGATCCGCTATGGGAGAGCGCGGGGCGTCAGAGTAATGGGAGAGACTTGCCCGCAGTATCTCTTCTTCACCGAGGAGCATCTGGGCCGGCCGGATGGGGCGAAGTGGATCTGTTCGCCGCCGATGCGGTCCCGCGCAGATAACGGCGCTCTATGGGGCGGGCTTTCTGACGATAGTCTGCAGGCCATCGGCACCGATCACTGTCCTTTCTTCTTCGACGGCACCACGCCCATCGACTATGAGGGAGAGAGTATCGCCATCCCGGGTAAGGAATTGGGAGCCAAGGACTTCACCAAGATTCCGAACGGCCTGCCGGGAGTGGGGGATCGCATGCCGGTTCTGTGGACCTTCGGGGTTGGGCAAGAACGCATTACGCCTGAGCAGTTCGTGGCCTTGATGTCCACCAATCCGGCAAAGATCTTCGGTCTCTATCCCAAGAAGGGCGACCTGCTGCCGGGCTCAGATGCGGATCTGGTGATCTGGGACCCCGAGCGCTCCTTAACTTATGGATTGGAACACGCGTACCATCGGACCGACTACAATCTCTATGAAGGCTGGGAGCTGAAGGGATTTCCTGAGAAGGTGTTCCTGCGCGGCCAGCTCATCGTCGACCGCGATCGGTGGCTGGGCCGGGCCGGGATGGGGCGCTTTGTCAAACGGTCGGCCGGGGCTGAGGAGATTTAGTCTGCGGCGAGCGCTCTGCCTCCGGCCCGATTTATTGGCACGGCGACGAATTTATCGACAGGTGAGGGACCATCCTGAATTCAACTGCTTGCATGGGTATCATTGTCCTATCACCCTTTGAAAGGAACGTTCAAACCTTCGAAATACGATGGTCGAAAAAGAACCCACTCCCCCGCGAGATTCCTCACCACGACTGATCGCCATCATCGTCTTAACCGCGCTCCTCTCAAGCCTATTTACAGTTCTCATCATGAGTCTTCTCGGCTCGAGGGCTCAAACCTTCACAGATTCGCTTCCAAGTAGTTTTCCCTCCCCGGAAGAAGCAAGCTCGCAGACACAGGACATGGATCCGGAAGATTTGGCAATCCTGTTTGATCGAATTTCTCCGTCGGTCGTTCGCGTCTCCGTGATCACGGAGGGTGGCGGCGGGAGCGGCTCTGGTTTTGTCATTCAAGAGGGCGGACTCATCCTCACCAATAATCACGTTGTCGAAGACGCAGAATCTGTCAGCGTGATCCTAAAGGATGGCACCGAGCTGCAGGCGGAGGTGTTGGGGCGCGACCCGTCTACAGATGTCGCGTTGCTTAGAGTCGCAACGCGAACGCTTCCTCCCGTTGGGCTGGGAGACTCGGACCAGGTCCGGATCGGCGAACAGGCGATTGTCATCGGCAGCCCCTTTGGGTTTGATCAAAGCCTGACCGCCGGTTATATCAGCGCGCTCGGCAGAATGCTCCGAAGTGGAGATGATTATGGGACCGAGATCGACAACGTGATCCAGACTGATGCGGCGGTGAACCCAGGAAACTCGGGCGGACCGCTGCTCAATACCGAGGGAGAGGTGATCGGGATCACAACCGCCATCTTCTCGACCGGGGGCGGATTCCAGGGGATCGGCTTCGCGGTCCCCATCAATACGGCCAGAACAGTGGCTGAGGAGTTAAGAGATCGCGGCTACGTCAGGCGTCCGTTTCTGGGAATTGCCGGATTGGATTTGACGCCGCAACTCTCCCAACGGCTGGATCTGCCGGTGGAGGGAGGCATCCTGGTTCAACTCGTGCACGAAGGATCTGCGGCGGCTGAGGCCGATATTCGCCAGGGCGACCGAGAACTTGAGACCCCTTTTGGAACCATCGTCCTGGGCGGGGACGTTCTCGTGGCTATTGATGGGGAATCCGTGTCAAGCATGGCCGACGTGAACCGGCTCGTGCAGAGCTATGAAATCGGGGACAGGATCACACTCGAGCTAGTACGTGGGGCCGAGAACATCCTTGTCAGCGGAACTCTCAGCGAGCAGCCCAGGCCAGATTAGCGTTCTACAACCATCTTCATTTCTCGAGGATTTCATCATCACCTGCCCTCAGCACTGGTCCCAGCACCATCGGTCAACGCGGCGAGTTGAGCTTTCCACTCGAATGTCGTGGCCAAAAAGCCAGTTAATGGACAATCGCGTCCATACCCCGAGAGCCCGAAATGACAAGGCCGAAGATGGAAATTAGACAGATAGAGCCTGAAGAGCGACGGGTGTCACTGGAGGGGATGTATTTGAGTCACAGGCTCCAGGAATTGTCAAAAAGGATTGTTCGCCCAATTGTGGTTGCCAATTACGTAACCGACCTAAACGATATGATTGCCGTTGAGGGCGTACGGGGCTCGCCCGAAGAACTTAAGAACCCTTCGGACTGGAGGCTCTTTCAAGAACTTACGGCCCAGGCTGATGCAATAATCACCGGTGCAAGTTATATGACCGAGTTTGAGGAGAATGGTGAAAGTGTTCAAAACGTCCTCACCCAATTTGATAAAGGCAGCAACTTTGAAGATTTGGGAGATTGGAGAGAACAGAATGGTCTTAAGAGAAACCCCGACCTCGTGGTCGTAAGTAGGAGCCTGAACTTTAGTGTTCCCGATGCAATTCTCGAAAGCGGAAGAAAGATCCTTATCTTCACCACTGATCGAATGCAAAACAGCGAGAATGGCGAAGAGCTAGAAAAAGCCGGGGCCACGGTTATCGGGGCAGGGGAAGAGGGCGTTGATGGAGCAGTGATGATAGAGCGCTTGGGCCAAGAAGGTTATGGAGTCATCAAAATGATTACGGGCCCGAGAGTCTTGAAAATACTTATGGTTGCAGAATTCACAAACCAAGAAGGTGAGGTGATCCGTCGGGGCGCGCTTGACAGGCTCTATATCACACGCGTCGACAGAAAAATAACCGAGGATCTATCAACTGCAATCACTGTTTTGGAGGGGAGAAAGGTAGATGACCTAGCCTCCGAAGGAGGATGTTTTAGGTTGATCCAAAGATATGCCCACGACAAGGTTACTGGAAATGATGGCGTTGAAACTTCTCAAGAATTCCTCGTTTTCGAGAGACGCGATATCGCCTCTGGGAGCCCGGATCGGTGGACTCCGAATGAATCGGCCGACTTGCCGACCGCAGTCTTGTGAATCCCCCAACCTCTCTCATGTTCCGTCTTCTGGTCAAGGTCACTTTATTCAACCAAGAACAAATCTAAGCCAGCTGACGATCAAAAGCCTGCAATCGCGACCTGGCTGCTCACGTTCATTTCATTGCTCCGAGCCCGGAGCGCGTCGATGTGTAGCTTCGAAGAATCTACATTACGCACATGTGCGTAGTGACAGCTCCCGCTACGGCCGTTAGACTCAGTATCCCAGAAAAAAGCTGGTACGTATTTGTGCCCTTTGGGAATATCCCAACAGCAAACTCAGGCGAGTACACTCAGGTGAGCACACTCTGGCGAGTGCGAGCGGGCAAGCAGGAAGCTCGAAGCCGTTAGCGGGTGCCCGGCGCGATGTTGGCTCCGGGGCATTCCCAGAGTCGCGATGAAACCAGGCATCCGGCCCGGGTGCTTTGCCGAAAGGCCGACGCGATCTCAAAGTTCGCAATGAGGAGGACCAGAGTGGACATGCCAAAGACGCCGTCAGCGGTGGGAGGAGTCGACCAAGGCTCGGTTGGGGAAAGCGTGGGAGGGACGATGCGAATCGTGGATGCGTTGCCGCTGGATCGTGCCGAATTGGAGCGGCTGGACGCTCACTGGCGGGCGGCCAATTACCTATCGGTGGGCCAGATCTACCTCCTCGACAACCCTTTGCTCAAGGAGAAACTTCGCGCCGAGAACGTCAAACCCCGGCTCCTGGGCCACTGGGGCACGACCCCAGGCCTCAACCTCATCTATACCCATCTCAACCGGCTTATCGCCTCTGAGGATGTCGACCTGATTTATGTTATCGGACCCGGACACGGCGGTCCCGGCATCGTGGCCAACACGTGGCTAGAAGGCTCCTACAGCGAGCTCTACCCGGGGATTGGTCGAGACGCCGGCGGTATGGCCCGTCTCTTCAAGCAGTTTTCCTTCCCGGGCGGGGTGCCCAGCCACGTGGCGCCCGAGGTCCCGGGCTCGATCCACGAAGGTGGGGAGCTGGGTTATTCCCTGGCACACGCCTACGGGGCGGCCTTCGACAACCCAGATCTCGTCGTGGCCTGCGTGATCGGGGATGGCGAAGCCGAGACCGGCCCATTGGCGACGGCGTGGCATTCGAATAAGTTCCTCGATCCGGTCGGCGACGGTGCCGTACTGCCGATCCTGCATCTCAACGGCTACAAGATCGCCAATCCAACCATTCTAGCCCGTATCGACGAAGGGGAGCTGGCCCGCCTGCTCGAGGGCTACGGACACCTCCCCTACCTTGTCGAGGGCAACGATCCGGAAGAGGTCCATCAGAAGATGGCAGCCACGCTCGACGAGGTCTTCGTCGAAATCCGCCGTATCCAGCACCAGGCGAGGGTCGACGGGGTCGAGGCGCGACCCCGGTGGCCTATGATTGTGCTTCGGACCCCGAAGGGCTGGACCGGACCGGATGAGGTCGACGGGGTCGCCGTTGAAGACACCTGGCGCTCGCATCAGGTCCCCCTCAGCAACGTCCGGAAGAACCAAGAGCACCTTCACAGGCTTGAGGACTGGATGCGCAGCTACCGGCCCGACGAGTTGTTCGAAGAGAATGGACATCCGCGAGACGTGGTCACTGGCTGGCTGCCGCAGGGGGCACGCCGCATGGGGGCCAATCCCCACGCCAACGGCGGTCTCTTAGTGCGTGATCTCGAGATGCCCGACTTCCGCGACTACGCGGTCGATGTGGAACAGCCAGGGCGCAGCACGGCCGAGCCGACCCGGGTCCTGGGTCAGTTCCTGCGGGATGTCATGCGGGTCAATCCGAACAACTTCCGTCTCTTCGGACCTGACGAGACCGCCTCGAATCGCCTCGACGCCGTTTACGAAGTCACCGACAAGGTATGGAACGCTGCGATCCTCCCCGTCGACGAGCACCTGGCCCGGCAGGGCCGCGTCATGGAGATCCTCAGCGAACACACCTGCCAGGGGTGGCTCGAGGGTTACCTGCTCACGGGCCGCCACGGCCTTTTCTCTTGCTACGAGGCCTTCATCCACATCATAGACTCGATGTTCAACCAGCACGCCAAATGGCTGACAGTAACCAGGGACCTGGAATGGCGGCGCCGCGTCCCTTCGCTCAACTATCTCCTGACCTCCCACGTATGGCGGCAAGACCACAACGGGTTCTCTCACCAGGATCCCGGGTTCATCGATCACGTCATCAACAAGAAGGCCGACGTCATCCGCGTCTACTTGCCGCCCGACACGAACAGCCTCCTGTCGGTGGCCGACCACGTACTGCGCAGTCGAGACTACGTCAATGTGATAGTGGCGGGTAAGCAGCCTCAGCCCAACTGGATGGGGATGGACGAGGCCGTGCTCCATGCCACTCGTGGGCTGGGGATCTGGGACTGGGCGAGCAACGGTGAAGGAGACCCGGATGTCGTGATGGCCTGCGCCGGCGACACGCCGACCCTGGAGACGATCGCTGCTGTCGACCTGCTGCGTCGTCATCTCCCGGACATCAAGGTACGGGTGATCAACATCATCGATCTCATGCGGCTTCAGGCCGAGACCGAGCATCCTCACGGATTGCCCGACCGCGAGTTCGACGCGTTGTTCACTGTCGATCGGCCAATCATCTTCGCCTATCATGGATACCCTTGGCTCATCCACCGCCTCACCTATAGTCGCAGCAACCACGGAAACCTGCACGTCCGCGGCTACAAGGAGGAAGGCACCACGACCACCCCCTTCGATATGGTGGTGCTCAACGACATGGACCGCTTCCACCTCGTGATGGATGTCATCGATCGAGTCCCCGGCCTCGGCCAGCGGGCCGCGACGGTTCGCCAGTTGATGGTCGACAAGAGGACCGAGCACCGTGCGTACATTCGGGAGCACGGCGAAGACCTCCCCGAGATTCGGGACTGGACCTGGGCGGACTGATAAGAGTCCTTGTCGTCAACGCCGGCTCGTCGAGCCTCAAACTCCGCCTCCTTGGGCCGGGGGACGAAGTATTGGCCGACCGAAAAATCGACCAATGGAAAGAAGGCGACGCGAAATCAGTCGCCAAGCTCCTCAAGGGCTTGGATGGTGTCGACGCCGTCGGGCACCGAATTGTTCATGGCGGTGCGTCCTTTCGAGACGCGATCTGCATCGACGACCAGGTCCTCGATCAGATCGCCGAGCTCACTCCGCTAGCGCCGCTCCACCAACCCCGGGCTCTGGCCGGAATCAAGGCTGTGCGGGCCGTCCTGCCGGAGATACCATCGATCGCCTGCTTCGACACCGCCTTCCATGCCCAGATGCCCGCCCGGTCGGCCGAATATGCCCTTCCTGAGGAATGGCGTAAGCGGTGGAAGCTGCGCCGCTATGGATTCCACGGTCTCTCCCATGCCCATGCCGCCCGGCGCGCAACCTCCATGCTGGCCCGCCCTGAAGCAAGATTGCGGATCGTGACCTGTCACCTCGGAGCCGGCGCATCACTCGCCGCGGTCGAGAACGGACACTCCATCGACACCACTATGGGTTTCACGCCGCTGGAAGGGCTGGTGATGGCCACTCGCTCGGGAACGGTCGATCCCGGGCTCGTGCTCTGGCTCATCACAGAAGCCAACCTCGACCCTCATGAAGTCCGCCGCGGGCTTGAAGAACGCTCCGGCCTGGCCGGCCTCACAGGTCGCTCGGGGGACATGCGCGACGTGCTCGCTGCCCGGGAGCAAGGAGATCCGCTGGCCATCCACGCCTTCGATACCTACCTCCATCGCCTCGTGCGAGAGATTGGCGCAATGTCGGCGACCCTCAATGGTCTCGACGTGCTGGTCTTCACCGGTGGCGTAGGAGAGCACGCGTCTCCAGTACGAGCCGAGGCCGCCGCCCGGCTGACCCACTTGGGTGTGGCCATCGACGAACAACGGAACGCGACCGCTTCGACCGACACTGACATCAGCGCCGATCACTCCGCCGTATCGACGCTAGTCATCGAGTCCCGCGAAGACCTCGAGATCGCGAGCCAGACGCGCCGAGTTCTCTCCAACACGGTGTAGAGTGCGGTAAGAGTCAATAGGCGAATTCTCGAGCCAACCGAAAAGAGACACAAATAACCAAGCCAGCCCATGCCGTTTTTTCGCATCGGGGCCAAATGGACAATACTATGGCGGCCAGTGCCTATCCAATTAGCCAAGCGAACTGGGCCCGCGCGCTGTGCAATTGTAGGCAGGAAAGCTTTGCGGCCGCAGGCAATCAGGCAGAACGGACTTTCTTCGCAGCACAAGCAGCCGTTAGATGTAAGCTGTTGTCCAATGTTTCTGCGTCAGCTGGGACCTTAACGTCTGGGCGTGCAGGTATCCTGGAATGAACCGACAGACTGCTGGCACAAGGTGACCCTGAACGCTGGCGGCCTCTTTTCTTGATCGGCTCCAATACAAGTGCTAGAATGACTTAGCCCGATCGGTGGTCGTTCGCAGGGTGGACCTGCGACGGCGTTGAGCATCCTCGCTCATCGATAAGTGCCGGCCGGTCTCAAGCACCTCTTAAGAAATGGGCCTTTGGCAGCAGTATCTGCGACCGCAGAATCTGGCCGATGCATTGCATACATTGGCGGCGCTCAGTGATTCCGGCGAAGCCGTGGCGGTAGTAGCGGGCGGCACAGATATTCTGCTGGACTTGGATCAGGGCCGACACGCGGCGGTCGAGACTCTGGTTGACGTCACGGCCGTAGAGGAGATGCTGGAGATCCGCCAGGTGGACGAAACCGTCCATATCGGCGCGGCCGTTCCGCTGCGAGAGGTGATTGACGATGCACTGGTGCGTGCCAATGCGACCGCCCTTGTAGAGGCGTGCGAACTCATCGGAGGGCCGCAGGTGCGCAATGTCGCGACCTTGGGCGGCAACGTGGCGCACGCGCTTCCGGCCGCCGACGGAACGATCGCGCTGCTCGCGCTGGGTGCGGAGGCGCAGGTCGCTTCCGCGCAGGGTGCGACCTGGATCCCGATGGAAGAGCTGTTCGTCTCTCCCGGCGAGCCGAGTTTCGATCGTGCCCACGATCTGGTGGTGAGATTCCGTTTTCCCGCGCTGCGCGAGGGTGAGGCCTCCGCGTTTCGCCGTATCATGCGTCCGCAGGGGGTGGCTATCGCGATCCTGAATATGGGCGCTCGACTCCGCAGTGACGAGAGCGGGATCATCCAGGAAGCTCGCCTGGCAATTGGGCCGGCCGGACCGCGACCGCGGCGCGCCTGGGCGACGGAGCAGGCCATCGAAGGGAACATGCTCGACGAAGATTCCTTTTGGCGCGCGCTGAACGCACTCCGTGAGGAAGTGAGCCTACGAACCAGCCCGCACCGTGCCACGGCAGAATACCGGAGCCATCTGCTGGCAAGCCTGCTGCGCCAGACTCTGGTGGCTGCCCTGTCTCGCGTGGGGCAAGAGGTATGAGCGATACTAGCTCCGAACGCAAAGCGCTCGATGCTGACATGATCGAACTTGAGGTCAAAGGCGAGGCGCGGCGGACATGAACGGTGCCGAATCCGCTCGAAGCAAGCTTGAGCCCCAGACCATGGAACTCGCGGTCAACGGCGAGGCGAGGCAGGTGCACGTCGGCCCAGGCGAGATGCTCTCCGATGTGCTGCGCTATCAGCTCGAGCTCACGGGCACCAAGATAGGTTGCGGGGAGGCTGAATGCGGCACCTGCACGGTACTGGTCGATGGCCATCCGGTGCTGTCGTGTGTCTACCCCGCCTTGAAAGCCACCGGTCGATCGGTCCGAACCATAGAAGGATTGTCCGAGAACGGCCACCTCCATCCACTGCAAGAAGCGTTTGTGAAGTACGGCGCCGTGCAGTGCGGCTTCTGCATCCCGGGCCAGATCATGACCGCCGCCGCATTGCTGGAGCGCACGGCCGATCCATCAGAAGCTGAGATTCGCAAGGCGCTCAAGGACACTCTCTGTCGCTGCGCCGGGTATCCCACCATCATTCGCTCCATTCAAGCCGCCGCGCTCAGCGTGCGAACGGGCGAAGCCATTGCCGAGCCGGATTTGCCAACCGCGAGCGATACTCGTGTGGTAGGGCAGCTCGTGGCACGGCCGGATGCGGTGGAGAAGGTCGACGGAAGTGCCAAGTTCGCCGATGACTACTCCTTCCCCGGTATGCTCTTTGGAGCCACGCTCAGAGCCGGAAGACCCCATGCGGTGCTGCGTAGACTCGACATAAGTGCCGCCAGCAAGGCGGAGGGGGTAGCAGCTGTCGTGACTGCGGAGGACATCGAGGGCGAGATCCATCACGGGCTGGTCGTAAAGGATTGGCCGGCGCTGGTGGGTATCGGCGAGAGAGTTCGCTATGTCGGAGATGCGGTGGCTTTGGTCGCGGCTGGCACGCCTGAGACGGCACGCAGCGCGCTGGACCTCATCGAAGCCGATTACGAGGAGCTGCCGGTGGTGTCGGGACCCCTACAGGCCCGTTTGGCGGATGCGCCAGAAATCCATGAAAGCGGCAACCTGCTCAAGCATATCAAGGTCCGGAAGGGCGATATTAAGGCAGGCTTCGAAGAGGCCGACATCATTCTTGAGGACACCTACCACACGGCCATCACAGAGCACGCCTTCCTCGAACCTGAATGCTCTATCGCACGGCTCACGGATGAGGGACGCCTGGAGGTCTATGTCGGATCCCAGATCCCGTATGCCGATCGCAGCCAGATCGCGCGCTGCCTGGGTATGCCTGACGATAAAGTGCGCGTGATCGGCACGCTCATCGGCGGCGGCTTTGGCGGCAAAGAAGACATCGCCGGCCAGATCCACGCTGCGATGCTGGCCAAGGCCACCGGGAAACCTGTCAAAATCCTCTACGACCGCCACGAAAGCCTGCTGGTCCATCCCAAGCGCCACGCCACTCAAATCCGTGTGAAGCTGGGTGCGAAGGCAGATGGAACGCTCGTGGCCGCGGAGACGGAGCTCTATGGCGATACCGGCGCCTACGCCTCGCTCGGAGAAAAGGTCATGACGCGTGCCACCACGCACTCCGCTGGGCCGTACATCGTCCCGCATGTCAAAGCAGATTGCTACGCGATGTACACCAACAACCCGCCGGCGGGAGCGTTCCGAGGGTTTGGCGTGACTCAGGCTATATTTGCGGTCGAATCGATCATGGATGATCTGGCGGAACAACTGGAAATGGACCCGATCGAACTGCGATTGAAGAATGCGCTGGAAGTTGGATCATTAACCAACACCGGGCAGGAGCTGCGGGATAGCGTCGGCCTGGTCGAATGTATCGACCGGGTGTCGGCCAGGATGCACGAGTTCGCAACAGAACCTTTCGTCTCTACGGTGCCCGAAGGTCAGCCCCGCAAGCGACGCGCCTGGGGCTTCGCGGCCGCCTACAAGAACACCGGCCTAGGAGGTGGAGCTCCAGACAAGGCCTCCGCCGAAGTCGAAATCTATAAGGACGGCACGGCAGAGGTCAGATCCTCTTCGGCCGAGATCGGACAGGGGCTGGTAGCGGTGCTGCAGATGATCGCAGCCGAGGAGCTCACGGTTCCGGTTGACCGCGTGCGGGTGCTGCTTTCGGATACGGATCTCACGCCAGATGGTGGACCGACTACCGCCTCGCGCCAGACCTACGTGACCGGAAATGCGGTTCGCCACGCCACGGAGGTCGTCAAGCAGGCCATGGCCTCGACCCTGGCGGAGCGCTACGACGTTCCTCCAGCGCAAATCGAATTCCAAGAGGGTCTCGCACAAATCAATGGCCGCAAGGTCGAGCTTGGCAAGGCGGTAGAAATAATGGAGGGTGAAGGCCGCAAAGCTCGAGCGACCTACGAATACTGGGCACCTACCACGCAGGCGCTGGGCACCGGCGGCGACATGCACTTTGCCTTCTCATTTGCCGCTCAAGCGGTAGAGGTGGAAGTGAATCTGGACACCGGCGAGGTGCGCGTGCTCCGCGTGATCGCCGCCAACGACGTAGGCAAGGTGATCAATCCGCTTGGACTCCTGGGTCAGGTCGAAGGTGGAGTGATGATGGGATTAGGCAATGCCATCACCGAGCGCTTCATTGTGGAGCAAGGCAGAGTGATCACCGATCGATTGGCTCGATACCGTATGCCGGGCATCCTTCATACGCCCGAGATCGTCTCCATAACGGTCGAGCACCCGTCCGCCGATGGGCCGTACGGAGCGAAGGGGGTAGGTGAGATTACGAGCATACCCACCACGCCGGCGATCACCAACGCCATCTACCACGCGTGCGGCGTGCGAATCAAACACCTGCCCGTCGATCAAGACTGGCTCGCGCTTGAACTAGCCAGGCTGAACGGCGGAAGTTAACATAACTGCACACGAGCCAAATAAGGATCGGTGGACACAGAAAGCCATTCGGTTCGTACTGGCTCGCGCTTGATCTCACGGCCGGAGTTCACACAAGTGAATACAATAGGATAGAGATCGGTAGCCTGAGAGTGCTTCTGAAATGCTGATCCAGAACGCCAAGGTCATCACATGGGGTGAGCCCAACCAGATCCTAGAAGATCATGGCCTGTATGTCGAGGGCGGTTTGATACGAGAGCTGGGCCCGACTCAGGAACTCGCCGCCAAGCATTCGGAGCAGGAGAGCCTGGATGCCGCGGGCCAGTATGTCATGCCGGGCAATATCTGCGCCCACACGCATTTCTACGGCGCCTTTGCACGCGGCATGGCGATTCCGGGGCGGGCGCCAAAGGATTTTCCGGAGATTCTCGAAAAGCTCTGGTGGCCGCTGGATAAGGCCCTCAGCTACGAGGATATTCGGTATTCGGCGCTGGTGTCACTGGCGGATGCGATCAAGCACGGCACGACCACGCTCATCGATCATCACGCCTCCCCGAATGTCATCGACGGTTCGCTGGACATCATCGGCGACGCCGTGGAGCAGGCGGGAATGCGAGCCGTGCTATGTTATGAAGTCACCGATCGGGATGGAGAGGAGAAGGCACAGGCCGGGATCGCAGAAAACTTGCGTTTCATACAGCGCTGCGATGCGGAGCAGCCCGCCGATGGCCGGCTGGCAGCGAGCTTTGGACTACACGCCAGCCTGACGCTATCGGACGAGACGCTGGACGCCTGCGCCGAGCAGGCGCCGGCGGGAATCGGCTTCCACATTCACGTAGCAGAACATGAGGCGGATGAGTATGACAGCCAGGCCAAGAGCGAGATGCGCGTGGTCGACCGCCTGGCAAAGCATGGTATCCTGAGCGAGAGCACGATCGTAGCCCATGCCGTGCACGTAGATACGCGTGAGATTGAAATAATCGCGGATAGCGGTAGCTGGGTGAGCCATCAGCCGCGATCGAACATGAATAACGCCGTCGGAGTAGCGGAGGTGGAATCGATGCTGCGCGCCGGCGTCAATGTTTGCCTGGGCAACGATGGCTTTTCGAATGCCATGTGGGAAGAGTGGAAGACCGCCTATCTGGTACACAAGGTGTGGCGGCGAGACCCACGGCGCATGGGCGGTGGGGACATCATCCAAATGGCCGTGCGCAACAATTCTGCACTTGCCAGCAAGTTCTTTCCGAGCGCGCCGGTCGGAGTGATCGAGCCCGGTGCGCATGCTGATCTGATATTTGTCGATTACCATCCCACAACGCCACTGTCCGCCGATAATCTCCCCTGGCACATCCTGTTCGGCTTTCACGAATCCATGGTCACCACGACCATCGTGGCCGGCAATTTGCTGATGCGGGATCGGGAGCTTCTCACTCTGGATGAGGCGGAGATTACCGCCCGCTCTCGGGCACTGGCGCCGGCCGTGTGGGATCGGTATCAGGGCAACGTACCCATGGAGCATCTATGACCGATCGATTGATACTGACTCTGGCAATACTTGGCGGAACCGGCAACGAGGGCACCGGACTGGCCTACCGTTGGGCCAGGGCCGGCTACCACGTGATCATCGGGTCACGCTCAAGCAAGAAGGCCAAACGCGTCGCAAAGGAGTTGAATGTGCGTCTGGAACGGGATTTTGTGGAAGGCATGCGAAATGCCGATGCGGCCAGGGCATGCGATATTGCGGTCCTGACCGTCCCGTATCCCGCTCAACGCGGGACGTTGGAAGCATTGAAAGATGAGCTTTCGGGCAAGCTCTTGGTAGATGTAGCTGTGCCGCTGGATGAGGACGAAGCGACGCTGGTGAAGATGCCGCCTGCCGGCAGTGCGGCGCAGGAAGCGCAAGAAATCCTTGGCGATGACGTATCGGTCACCGCTGCATTTCACGTCATTTCCCATACCCATCTTCGTAAAGACGGCCCGATCGCCAGCGATGTGCTGATCTGCGGAGATAGCGAGGCGGCGAAAGAGCAGACGATGCAGCTGGTTGCGGCGGCCGGGCTGGCCGGCTGGGACGCGGGCGGTCTGCAGAATGCGGTTGTGGCGGAAGGCTTGGTGCCCGTGCTAATCGGTATCAACAAGCGCTACAAGATCAAATCCGCCGGCATCCGCATTACCGGAGAGCAGGCGCCGACCTAGCCACGCGTACAATGCAGATGACTTTAACTGCCCTGCCGGGGATCCCGTTGATCCGTCCTGGGGATGACCTGGCAGGGTTGATTCTCGCCAGCGCCGAAGAGAGCGGAATCGAGCTAGAGACGGGCGATGTGCTGGCCGTGGCACAGAAGGTCGTATCGAAGGCTGAAAACAGGCTGGTGGACCTGGGCCAGATCCAACCTTCAGAGCCAGCCCTGAAGCTCGCTGAAGAGGCGCAAAAGGATCCCCGATTAGTCGAGGTGATCCTATCCGAATCCAACGAAGTGCTTCGAGTACGCCCCGGCCTGATCATTGTCGAGCACCGCCTGGGATTCGTGTGTGCGAATGCCGGCGTGGATCACTCGAACGTGGAAGGCCGTCGGACCGTGCTGCTACTCCCAGAGAATCCCGAGCAATCCGCCGGTGAAATTCGGGAGTCTCTGGAGCGCGTGACTGGCGCATCGCTAGGAGTCCTGATCATCGATTCGCACGGGCGCGCCTGGCGCATGGGAACGGAGGGAGTCGCCATTGGTGCCAGCGGATTTCCGGCCTTGTTGGATCTGAGGGGTGAGCCAGACCTGTTCGGTCGGACGCTCGAGGTCACACAAGTAGGTCTGGCGGACGAGATGGCAGCGGCGGCCTCGCTCGTGATGGGGCAAGGCGATGAAGAGCGGCCGGTGATTCACGTGCGTGGATTTCCTTATCCCCTCCGAGAAGGATCCGTCCAGGAGCTCTTGAGGCCTAAGGAAATTGACCTCTTTCGATAATGACATCGCCAACCCGCCGGCCGCTCGGAACATCGCTCGCGGCCATGATCCAGGACTAGGAGCACCCCATGTTCCCTGAGAGTCACCGAGATCTGCTGTCAGATGAGAAACGTGCGGCGGCATACCTGGCAACCCTGATGCCGGATGGAAGCCCGCAGGTCACGCCGGTCTGGTTCTCATATGATAACGACCAGCTGAGGATCAACACCAATAGGGGCCGTGTGAAGGAGAGGAATCTATCGGCCCGGCCTCAAGTCGCCCTGGTGATACAGGATCCAGACGACACCTACCGGTTTATTCAAGTTCGTGGAGCAGCTGCCAAGCCGACCGAGGAAGGAGCGGTCGATCATATCGAGCGCCTGTCGCACAAGTACCACGGCGAGCCGTTTCGACCGCTGCGTCCGGGCGAAGTGCGAGTGATTATCGAGATCGAGCCGTCTTCGGTAAGCACAAACGAATGAATTCGGGTCCCGCAGGATTCGAAGCTCTGGCAAATAGTCGGAAGTCGGTCCGCGAATTCAGCGACGCTCCATTGGAGCTCGAGCTGGTGGATCGGCTGTTGTCCACCGCATGCCAGGCGCCCTCTGCGCACAATCGTCAGCCCTGGCGGTTTGCGGTGCTCTGGGATTTTGATGCGCGAGACAAGCTGGCGCGTGCGATGGGGGAGAAGCTTCGCTCCGATCGTTTGGCGGATGGCGACGACTCTCAGGAGATCGAGAGGGACGTCGAACGTTCCCGGAATCGAATAACCGGAGCGTCGGTGGCGATCGTTGTCTGCTTGACTATGGAAGACATGCACGCGTATCCGGATCGAGAGCGCGGACGCGCCGAGCATCGCATGGCCGTGCAGGGAGCGGCCATGGCGGGCGAAAACCTGCTGCTGGCGGCCCATGCTCACGGACTGGGGGCGTGCTGGATGTGTGCCCCGCTCTTCGCCCAGGAGGTCGTAATTAAAGCACTTGACCTTCCGTCCCCCTGGGAACCTCAAGGTCTGGTGCTCCTCGGCTGGCCGGCCGGCCCGGGGAGGACGCGCGAGCGGCGGCCGCTGGAAGAGGTAGCGGTCTACTTATGAGGTCGCACTTGAAAGTCGTCGCGTTGGCGGGCGGCGTGGGGGGAGCCAAACTGGTCGACGGGCTGGCGGCGGTGATGCCGGCCGAAGACCTCACGGTGGTCGTCAACACCGGCGACGATTTCGAGCACCTGGGTTTGAGCATCTCGCCCGATCTCGACACCGTGATGTACACATTAGCCGGGGTGGCCAATCCTGAGACAGGCTGGGGAAGGGCGAATGAGACGTGGTCCTTTCTCGAGACGCTCGAGACGCTAGGCGGCCCCACATGGTTTCGCCTGGGAGACCGGGACCTGGCGCTTCACCTGGAGCGCACCCGCAGGCTCCGGCAGGGGGAGACGCTGTCGGAGGTCACTGCCGACCTTTGCGATGCGCTGGACATTCACGTGCGGCTGCTTCCGATGTCGGACGATCACATCCGCACCATTGTCGATACGAATGAAGGCGAACTCACATTCCAGGAGTATTTTGTGGCTCGCGCTTGCGGGCCCGCTGTGCGATCCTTCGAGTTTCGTGGAGCGGAGTCGGCGGCGCCTGCCCCAGGAGTGCTCGGGACCCTGGGAGAGGCGGATTTGGTGATCTTCTGCCCCTCGAATCCCTGGGTGAGTCTTGACCCCATCCTGGCCGTTCCCGGGATGCGCAAAGCCGTGCATTCCAGACCGACCATCGGTGTATCGCCGATCATTGGTGGGAAGGCAATCAAAGGCCCCGCGGCCAAGATGTACGCGGAACTTGGAGTGGAACCCTCCGCCCTTGCCGTCGCGCAGCACTACCCACAACTGGATGCCTTCGCGATCGATGTGGTGGACGCAGAATGGATGGAATCGATCCGCGCCACAGGCGTGCAGCCGTTCGTCACAAATACCGTGATGGATTCGGTCGCGGCCCGGCGGCGGCTCGCGCAGGAAGTGCTGGAGTTTGTTGGCGATCTGGAGCTCGCGCTTTGAGCCTCTGGGGCATCGTTCCGGTCAAGGCGCTGGATGAAAGCAAGTCTCGCTTGCGAGGCGTACTGACCCCAAACCAACGCGTGGAGCTCAGCCGGGAGATGCTGCATCACACGCTGCAAGTGCTCTCAGAAATACCTGAGGTGGAGCGGACGCTGGTCGTCAGCGCGGATCCGAAGGTTTTGGCCCTGGCTCGTGAGCATGGGGCCGAGGCCTTGGAAGAGCAGGGTTCCCCCGAGCTCAACAAAGCCCTGAGCCAGGCAACGGCGCTCGCGCAGGATTCGAACGTGAAGGCGGTCTTAGTGCTGCCTGCGGATCTGCCGCTGATCCAGGCGGCGGATGTGAGGGCTTTGATTGAGCTTGCGCAGGACCCGCCAGTCGTAGTTATCTCACCCGATAGGACTCGCAGCGGGACGAACGCGCTGTTGGTGGCTCCCTCGGGCAAGTTAGAATATGCCTTCGGGCCAGACAGCTATAATCATCACGTCCGACGAGCAGAGGCTTCCGGAGCTCGAATTGAGATCATTGAGCTCCCTGCGCTTGGCCTGGATTTGGATGCCCCCGAAGACCTCGAAATCTATCAAGACCGCTACGCGCTAATTAAGGAGTAGGGATTTGATTGGAAGAGTCGCTCTCTATTTGCAGGACGCGCACAACCTGCGCGATGGCTTGCACTACGTTCAGTATGCGGAGAAGCAGGGCTTTGAGGCTGTCTGGCAGGCTGAATCCAGGCTCGTGCGGGATGCCATCGTGCCCATGGCGGGCTATGCCGCAGTGACCGAGAAAATAAAAGTGGGTTCGGGCGTAATCAACAACTGGACGCGCAACATCGGACTGCTGGCCGCCACTTTCCTGACCCTGGACGACCTGGCCCCCGGGCGTGTGATCTGTGGCATCGGCGCATGGTGGGACCCGCTCGCAAAAAATGTAGGAATCGAGCGGCGGAAACCGCTGACCGCCATGCGGGAGACGGTCGAGCTCTTGCGAAGACTGCTTAATATGGAACGTGTCACCTTCCATGGTGAATTCCATTCCGTAGATGGGATTGAGTTGGACGTGGTGCACGGGCGCAGGGAGCCACGCGAGGTCCCGATCATGATTGGGGCTACTGGGCTGAAGATGATGGAGCTCGCCGGCGAGATCGCCGACGGCGTGGTGCTGAATTACTGCGTTCCACCAGAGTACAACGATGAGGCGCTCGAGCATCTCGAGATTGGAGCCAAGCGCGCGGGGCGCACGCTGGATGACCTGGACCGACCCCAACTGGTCGTGTGCTCGGTAGACCCGGACCGGGAGAAGGCCTTGGATACCAGCCGCGAGCTCCTGACGCAATATCTGGCTCAGCAGCCGCACATCGCCAAGGCCAGTGGAGTATCGCAGGAAATCGTGACCCAGATTCAGTCCATTCTGGGCTGGCCGGCAACGCATGAGCAGATTCGAAAGGCCAAGCACTTAGTACCCGACGAATTGATCGCGCGCATCACGGCTTCAGGAACTCCGGAAGAGTCGCGCGCCAAGGTTCAGGAGTACATCGATCACGGCGCCACAATCCCTATCCTCTACCCGGTCGGCGGCGACGTCGAGCTTCTGGTGGACACTTTCAGCCCATTGAACTGATCATCGGAGATTTCTATGGCAGATACCACCCGACAGCGCACTAAGCAGCCCAATTCCAAACATTGTTTTGTCTGTGGCGTCGAGAACCATCATGGTCTTCGACTGGCCTTCTACTACGATGAAAGCGGAACGGTCTATGCGGAAGCGACGGTGCCAGATCAGTTTCAAGGCTATCCCGGCACCGTGCATGGAGGAATCGTGGCCGCCATGCTGGACGAAGTAGCGACCCGAGCTGCCATGGTGGTGGATCCAAACGCTTTCAAGGTGACCGCGAGGATGACGCTTCGCTATCGCAAGAAAGTGCCGACCGGCGAGCCGCTGCAAATGATCGGATGGGTCGATCGCGAGAGCGGCAGAGCGTCGAAGGCCACCGCCGAAATCCGGCTTCCGGATGGCAGCGTGGGAGCGGAAGTGGAGGCGCTGATGGTCGACTACCCTGAACCGTTTGTCGAGGAGGGCGAGCTGGACCGATTAGGCTGGAAGGTGTATCCGGATTGAAATCCCTCTGCTGTGGCCTACCCAATCTATTTCGGCGGCCGGCGGACTCCAAGGTGATCCATGACTTCACTTGAATACCACCGACCCCAAACTCTAGACGAAGCTCTTGAGCTTTTAGAACAAGGCGTGCCGCTGGCCGGCGGCACGTGGCTAACGCCCCGCCTGCGCGGGATCAGGGCGCTGGTCGATCTGCAGGACCTGGGCCTCGACCGGATTGAAGCTACGGACGCAGCCCTGGTAATTGGCGGGACGGCCACGCTCCAGGGATTGGTTGAAAACGCCGCGTTGCTCCCCGACGACCTGGTGCGGGCCGCCCGGCAGGAAGCGGGCTGGAACATTCGAAACAAGGCCACCGTGGCCGGAACGATCGTAACCGGCGATGGTCGCTCGGCTCTGTTGACCGTCCTGCTGGCTTTGGATGCAGAGCTGGAATTCGCACCGGGCGACGAACGCGTCTCGCTGGGCGAAGTCCTGGGAAGGGGCGCCGATCGCACCGGCGGCAAGCTGATCGCGGCGATCCACGCCGCCAGTCCAGGCCATCTGCGATACGCGCAGGTGGCTCGTTCGCCTGCGGATCGGCCGCTGCTCTGCGTAGCGGTCGCGCTGGCCAAGGCAGATACCGATGTGCGAGTTGCGCTCGGTGGCTTTGGAGCCTACCCACAGCTATTGTCGATGGATGCGACTCACGATGCTCAGGAGGCCGCAAAGGTGGCCCGGGCTATGTACGCCGGTGCCGGCGACGCGTGGGCCAGCGCCGAATATCGCTCCTCCACCGCTGCAACGATGGTAGCCAGGCTGCTCACGGAGGTACATCCGGAATGAAGTGCACATCCAGGGTCGTGCTCCGTCATTGCTGCGCGAAAGATCTCCTCCCATGAAGATCGAATTTAGCCTGAACGGTCAGCCGGTCGAACTAGAGCTTCCCGCATCCACCACGCTGCTTGCAGCTCTGCGCGATCGCCTCGCGGTCTTTGGCGTCAAACACGGCTGCGAGACCGGGGAGTGCGGCGCCTGTACGGTCCTACTGGATGGACTGCCGGTCAACACCTGCGTGATGCTGGCCGCCCAGGCGGATGGAAAGGACCTTCAGACCATAGAGGCTGTCGGGCAGTACCCTGAACTAGGATGGCGACGCACCGAAGGTCTGAGCCCCATTCAGGAGGCATTCGTCGAGACGGGCGCTATTCAATGCGGCTACTGCACCCCTTCTATGGTGCTCGCCGCACAATCACTGATTAGCAGCAACCCCACCCCTAACGAGCAAGAGGTTCGCGAGGCGCTCTCCGGAATACTTTGCCGCTGTACCGGCTACCTGAAGCCGGTTCAAGCCATTATGCGGGCGGCGGCGGTGCTGCGCGGAGAGCCCATAGAACCCATCGACGGCGCGATTCCGGCTCCTCCGGAGCTTTTTGGAGCCGGCGATGCGCCCTCCTCAGACGCGCCTGATGCGGGGCCGGAGCTCTTGACGCGCGTGATGCCGCGCATCAAGGTTGCCCCTGAAGTCGAGTCTCTCCGAATCGTAGGCAAACCGGTGCGAAAAGTCGACGCAGTCAAGCTGGCCCAGGGCAAGCCGGCTTTTGCAGCCGATATGGAGATGAGGGGGATGCTGACCGCCAAGATCCTGAAGAGCCCATGGGCGCATGCCCGCATCCAAAAGATTGATGCTTCCAAAGCGCGTGAGCATCCAGGGGTAGCGGCCGTGCTCACTTGGGAGGACCTCCCCCGCGTGGTCTACACGACCGCCGGGCAATCGGATCCCATCCCCGGTCCGCTCGACTCATTCTCCTTAGACAACAAGGTGCGCTTCGTGGGCGATCGAGTGGCGCTGGTGGCGGCCGAAACCGAGCAAGCAGCCAAGGAAGCGCTCGAGCTGATCGAGGTCGAATATGAGGAGCTTCCCGCCATCCTGGATTCGCGCCAGGCCATGGTGGAGGGTGCGCCGCAGATCCACGACGAGCCGGAGTACGTTGATTTTGCAGAATCGGATCCCAGCCGCAACCTGGCAGCCGAAATCCATGTTGATATCGGCGACGTCGAGAAGGGATTCAAAGCGGCGGACCTTATCGTGGAAGGAACTTATGAGGTCCCCAAGGTTCAGCAGGCTTCCATCGAACCGCATGTGGTCTTAACTTATTGGGATGAGGACGACCGCCTGGTCATCCGTACCAGCACGCAAGTTCCGTTTCATGTTCGGCGGCAGCTGGCGCCGGTGCTCGGGCTGCCCGCCAAGCGCATCCGAGTGGTCAAGCCCCGCATCGGCGGCGGATTCGGTGGCAAGCAGGAAGTGATGATCGAAGATGTTGCGGCGCATTTGACGATCGCTACCGGCCGGCCAGTGCGCTTTGAATACACGCGCGCGGAGGAATTCCACGCCGGCCGATCGCGGCACCCGATGCGCCTGAAGATGAAGACCGGCCTCAAGAAGGACGGCACGATCATCGCCAATGAGATGCATTGCCTGAGCGACACGGGAGCCTATGGCTGCCACGCGCTGACGGTGGCCGGCAACACGGGCCACAAATGCATGGCGCTCTATGTGGGTGACGGCGAATTCCGAGAGGAGCCCAACATTCGCTTCCACGCCGATGTGGTTTACACAAACACGCCGCCCTCCGGAGCCTACCGCGGCTATGGCGTACCGCAGGGGTTCTGGGCCGTCGAGCGCCATATGGAGACCATCGCACGGCAGCTGGAGCTGGATCCGCTCGAGTTTCGGCTGAAAAACGCGCTCCGTGCAGGAGAACTTCAGCCCTTCAGCACCGCCTGGTCAGAAGGCCGTGAACCGCAACCCGAGACCATCCACACCAACGGGCTGGAAGAGTGCGTGGAGCAGGGGATCGCAGCCACGGGTTGGGCTGAAAAGTACGGCCGGGAAGACTGGCACACCGTCGCCGGAAAGCCCTATCTTCGTCGCGGCATCGGCGTGGCACTGGCGATGCAAGGAACGGCGATTCCCTATTTGGACATGGGCGGCGCGAGCATCAAAATCAACGACGACGGGTCCTTCAATCTGCTGGTCGGCGCCACCGATCTGGGGACCGGATCCGATACGGTGTTGGCGCAGCAGGCGGCGGAGGTGCTGGGCGTGCCGCTGGACGATGTCGTGATTTACTCTTCCGACACCGACCTCACCCCCTTCGACAAGGGGGCCTATGCCTCCAGCACGACCTACATTTCCGGCGCGGCCGTGGTTGCAGCCGCGGAACAGGTCGCAGCGCGCATTCGAGCTCGAGCGGCGCGTATGATCTCTGAGCAGGGAGGTGAGGGCGTAAAGCCCGATCAAATCAGTCTGGCCGACTCCCAGGCCTGGGCTCCGGATGGGCGCTCGGTCACGATGGAAGAGGTGGCGCTGAATGCCCTACATCATGAGCACCAAGAGCAGATCATGGGCGTGGCGTCTTATGCCTCACCGGTCGCGCCACCCCCGTTTTCGGCTCAATTTGCAGAAGTGACGGTGGATATCGAGACCGGCCAGGTGACGGTGGATCGGTTGGTCTTGGCGGTCGACTCGGGAGTCATTGTGAATCCGCTGACCGCCTCGGGCCAGATCGAAGGGGGTATGACCCAGGCACTGGGCTACGCGGTGAGCGAAGAGATGCTGTATGACGAGGCGGGCCACCCGCGTGAGATGGACTTCACCGACTACCATATCTTCTCCGCGCATGAGATGCCCGTACTGGAAACGCTATTCATCGAGACCTTCGAGCCTTCCCACCCGTTTGGCGTGAAGGCCGTGGCCGAGATCCCTATGGCCGGAGTGGCGCCCGCGGTGGGGAACGCGGTGCTCGACGCCTGCGGCGCAAGCGTAAACGTCGCGCCGATCACCCCCGAGCGCGTGTGGCGCGTGCTGAAGGCGGAAGCCTGATCCCGGAGGCCCCGGCTGTCGACTGATCGGTTTTTCGCCCGAATTGCAGAGCTCCAGGAGGCCGGAAGGTCTGTGGCAGTGGCCACGGTCGTGCACACAACCGGATCGGTCCCCAGGCACGAAGGGACCCGCATGCTCATCCATCCCGACGGCATGATCGAGGGAACCGTGGGGGGCGGCCAACTCGAGGGCCGCGTGATCGAGGCCGCGCTGGCGGCCCTGGAGGACGGCGTCCCGAAGAACCTGCACTATGAGTTCCGGGATATTGAGCAGGGAGACGCGGGTGTCTGTGGCGGAGAGATGGAGGTGTTCGTGGAGGCAGTGAGGCCGTCACCTACTGTGGTCGTCATTGGCGGGGGACATGTCGGTAGCTCCGTCGCCCATCTGGCCCACTGGCTGGGATTTCGCGTCATCGTCTCCGATGACCGTCCCGAGTTTGCCACGCCGGAGGCGGTGCCCGGCGCAGATGAGTACATCCAGGCGCCGCTGGCCGAATTGCCCGATAGAATCACCATCACCCCCGAAACTTACCTCATGTTGACTACACGCGGCGTGCCGATCGATGTGGATGGTCTGCCACCATTGCTGGACAGCGAGGCCGGATATATCGGAGTGATAGGATCCAAGCGTCGCTGGGACACCTGCGCGCAGCATCTGGCCGAGCGAGGGGTCTCGCAAGAGAAGATTGCGCGGGTTGTGTCGCCGATGGGTCTGGAACTGAACGCCGAAACGCCGGAGGAAATCGCGATCAGCATGCTGGCCGAGATCATCATGCTGCGTAGGGGCGGCAGTGGCGGGCACATGGCGCACAAGCCCAAGATTCGGAAACAAGCGTGAGGCCCATCCGACGTAAGGAGCGCTGAGCACATTATGTGGGAGCGCTATCACACCGTCCGTTCCGTGGACGAGGCGGTCGATCTGCTTGCCAAATACCCGGGCTCGGCGCGCATCGTGGCCGGCGCCACGGATTTGATCATCGAGCTCGAGGGCGGCCTGCGGCCGGAGCTCCAGGGCCTGATCGATATCACGCGTATCCCGGGGCTGGATCACATCACTCTGGATGACGATGGATGGATTCACCTCGGCCCGCTCGTCACGCACAACCACTGCGCCGTCTCTGAGCTGATCATTGAGCGTGCCTACACGCTCGCTCGCGCCTGCTGGGAGGTGGGCGCCCCGCAGATCCGCAACCGGGGCACGGTTGCGGGAAACTTGATCACCGCCTCGCCCGCCAACGATTCGATCACTCCACTTATGGCGCTCGATGCGCAGGTGACGCTTCGATCCACCTCTGGCGAGCGCGTCGTCTCGCTAGAGGGCTTCTACACCGGCGTACGCCAGACCGTAATGCAGGAAGACGAGTTCATGGCCGACATTGCCTTCCCGGTGCCGCCCGAGGAAAGCCGTTCGACATTCGTCAAGCTGGGTCTGCGCCGCGCCCAGGCGATCGCCATCGTCAACGTTGCCGCGGTGCTTGAAATGCAGGAGGGCCAGGTTGTAGAGGCCTCTCTCGCGTTGGGATCCGTGACGCCCACGATCGTGCGCGCGGGAGCGGCGGAGGATTACTTGCGAGATAAGGCGCTCGACGACGGTACCATCCGGCGGGCAAGCGAGTTGGCGGCCGAGGTTGCCTCACCGATCGACGACGTCCGAGGTTCCGCGCGGTATCGCGTGGAGATGGTGCGCGTTTGCACTCGTCGGGCATTGCAAAGCCTGGCGGACGGAACGGAGCGCGCCGACTATCCCGAGGCTCCCGTCACCCTCTGGGGGTCGGAAGAGCCGCACTGGTCGCGGACGCTCACCGAGTCGACCGTACATCCCGGAACGATCGAAACGGTGATCAACGGCCGCCCCTATCAATTTGAATCGGGTTCGGGGAAAACGTTGCTTCGGTTGTTAAGAGAAGAAGGGAGTCTCACGGGTACCAAGGAGGGCTGCGCGGAGGGTGAGTGCGGCGCCTGTACCGTCGACCTGGACGGCATGGCGGTCATGGCCTGTATGGTTCCTGCTCCCCGGGCTCATGGCGCCGAGATCCGTACCGTGGAAGGTCTGTCTAGCGATGGCGCGCTGCATCCCATTCAGCGGGGATTCATCGAGCAGGGTGCGGTTCAGTGCGGATATTGCACTCCGGGATTCCTGATTTCGGGCGCCATGCTGCTGGAGGAGCGTCCCGATCCGGATGCTCACGAGATACGCCAATCCGTCACCGGCAATCTATGCCGCTGTACCGGGTATTATTCGATAGTGAGCGCTTTCGAACGCGCGGCCGAGCTCAGTGGGCGTAGTTCTAATTTGCCGTAGACGGCGGAAGAGGCCGCAAATAGAGTAGGAGCTGCCGTGTCATTCCCTTGCGCATAGCCAAATTCCGCGGGCGTGGGGCGAAATCAAGGAAGGCGAAAAAACGCGAAGGTTTGAGACAGATGGAAGACGTAGGACCGCGAAGGTTTGTGGCAGGAGGAGATCGAGCCTCGCCTTGGGGCGGTCGATGGGTATCGAGGCTGCATATTATTTTAGCCAGTGAGGTTGGCCACCATAGGATGGGAGGGACACATGGGTAGAAGAAGCTCATGGCAGTTCCAGCAGCACGAGCGAGAACGCAGGGAAGCCAAAAAGATGAACCCAGTATGGCGCGGGGTCGGCTGCTTGCTGATCATTGCGATCGGCGCATTGGGCTATCTGTTTGCGAATTGGTTTCTGGTTCAGAACGCAATCAACAGGTGGATCTACCTCCCGCCACAGGTGATCAACCCAGACGTACGCGTCATCGGCAGTCTCCTTGCTGGCGGCAACCTGGTTCGGTTCGTGGTGGCATTGACGTTTCTGCTGTTTGCATTTGCCTTCATGAATTTCTTTTACGCCATCTTCTTTCCTGTGAAGCCGGGAGAGTACGACCTCCCCAAGCCCAAGCGCCGGCGAAAGCCTCGCCGATAGCGCGGTTTACACAACCTAAAGTCTGAAAGCCGGAGGACACGCACTTGATCGGTGATTCAGTTTCGCGCGTCGATGCGCTCGGCAAAGTGACCGGGGAAGCGTTGTTCCCGGGCGATATCGACATGCCTAATCAGGCCTTCATGAAGATCCTTTTCGCGGCCCGCCCCCACGCCATCATCCGTCGGCTCGAATCCTCGGCCGCGGAAGCGGTTCCCGGCGTGCTGGGCGTGTTCACGGCGAAGGACGTTCCCGTCAATGAGTACGGAATGCTCCTGAATGATCAGCCGGTCTTGTGCGGTCCCGGCTCCAGCAAGCCGTACGCGGAGCGGGTGCGCTTCATCGGAGACCAGATTGCGCTTGTTGTGGCGGAGAGCGAGCAGATCGCGGCTGATGCGACGAAGTTGATCGAAGTCGAATTTGAAGACCTGGTAGTAATTACCGATCCTGAGCAAGCCATGCAGCAAGGGGCCCCGCTGCTTCATCCGGATCGAGAGAGCAACATTTTCCAGCGCAATCGCATTCGGAAGGGTGATGTCGAGGCGGGCTTTGCCGAAGCGGCGGTAGTGATCGAGAGCGAATATCGCACTCCAGCTCAAGAGCATGCCTATCTCCAGCCGGAGGCCGGACTGGCTTATATCGATGATGAAGGCCGGGTGACGGTCCAGGTAGCTGGCCAGTGGACCCATGAGGATCAGGAGGAGATCGCACACGCGCTGGATTTACCAGTGGACAAGGTCCGCGTGAGATACGCCGCGGTCGGCGGCGCGTTCGGCGGCCGGGAAGACATGTCGGTGCAGATCGTGCTGGCGCTGGCGGCGTGGCGGCTGCACGAGCGGGGGATTGATCGTCCGGTCAAGATCATCTGGTCGCGCGAGGAGTCCATCCACGGCCACCACAAGCGGCATCCATTTGTTCTGCGTTCCAAATGGGGAGCGAGCGCGGAAGGCAAGTTGCTGGCGGCGGAAGTACAGGTCATCCAGGACGGTGGGGCCTATGCTAGCACTTCGACCAAGGTGCTGGGTAACGCAACGCTGATGTGTACCGGCCCCTACCGTGTCCCCAACGTGAAGGTGGATGCCTACTCGGTCTATACCAACCACATCCCGGGCGGAGCCTTTCGCGGCTTCGGCGGGCCGCAGGCGGCGTTCGCGGCCGAGATGCAAATGGAGAAGCTGGCGGTCGCGCTGGGCATGGACCCGGTTGAGCTGCGCGCCCGCAATGTACTAAAGGAAGGCGATTTGCTCTCCGTCGGATCGCCGCTTCCCGAGGGCGTGACAATGGATCGCGTGATTGAAAGCTGCGCGGAGAATGCGGGGTGGGCTAGAACCAGCGACGGCTGGGTCGCCCCCGATGTGGAGCAACCCGTTGAGCCCCACCTGCGCCGAGGGATCGGCGTGGCGTGCGGCTTCAAGAATGTGGGTTTCTCGTTCGGCTTTCCGGAGCAGTGCTGGGCGACAGTTGAGCTTCATGGGGGTGAAGAGATTGAAGAAGTTGTCCTGCGCCATGCCGGTGCCGAGGTCGGACAGGGGGCTCACACGGTCCTAGTGCAGATGGCGGCCGAGGCGGCAGGGGTGCCGCTTAGCAGGGTGCGGCTCGACCCCTCGGACACAGCCACCAGCGAAAACTCCGGCTCATCCTCTGCCTCCAGAATGACCTTTATGGCGGGCCATGCTATACGCGGCGCAGTAGAAGCGGCGCTGGTGAAGTGGCAGGACGAGGATCGCCCGGCCATCGCCAAATACCAGTATCGGCCGCCTCCCACCACGCCATTCGATCCCGAGACGGGCCAAACTGAACCTAATTTCGCCTATGGCTACGTGGCTGAAGCTGCAACGGTCGAAGTCGACACGGAGACGGGCGCGGTCCGTATACTGGACGTCACCTGCGCTGACGACGTCGGGCGAGTGGTCAATCCACAGGGCGTACGCGGCCAGATCGAAGGCGGCGTCGTACAGGCGGCCGGCTATGCGATATTGGAGGACTTTCGTCAAGAGGGAGGCGAAGTCCAGACCGGGCTCTTTTCGACCTATCTCATCCCAGGTATCTTGGACATCCCCGAGCGCGTGCAATCCGTCATATTGGAATATGAAGATCCTGGGGGCCCGTGGGGAGTGCGCGGCATGGCCGAGATGCCTTTCATACCGCTGACGCCGGCGGTTGTGGCCGCCGTTCACGATGCCACAGGGGTCTGGTTTGACGAGTTCCCGCTCACTCCGGAGCGGGTGCTGTGGGGCATCCAGGGAGATTGAAATCGCGCCACCGCCGCCAGGCCAGAGGGGTGGAGCGCCCACCGCTTTCGCCGAACCGGTAAGCAAATCGCAGCCCGATAGGAATCCATGACCCATCGAGCACCTCTGATCCTTCTACGCGGTGGGGGCGATCTCGCCACCGGAGTTGCCGCTCGTCTCTGGCGCGGCGGCTTCGGAGTCGTGGTCACCGAGATAGAGCAGCCGAGGGCGGTGCGACGACTGGTGTCACTGGCGGAAGCGGTCTACACGGGCTCGGTCGCCGTCGAGGATCTGCGTGGGGAGCGGGTTGGCGACGCTGCACAAGCCTCGGCTGTGCTCCGTCGGAGCGCGATCCCCGTCTTGGTCGATCCAATTGCATCAATCCGGAATGATCTGGAACCCGCGGCCTTGGTGGATGCGCGCATGACGAAAGCGGAACCCGATCTAGATCTGAGTGCAGCGCCTTTTGTGGTCGGCCTTGGCCCAGGCTTCACGGTCGGGTTCCACGCTCATGCTGTCGTTGAGACCAATCGCGGTCATCGCATGGGCCGGGTTTACTGGGAAGGCTCCGCAGAAGCGGACACGGGAATTCCCGACCCGGTGGCGGGCCGGGGCGTCGATCGAGTGCTCCGGGCGCCGGCGGAGGGCGTCTTCGAGGCAACCGCGAAGATTGGCAGCTTGGTGGGCGCGGGTGAGCGGCTAGCCGAGGTGAATGGAAGCGTGGTTACGGCCCCATTTGCGGGTGCGCTGCGGGGCTTGCTGCATGCTGGCCTGGAGGTCAACGAAGGAGAGAAGGTTGGCGATCTCGACCCGCGCGGTGACGTCACAATCTGTTCCCTGATATCGGACAAGGCGCTGGCGGTCGGAGGCGGCGTATTGGAGGCGCTGCTCAGTCAACGCGCCATCCGACAGCAGCTGGCTGCCTCTTCCACCTAAAGAGAGCTTCGAAGGGAAAGCCCCATGGCATGCAGCTAAGAAGAGCGCTCCGCATCGCGCCGGGTCTCGCGGTCGCCTTTACGGGAGCCGGGGGCAAGACGAGCGCCATCCGCCGGCTGGCGCAGGAGATCGCGCAGACCTCCAACTCGGAGCCCAATTCCCTCTTGATTACGACCACCACTCGGTTCGGGAACGACCAGCGCGACCTGGCCAATCTGCATCTCATCGAGCCCTCCAAAGGGCAGATTGCCGGGCTTCCCGACCTGCTGATGGAGCACCGATCCGTGCTCGTTACCGGCCCGGCGGTCGAGGACAAGTGGATCTCACCCACCGATGACACGCTAGAACGGCTTCACCGCCTCGCCTCCGAGGGTGGCACGGTACTGCTAATCGAGGCCGATGGTGCCCAAGGGCGCAGCCTGAAGGCGCCTGCCGAGCACGAGCCGGCCATCCCGAAGTTTGCCGATCTGTTGGTCCCGATGGCGGGCCTGGATGCGTTGGGTCGGTCGATCGAGTCTGAGGCCGTGCACCGGCCGGAGCTGGTCGCGGCCATGCTGGATACGCCGGGGGAAGCCGAGATTGGTCCGATCGAGCTGGCGTCGGTACTTGCGGCGGAGGAGGGAGGGTTGAAGGGGGTACCGGATGGCGCGGAAGTCCGGGTCCTGCTCAACAAGGCCGATGGCTCCACCAAGGAACCGGGGCGTCAGATCGCGCAGGCCCTGTTGGAGACCCGCCGAATCCAATCCGTCGTACTCTCCTCATTGATCGAAGACGATCCCGTGCGGGAGGTGCACGGGCGCGTGGCGGGGGTAGTGCTTGCGGCCGGCGGCTCTTCGCGGTTGGGTGAGCCGAAGCAGCTGATCCAGTGGCGAGGCCACCCGTTGGTCTGGCACGCGGTGCGCGCGGCAGCGGAAGGCGGCCTGGCTCCAATCGCTGTGGTTGCCGGCGGTGCGGCGGACGAACTGCGCCAAGCCCTGGAGGGCGAAGCGATCGACATTGTTGAAAACCCGGCGTGGAGTGCGGGTCAGAGCGGCTCGGTCCGGCTTGGGCTGGAGGCAGTTGCGGAGGGGACCGAGGGCGCCGTCTTCCTGCTGGCCGATTTGCCCTTCGTGGGTCCGGATCTAGTCCGAGCCCTTATTGGGCGCCACCGCCAGACGCTGGCGCCATTGGTCGCAACCTGGGCCGGAGGGCGAAGGGCCAATCCAGTGTTGTTCGACCGGATGACCTATTCCGATCTCCTCTCGCTCAGCGGCGATCAGGGGGGAAGGGCGATCTTCCGGCGATTTGAACCTGATTTTGTGGAATGGGACGATTCAATATTGCTGGACGTGGACACGCCTGAGGACATGGAGCGGCTTCGCCAGCTAGAATGATCCTCGCACTCACTGACGCGCAATGAAGGCCTCCTGGGCCTTCACTGCGCAGTACGGAGCCTCCTGAGGAGAACCTGGACTAGCTCGATCTTCCCTTACCGACCTCTTCCCGAAAACGCTGTGCGCGCGCTGCAAGTGCGTCGAAGTCTCCTTCGTCGAGCAGCTTTTGATTGATCAGCGCGCTGCCGACCCCTAAAGCATCTGCTCCCATTCGTATGAACTCCGCCGCGGTATCTAGATTCACGCCGCCGACGGGGCAAAGCTTCAGTTGCGGCAGGGGCGCCTTGATCGCCTTGAAATACTTAGGACCGCCGACGCCGGCAGGGAAGATCTTGATCAGATCTGCCCCGGCGTTCCATGCGGTCAATGCCTCGGTGGCCGTGAAGGCGCCTGGGATCACCGGAATCGAGTAGCGGTGGCACAGTTCGATCAGCGGCACATCCAGCGTCGGCCCGACGATAAACTGCGCGCCGGCCAGGATCGCCGCCCGTCCCGTTTCCGCGTCCAGCACGGTCCCCGCACCGAAGAGCACTTCCTCCCCATAGCGAGCACGAGCCTCCTCGATTACTTTTAGCGCGCCCGGCGTCGTCATCGTGACCTCGATGACCTGCACCCCCCCTGACCTGATCGAGTCTGCGGCCTGGAGCAGCTGATCGCTGCTTTTGGCGCGCATAATGGCGATGACTCCAGTGTCCAGAACGATCTTCAGTGCTTGATCCTTATTCATCGCCATATCCTCATCTCGGCTCGATCGAGCCGTCGACGCCGATAGCTTTCACGCCGGAGCCCTCGTAGACGACCGCGGCCAACTCCGTTTCTATGACCTGCCCGGGTTTCATTATCAATGCGGTCTTGTTTTCAATCGCATTCTTCACACCCGCAGGTGGATAGCTGGTGAATGGCTCCAGCGCACAGTTGTAGGTGCGCCCGTACCAGGGGTAGTCGTCGTGGCCTCCATAGACTTGCCACATCCACAGGTACTTGAAGAGCTGAGCGTCCCAGGCCATTCCGAAACCGACTTGCTTGTCCCGATTAGTCAGCCCGTACCAGCCTTGCTTCAAATCCTTGAAGAACACCACATCGACGGAACCGGTATCTCGCGGCAGCACCTGGGTGACGTCCTGCAGCTCGTTCGTCCTTCGGTTCATGACCTGAGGGAACTCGTAGCCACTGCCGGGTTCCCATAGCCCGTTGTCGTGATAGGCGAGCACTTCCACTTCTGAAGCTTCGGTCTCGACGATGCAGCTGCTGTCTAGGAACGGCTCGCCGAAGGCCGGATGATGCCCCCACATGATCGCGAACTCCACCGGAGCTTCGTTCTCCAGCCGTTCCTGAATGAGCAATGCCGGCCGGTCCTTTTCGAGGCTCATCGTTCGCTGAAGCTTGAGCGGAGAGCGGTAGGTGCGAGCAGTTACCGTCAACGAAACCCGCTCCGGCAGGTCTTCCACGATCTGGGCCTGGAAGGGAAGCAGCGATACCTCCCCATGCAGTCCTTGATAGGTTCCCAGATAAGGGTCGGAAGCCCAGCCGGCGGAGGGAAGCACCTCCTGCCAGCCTCCGTAATAGTAATCGTGGAATGCACCCTCGGGAAGCGCGCTCGTGGCCGTGAAGGGTCGGCGCATCTCAATGGGTGAGTGCCACATGAAATTCAGATCGGATGGTTTGTAGGTGAAGTCGAAGATATCCGCGCCTTTGTCCAGCAGCACTCCGACCCTCAGCAGCTCATTCTCCAGGTACGCAATGCGCATGCCCTTGTACGCATAGTCGAGGCTGATGCGGCAGCCCTGTGATCTTCCATACGTGTACATTGGTAAAGTCACCTCCTGATGCTCCGCTTGCTGGACGGGCCAATAACCGGTATGCCATCACTACCAAATGGAATTATGCCCGACCCGGTGCTGGTCCGCGTGAAATCGGTCTTAGCCGCTTTCCTTTCGTCGGAAAGAAAAGACTCGTGATAAACCGCGTCCTACGTCGCCGCTCCACATATCCACTCCGACGGCCAGGACGATGATCACTCCCAAAGTAATGTTCTGGAAAGCAGCAGGGACGGCATTCAGGTTCAATCCATTCTGGACTACAGCTACGGTCAGCGCGCCGAATAGTGTAGACACGATGTTGCCCTCGCCTCCTGCCAAGCTGGCTCCGCCGATCACTGCCGCCGCGATGGTAGCTAATTCCATGGCCACACCGTAGTTCGGTGAGCCGGAATTCAACCGGGCCGCGATCAATACACCGGCAATGGCGGCCGTCAGGCCTGCTAGGACGAAGACCAGCAGGTGGATCCGCTTGACCTGGATGCCCGAGAGCCGCGCAGCGGACTCGTTGCCTCCCACCGCGTAGATGGCCCTTCCAGGGCTTGTGTACTTAAGAAACACAAAGGTAATGCTGTACAACACCGCGACATAAATGACCGGTAGGGGTATCCCTGCCATCCGACCATAGAAGAGGCGATCCAGATTTGGAGAAATCGAGAAAATCGGAGTCCCCTTAGTAACCAAGAATGCTAATCCCCGGAATATGCTGAAAGTTGCCAGGGTCGCGATAAAGGAAGGGATCCGGCCGTAGGCGACTAGTCCTCCGTTGACGGCTCCAAGCCCTGCCCCCATGATCAGCGCCAGCACAATCCCCAAGGGTAAGGGCAGCCCCAGAATCTTCACCAGCACGGCAAGAATGGAGGCCGTCAGGGCCACGAGCGAACCCGGCGAGAGATCAATGCCCGCCGTTAGAATGACGAGCGTGCTCCCAATGGCGGCGATCGCCACGCCGCTCACTTGTAGCGAGACATTTGCCAGGTTCTGGGCCGTAAAGAAGCGATCTGTGGATAGTGAAACGACTATGACCGCCAAGATCAATGCGCTCAGCGGGCCAGCGATGGGCGACCGAAAGAATCTGGCAAGGCTTTCCAAACCGCTCTCCCTCTCTATTCGTGTGCGCTAGCTATCGGATACCTGCGCCTTCACATGTGGAGGGTTCCGTTGCCGTTGCTGGCATCGGCCCCTGAGGCGATTGAAAGAAGTTTGTATTCGTTGAGCTCATTTGCAGGTGCGACATGCAGGATGCGGCCATCTCGAATGATTGCGATCCTGTCGCTTATTGCCAGGAGTTCCGGATAGTCGGAGCTGATGAGTATGATGCCAATTCCCTGCTCCGTCAGTTCATTGATTACCCGATAGACCTCCAACTTGGCTCCGATATCCACTCCCTGAGTCGGCTCGTCGAGAATTAGGAGCTTGGCCTTGGAGAAGAGCCAGCGGGCAATCACGACCTTCTGCTGATTGCCGCCGGATAAGAACTCCACCGTGCGTTCGAGGGAGGTGGGCGTGATGCGGAGGCGGTCGACGTACTCCCTGCCCGCCTGTCGCTCGGCGACAAGGCTCAGAAACGGTCCACGAAGAAGGGTCCTCAGGCGCGAAATGGTGATATTTGGCGGACCCTCAAAATTGAAGAACAAGCCATCAGCCTTCCGGTTCTCGGGAACGAGCCCCACTCCCGCCGCGACCGCTTCCGTGGGCGCGGAGAACCGAACGGACTTGCCGAACAGTTGCATGGTACCGCCCTCTAGTCGGTCCACCCCGTAGAGGGCGCGCGCGATTTCTGTTCGGCCGGCGCCGACCATTCCGCCTAGTCCAAAGACCTCACCAGCATGAACGTCGAAGCTGACCCCATTTACGCCGTTCTCTGTTACGAGGTCTCGAACCTGAAGGCAGACCTCCGAACGGGCGTTGTGCTCCTTCGGGTAGTGCTGCTCGATATCGATCCCGACCATCATCTGCACCACATCGCTCATGTCCAGCTCGGCCAGCGGGCTCGTGTCGATGCGAAGCCCGTCTTTGAGCACCGTGATGACATCGGCAATTTGGAAGACTTCATCCAGTCGATGGGAGATATAGAGTATGGCCTTGCCCCGCTTGGTAAGTCTGCGAATTAGCTCATGCAGGCGTCGGGTTTCGGCGAGACCGAGTGCGGCCGTCGGCTCGTCCATGATGACCAAGGATGATTCCAGCGATATGGCTTTGGCAATCTCTATGAGCTGCTGTTCGGCCCCGGAGAGGCTCTGCACAACCGCATCGGGATCCATCTGTATCGCAAGCTCTTGGAGCGTAACCCGGGTCATCCGGCGCATCTGTTCCCAATCGATCAGACCAGTCTTGGCCTTTGTCAGCGGACGCCCCAGAAAGATGTTCTCAGCGACGGTGAGCGCTGGAACCAAGGAGAGCTCCTGATAGATTGTGGCCACTCCATGCGCGACTGCGTCGAGAGGGTGATCCAGAACCACGGGTTCGCCCTGTAGCAACATTTCTCCGGAGTCGGGCTGATGGGCGCCCGCCAGGCATTTCGCGAGTGTGGTCTTTCCGCTTCCATTCTCTCCAAGCAAAGCGTGAATCTGCCCCTGCCGGAGGGAGAGCGAGACCTTGTCGAGAGCCTGCACTCCGGGGAACGCCTTTGAGATCTCTCGCAGCTCCCAGAGCGGGCGGCTATCTTGTGAGTCGTGTGAAATCAAGGGTTTCAGGGTTTGGCACGCCCGGCCGCGCCTGAGGACGCGGCCGGGAATTGCCATTCGCTTGGCCTCAAACCCTTCCTAATTGCAAGGGTAATCCTTCGAAGGAGCAGGATTGAGGACTTCCGGTCGGCAAAGGAACTGGTTGACGTTTGAAGCATCGACGATGACGGTTGGCGTCTCAGTCCATCCGCCTGGATAGATCCCATTCAGGCAGTCCACCGCCACCTGGAGCGCTACTTTGCCCATGAGGTAAGGCGTCGTGTTGACTGTGGCTTGCCAGCGACCGGCTGCGATGTCCTCCAGTCCGGTCGTATCGCCGTCGTTCCCGAGGATAATCACGTCCTCGCGTCCCAACGCCTCTGCGGCGCGGGCGGCACCGATGGATATGTAGTCATTGGCGGTGACCACCACTTCGATCTCCGGATTGGCCTGCAGCAGGTCCATCATGGCCGTGTTGCCGGTTTCCACGTTCCAAGCCGTAGGCAGACTGGCCACGATTTCCATGCCCGGATAGTCGGCGAACGCGTCGAGGTATCCTCCGATGCGCTCGGTGGAATGGTAGCCTGGCAGCCCTTCCAGCACCCCGACCTTGGCCTCGCCGCCGACCAAACCGACGGTATACATGCCTTCCTTAAAGGTGCCTCTGCGTTGGCTGTAGCCGACCACGCCGTTGACCGCGGTGGGGAAGTTGGCGATATCGGAGTTGACGATAATCACCGCCACCCCATCCTCCACGGCCTGTCTCACAAGCGGTTCAGCTGCGAATTCGTCGTGGGTGGATAGGATGATCGCGTCAACGTCCTGGGTCAGCACATCCTGGATCATTCCCATCTGCCCCTCGATGTCGGAGCCGCTCTGGGGGGCGAGCATGAAGGTCTCCACCCCTAGGTCTCCAGCGGCGTCTTCTATCCCGGCACCAATGGCGATGTAGTAATTAAACTCCGTTGCCGGGGGCATATAGGCGATAGTGGCCGGCGAGCTGCCGTCGTAGCTCACAGCGGCGCACGAAGCTTGAGCGCCTTGCTCGAGCGGCACCGGGTCATACGCCGGTTCCGGCGCGGAGTATGCGCCGGCCGGTATCTCGGCCGCGTCGTCTGCCGGCGCGGCTTCCTCCGTTGTGGTAGCTGTGCTACACCCTACCAGAACTAGGGCGAAAGCCAAAAACAAGAGAATTCGGTATTTCATTCAAGTTCCTTTCTTCTTCTCCTCACCGCGGAATCGAATCAGAGGTACTGGTAGCCTAACCCTCAGAGTCTCAGCGCCGGCCACCTCCCTTCTCATTCATGATCAACAGCGGTACGCTAATCAACGCACCGTGCGCTTTCCGCCTCCAAGCACGTCGGTATTAAGCAATGCCTGTACTTCCGCTTTGGTCACGATCGGAAGATCGAACATTAGGGTCTGCTTCAGCCGGGTGGCCGCGTCTCCAACAAGAAGCCCTTTTTGAATGCCGGCCGAGTCGAACCCGTCGGTGAGCAATCCGTAGTAAAAGCCGCCGTTCCAAGTGTCACCTCCGCCAAGCCGATCCCATAGCGTGATGGGTCGGATAGCAGGGGAACGGACAAAGCGCCCGTCTCGATCCATGGCGGCCGACTCCCACCGATGCTGCTCGAATGTATCCGGGTAACGAATCGTGATGGCGACGATCTGTGCCTCGAAGCGCTCGGCCAACTCCGAGCAAAAGGCTCGCAGGTCCTCGTCGCGGAGCTCACCGATATCGCCTTTCACGATTTGTTCCGAGTTGTACTGGCCACAACCAATTTCGTAGATCTTGGCCATATCCTCGATGGTGGTGACGAAGACGTCCACGTGCTCGGTGATGAGCGGTGTCATGATCTCCCGGCACTGCTCCGGACTCCAGAGAGTGGCCCGGTAGTTGAAGTCGAGTCCGATGCGGCAGCCCGCTGGCTTGGCCTGCATCGCCTCATGAAAGGCGTCCAACAGGTAATTCTGTTCGTAACCGCTGTGGGTTGCCAAGCCGAACGTAATCCCCGATGTGTGGAACAGCCGGCAATCCTTGAGCGCAACAGACCAATCCACCATGCCTGGGCCGAGCCGGCTGGCCGCTGAGTACATGCGCTGATACCAGCCGGTATTCTTGCGAGGGGTGCGCCCGATCTCGTAAATGAAGCGACCCATGGGTTCAGCCTTGGGCGCCCAGGCGATGAAGTCGGTATTCACGCCCTGACCACGCGCGGTTTCGCGCAGCAGCCACCCGTAAGGATTATCCGGAACGCGCGTAACGTAGGCGGAGGGAATTCCGAAACGAGCCAGTGCGACCGCCAGGGTGAATTCGGAGCCAGCGAACGACAGCAGCACGCGCCGAGTACGTTCCGGCCGCTCAAGGTCATCCGGCGTATCGCGCAGCATCGTTTCGCCCAGACCAACGAAGGC
This sequence comes from Anaerolineae bacterium, assembly GCA_036986135.1. Classification (GTDB taxonomy): domain Bacteria; phylum Chloroflexota; class Anaerolineae; order Anaerolineales; family E44-bin32; genus JADFRG01. The sequence continues at coordinate 6,525 of BTQZ01000004.1, read as the reverse complement.
AGGGCTCGATCCCTCAAAGGCCGACAAATCATCGGTCGTAATGTCGTATGGGACAGCCGGCATCATCGTGCCCCTACCAGGATTCGAGCTGCGCAGTCAGGCCGCCATCCACGAACAACTGGGTGCCGGTGATGAAGCTTGACTCGTCGCTGGCCAGGAACGCGGCCGCATAGCCAATATCCTCCGGCCGGCCGATACGCTTCATGACTTGCCGCTCCTCTACCAGGCGCTGCTGCTCGGCTGAATCGTCATGGCTGTCGAAAATTCCTTGGATCAACGGTGTGAGCACCCAGCCGGGCGCGATCGCGTTCACGCGGATCGTCGGCCCGTAGTCGATAGCCATGTTGCGCGTGAGGGCGGTCAGTCCGCCCTTAGAGGCCGCGTAGGGAGCCACTCCGTTAACGGTGGCGTGAGAGTGGACGGAAGAGATGTTGACGATGGCGCCCTTTCCGGCCTTTTGCATGTGTGGGATGGCGTATTTGGAGCACAGAAAGCCGCCTTTGAGATTCACCGCCAGGCAGTGGTCCCAGTCTTCGCTGCTAGTCTCAAGGACCGGCGTGTAGATACCTACTCCGGCGTTGTTGACCAGAATGTCGAGCCCGCCGAGGGCCTCGACCGCCTGAGCGACCATGGCTTTGACCTGTTCTTCGTTGGATACGTCGCATTCGATGAAGATCGCCTCACCGCCTGCTTCCTTGAAAGTAGCCGTGCTGGCTTCTCCGGTCTCCACGTCCCAGTCAACGAGCGCGACCTGCGCGCCTTCCTCGAGGAATACCTTAGCGATCCCCCAGCCAATTCCCTTGGCGGCGCCGGTCACTATGGCCGCCTTGCCTTCTAGTTTCATGGTTCCTCTCCTACAAATGGACCATGGGCCGCTGATCTTGGCGCAATCAGCGGAGATCCCCCGGCTTGCCTACCAGGGCTCGCGGGGAGTCGAAAGGAAGTCCGGTTCCTCCGCGCCCACGGCTACGTTGTCTTCGATCCGGATGCCGCCGAAATTCGGGATGTACACGCCCGGCTCCACGCTGCTGACCATCCCCTGCTCCAGCGTGCCTTCGGCGCCGGGCATGAGGAACGGGATGAATTCGTGATAACGGTAGCCGACCGCGTGGCCCGTGATATGGACGAAATACTCGCCCAGTTCCGCGCTGTCGAGCACCTTCCGCGCGGCACTGTCCGGGTCCGAAAAGGATGCCCCTGCGACCATCCTGGATGCAGCCGCCTGCTGGGCTTCGAGCACCGCGTTGTATACCTCGCGCTGTCGATCGTTCGGTTCGCCCGCCACCGACACCCAGGTCAGATCCGACCAGTAGCCGTCTACCACGGTGGCCAGCTCGACCATCACGATGTCTCCCTCGTTGATTACGCGAGTTGTGGACGGCACTAGCAGGGTGCCTTTGGTGCTGCCGACCGGGCCGGCGCCTACTTCTGCGGAAGGGCGCACCAACCGCGCGCCGTCGACCCCCGGGCCCTCGGCCCGGATCTTCGCTTCCACGAGCGCCCCCACTTCAACCTCCGTCATGCCCGAGGTTAGCTGCTCGACAAAGGCCCTCATCCCGATCTCCGCGATCGAGTTTGCGGTTCGCAGTCTCTGGAGCTCATAGGGCGTCTTGACCGCCCGTGCGCCGGCGATCAGGCCAGACACATCCGACAGGTCTGCGCTAGAAAACGCCTGCTCCAACAAGTCAGACCAAAGGCCGCCGGGCACGACCGGCTCTGCCATGCGATAGGTGGGGCCGGTGATCTCCAGATCGCGCTCCACTCCGATCTTTGAATTGCTGAGCCTCAGTCGAGTCTTGATCTCGTCCAGAATCGCAGCGTAGCTATCGTAAAGATCGCCGTCCTTGAGCAGGCCCCAGCCAAATGTAGAGACCTCCGCCCAATCGGGGTCGGCGTAGTCCTCCTCGATTTCAGGCAGGAAAAGCACCGCCTGGCCCTCGTTCGTGAAAGCCGCGACGGAAAAACCATGGTGGGGCCAGTAGTTAGTCAGGTAGACGACATTCTCCGGAAGCTTGCAAATGACTGCTTCCAGCCCTGCTTCCGTCATCCTCTCCCGGAGTCGGTCCCGTCTCAGATTGTCAACTTCGGTCATATGCTCTCCTCATCTGTCTTCGCAGGTCGCCGGCCGCTTTCCGCTCCGCCACCAGCTGATCCGGGCGGCTAGCGTCGCGGCTACAACCTGCCAAACTCGGCCAGCAGCTCCTCGACCGATTTCCCTTCCTTGATGCGCTTGCGGGTCTCTTCTTCCTTTTCAGCTTGCTCCTGCGCCGCGCGCAGGATTCGCTCCGCGGCCGGCAAGGCCACGACCGTCACCCCGACCTCATCACCAACGACGATATCCCCCGGGTTGACGATCACCCCGCCGCACTGAATAGGAACATTGATCTCAAGCGGCTCCATGCGGCCGGAGAAGGGGGTGTGTGTGGAGCGTGGGACGATGGCCTTGGAGAAAATGTGGAAGCCGAGATCACGGATCTCGTCCGTATCGCGAATGGCGCCGTCGACCACCGCGCCTACTACGCCTTTCATCTGGCTAAGACCGGCCATCAGCCCGCCCCAGATCGAGGTTTCGGTTTCGCCGGCGGCATCGACGACGATGACGTCGCCGGATTCGGCGACCGACAATGCGTCGAGGCAGTCCACCTGATTCCCGGGCTCCAGCCGCACGGTCAGGGCTGGGCCGGCAAAACGCACGCTTTTGGTCAGGGGACGAATATCGCTGTGCATGACACCCGCCCGTTCTTGAGCATCGGCAACTACACAAGACGGGCTGTAGATCTCAAGCAAATCCACGAAACCCTTCACGATCTCTGGATCCGGTACAGCTTCACGCGGCAATACGTTCTTACCCATGCGCAGTCTCCTTGCTGGATACGCTAGCTGCTCGCGCCTCGATATATCCCAAATCCCGTGAGATGCTTTGCGAGGCACGCACCGTCCTGCCGACTAAATCCTGCTCGTCCATTAATGACTTAACTCGACCGGCAGGCCCGCTGACGCTCACGGCCGCCACCACTTCGCCGCTTGCCTCAAAGACCGGGGCCGCGACGCAGCGGACCTCCGGTTCGTGCTCCTCCATATCAAGGGCATAACCTTGCTGCTTGATACGACCCAGGTGGGGGATAAGTTCGCCGAGGTTTGTAATGGTGTTGGGAGTGAATCGGTGAAGCGCTTGCCCGTGGAAGTGCGCCTTCACGACTTCCTGATCGAGGTAGGCAATCAGCGCTTTTCCGAGGCCTGTACAGTATGAGGGTGATCGCCCACCCACCTGAGAGGACATGATCCCGATGGCGTGCAATCCGGGTAGCTTTTCCAGGTAGACCACCTCCATGTCTGCGAGCAGCCCGAAGTGCACCGTCTCGGAAGTTTCATCTCGCAATGCTTCAAGTTCCGGGAGTGCGATCTGGCGCATGTCGCTTCCGGCCTGATAGGCGCGGGCCAGCTCGAGACAGGCCAGCCCGAGGCGATAACCACCCCTGCCTTTGTCGTGGGCCACATAGTCGTGGCTGGTGAGCGTAGAGAGCAGCCGGTAAGTGGAGCTCTCGCTCAGCTCGATGCTTTCGGCGAGCTCGGGCAGCCTCTTCGCTTGGCCGTCAGAGAGCAGCGATAGCAGCGCGATGGCTCGCTCGAGCACACGGATGTTGTAGCGGCTGTGGGTCTCTTGCATCATCCTCCCCTCTTGCCTCCGGCGCACTTCCGAACCTGCGTCCCGCGGGCGGGTAGTAATGTAGGAATCAATCCTCTAGCTCACGCATCGGTAGCGATCCTGAGAGCGGAGCAGCTATCGATCGAAGAGAATCCACTATCTGATTCGACCGAGTGCGACATCGGAATTGGAGCGACGGATCAAGTCCTAAAAGGGCAGAATACGCAACGGTGAAACTTTCGACTATTGAAAGTGACTTTCATTGTACGAAAGCATAGCAGCATATTTCCGTGCCGTCAAGCGACGGACTCGAGGATCTTTGGTTTTATATAGTGAAAGCCGCTTTCGATGAATAAAAGCATCTGGGATATGGGCCCGCGCGGGCCATTGCAGCAGATCATTGTCACATCTCCGGTATGATGGCCTGCCCTTGTTTTTGTGCGTTGGATAGTGAAGCTATGGAAGATCCCAGCTTACGCGGACTCTGCCATCGTGCTGTCTGAGCAGAACGAGGGGCGAGGCGAAGGCAGATTTGCGCCGCATGCTATAATCTTCGCCGCGATGCGTGTGGACACCCGAGCCAATTCGAACGATAACAATCCCGAAAGCCATCGGGTAGGTACGCGCGCAGGCTAGCTAAGTTCAACCAGAATTGCGCCGCCGCCCGAGAGGCCTTCCGGGCGGCGTTGTTTTTATAGGGAGGCAATATGTTCAAGACACATGGCTGTGGCGAACTTCGTGCCGAGCACGTGGGCGAGCAGGTCGAGCTGGCCGGCTGGGTCAATCGCAGGCGAGATCACGGCGGGCTGACCTTCGTGGACCTGCGCGATCGATCGGGCGTGGTTCAAACCGTCTCGAACCCCGAGCTCTCGAAGGAGGTGCACGCCATCGCCGAGCAGGTCCGTTCTGAATGGGTGCTGCATATCGTGGGGGAGGTCCGTGCGCGACCGGAGGGCATGCAAAACACGAGCCTGCCGACGGGCGAGGTGGAGGTCGAGATCAAAGAACTCGAAGTCCTCAACCCGGCCAAGACTCCGCCGTTCACGATCAGCGAAGAGTCAGAGGTGGACGAAATGGTGCGCCTGAAGTATCGCTATCTTGACCTGCGCAGAGAACGCCTGCAGCGGAACCTCGAACTCCGGCACAATGTGATCCAGTTCATCCGGGACGAACTCGGAGCGCGCGGCTTCTGGGAGATCGAGACCCCGATCCTGTTTAAGGCCACTCCGGAAGGAGCGCGCGACTACCTGGTGCCATCCCGTCTCTACCCGGGGGAGGCTTACGCGCTGCCCCAGTCGCCCCAGCAGCTCAAGCAGCTGCTGATGGTGGCCGGAACCGAACGGTACTTCCAAATCGCGCGCTGTTTCCGTGACGAGGACCAGCGCGGCGACCGTCAACCCGAGTTCACGCAGCTAGATATCGAGATGTCCTTCGCAGAGCGCGAGGATGTCATGCAGCTGCTCGAGGGAGTTTATTCATCGCTGGTCGAGCAGCTTTTTCCTGAGCGACCGGTATTCGCAAAGCCGTGGCCGCGCCTCACCTATCAAGAGTCGATGGATCGTTTCGGCACGGATCGCCCGGATCTGAGATTCGGTTTAGAGATCAAGGATATCTCCGATCTGGCAGAGGGGAGCGGGTTCAAGGTGTTTGAAGGGGCGGTCGACGGCGGAGGCGAGGTGCGGGGGATCAACTGCGAGGGATGTGGGCACTTCAGCCGGCGAGAGATCGACGAATTGACGGATATGATCAAGCCATTTGGGGCGCAGGGGCTGGCTTACCTGGCGCCGCAGGAGTCGGGCGAGCCCCGATCATCGTTTGCTAAATTCCTACCCTCCGACCGCTCAGATGCCATCATCAAACGGATGGAGGCGAACCCAGGCGATCTGCTTCTGTTTGTGGCAGGCCAGCGGGAGATCGTGCGTGAGTCGCTGAGCCGGCTCCGCGCGCACTTGGGAGCTCGCCTCGAGCTCTATGGTTCGGACATGCTGGCGTTTTGCTGGGTGGTCGACTTTCCGCTGGTCCAGTGGGATCCTGACGCAGAGCGCTGGGATCCGAGCCATCATCTCTTCACCGCGCCCATGCCGGAGGACCTCCCGCTGCTGGATTCCGACCCCGGCAGGGTTCGGGGCCAACAGTACGATGTCGTCCTGAACGGAGAAGAAACGGCGGGAGGCAGCATCCGAATCCACGACCGGGGGATGCAGGAGAAGATCTTTGAGCTGATCGGCCTGGACCTGGAGACGGCCAGGCATCGCTTTGGCCACATGCTGACCGCCTTTGAGTATGGAACTCCACCCCATGGAGGAGTGGCCTCGGGGCTGGATCGGCTGTGCATGATCCTGGCCAAGGAGCCAAACATCCGAGAGGTGATCGCCTTTCCCAAGAATCAGGCCGCGCGGGACGTGATGGCCGAGGCGCCCTCCACGATCGACCCCAAACAACTGGAGGAACTACACATCCGAATCGTCGATTAAGCGTGCGGAACTCGAGGATCCACCATTCCCGGGGTTCATTGCGGGCTCCGACCGATCATGGTATATAGAGTCCAACCCCTGCTGTGTACGTGATGTTGCGCCAAGTTTTGAGCCAACATTAAACATAGGGGACTCGAGCTACGATGGGGTACGCGATAGGCTTCGGCCAAGGCGGAGCCCATCTGCCGGGACCCACCTGCAGAAGCAGGTTCAAAACCGAGCAGCACACGGCACGGTGGGGAACATTTATCACCGGCGAGGATTTGACCCTCGCCGGTTTGTCGTTACAGCGACTTGTCGATGGAACGATTACAGCGACTTGTCGATGGAACGATTGCGGCGATTTGTCGATGGAACGATTGCGGCGATTTGTCGCGAAAGCGATTTGCAGCGGTTTGTTGATGC